>JAWLCV010000026.1:0-32711 GCA_041686955.1 Pseudomonadales bacterium
GGGCCTATCCCCGCGCACGCGGGGGAACCTCTTGCAGATAACTTCCCGTCCTGCAAGAGAAAATCGCCAAATGCATCAGTTGTTAAAGAGTGCTTACGCGTTCCTGGATGTCAACCACAGCCCATCGACTTCAACCAGTTCGCGAGGAGGGGTACCCAAAGTGGCGATACCTACTCCGCCCGTCTCGTTCACGTCTCGCCAAACCATGACGACGCTACCTCGCGGTTCCGAGGTATGCCAGTCTTTGAGGACGTCCCAGGTGCGCGTCCGTACCCCCGCATTCATTCGCGGCGAGATATACACAGTGGGCGCCACTTCGAGCATGATCGAGGCGAGAAAGCCCCGAAAGCGGTCCGCTACGTCACGTGTCGCGATCACCACCAGGGCCATTCGCTTCCTCCGTTCGCAGCACCTTCTTGATGCTGTCGATCATCGAGTTGATCAGGTTCTGCTTCCTGAAGACTGTGGCCGCTTCGCGCCTGACCAGGCGGTCAATGGTCTCATCGACGGACTCCGCCTTCTTCGCCGCCGCAAACGCGACCTGGAGTGTGATGGAGTCACGAAAGAGATCGGCGATGTCGAGCACGAACGACTGACCGGAGTCTTCGTGGATGAATCCGAGTTGCGGTATGGCTCCCACCGCCTGGACCGCGATGGCGGCGGCAGCCTGGACGGCCGTTGCCGCATGGTTGATCGCCTGATTGGGGACGTCCGCGGCCGTCGGATTCGCGCGGTCGTAGCGCCGGCCCTTCCATTGGATTCCGTAGCTCTGCGCCATCAGGCGATACGTGGTCTTGACGCGGGCACCTTCGATGCCACGCAGAGTGTCCAGATCGCGATGCGGAAGCACTTCGCCGAGGCGCTGGGCATACATCTGCCTGGCGACACTGATGCGACGGCGCGGGTTTCCCCACAGCTCCGCTTGACGCCGAGCCACGTCCGAGCGGTCCGGCATCAATGGTGGCGCGGTATAAGCTCGTACCCCATCCTGCCCGACCGCGGCAAGCAGCGTGCCGTGTCGCGCCAGCAGGCGAAGGGCGTCGTGAGTCACGCTGCTGCCAGGCCCCAGCAGAATCATCGATACCGCCTGGTGCGGAACCTGAAGTTCGTAGGGCTTGGGAGCGTCCTTGCCGGCAACGAAGCGAAGGCAGCCGTCTACGACGCAGAGTTCCCCTCGCTCAAGCCATATGAGGCCGTGGCGGTCGGCGTGCGGAATCCGCGCCTTCTCGAGACCCAGCCTGCCTTTCAGCATGTCAGGAGGACGGTTTCAGCAGCAGCATGCCGAATCCGAACGCCCGGTGCCGGCCGAGCCCGCGTGCGACCAGCCGCGCGAATGCATCGCTATCGGCGACGGCCAATTCTCCCGCCAACAAGGCATCAGGACCGGAGACAGCTTTGGCTAGCCGTCTACCCTTTTCGGCTGACGGCGGGCGCCGTAGCACCCTGGTCAGCCTGAAATGCTGCAGGTCGGCCGACAAGATCTCGGCAGCATGATTGGCCTCCATCTGCCTGCTCAACCATTCGCGGTACACGCCTCCCCTCTGTACATGCACCTCGCGCGTCGAATCCTCGATGGCGTGAAGGAACGCATCGCGCTCCCGACCGTCCTTCGTTCGGACTACCGGGCGCACCCGCACCTCGAATCTAAGCCGCTGTCCCACGCGCCAGCAGACTGGAAACTGCCGAATCTCCAGCGTGTCGAGCCCCAAGGCGCGAGCGACCTCCGGTTCGGCCAGGCCGACGCAAGCCTGCAGATCGTCGGCAGTGCAGTCGGCATAGGCAAGCAGTCCCCTTTGGCCCCCCAGATAGCGAAACGGCTTGGGCGCGTTGCTCCCAAAGACCGCTGTCAGCAGCGCGTGGAGAGCGTAGCCGTGATCGCCGTCCGGCGACATCAGGCGGTAGCGGCTCGCCCAAGTCGCCAAAGCAGTAGGATCCGGGCGGAAGCGCAACAGTTGGAAGGTCATGCTGACGCCTCCTCTAGATAGAGCGTGCCTTCGCGCACGGGCCGCCATCCGCCGTGTACGCCGCTGGTCCAGTTGCGTTCGTCACAGACGTCCAGCCGGCGATCACCCTGCATCTGGCCCTCACCCTCGGGCCACTGCATCGGCAGGCCGTCGGGCGCATTCGCCGGAAGCGCAGCGTTCTGCAGTACCTGCAGAACGTTGGGCGCGTCGTGCCAGCCGGCGAAAATGCGACAACTCGGCAGGCACGGCTTACGGCCGATGAACAGGGGCCGGGCGGGGTGATCGAGAGCCTCGGCAATCTGGTCGAGCGTCGGCGCTTCGTCTGCCTCGGTCAGCCGCAGGGCAATCAGCGTGGTCAGGTCGGTATGGTAGTCACGGTAACGCTGAAGCGTCAGTGCTTTTCGTCCGTCCTTCTGAATCGAATAACTGGGACTCTTCGCCCTACCCTCAGACTCACCCCAAGTCGTCCAGCCTTCGTCGCTTTCGTACAGCCACGCAGTCTGGTAATCGCGCAGCCTTCCCCCGCCGGCGCCTCGCCTCGCGCCGAACACCAACCTCGACTGCAGTCGGTTGTGGCGCTCGCTCTCTCCGCGCCGCCAGCCGAGCGCATTCGCCAGGAGGCCCGTGACCATGGAGATCGCGGGGAAGTCACGAATTACCCCGTGCTGATCGATCGTCTCACCACCGAACGACATCAACGGCGCCCGGAGACACAGCAGCAGGTGACGCGCCATCTCAGCACGCTCCCTGGCCGATGACGGTCTCCACCCAGTCGCCGAGCTCGGCGAGATTGGCGCGTTCCGCGCCGGGCAACTCGCTGGTTTCGATACTGAGGAAGCGGCGAGCCAGCCTTGCCCCGTAAGCTTGATCGAAGGCAGCCATTTCCTCAGCCAGTCTGGCAACGGCTCGTTCCCGCAGTCTACCGTTGCCGGACGCCTTCAGTGGCAACGCGTCATGGAAGGCGCCGGCAAGAGTGCGCGGCTGCCAATCGCCTGCCTCCACAAGCATGAAATTCGCCCATTCGAACGGGGCGGTGGAGCCGCGCTTGGCGCCGGGGCTGACGGTGGCAATGAGGTGAATCAGATGATGAACGACACGGCCCGCCAGCTCTCGCTGCTCCGCGGGAGTGCTGTCGGCGAAGGCCGCACCGGCGTCGATACCCTCGAGATTCTCGATCAACTGCCGGACGTCGACCACCGCGTAGCCATAGTAGAGCCCGGAAGAGAGTTCAGTGTCGAAAATCCCCGCCGAGCCGGTCTCGCCGCTCTCTTCCAGCAGGTCGTCGACTACGGTGAAGTAGTCGTTCTCCACCTGTGCCTCGTGTACGGTGAAGGCATGAGCTACGTAGACCGCTGCATCTCTACTGGCCAGCACATCGGATGTCACCATCCTGCCGAACAGGGCGGACTCGAGACCGCTGCCGTGCTTCAGGGCGGCGATGTTCTTCTTCTCTTCCTTCAGCATGGCGCCTACCGCCCGTTTCAGGGCGTCTTCATCCGCGTGGTCTTTAGCGAGCGCCTCGCAACGACTGACCAGGTAATCCACTTCCGCTTTCCCGAGAAGCACGGCCTGGCCGGTTTTGAGTGCCTTCTCCCCCTTCTTGCCGTCGCCACCGTTGTCCAGCAGTTTGCCCTCTCTCAGCGCCTCTGCCGCGGCCTGTGCCAGTTCTTCCGCAATGCCGCCTTCGATCAACCGACGTCGAATGAGCTCCAGAATCCCCCGAGATCGGATCGCCGTCGGCACGTCGAGCGTCGCCAAGGCGAACGGCCCATCGGTGACCCGCCAGTGCCGCTTCAGACATTGAGAGGAGATTCGGGTCCTCACCGCATTTCCCAGCGGCAGGCGTTTTGCCAGCCCGGCATCGTCGCGGTTGAGCAGCGTACCGGGATACGCGTGAAGGGTATGGATCTGAATGTAGCGGGGTTCAGCGCTCATTGGTTGTTCCTCTTTTTCTCGGCTTCT
This sequence comes from Pseudomonadales bacterium, assembly GCA_041686955.1. Taxonomy (GTDB): domain Bacteria; phylum Pseudomonadota; class Gammaproteobacteria; order Pseudomonadales; family Azotimanducaceae; genus UBA7803. The sequence goes on from JAWLCV010000026.1 coordinate 3,927, forward strand.
GAAGTTTCTCTGCTGGCGCGCTTCCGTGCGGCAAAGTAGCGTCCCGCGATCGCGAGCCGAAGCGCTTCGGCCTTCTGCTCGTCACGACCTTCCGTCAGGATCAGCGTTCCCAGATCGTTCCAGTTCGGTCGGACTTCCTGGGACGCGAGCAGCCGTAACAGCCGCGGCACGAGCTGCCGGAACGCTTCTCCTCTGGAGGTGAGCAATTTGGTCACCCGGGATTCCGCAACCACGGGGTGCCCGCTCGCCACGTCTCTGCCGAGCTGTTCGCCCAACCGCTGGCTACCATCGTGTCCGGTCAGCGAGATTCCGTGAGCGTTCAAGGCCCAGCGTTGCCAGGTGTCGGGGCTCCAGCGTTCGGGGTCGAGCCCGGCGGAAACGAACGCCCGGGCCAGTGCGGCGATCTGGTTAGGCCGCAGCTCGGCGCCCGGCGCCAGCCGCGCGAGCGCCGCGCGCTCACCCGTAGTCAGGACGCCCGAATCGTCCTCGGATGTATCGCTGACTATGACTCGCGCCAACCGGGAGATCCCCGAGTTGGTCCTGGGCTCTGGACTCGCATCGGAAGCTGCTTCAAGCGTTTCGTCCATTGGCTTCCCTCGTATGGCTGAGATTGCGGTAGTACTCCGCGAGCTGGGGCAGACGCCTACTGTTACGCAGACCGCTCCAGAACCGGTTGAGCGCAGCGGCACGCGCCCGATAGCGATGTTCAGCGTTTCGGGGCCCTGCGGAGAACGCGTGCTCGAGAACGGTTTCGGCCCGACTGGCGACGCCCAGGCTCCAGCGCAGGCGGACCTCCTCCGGGTCGTCCGACTCAACCTCTGGGTCCATGTCGTAGAAGAACCGGCTGTCCTCCTGTTGTTCGAAAGGTCTGCAGAATTTGGCCGCCTTCTCCGTCGCGCCATCCGAGAACTTGTCGTCCTCACCGCCTTTGTCGAAAAGCGTCGCCAGCGCCGCCCACAGCACAGCGCGTACGGCCGCGATGATTTCGATTCGAGCGGTTGCGATGACAGCGAGTTCGTCGAGCCTTCGGGCAATGAGCAGCTTTCTGGTTCGACCGGGAATCGGAACGTGTCGCTCGTGGTAGCCATCCGTCTTGCTCTGGCCGCCGGCAATAGCCCGAGCGCTCATCATCAGTCCTTCCACGTCGTCTTCCGAGGTTGGAATCTGAGCCGGCGGCCGCTGATACTCGCGCCCGAACAGCAGTTCTGCGGTTCGCCGGTAATCGAAGCCCGAGGCCGATATTCCGAGGGATTTTGCGCCCACGATCTCTACAGGCGTCCACAAGTCGCCGGTATTGCCCTTGCGGTTCTGTGCCTCCGCCTTGGCGATCCGTGGACCCTTGCTCGTGGAGCGCAATGCCTTCAGTCGACTACCCTGGCGTATGAGCCGAACGCGCCGGCAAATCTCAAGGAAGAAGGGATCGAAGTCGGCAAAGCTGAATGTGGATTCGCCGTCCCAGCAGTGAAGCCACAGAAGTCCGATTCCATCGTGATCCCGATAACCGAATTGCTCGACGATTCGCGACCGCTCCGCCAGGGCGATCCGCACGTCCCTGTACCACCGCCGGCCCGGGCCGAATGGCGGTTGCACCCCCACCCCCGGGCGGCTCGATGAGCCACCATTCATGCGCGCTACGCCGTAGTTGCCTTTTCCTGGAAATGGTGCGGCTGTTTGCAGCGTGACCAGCGCGAAGATCCAGTCGTCCGGCGCGGCATACCGCATTCGCTCTTGCTTGAGATCGTGGTTCTTCGAGGTAGCCAATATGTCCAGCAGGTCCGGCGTCGACTGGTCGTCCTTCCACCCGGTCACATCCCCGCCGGGGACTGGTGGCTGCATGAAGGCTGGTTGGTCGTGTGGCGTTACCAGACACCAGGCGGAATCATCGGCTTCGGCGGACGTCAGGGCCGACAGGGATTCGCGCCACTCCTCGGGGGTCGTCAACGGCTCCGACGCGCCCGTTCGGTGCAGCGCCATGGCGGCGAGCTGGACGAGAAACGCGTGCCAAGGGTGACGTTGATGCGGCCTCAATGCTGGGAAATCTCTGACGTCGTCACGCACCAGCGCGGTAAGCAGCCCCGGCAGGCTGTAGGGGACGGCGGCGCCGTCGTGGGCCGACCGGGTACGGATGAGCGGCTCATCGAGCAGTGAGTAAACGGTTTCCATCGTTGTGGTCATCCTGAACAAATCACTCTTCGCGCACCCGTTCCAGCCCAAGACGGCTGTACCGATACCAGGTGTTTCCCAATCTGAACTGGAGGATTCCGTCGCCATGGGAGACCTCCTCCGGCTCCGCATCCGGGGCCACCTCCTTTGGGAGCTGGAAGTGGGGAATCGAGAGTTCCTTGACCGGGATGCCGAACGGTCCGGGTACGGGTGGGTCGAGCCGTACCGTCCAGTCTCGGGCGCCCAGCCGGGTCCCTATGTCTCGGTCGTCCGGGAACAGGTTGCTTTCGCTGTCGAAGGGAATGCCGGTGTCCAGCGCGTGCAGTTTCCCTGCTGCAGCTTGGGCGCCGGTTTGGCCCAAGACGTTACTGCCTGCATCCTTCCAGTCTTTCCCCAGCGCCTCGATCTGTTGGAGCCGCTCGGGGTGCGTCGCGGCTTCGACCAGCAGTCGGTTGTCTGCCGGAATGGTGATGATCGGGTACTCGTCGAGCAGCCGTCGGGTCGCCTCGACCACGCGTAGATCATCGTATATGCCGCCCCCATTCTCGAAGGCGCCCAAACCGTGCCTAGCGCGCTTCAACATCGGGTCGAGACGGTGCCCGGATGGCGTCAGCACCAGGGTCCGAGCATTGCGGCAGGATTCGGGGCGATCCTTCGCCGCCCGGGCGTGACGATGGAGTCGCCCGATCCGCTGCAGCAGCACGTCCACCGGGCACAGATCGCTGATGAGCAAGTCGGCATCGAGGTCCAGACTCTGCTCCAGCGTTTGGGTGCCGACCACGATGCAGGGTCCGGGCGGGCGGGACTTGCCCAGCCGGGCCTCCACCGCCGCATCGATAAGCGGTCGATCCTGCTTGCTGAATCGGCCGTGGTGCAACGTGACCGCCCCGTTTACGGTGAGTATCCAAGCGGGATCGGCTACTTCCGATTCCAGGACCTTCAGCACGGCCACTGCGTCGCGCACGGTGTTCCGGATGACCAGCACCTTTGCGCCGTCCGCCGCGGCATCGAGCGCCATCTGCGCGATTGCTCGCGGATCGTCGATCACGTCGTGGGCGCTCCACCGGACCAGCTTGGAGGATGCGACGGAAATGACGCCGTGCGTGCCGGAATGATCCGAGATGGCGGGATAGGGAACATCGCGTGCCGCTTCGAAGGTGGTACCACTCACCGGTTTCGCGCTGCCGTCCGGGGACAGTGCAACGTAACGATCGCGCGCACTGGAACCGAGCGTCGCGGAGAGCAGCAGCGCGTGGCCGCCGCAGCGAAGATGGGCGGCGAGGAGCTTCTCCAACAGGGCGGTCATGTAGGCATCAGAAGCATGTACTTCATCGACGACCAGCAGACTGCGAGCGAGCAGTGCGTGGCGCAGATGGGCGTGCCGCACCCTGAGGGCGCCGAGCAGTGCCTGATCGACGGTTCCAACGGCGATGGGCGCCGCCAGGAATCGTTTGGGAGACTCCGCCGCCCAACGCTCCTGGGCGACCGTGTCATTCGGGTTGTCGGGCCAGAGTACAGCGAAGTTCGGCAGTGACTTCGGCTCTACGCCATCCGCCGCGGCGTAGCCGGGAAGCGCGCGTACCACGGTCGGGCCGGCGGTGGGCCACAAGCGTTTGACCGCCCGCTGGACGCGCCCGTAGGCCTGGCTCGCGGACACACGAGTGGGGAGGGCGAAATAGAGACTGTCGACCTGTCCGGTGCTGAAGAGGTGAAAGAAGCGCCACAGCGCGGCCTCGGTCTTTCCGCTGCCGGTTTCCGATTCGAGTATCACCAGGCGTCCGAGTCGCTCATCCTGCATCTCGGCCTGAATCGGATAGGGGGCATTGCCGAAGGTAGCCTCGAAAGTCGGCGGTGACACGGCGAGCGGCACTCGCCAGGCCTCGGCGTCGAGCCCCAGCGTACCGACGGCGGCAGCCGCTCGGCGTGCAGCGGTCTCGGCACGGCATTCGCCGAAGTCGGAATACGGGAAGAAATCGGTATCGGAGCCGAGCCAGTCGGCGAGCTGGACCAGACCCGCGAACACGTGGACGAACGCGGGGGCGTCCGGCAGCGTGAGGCCACCCGCTGCGAACGCCTCCGGGTAGAGTTCGCGCGCCGTGCGTCCGATTTCGCGGAGCACAGGCGCCGGGTCATAGGGCTGCGATCCGGCGGAGCCCGACACTGGCCGCCAGATACCTGGGGCATGATTCGCCGGCGCTTGAACAATCGGGCGGCCGTGGTGGCTGATGCTGGCGATCATCAGTGGCTCGAAGGCATCTCCCCACTCTGCGATGTCGCCGATAGGCAGGCAGTCGACCAGATGCGCAAACGCCGCGCTGAAGAGGACGTATGTCTCGGGGCTGTGGCCAGCGGGCATAGGCCACTCAGGAGGGCGCTCCGCGGCGTGCCAGCGCTTCGATTGAAAGCCGCTGTTGGCTTTGCCGAGGTCGTGTAGAAAGACCAGCACGGCAAGCCGGTCGATGTCCTGCGAGCCCAGCGCCCGCCCGGCAGCGTGCTCCAGCGCCCGGCGAACACTGTGACACGTGCAGAGCGCCTTGAAGCAGGCGGCCACGTCGGTCATGTGGTCGACCAGCGGATGCCAGGCTGAGACGGCGCCCGTATCGTCACGCTGAAGCTTGCCGAAGGCGGTGGTGATCGCGCCCTGCATCTAATCAGCGCCCGCGATCCGCGCGCTGGTGCTCGAATAATGAAGCCATCAGCACCTCCCCCCGAAGGCGTTGGAGACCAATAATAGACAACTAGCTTCATCATCGGTACTCGGTGGATCAAATCGTGATCCACCTGAGCCAGGTACTGTCGAGACTGGGGGTTTTGTCACTCCCAACCCGGTCGGCTGGTTGACAAAGTCAGCGGACAGCGCTTGCCGGGCCATACCGGCCGCGGGGAACGTCCCGGGGCCGGCCGGGTCGAACGGGTGGTATCCTATTCCCCGTTACCCTGACAGGCTACTTATCCATGCCGACAGCTAGATTTCTGGCGGCCGCCCTGGTGGGCGCCGCGTTGAGCTTCTCCGTGCCGGCGGCGGCCGCCGGGTCGCCCGTGCCGAGCATTCCGTTCCAGACGTTCACCCTGGACAACGGCCTCACCCTGGTGGTCCACGAGGACCACAAGGCGCCCATCGTGGCCGTGAACGTCTGGTACCACGTGGGCTCGAAGAACGAGCCGGCGGGCCGAACCGGCTTTGCGCACCTGTTCGAGCACCTGATGTTCCAGGGCACGGAGAACTTCGACGACGAGTACTTCAAGCCCTTCGAGCAGGTGGGTGCCACCGGCATGAACGGCACCACCAACTTCGACCGCACCAACTACTTCGCCAATGTTCCCACCACGGCCCTGGACCTGGCGCTGTGGATGGAATCCGACCGCATGGGGCACCTCCTGGGCGCCATCGATCAGGCCCGCCTGGACGAACAGCGCGACGTGGTGAAGAACGAGAAGCGCCAGGGCGAGAACCGGCCCTACGGGCGGGTGTTCGAGCACATCGTGAGCAACGTGTTTCCGGTGGGGCATCCCTACCACTGGCTGCCCATCGGCTCCATGGAAGACCTGGACGCCGCCTCCCTCGAGGACGTGAAGGACTGGTTCCGCCGCTACTACGGTCCCAACAACGCCGTCATCGTGGTGGCCGGGGACGTGGAGCCCGAGGCGGCGCGGGCCGCCGTGGAGAAACACTTCGGCGACATCCCGCCGGGGCCCACGGTCACCCGGATGCAGCGCTGGATTCCCGCCCTGGACGGCGAGCGCCGCGAGGTGATGCAGGACCGGGTGCCCCAGGCCCGTGTGTACAAGACCTGGGTGGCCCCCGAGCAGGGAACCCGTGAAGCCACCCACCTGGCCCTGGTGAACCAGATCCTCTCCGGCGCCAAGACCTCCCGCCTGTTTCAGCGCCTGGTCTACGAGGAGCAGGCCGCCACCGACGTTGGGGCATCCCCCTTCTTCGGCGAGATCGCCGGGGCCATCATCGTCTGGGCCACCGCCCAGCCGGGAGACGACACCCGCCGGGTGGAAGCCCTGCTCGACGAGGAGATAGCGCGCTTCCTGAAGGAGGGCCCGAGCGCCGAGGAACTGGCGCGGGCGAAGACCGAGCTCCGCTCCGGGTTCGTGCGCGGTATGGAACGGGTCGGCGGGTTCGGCGGCAAGTCCGACATCCTGGCCGAGGGCATGGTGTACTCGGAAGATCCCGCCCATTACGCCCGGGAGCTGGCCTGGCTCGACTCCGCCACCGCACGGGACCTTCGTGACGCCGCGCGCCGCTGGCTGGGCGACGGCGTCTACGTGCTCGACGTGCAGCCCTTCCCCACGGATCTCGTGGCGAGCGCCGAGGGCGTGGATCGAAGCAGCCCACCCTACCCGTCGAGCTTTCCGGAGCCCGAGTTTCCCGAGTTTCAGCGCGACACCCTCTCCAACGGCATGAAGCTGATCGTGGCCCACCGCGATGCGGTGCCTGTGGTGGAGTTCGAGCTGCTGCTCGACGCCGGCTACGCCGCCGATCAGTTCGCGGCGCCGGGGGTGGCGAACATGGCCATGGCCATGCTGGACGAAGGCACCAAGCGGCGTTCCGCCCTCGAGATCAGCGAGCAGGCCGCACAGCTCGGTGCCCTGATCGGCGCCGGCTCGAACCTCGACACCTCCTACGTGACGCTGTCGGCGCTGAGCCAGAACCTGCAGCCGTCCCTGGAGCTGTTCGCCGACGTGGTGCTGAACCCGGCCTTTCCGGAAGCCGAGCTTTCGCGCCTGAAGCGCCAGACCCTGGCGCAGATCGCCAACGAGAAGGTGGAACCCTTCGCCACGGCGCTTCGGGTAGCTCCGAAACTGCTCTACGGCGATGGTCATGCCTACGCACTGCCCTTCAGCGGCACCGGCACAGAGGATTCCGTGAACGCCATGAGCCGTGCCGAGCTCGAGAAGTTCCACCGGACCTGGTTCCGGCCCAACAACGCCACCCTGGTGGTGGTGGGCGACACCACGCTCGAGGCCATCAAGCCCGAGCTGGAGCGGCTGTTCGCCCAGTGGCAACCGGGCGAGGTGCCCGTGAAGAACGTGGGGCCCGTGACGCCCCCCGATGGCGCCCGGGTCTACCTGGTGGACCGCCCGGAATCGCAGCAGAGCATGATCGTGGCCGCCCAGGTGGCGCCGCCCAAGGCGAACCCCCAGGAGATCGCCATCGAAGCCATGAACAACGTGCTGGGAGGCACGTTCACCTCACGGGTGAACATGAATCTGCGGGAAGACAAGGGCTGGTCCTACGGCGCCCGCAGCCGCATCGTCGACGCCGAGGGACCAAGGCCGTTTCTGGTGTACGCTCCCGTGCAGGCGGACAAGACCGCCGAATCCATGGCGGAGATGCGCCGCGAGCTCGAGGAGCTGGTGGGCAGCGCTCCCGCCACCCCGGACGAGGTGGAAAAGGTGAAGCGGGCCAATACCCTCACCCTGCCGGGCCGCTGGGAGACCTCCCAGGCGGTGGCGGACTCCCTCGCCGAGCTGGTGCGCTTCGGCCTGCCCGACGACCACTGGTCGCGCTACCCGGACGCCGTGCAGAGCCTGGACGCAGCAGCGGTTCGCGAGGCCACGAGCGACGTGATCGATCCCCAGCACCTGATCTGGGTGGTGGTGGGCGATCGCGCCAGGGTCGAGCCCGCCCTTCGGGAGCTGGGGGTAGGCGAGATCCGTATCGTCAACGCCGACGGCGAGGTTCTGTAATGCGCATGGAACAGCAGCAATCCCAACACGCGGGCGCGCAAGATGCTGGCGCGGACGACAAGAGGTTCCACGGCTGGCGCCTGCTGGGCGTCATCATGACGGTGGTGTTGGTCCTCGCGGCCATCAGCTTCGTCGTGGACTGGGCCGTCATCGGCCCGCTGGAAGGCCGCGTCTTCTAGACGCGGCTACCAGCCGTTGCGCAGCTCGCGCAGCCGCAGGAACACGTCTCTGGGCGAGGGGTCCGCGGGCAGGTCCGGAAAAGCCTGCCGCAGCCCCTCGATGACCTCGGGGCTGGTGAGACGGAAGAACGTGTTGATCTCCTTCTCGAGCCCCAGGGTCGTCACCATGGCCGCGGCCGGATCATGGTGCGCCTCCAGCTCGGCGAGCAGCGCCCGCGCCTGCTCGTTGCCAGGCTCCCGGTCCAGGGTGAAACGCAGATTGTTCGTGATGTAGTCGTGCCCCGGGTAGATTCGCGTGTCGTCCGGCAGCCGGGCGAGCTGGGCGACGAAGGTCTCGTAGAGCTCTTTGGGATGCCCGCCGTTGTGGCAGTTGCCCGCCCCCGCATTGAACAGCGTGTCCCCGGAGATCAGCGACGGCTCATCGGTCTGCGACAGCACGCACACGTGGCTCATGGTGTGGCCGGGGGTATCCAGCACCAGGAGCTCCACCGACCGTCCCACCCGGATCACGTCTCCGGCCGAGAGCCCCACGTCCATGCCGCGGATGGTGCCGGCGGCGTTGTGGTGCGCCAGCAGGCGCGCCCCGGTGGCTTCGATGAGGGGCCCGTTACCCCCGGTGTGGTCGCCGTGCTCGTGGGTGTTGAGAATCTGGGTGATCTCCCAGCCCCGCTCGCGGGCCCGCGCCAGGCACTTGCCGTGGTCCAGGGGATCCACTGCCAGGGCCTCCCCCGTCTCGGGGCAGACCACCAGATAGTTGAAGTTGCGGTAGGCGTTGCCGGTCCAGATCTGCTCGACGATCACCACTGCCTCCTCTAGTCCGATTGCAAGGCGCCGGCGCCCCCTTACAATGCGCGCACTCTCACGCTGCCAGGGGTCGCCATGAAGGATTGGATCGGGTCACTGTGTCTCGCCTGCATTATGACGTTCGCTGCGGGCGGGATACAGGCCGACGTCCTGCACATGAGCGACGGCAGCCGCCTGGTGGGCACCCTGGTGCAGATCTCGGACGGTGCAGCCGTGGTCAGCGACACCTTCGCCGGCGAGCTCACGTTCCCCCGAGCCGCCATCGTCGGCATCGAGACCGACCAGCCGGTGACGGTGCAGCTCGCGGACGGCGCCTACCTCACCGGCCGGCTCCGAGCCGCCGAGGAGGGTGCGGTGGACCTGGACGTGGATCAGCTCGGCTCCCGGGAGCTCGCCATGGCCGACATCTCCGGCGTGTACCGGGACGATCCCCAGGAGCTCCAGCGCCGTCTCCTCGGCGTCAAGGTGTCCGCCGAGGCCAACGTGGGAATCACCCTCACCAGCGGCAACACCGAATCCGAGAACCTGCACCTCGACGGTCGGGTGGTGGCCCGCTCACCCCGCAACCGCTATACCCTCTTCGGCGAGTACAATGACGAAGAGTCGGAAAACGTCCAGGTGAAGCAGAACTGGACGGGCCTGGTGAAGTACGACCACTTCGTCTCGGACCAGTGGTTCTGGTTCAACAGCGCCACCTTCGAAAGCGACGAATTCGCCGACCTGGAGCTTCGCTCCGCCCTCGCCGCCGGCATGGGCTATCAGTTCTTCGACACCGCCGAGCGCTCGCTGTCGCTCGAGATCGGCCCCAGCTACATCGACGAGAACTTCGAGGTCGCCCCGGACGACAGCTATCTCGGCTCCCGCTGGTCGCTTCAGTACGACCAGCGGATCTGGAACGGCCTCTCCTTCTACCACTTCCACGAAGGGCTCCTCGGCCTCGAAGACACCAGCGACCTCACCATCCGCTCGAGAACCGGCCTGCGCATGACCCTCACGGAGCGCATCATCGCCCGCGTGCAGACCGCCGTGGACTGGAACGACTCGCCGCCGGAGGACACCGAGAGCACGCAAGTGGAGCACACCTTCACCATCGGCTACCGCCTCTAGAGGCTGCGCCGCCTGCGGGCGGCGTAACGGACTTGCCTGCGGCTGTCGGCGATCCGCGACAGGGGCTCCCGGAGCAGCCGCCGCGGACGCGGCGGCGGCTGCGCCGCTCCGGCAGCGTGGCGTCGGGATCCACCTGCTACCGCGCGTGGCGCGCGAATTGCTAACGGATCAGCGACATTGGCAGCATGAGCCGGGGGCATGGCCCATCGTGCCCGCCTGGAGGCGGCGTTCTTCTTCGGGTCGCTGGCGATCCTGGTGTTCCTCGCCGGCGCGCTGGTGGTGGTGGCCGACGTCTTCCCGGCCGGCGTCGTCCGCGACGCCTACCGCGCAGGCACCGCCCTCTACGCGCGATTCACCCACTACAGCGACCCCTACGCTACCGATTTGTGGACCAAGGCCCGCACGCACCGGCGCGGCGTCACCGTGCTCGAGCGGGACCGGGTCCAGGATGGCCTCACCCTCTACACCAGCGGTGACGGTCCCCGGGCCCTGCTCATCGACCTGGAAGGCAACGTCCTGCATCGCTGGGAGCGGCCCTACAGCACGGTCTGGGACGCGACGGCCGCGGTGCGGCGCCCGGTGCCCGACACGCAAATCTACTTCCGCAAGGCCATGCTGCAGGCGGACGGTGACCTCATCGCCCTGTACGAAGGCGTGGGCGACACGCCCTACGGTTACGGCCTGGTGCGTCTGGACCCGCAGTCGAAGCTGCGCTGGAAGAACCTGGACAACCTGCACCACGACTTCGACCCCCTGGCGGACGGGCGCGTGGTCGCGCTGGCTCATGCCTTCCGGCACACGCGCCTGAAGGGCGCCGACCAATTCGAGCCGCCCTATCTGGAAGACTTCCTCGTGGTGGTGGGCAAGGACGGCCGCACCGAACTGAAGCTCTCGCTGCTCGACGCCATCAACGACTCGGCGTTTCGCAGCTTCTTGTGGCGGGTGCCGTACTACACCATGGAGGATCCCCTGCATGCCAACGCCGTGGACTACCTGGATGCCCGGCGCGCCGCGTGGTTGGCCCGGCGGGTTCCCGCCGCCGCGGAAGGCCAGGTGCTGGTGTCGTTCCGGGAGCTCGCCGGGGGTAGCGTGGCGCTCATCGATCTCGAGACCCGCCGCGCGGTCTGGGCCAGCCGCGGACCCTGGCTCGCCCAGCACGACCCGGACGTGCTTCCCGACGGCACCATCCTGGTATTCGACAACCGCGGCAATCTGACGGGTCCAGGCAAATCACGCATCCTCGAGGTGGATCCCGCCACCGGGGGCATCGTCTGGTCCTACGGCGGAACACAGGCCGCGCCGCTGGAGAGTCTGATCCGCGCCTCCCAGGAGCGGCTGCACAACGGCAATACGCTGATCACCGAGTCCGGGGGCGGCCGGCTGCTGGAGGTCGCTCCGGACGGGCGCATCGTCTGGGAGTTCCACAATCCCGTGCGCGGTGGTCCGGAGGACGACCTGGTGCCGGTGGTGAGCTGGGCGCAACGCCTCGACCGCACGACCCTGGCTACGGATTTCCGGAACACGTTGGCGCGACGCGCCGTTTCACAATCCGAGGAGGCCGATTCGTCATGACTCACAACAAGGCAGCCATCGTTCTGGCGGCAGGCGCGTACCTCAGCGCATCCGGCGCCGTCGCGTACGTGGGGCCGGGCGCGGGGCTGACCCTCCTCTCCGCCCTTTGGGGGCTCGTGGTGGCGGTGCTGGTGGCGCTGTCCTTCGTGGTGCTCTGGCCTTACCGGCGATGGCGGCGCCGGCGCCAGACACTCCACGCCGAGCTGGCCGCCGCGGAGAAACCCGGGAACGCGGGCGACCACCGGAACACCGGGGGCCCCGGTGCCGAGGGTCACTGACCGTGGATCTGCTCGACCTTCCCGCGCCGCTGTTTCAGTGGCTCGACGATCACATGGGTGTCCTGCCGGCGTGGTTGCGTCTCGTCGTCTGGGGCGTAGCCGGCGGGACGCTCTCCATGGGCCTTTATCGCCTGGTGTCCCCTCAGGCCCGCATCCTGCGCGGCCGGGAGCAGCAGCAATCCCTTCGCCGTCGCCTGGACGACTTCGACGGCGAGCTCGCCGCCGCGTGGCCCCTCATCGGTGCCCTGCTGCGTGCCTCCTTCCTTCAGGTCGGGCGGGTTGCCGGGCCCGCGACCCTGGCGTCACTGCCGGTGCTCAGCCTGCTGGTGTGGCTCTCCGCCCATTACGGCTCCGTATTCGCCGTGGGACCCGACTGGGCGCGGGGATGGGAAGCCACCTTCCTCGCAACGCTGCTTCTCGCCTCCATCGCGCTCAAGCTGGCGCTGCGGATTCACTAGAAGCGCCGTCGTGACCGCCGCCGACGACGCTGACGACTTCGCGGTGGATGGCGCCACCCATTACCTCGGTGCGCTGGCCGAACGCTTTCCCGAGGCCATGAAGCGCCTCGGCCGTCTGGAGACGCACCTGCTGCGCGACCGGCTGCCGCCGGTGCGCCAACCCGTGTACGTGGCCGGGCTCGCCCGCGCCGGGAGCACGTTGCTGCTGGAATTACTCGCAGCCCTTCCCGGCGTCGCCACCCACCGTTACCGCGACTTTCCGCTGATCCACATTCCCTATCTGTGGAACCGATTTCTCGACTACGCCGGCACGCGCGACCGAGCGCCCCGGGAGCGCGCCCATCGCGACGGCATCCGGGTCACCCGGGAAAGCCCCGAGGCGTTCGAGGAAGTCGTCTGGATGGCCTTCTTCCCCCACCTGCACGACCCGGACCGCTGCAACGTGCTGACCGACGCCACCAGCAATCCGGGGTTCGAGGCGTTCTACCGCGACCACGTGCGCAAGCTGCTCTTGACCCGGGCCGGGACCCGCTATGTCGCCAAGGGAAATTACAACGTCTCTCGGTTCGAGTACCTGCTGAAGCTGTTTCCCGACGCCCGCTTCGTCGTCCCCGTTCGCGAGCCCATCGGCCACGTCGCGTCACTGGTCAAGCAGCAGCGTCTGTTCCTCGAGGGTCAGCGCCGGGAGCCTCGCGCCCGCGACCACCTGAGCCGGGCCGGACACTTCGAGTTCGGCGTGGACCGACGGCCCGTTCATGTGGGGGATGCGGATGCTCTGGCCGCGGTCGAAGACGACTGGGAGCAGGGTCGGGAGGCGTCCGGCTGGGCGCGCTACTGGAGCATGATCTACGGACACCTGGCCGAGCGCCTGTGCGCCCGGCCGGCACTGGCTTCCGCCACCCTGCTGCTGCCGTTCGAGGCGCTCTGCCGCGAGCCGGCCGCGGTGATCCGGCTGGTGTGCGAGCATTGCGGATTGGCTGCCGAGCCGAAAGTGCTGGAGCAGGCCCGGCAGCGGGTGCGGGCTCCCACCTATTACACCCCCGACTTCAGCGATTCGGAAAGGGCCGCCATCGCGGCCCTGACCGACGGCACCCGAGCGCGGCTCCAGGAGCTCGTTGCCGCCGCCCAGCCGACGTTGGCGGTTCTGTCAGTCGAAGGCGCCGCGCCGAACGTCGCCGGCCAGCAACACTCCGATCTCTCGCGTTAACGGATAATGGCGGCGCTTGCCACGGTGATCCACTGTGATCCAGCCATCGCGGGACGGCGAGACGCGAAACTCGTGCACGGGGCGCTGGGTGCGTTCCACCGCCTTCCAGAGCTCGCGAAACAATCGGTCGGTCATTCGGGACTCCTCGGAAAAGAATGGTCTCTGCGGCCGAAGGTGCAAGGTTCGGACCAGCGGGCAGGCATGAAGGCGATGGCCGGCACGGCATTTGCACTCGCAGCGCGGCTGCTGCGGGAGAAGACGAAATTGCGGCTTTCCATTGCCTGCACGCTCATGCTGGTCGCGGTGTGCGCCGGGGCCGGCGAGGCCGGGGCCGGCGAGGGAGGGGCCGGCCCCCCCGGGCCGGACCTGTACGATCGCATCACCGACACCGCCCGCCGACTGGCTGCAGAGCCCTACCGGGAGGAGCCGGCCACGCCGCTGCCAGAGGCGCTCGCGGCCCTGGACTACTCCGCCTATCGCGACATCCGATTTCGCAAGGCCCGCGCGCTGTGGGCCGGGGACACCGACTTCAGCGTCGAGTTCTTCCATCCCGGCTTTCTCTACGAGCGTCCGGTGACCATCAACGAGGTAACGGGCCGCGCCGTGCGCCCCGTGGCCTTCGACCCGGCCATGTTCGATTATGGGCAGAGCGGGCGCCTCGGCGAGCTGCCCCCGAACCTGGGCTTCGCGGGTTTCCGGCTCCATTACCCCCTGCACCACGCGGACTACGACGACGAGGTCATCGCTTTCCTCGGCGCGGCGTACTTCCGCATGGTGGGCCGCGGCCAGCGCTACGGCATCTCGGCCCGAGGCCTCGCCGTGGACACGGCGCTTCCCAGCGGCGAGGAGTTCCCGCAATTCGTCGAGTTCTGGCTGGTGAAGCCGTCACCCGGCTCCAACGGGATGACCTTCTACGCTTTGCTCGACAGTCCTTCCGTCACCGGTGCCTACGCATTTCGCCTGGAATCGCGCGCGCAGACGCTGCTGGACGTGCGGGTCAGACTGTTCGCGCGCAACGACGTGGGACGGCTGGGAATCGCGCCGCTGACCAGCATGTTCACCTGGGGCGAAAGCGGCACGCGCCGTTTCGACGATCACCGCCCCGAGGTTCACGACTCCGACGGCCTGCTGCAGCACACCGGCGTGGGCGAGTGGATCTGGCGCCCCCTGGTCAACCCGCCGGAGCTGCAGGTCAGCACGCTGCTGGATCCCGGGCCCCGGGGCTTCGGCCTCGCCCAGCGGGATCGCGACTTCGACAGCTACCAGGATCCCGAAGCCCGCTACGACCTGCGTCCCGGGCTGTGGGTCACGCCCACCGGCGGTGACTGGGGGTCCGGCGCCGTTCAACTCGTGGAGATCCCCTCGCCCGACGAGACCCACGACAACATCGTCGCCTACTGGCTGGACGACCGTCCGCTCGAGGCCGGGCAGACGCGGGAACTGGCGTACCGGCTGCGCACCTTCGGGACGATGGTCAACCCGGCGGGGCTCGCACGGGTGACGGGCACCCGAACCGGCTGGGGCCGGACCCCGGGCTCGGCGGACGAGCCCCCACCCAGCGTGCGCCAGTTCGCGGTGGATTTCGAAGGTGGCGACCTGACCGGACTGGCCGCGGATCAGCCCGTGGCCGCGGAGATGGCCGTCAACCGGGGGCAGGCGCGCAACGTCACGGTCGAGAAGCTGCCCGGGAACGACCGCTGGCGGCTGGCGTTCAAGCTGCACCCTGCGGCGCCGGCAGGCGAGCCCGTGAACATGCGCGCGTTTCTGACCCTGCGCGGCCAGCGTATCAGCGAGACGTGGAATTATCTGTGGCACCCGAAGAGCGTGCGGCCGGGCCCGTGACCGCCCATCAGGTCAGCGACGATCCGCCGGTGACCCGAGCCGGGGCCGCCGCGCGCTTTCCCGCGCCCCGGGCGCGTCGCGCGGGATTCGTCCTCGCCACCGGTCTGCTCACCGCCACGGGCACGTGGCTGATGCTCGAGGTGCTGCGAACCAACGGCCTGCAGCCGTTGGAACTGGCGGTGCTCACGCTCTTCACCCTCACCTTCGGCTGGGTGGCCGCCGCCTTCTGCTCCGCCATGATCGGCGGCGTTCTCCATGCCCTCCGGGTCGATCCGCTCTCGCTGCGGCGCACCTCCCCGGTGGACGACCGCCTTCCGCTGTGGCTGCGAACCGCGGTGGTGATGCCGGTGTACAACGAGGACGTGGGGCGGGCCGTCGCCGGCCTCGAGGCCACCTACCGTGATCTCGAGGGCACCGGGTGGGGCCGGGCTTTCGACTTCTATCTGCTTTCGGACAGCAGCGACGACGCCATCGCCGGCGGCGAGCGAGAGGCCGTCTCGCGCCTGGCCGGGCGGCTGGCCACCGGCGCGGCGGGCCTGTTCTACCGCCGGCGGCCAGAGAACGCCGGCCGCAAGGCCGGCAACATCGCCGATTTCTGCCGCCGCTGGGGCACTTACGACTGCCTGGTGGTGCTGGACGCGGACAGCGTCATGTCCGGGCGGACGCTGTGCGCGCTGGTCCGGGCCATGCAGACGAACCCCAGGGCCGGCATCATCCAGACGGTGCCCGTCCCGGTGCGGCAGCGCACCCTGTTCGGCCGCGGGCTGCAGTTCGCCGCCACGCTCTACAGCCCCATGCTCGCCGCCGGGCTCGCCTTCTGGCAACTCGATTCCGCCAACTACTGGGGCCACAACGCCATCATCCGGCTCGCGCCTTTCAGGATGCACTGCGGGCTGCCGAAGCTGCCCGGACAGCCGCCTCTGGGAGGCGAGATCCTCAGCCACGATTTCGTCGAGGCCGCGCTGATGCGACGAGGCGGCTGGGAGGTGCTGCTGCTGCCCCGGCTCGGCGGCAGCTACGAGGAGGTGCCGGGAAACATCCTCGACTACCTGAAGCGGGACCGGCGCTGGAGCGAAGGGAATCTGCAGCATCTGCGGCTCTTGAACGCGCGCGGCCTGCATCCTTTGGGCCGGCTGCACTTCCTGCTCGGCGCGTTCGCCTACGGCTGCTCGTTCCTGTGGCTCGCCATGCTGCTGGTGGGATCCGTGGACGCCATGTCCCGGGCGCTGCGCGTCCAGCAATACTTCGGCAGTGGGCCCGCCCTGTTTCCCCAGTGGCCGCTGGTACGGGTGTCGGAGATGTGGTGGCTGCTCGGCATGGTGGTGGTGATGCTGCTCCTGCCGAAGCTGTTCGGAACGCTCGCCTGCACGCTGGACGCCGAGCGGCGGCGCGCCTTCGGCGGCGCGATCCCGCTGCTGATCAGCGCCGCCGCGGAGATGGTGCTCGCCGTCGTCATCGCACCCATTCTTATGTGCTTTCACGCCTACTTCGTCACTATGATCCTCCTCGGCGAACGCGTGCGCTGGGAGCCGCAGAGCCGCGATGGCCGCGCGCTGTCATGGCGAACGAGCCTTAAGAGCAGCGCCGTGATCTGCGCCGGAGGTCTCCTGTGGGGCGTCCTCACCCATCTGGTGACTCCCCTGTTCTTCTGGGCCCTGTCGCCCGTGCTGCTCGGCCTGGTGCTCGCAGGTCCCATTCTGGCGCTCACCAGCCGCACCGGCGTGGGCGACGCAGTCAGCCGCCTGGGGCTCTTCCGCACTCCGGCATGCACCCGGCCGGAACGCGTGCTCCGGATCCTCGAGGACGCGCTGGCGCGCGCCCGGGAGCCGGGCGCGGCGGCCGCCCCGGCGGCGCCCGTGGACCCGCCGCCGGAGGTCGCGCTGGACATGCCGGCCCAGGTGCTGTGGACCGACGAACGCGGCCCGGCCGCCTCCCGCCTGTTCAGGCGCCCGGTCTGAACGCGAGGCTTCCGACGCCGTGGCACGTGGCTTGCAGCACGGCAGAGCACCCCGCGCCGGACGAGATCACATGCCTCACCAGCTACCTCCCCTGCCCTACGACCTGAACGCGCTCGAGCCCCACATCTCGGCCGAGACGCTCGAGTATCACCACGGCAAGCACCACCGAAAGTACGTCGAGACCCTCAATCAGCTCATCGACGGCACCGAATTCCAGGACCAGCCGCTGGAAACCATCATCACCCAGGCCGGTGACGGCCCGGTGTTCAACAACGCCGGGCAGGCCTGGAACCACGCCTTCTACTGGCAGTGCCTGAGTCCAGACGGCGGGGGCCGCCCCCAGGGCCGGGTGGCCGACGCGCTGGAGGCGACGTTCGACTCCTTCGAAGGATTCAAGAAGGTGTTCGAAACCACGGCCTCGGAGCTGTTCGGCTCCGGGTGGCTGTGGCTGGTGAAGACCACGGCCGACACCGTCGCCATCCAGCCCACCAAGGACGCGGACACGCCGTTGCGGTACGGGCGCACCGTTCTGCTCACCTGCGACCTCTGGGAGCACGCCTACTACATCGACCACCGCAACGACAGAAGTGCCTACATGGCCGCGTTCTGGGAAGTCGTGAACTGGCCGTTCGTCGAGCAGCGAATGCAAGCCGGCGGATCCTGAGGCAACATCGGGCGCAAGGAGCGACAGGGAGAAAGCCGTGGCCGACACCGAGTACGTGAGCTGGCTCGAGGATCTGGGCAACCAGGACGTGGCGACGGTGGGCGGCAAGAACGCCTCCCTGGGCGAGATGATCCGAAATCTGCAGGACCAGGGGGTGCGGGTGCCGGGGGGCTTCGCCACCACCGCCGCCGCCTACCGGGAGTACCTCGGTCACAATCAGCTCGACGAGACCCTGCGGGAGCAGATCGAGGCGCTGCAGCGCGACGAGCGTTCCCTCGAGCAGGTGGGGGACACCGTCCGGCGCGCCATCCGCCGCGGCAGCTTCCCCGACCCCATCGCTCGAGCCATCCGTGACGCCTATGCCGAGCTGTCGCGCCGTCACGACGGCGAGGAGATCGCCGTCGCGGTGCGCAGCAGCGCCACGGCCGAGGATCTGCCGGAAGCGAGCTTCGCCGGCCAGCAGGAGACCTACCTGAACGTTCGCGGCGCCGAAGAGTTACTCGAGGCCTGCAAGAATTGCTACGCCTCCCTGTTCACCGACCGCGCCATCAACTACCGGGAGAGCCGCGGCTTCGACCATCTCAAGGTGGCGCTGTCGATCGGCGTGCAGCAGATGGTACGTTCGGACCGCGCCGGCGCCGGGGTCATGTTCTCCCTCGACACCGACACCGGCTTTCCCGACGTTGTGGTCATCAATGCCGCCTGGGGCCTGGGCGAGACCGTGGTGCAGGGCAGCGTGGACCCGGACGAGTACCGGGTGTTCAAGCCGCGGCTCGACGAGCCGGACCTGCGTCCCATCATCGGCAAGGTCATCGGCCGCAAGGAGAAGATGATGGTGTACGCCCGGGGCGGCACGGCCACCACCCGTACCCGGAGCACCCCGGAGGCCGACCGCCGCCGCCCGGTTCTCAGCGACGAGGAGATCCTCACCCTGGCACGCTGGGCGGTGGCCATCGAGCGGCACTACGGCACCCCAATGGACATGGAGTGGGCCAAGGACGGCGACTCCGGCGAGCTGTACTGCGTGCAGGCACGGCCGGAGACGGTGCACTCGCGCAAGCAGACGCAGGCGCTCCGGACCTACCGGCTCAAGGAACGGGGCCCCGTGGCCGTCACCGGCATCGCCATCGGCGAAGCCATCGCCGCCGGACGGGTGAAAATTCTTCACCGGCCGAGCGAGATGCACCGGTTCGAGGATGGCGACGTGCTGGTCACCGAGCGCACGGATCCCGACTGGGGCCCGATCATGCGCCGCGCCGCCGCCATCGTCACCGACCACGGCGGCCGCACCAGTCATGCCGCCATCGTCAGCCGTGAGCTCGGGGTGCCGGCGGTGGTGGGCGCCGGAACCGCCACCCGGGAGCTCGAGGACGGCGAGGAGGTCACCATCTCCTGCGCCGAAGGCAGCGAGGGCCGCGTCTACAAGGGCCGTCTGGAGTTCGACGAGCACGAGGTGGATCTCGCCGAGCTGCCCGAGCCGCCGGTCCCCCTCATGATCAACCTGGCCTCCCCGGGAGCCGCGCTGCGCTGGTGGCGGCTGCCCGTGCAGGGGGTGGGTCTCGCCCGCATGGAATTCATCATCAACAACGCCATCAAGATTCACCCGATGGCGCTGTGCCGGTTCGACGTGCTGGAAGACCGGGAGGCGCGCAAGGAGATCGAAACCCTCACCGCCGGCTACGAGGATAAGACTCTCTATTTCGTGGAGCACCTCGCCCGGGGGATCGCCACCATCGCCGCGGCCCAATACCCCCACCCGGTCATCGTCCGCCTGAGCGACTTCAAGACCAACGAGTACGCGCAGCTCATCGGCGGCCGTCAGTTCGAGCCGGAGGAGGAGAACCCCATGCTCGGATTCCGTGGGGCATCGCGTTACTACAGCGAGCGCTACGAGGACGGCTTCGCTCTGGAGTGCCGGGCGCTCTGCATGGCCCGCGAGGAGATGGGCCTCGACAACATCGTGGTGATGATCCCCTTCGTGCGCACGCCGGAGGAGGCCGATCGGGTGATCGAGACTCTGGCCCGACACGGCCTGGAACGGGGCCGGAACGGGCTCCTCCTGTACATGATGACGGAAGTTCCGTCCAACGTGCTGCTGGCGGATCGGTTCGCCGAGCGCTTCGACGGGTTCTCCATCGGCAGCAACGATCTCACTCAGCTCATCCTCGGCGTCGACCGGGATTCCGACCTCCTGGCGGATCTGTTCGACGAACGCAACGAGGCGGTGACCCGCGCCATCCGCCACGCCATCGACGAGGCCCACCGGGCCGGGCGGAAGATCGGCATCTGCGGCCAGGCGCCGAGCGATTACCCGGAGTTCGCCCGGTTCCTGGTGGAGGCCGGCATCGACACCATCTCCCTGAACCCGGACAGCGTGCTCGACGTCATCCGCAACCTCGGCAACCACCGGGAACGCTGACGTGAGCGCCCTCACCATCACCCTGAACCCGAGCGTCGACAAGACCTTCCGCGTGGATCGGGTGGTGCCGGAGCGAAAGCTCCACGCCACGGACATCCAGCGCTTTCCGGGGGGCGGCGGGATCAACGTGGCGCGGGTGGCCTGTCGGCTCGGAGCCGAGGCGCGGGCGCTGTGGACCTGCGGAGGACCCACCGGCGCGCTGCTCGCCGACCTGCTGGACGGCGAATGCATCGACCACGTTCCCGTGCAGGTGGCCGACGACGTGCGCGAGAACCTGATCGTGGACGACGTCTCGAGCGATCAGCAGTTCCGATTCGGCCTGCCCGGCCCGGAGCTGACGGCAGCGGAGCGCCAGGGCTGGATCGACCGCGTGCGCGAGCTCGCGCCCGCCGCGGAATACGTGGTGTTCAGCGGCAGTCTTCCTCCGGGAGTGCCGCTCGCCTGCTACCGCGATCTGCTGGAAGCGGCCGCGCAGGGCAGCCGTCTGGTGGTGGACACCAAGCGGGATGCCCTGGGCGAGGCACTGGAGCTCGGGGTCTATCTGGCCAAGCCCAACCATCACGAGCTCGAGGAGCTGCTGGAGCGGGATCTGGTAGACGAGGACGACATCGCCGCGGCCGCCCGGGACCTCATCGATCACGGCGCCGCCGAGGTGGTGCTGGTGTCCCTGGGCGGCGGCGGGGCGCTGCTCGCGACCGCGGAGCGCGTGCATCGCTACTCCGCGCCTGCCGTGCACGTGCGCAGCAAGGTGGGCGCCGGCGACAGCATGGTCGGAGGCCTGCTGGCCGGCCTGCTGCAGGGCCGGCCCCTGACGGAAGCTGCCAAGCTCGGGGTGGCCGCCGGCACGGCGGCGGTGATGACGCCGGGGACGGAGCTGTGCCGCCGCGAGGACACGGAGCGGCTGATGCGTTGTCTCGACGACCCCGAGCGGATCGGCTGACCCCCGGCATGCCGGACGCCGTCGACATCTACACGCGCCGCCCGAGAGTGGCGTACTTTTCCATGGAGATCGCCCTGCGCGAGGACATCCCCACCTACGCCGGGGGCCTCGGCATCCTCGCCGGAGACACCATGCGCTCCGCCGCCGACCTGCAACTGCCCATGGTGGCGGTCACCCTGGTGAGTCGCGCCGGCTACTTCAAGCAGGTGCTCACCGCGGACGGCGTGCAGACGGAGGAGCCCGACCACTGGCACCCGGAGGCCCACGCCGCTCTCACCGACGCCAAGGTATCCGTGCACCTGGAAGGCCGCCGGGTATGGATCCAGGCCTGGCTGTACGAGGTGCGCGGGCAGGAGATGGGAGCCATCCCGGTGCTCCTCCTCGATACGGACGTGGCGGACAACGCCATCGACGATCGCGACATCACCCACCACCTGTACGGCGGCGACGACGCCTATCGGCTCAAGCAGGAGGTGGTGCTCGGCGTGGGCGGCGTCAAGATGCTCTATGCCCTCGGCTTTCGGATTCGCCAGTACCACCTCAACGAGGGCCATGCGGCCCTGCTGGCTCTCGAGCTGGCGCAGCGGGCCGCCTACGACGACCCCGCCGCCACCGGCCCCTCGTTCGACCTCGCCCGGGTCCGCGCCCAATGCAACTTCACCACCCACACCCCGGTGGAAGCGGGCCACGACCAGTTCTCCTACGATCTGGTGGCGAAGATCCTCGGCGATCCCGCCCGGCTGCAGGAGCTCAGGAACTTCGGCGGCCAGGACCGGCTGAACATGACGCGGCTGGCGCTGAATTTCAGTGACTACATCAACGGCGTGGCGAAGCGGCACGCGGAAGTGTCCCGGAGCATGTTTCCGGGGTATCACGTCCACGCCATCACCAACGGGGTGCACCCATACACCTGGACCGCCCCCGGCTTCTCCCAGCTCTACAACCGGCACTTGCCCGGCTGGTGTCACGAGCCGGACCTGCTGGTGCGCGCGGACCAGATTCCCGACGACGCCGTCTGGCAGGCCCACATGGAGGCGAAGCAGACGCTCGCGGAGGTGGTTCGGGGGCAGACGGGGGTGGAGCTGGATCCGGGCCGGTTCACCATCGGCTTCGCCCGGCGCATGACCGCCTACAAGCGCCCCGAGCTCCTGTTCAGCGATCTGGCCGAGCTGCGCCGGCTCGCGGAGGCGTTCCCGCTGCAGATCGTGCTGGCGGGTAAGGCACACCCCCGGGACGATGTGGGCAAGCAGCTCATCATGCGGCTTCACGGATTGGCCGCCGAGCTCGGCAGCGCGGTGCCGGTGGTGTATCTGCGGGACTACGACATGGCGCTCGCGCGGCACCTGGTGGCCGGTGTTGATCTCTGGCTGAACACGCCCAGACCACCGCTGGAGGCCTCGGGCACCAGCGGCATGAAGGCGAGCTTCAACGGCGTGCCGAGCCTCAGCTCTCTCGACGGCTGGTGGATCGAAGGCTGTGTCCCGGGAGTCACCGGCTGGGCCATCGATCCCGCCGACGACGCCAGCGACGTCACCGCCGCAGCGTGCCTCTATCACCGCCTCGGCGAGGACATCCTGCCCCTCTACTACCGTGACGGGCGGGCGGCCTGGATCGCGGTCATGAAGGGCGCGATCACCAAGAACGCCAGCCGCTTCAACAGCCACCACATGCTGCGGCGTTACGTCAGTGACGCCTATTTCGACTGACGTGTAGTCGCCGGCGCACGCTGCGAAAGGTCAATCTCCTACGACGAATACCCCAATCGAGGTAGTGCGCTCGCGGCCGCGCCCGGATAGCGTGGACCACAATATAAGAACGACCTACGGCACCCGGCATGGAAGACAACGTGGTGGCGTTCCGACCGTGCCGGATGGCCGTGGCCCCGGTGCCGGCGCTTCGCTTCGACTGCCGCATTCTCCACCGGCGGCGCGCCGCCGAGTTTCCGCCGGCCCGTCTGGTGTTCCAGCGGCGCCGCGGTTTCCTCGAGGCTCTGGCCGGCATCTACGAGGCCGATTTCAGCAGCTACGAACGCGTCGTGGTGGTGGAACGGTTGCAGATCGACGCCCACTTCGCCCTGGATGCCGATTACCGCCGCCACCGTCTCGACCAGCTCTGCCGGTCGACCCTGGAGGACGGGGGCTTCCTGCTCCTCCACCCCACCCACGACATGTGGCGCCACGACGACACGACTCCGGCCCCCATCACGGCGGGGGCGCAACTGCGGCGCTCCGTGGAGCTCAGCCATCTGTTCGGCTCCTGCGGTTTCGCTCAGCTCTGCGACGACGATCTGGGCCGGCCGGTGCCCGTTCTCGTCGCCCCCGGATGCGGCCGGCGTGGTCTGCTGCCACCTGCCCGATTGCCCCGGGAGCGCTTCTCGCGCTCCCTGCGGGTTCATCGTCTGGGGCCGAAGCGCATGATCCTGTTCGGCGGTTGAGCTCCGAGGCCGCGGGACTTCGGCTTGGGACTTCCGGTCCGGGCCGGATAGACTGGCAGGCTTTCCACGAGCCGGCGCCCACACATGGCCGACGATGCACTGCCCCATCCCGTTCGCCGCACCCAGAAGGAACGCCGGGACGCAACCCGCAAAGCCCTCCTGGAAGCGACCTTGCGCTGCCTCGGACGCATGGGCTACGCCTCCACCTCCATCACCGCCATCATCAGGGAAGCCGGCGTTTCCCGGGGCGCGCTGCTGCACCACTACCCCAACAAGGTCGATCTGGTGGCGGCCGCCATCGACCATTTCTATCAGGAGCGCCTCAACCGGTTTCAGGAGCGTCTGCTCGGGGCGGATAGTGAGGGTCTTTCCCTGCGGGAGCGTCTCGAGGTGATGCGTCACGATTTCAAGGCGTGGTTTCCCATCGGCTTCGAGATCATCATCGCCATCCGCACCAACGCGGACTTGCGCCAGGCGTACGAAGGGCTGGTGGAAGACCGGCTGGAACCCATGTCGCAGATCTACGAGCAACTGTTCCCGGAGTTCGCCACCGCGCGGTCGCCGCGCCTGCTCATCGCCATCGTCGGCACCTTTCTGCGCGGTTTGTGCCTCGAGGACATCACCAGCGACGACGCCCGGGTTGACGAGGTGTTCGAGCTGTTCGTGGAGATTCTCGACTGTTACGAGCGCCACGTCCTCACCGCGTAGAACGTTTCATTCCTTCTTCTGCCCGCGGCCGTTTACATAAAGGACGTACGTACGGTATGTTACGGCGCGGATCGCCCACGAGCCCGAGCCCATCCGGCAAGCCATCTGGAGAGAACGAAATGTCACGCCCCCACCGATCACCCCGCCCCCGCCTGTTGGCGGTGACCTGCAACCTGGCGCTCGCCGCGGCCGCGGTGCCCGCGGCCCGGGCCGCCGAGCCCGACGCGGGCCCCATCGAGGAGGTGGTCGTGACGGCGGACAAGCGGGGGGCGGCGAGCGCCCAGGACCTCGCCCTCTCCATCACGGCTTTCGACGAGAGCACCTTGGAGCGACTGAACGTCACCGACTTCGACGAGTTCATCGTTCAGGTCCCCGGCACCAACTTCCTCGACAACGGAGGCCCCGGGCGCGGCCACGAGATGGCTTCCATCCGGGGACTCTCGCCGGTGGCCGACAACACGCAAGGGGTCGTGGCCCAGTACCTGGACGGCGCCCCCCGCTTCGGCCGCAACTATCGGCTGTTCGACATCGGCGAGGTTTCGGTGCTGCGCGGCCCCCAGGGCACCTTGTGGGGCGCCCAGTCCATCGGCGGCCTCATCGCATTTCGCTCGAACCGCCCCGACACGAGCGCCTTCGATGCCCGCGCGCAATCCGACACCTACTCGTCGAAAGGTGACGGCGGGCTCAGCTACCGGGTGAGCGGCCACGTCAACGTTCCGGTCAACGACCAGCTCGCGCTGCGGGTGGCCGGACAGCACATGGACGAGTCGGGGTACGTCGACAACGTGGCGGCCGGGGTCTCGGACGTGAACGAGGTGAAGGAATCCGCCTGGCGCGTATCGGCTCTGTACCGGCCCTCCGACGCGGCGGAAGTCACCCTCATCTATCACGGCAACGACCTCGACGCCGATGCACCGAGCATGTACAGCCTGCCCCTGGGGGGCCTGGACACGGACAACCCCTTCGCCCGCCGCCCCGCGGATCAGGAGTTCGACCTGGTGAACCTGCTCGCCGACGTGGATCTCGGCTGGGCGCAGCTCGGCTATACCGGCTCCTACTTCGACCTCGACAACGTCTACGTGGACGTGGAGCGGGACGTGTTCGGCATCCCCGGTTTCCTCGGCTACGGCACCTTCACGCTGGAGCAGGAGTCGTGGACCCACGAGCTGCGCCTCGCCTCCACGTCCCCGGGCGCCGTCTCCTGGCTCGCCGGCATCTACTACGACGACCTGGAGGAGAACGACTACAGCATTCAGGAAGAAGTGGTCGACCCCAACGTGCCCGGGGCTGCCCCGGTGTTCGCCGAAGGCTTTCCGATCTTCGCGCTCGGCGGGCCGCAGGACACCCGCGAGATCGCCGTGTTCGGCGAGGTCACCTTCGCGGTGTCGGATCGGGTAGACGTTCTGGTGGGCGGACGCTACTTCGACTGGGAAGTGGACAACCGTCAGGAGTACACCTTCTTCGGGGTCAACTATCAGCAGGAAACCGGCAAGGTGAGCGGCGACGACACCTTCCTGAAGCTGCAGGTCAACTACCGGCCGAACGACGACGTGCTGCTGTACGTGACCCGCTCCGAGGGATTCCGCTTCGGCGGTTTCAACCCGTTCGTGGGTCCGGGGCTGAACATTCCCGAATCCTTCGTGAAATTCGACCCCGACACGCTCGTCAACTACGAGACGGGCCTGAAGATGCGCGGCCTCGACGGCCGCCTGCTGTTCAACACCTCCGCCTATTTCATGGAATGGCAGGACGTGCAGACGGTGGTGTACAACGAGTCCGGCACATTCGCCTTTACCACCAACGCACCGGATCTGGAGGCGTGGGGTCTGGAAGCTGAGATCGTGACCCAGGACCTGCTGGTGCCCGGTCTCTACCTCGCCGTGAGTTACGCCTACACCAAGAACCGCTTCACGGACGATGCCACCGTGTTCGACGGCGTCCCGTTCCTGGTTTCCGAAGGAGACCGGCTGCGCCGTACCCCGCGCCACACGTGGTCGGCGGACTTGGGCTACGAGTTCGCCCTGGGCGGCGATCTCACGGCCTTCGCCCGAGCCAACTACTGGCACAAGGCCAGCACCACCACGGAAGGGTTCAACGGCACCGACGGCGCCGTTCCGATACCGAATCAGGACGTGGTGAACGCCTCGGCCGGGGTGGCCGGCGGGCGCTGGCAGGTGAAGACCTACGTGGACAACATCCTCAACAGCCGGCCCCGTCTGCAGGTGTTCGCCAATCAGAACAACCCGGCGGAAGGTGCCGAGGCGTCCACCGTTCGACCGCGCACGGTGGGGGTCGAGCTCACCTACAACTTCGGACGCTGAGCCCTTGAGCACCCACACGCCGATCCTCTACACCTCGGCCACCTGCGGCTGGGCCGTGCGCAACTACGCCGCCTGCTACGAGAAGTCGGTGGCGTTCGAGACGGTGGACATCAAGAGCGCGGGCCCCGCCGCGATGGCCGCGTTTCGGGTGCAGTTCCCCTACGCGAAGACGCCTGCGCTGGCCCATGGCCACGTGCGGGTCTGGGAGAGCCTCCTCATCAACCACTACATCGACGAGGTCTTCCCGGGCCCGGCGCTGCTGCCCGACAGCGCCGCCGAGCGGTCCGCCGCGCGGCTGTGGATGCATCACTGCGACAACGTGCTGTTTCCCGCCATGTTCCGCGCGGTGCGGCCCCACGAGCCCCAGGGCCGGGCCCTCTCCACCCGGCAACTTCAGGCGGGCATCGCGGAGCTGGAGCAGATACCGCGGCCGTGGCGCGCCTTCGACCCGTGGTGGTCGGGAAGCGCCATCGGTCTGGTGGATTTCTGTTACCAGGTGTTCTTCGACGCACTCGCGGTGACGCAGGACGAGATGGGCACGATCGCCGTCGAGCTGCCGGACTGGATGCGCGACTGGTCGCAGGCGGTGGCGGAAGCGCCCAGCGTCGAGCGGGCTCACGCCCTGGTCGCATCCCTGCAGGCACAGCGCCGCGCGGAGCCCGTGTGACCGGCGATTCGCGGCCGGAGATCCTCCCCGCGGGAAGCCTCCCCGCGGGCACCCTGCCCGCGCTCACCTACGCCCTGCCCATGATTCCGGTGTGGATGCTTCACGCCCCCGCGCTGTCGATCCTGCCTGCGCTCTACGCCAAGCACGCCGGCATCAGCCTAGCGGCTCTCGGCACCATTCTGCTCGTCACCCGCCTGCTCGACGGCATCACCGATCCCCTCATCGGCTATCTGTCCGACCGCACCCGGTCGCGCCTCGGCCGCCGCAAGCCCTGGATCCTCGCCGGTGGCCTGCTGGCCGCAGTCTCGTGCTACTTCTGGTTCCGCCCGGGCCCGGACGCCACGGCGCTGTACTTCCTGATCTGGTCGCTCGGCGTGTACCTCGGCTGGACTTTGATCGAGATCCCCCACTCGGCCTGGCTCGCCGAGCTTTCGGCCGACTACGATGAGCGGTCGCGGTTGTCGTCGTACCGGTCCGCCGCGGTCTACGTGGGCTACATTCTCTTCTTCTGCGCGCCGCTGCTGCCGTTGTTTCCCACCACGGACCTGACGCCGGAGGTCACGTCCCTGGTGTCGTGGGTCATTATCGCCCTTCTCGCCGTGGCGGTTCCCGCGGTGGTCCTGCGGGTGCCCTCCGGCTCCCCGGTGGCCGACGCCCGGCCGCGGCTGTTCGAGACCCTGAAAGGCGTCGCCCGCAACCGTCCTTTTCACGTGTTCTTCGCCTGCATGCTGGCCGGGCACGTGTCCAGCGGCATGGTGGGCGCCCTCTACTTCTTTTTCATGGACGCCTATCTGGGCATCGCCGAGAAGATCGCGTTCGTTGCTCTCGGGACCAGCGTTGTGAGCCTCGTGAGCTCCCAGCTCTGGCCGCCGCTGATGGCGCGCATCGGGAAGCACGGCGCCATCGCCGTCAGCACCCTCGGCTCCGTAGCCACCTTGCTGGTGATGGCGTTCATTCCGCCGGGTCCCCTGGCGTTTCCCCTCATGCTCACGGTGTTCGGCTGCTCGGCCGTGACCTCCACCGGGCTGATGATCAGCACCACCGCCATCATGGCCGACGTGGTGGACTACGACGAGCTCAAGACCGGCCGCAACAACGCCGCCAGCTACTACGCATTCAATGCGCTGGTCTACAAGGTCGGCTACGCGGTGGGCGGCGGGCTCTCGCTCGTCATCGCGGGCGCCTTCGGGTTCCAGGCGTCGGGGGACAACGGCTCCTGGGCCATGAGCGGATTCTTCACCGCATTCATCGGCATCCCCGTGATCCTCAATCTCGTGAGTCTGACCCTGGCACTGCGCTTCCCGTTGGACCGGCGACGCCACGCCATCATCGCCCGCCGGCTGGCCCGCCGGCGAGCCGGTCGG
>JAWLCV010000026.1:32811-34894 GCA_041686955.1 Pseudomonadales bacterium
TCGGGGCGTCAATGGGCCGGCGACCACGGCCGCGTCGGCGGCCCTCGACTGAAATTCCTGGAGCCGCCACCGTGAATCCCCTGATCGTCATGGACACCCGCTTCGGCCGCATCACCGCCGAGCTCGACGCCCTACGGGCGCCGGTGACCAGCGCCCACTTCCTATCGCTGATTCGCAATGGCCTGTTGCGCGATGCCTGCTTCTATCGGGTCGTGCATCGCAGCAACACCCCTGGAACCCTGCCCACCATCGACGTGATTCAGGGCGGGTTGGGATTCGAGCGCGCCGGCACGCTCCCGGCCGTGCGCCACGAGCCCACCAGCGAGACGGGACTCGCCCACCGCACGGGCACCCTGTCCCTCGCCCGGGGCCAGCAGGATGCCACCGGCGAATTCTTCATCTGCCTCGACGAGCATCCGGTGCTGGATGCCGGCGGTACCGAAGGACCGGGCTCAGCAGGGTTCGCCGCGTTCGGTCAGGTGATCGGGGGCATGGACGTGGTGCGGACCATTCACGGTCTGTCGGCGGACGCACCGCCGCCACCCGGCGCCGAGTTTCTGGCCGGTCAGTTCCTGACGGAGCCGGTACCGGTGAGACTCTGCACCGGCGACTCCGCGGACTGAAAGCCCTCCGCCGGTCGCGGCCGCGCCATCATCCGCCCCAGCGGCAACAGAGCCGCGCTGGCGAGCGCATAGCCTGTGAGGACCATCCCCGGCCCCTGCAGCGACCCCAGGCCACGTCCCAGAGCGTACACGCCGAGTGCCAGCGCGAGGGCCAGACGCAATCCTTCCAGGATCTGCGCCTGGCGCCGTCCTTCCAGCCAGGCGCCGTGAGCGAAAAAGGAGAACGCGAGCCAGACCACCAACAGCAGGGCGAACGCTCTGGGCAGCTCGCTCTGTGCCGAGATCAGCCACAGGGAACCGGCGGTGAGCAACCAGAACTGAACGAACACGTAGGCGCGCGCGAACGGCGTGGTGGGCGGGTCGAACTTGGGATACTGCCATGGCTTCGCCGCCGCGGACGCACCGTCCTCATTCAACCCCTCCGGCAGCCAGCCCGGGCCCTCGAACCACACCCGCAGCTTGTCGCGCCACCGCGGCGCGCGCCGGGCGAGTGCTGCCGTCTCGTACCAGACGTGCAGGTTCGCCCACAGCGGATTCCAGCTCCGGAGCCCCCGGGTGATTCCGTACACGCACGGCTCGTCGTCACGCTCGTCCTCGAAGGTTCCGAACAGGCGGTCCCACACGATGAACACGCCCCCGTAGTTACGGTCGATGTAACGCGGGTTCCGGGCGTGGTGCACACGGTGGTTCGACGGCGTCACCAGCACCCGCTCGAGGATGCCGAGCCGGCGAACGTGCTCGGTGTGCACCCAGAACTGATAGATGAGGTTGAGGCTGCCCACCGTGATCACCACCGGCGCCGGCACGCCCGCCAGATACAGGGGAAGATAGAAGACGAAGCCGATGTAGTCCGTGCCGGTCTGACGCAAGGCGGTGCTCAGGTTGAACTCCTCGCTCTGGTGATGCACCACGTGTGACGCCCACATGATGCGCCACTCGTGCCCGTAGCGGTGCTTCCAGTAGTAGAGGAAGTCGTAGGCGACGAAGGCCGCCGCCCACTGCCAGAGCGCACTCATGGACCAGGGCGTCACGCCCAGCGCCTCGGCGAGACGCCCCAGAGCCACCGCCGACACCCCCAGCCCGAGCACGCCGCCGAGACGGCTCAGCACGCCGAGCTGCAGACTGTTCAGGGTGTCGTTCAGCCGGTACGTCTGCCGCTTTCGCAGCCAGCCGTACAGGAACTCCAGAGCCAGAGCCAGGATGAAGAAGGGAATCGCGAGCTCGACGTAGTTCATCAGGAGGGGCCAGGCGCCGCGGGTGGCTCATTATAGTCGAGCCAGCCGCCGTGTCGCCTGAATGCCCCCGTCTATGCCGAGCCGCGCCTCAACCGAGCTCCCCGCGTAGCAAGAACCGCGACGTTGGCGCGGACCCACCGCGCTACATGCGCGGACCCACCGCGCTACATGCGCGGACCCACCGCGCTACATGCGCGGACGGCGGCCCATGACGAACAGAACGAG
>JAWLCV010000026.1:34994-50340 GCA_041686955.1 Pseudomonadales bacterium
GCGCGGACCCACCGCGCTACATGCGCGGACCCACCGCGCTACATGCGCGGACCCACCGCGCTACATGCGCGGACGGCGGCCCATGACGAACAGAACGAGGGCGACCACAAGACCCACCACGAAGAGTATCCAGGCGATGTTGGCCGCGGTGCCCGCGATTCCGCTGAATCCCAGCACGCCTGCGATCAAGGCGACGATCAGGAAGATGACGGCCCACTGAAGCATGTCGAATTTCCTCGAACCGAATGTGCAGCCGGGAGATACAATCTTCGTGCCAGCTACGCGAGCCGCACAGGCTCTGCTGCCGCTATTCGGTCAGGGGATCAGGGTCGCCAGCAGGGCTTGTCCAGGTCGATGATCTCGACGTCCGACAGGTCCAGATCGGGCGCTACCGTGGCCTGATGCCGCTTCAGGAAATCCATGGTGTCGGCGTAGGAATCCGCCTCGCGCTCGGCGGCGGCCCGGGATTGAAACGGCCCCCGGCGCCCCTCGCGGGTCTGCACGAACCACGCCCCCTTCTCCACCACCACCCGATCACGGGCACGCGGGTAGATTGTCGTGGTTTCATCGGACTTGCGCATCGTTGTTTTCTTCCTGCAGCGCCACCGCATGTGGTTGCAGCCGTCTCTAGCATGATCCGTACCACCCCTTTGAAACAATGGCTTAGCAGCGACACCCCGGCACTTTTGTAAAGTACACCGACAGCTTGGCGGGGCGGTGCCGCGGGGCAGTCAGATTTCCCGACAACGTCCGGCGGGGCCGCCGGCTATCCCCGCCTCACCCGGAGGCGCCGCTCCGCCCGCCACACCCGGGGACCGGTTCGGGCCATGCCCGGCATGTGCGGCAGCAATCGCCGGATCACCCGGCGGGCGAAGCTCCAGGCCATCTGCCGGCGCTCGCTCCAGCGCAGGGCGTACCGCTCCCGGATCGGTCCCGGCAGCAGCGCAACGGTGGCGATGGAGACCACGTCACCGGCCACGTCGGGCACCCAGGACACGGGCGGATGGAGAATGTCCTCGGCCAGCTCCCGGGTCACCGGAGTGACCTCCAGCACGTTGCCCCCCAGCATGGACCGGTAGTAACGCTCGAAGGCGCTCCAGCCGGCGGGAAGCCGTTCCTCGTCCAATCCGACGAGCAGCCCGATGGTCTTGGACTCCTGGTAGTAGCGCTCCCGTTCCTCTGCGGTCAACGGCGGAAAGAACGCTTCGTAGGTGGTGACCGCCGTGGCCACCAGCGTGGAATGGACCCACAGCAACAAGGCCGGATCGCAAGCGTCGTAGCGGGTTCCCCGCGGAAACGCGGCGGTGTCGAATGACAGCTCGCCGTGCACGTGCCTGTGAATGCCGCGGATTCGCGCCGCCGCCGCGAGCGCCACGGAACGCGGCGCGTAGATCATGCGCTGCATGGCGGTGATGGTTCCGTACAGGCGTTTGAAGGGCTGCTCGCGGAAGCCGCTGTGCTCGTACACGCCGGCGGCCACCAGGGGATGCGCGATCTGAGACAGGAGTGCAGCTCCGCCACCGAGCAGCAGGACGGCCTCGCGGTTGACCCGCCAGAACACGCCCTCGGGATCGAACAGCCCACGCTCCCCCTCGGCAGGTCCCGTCGCTTCAGGCATCGGACCCATCGCGCACATCAGCCGCTCGTCTCCGGATGGAAACAGGCGGCCGATGATGACACGGCACCGCCCCGTCGTCATTGACCGTCTGGCCCGGCCCCTTGGCACGCCCCTTGCCCCCACCTCGGGAGCGTGATGGAAGGAACCGAAGATGGAAGGTGCCGGACGGTTCGCCGTGCTGGGTGCCGGTTCGTGGGGCACGGTGCTGGCCGTGCACCTCGCGCGACAGGGCCACCGCGCTCTGCTGTGGTGCCGTCGCGAGGAGCATTACCAGGCCATGCGGGCCTCGGGCAGCAACGAAACCTACCTGCCCGCGACTCCCTTCCCCGCGGGCGTGGTGCCCGTCCATGACATTGAGGAGGCCCTGGAACAGGCCGACGACCTGGTGGTCGCGGTGCCGGCTGCGGGTTTCCGCCCCACCGTGAGTCTCCTCGTCGGCCGACTGCGCCCGCGCCACCGCATCGCCTGGGGCACCAAAGGTCTGGAACCGGGCTCACATCTGCTGCTTCACCAGGTGATCCGGGAAGAGCTGGGCGATGCGGTTCCCCTGGCCGCGGTCTCCGGCCCCACTTTCGCCGCGGAGGTCGCCCGCGGCCTGCCGACCGGCGTCACCATCGCCGCCTCCGATGCCGGGTTCGCCCGGGGCCTCGCTCGGGCGCTCCACGGACACGGGCTGGTGGCATTCACCAGCACCGACCTCGTGGGGGTGGAAATCGGCGGCGCCGTGAAGAACGTGGTGGCCATCGGCGCCGGCATAGGCGACGGGCTGAAGCTCGGAGGTAACACGCGGGCGGCGGTGATCACGCTCGGACTGCGGGAGATGGTGCGGCTGGGGACAGCGCTGGGCGCCCTGGCGGAGACCTTCAGGGGACTCTCTGGGGTGGGTGATCTGGTGCTGACCTGTTCCGACGGGCAGTCGCGAAACCGCCGCTTCGGGCTGGCGCTGGGCCGCGGCATGCCCGCGGAAACCGCGCTGGCCGGCGTCGGCCGGGTGGTCGAGGGGGCGGGCGCCGCGGTGTCGGTACATGCGCTGAGCCGGGAGTTGGGTGTTCAAATGCCGATCTGCACCCAGGTTTATCGCGTGCTCCGTGGACAGACGTCGCCCGCAGACGCTCTCGAGGCGTTACTGCCCCGCGAGCCGGAGCCGGAAACTCGCTGATCTCACCGACCGGTGGGACCCGCGCCTATTCAACGGGCAACCAGGCCACCATCCACGGCCAGCGCCTGTCCGGTGACGAAGCTGGCCGCCGGCGAGCAGAGCCAGACGATGGCCTCGGCGATCTCCAGGGGCGTGCCCATCCGCTCCATGGGGTGCATGTGCCTGAACTCGGCCTCGGTCTCGGGGTCCTTGCGGGTGATCCGGTCGATCATTTCCGTGCGTACCGCGCCCGGACACACGGCGTTGACGCGGACACCGCGAGTCGCGTACTCCAGTGCCGCAGCACGGGTGAGCTGCACCACGCCGCCCTTCGACGCGCAGTAGGCCGGCAACCCGGCGAACCCCACCAACCCCGCCACCGACGCCACGTTGACCACGGCACCGGCGCCTTGCGCGCTCATGATGCCGGTCTGCTCCCGCAGACACAGGAACAGGCCCCGCAGATTGATGCCGATCACCCGGTCGAAGTTCTCGATGCTGCACTCGCCGGTGGGTGCCTGCTCGCCCTCGACTCCCGCGTTGTTGCAGGCCACGTGGAGGGCGCCGAACTCCCCCACCGCCGTGCGATGCAGGTGCGCCACGGAAGCCGGTTCCGCCACGTCGGTCTTCACGAACCGCGCGCGCCGGCCGATGACCTGCACTTCCTCCATGACCGGCTCGCCGCGCCCTTCGTCCAGATCGGCCAGGACCACGTCGCAGCCCGCCCGGGCGAACGCCAACGCGGTTTCCCGGCCGATGCCGGCAGACGCGCCGGTGACCAGCGCCACGGTGCCTTCCTCGAACATCTTCGCTTCCTCGATGGCGCGCCCGTACAGCCTGCCAGTCGGCACCGCCCGCGACCATGAGAAACCGCAGGCCCGTCCTGAGGCGGTACGCCCGCGAGCTGGACCGGACCTTGCTTTCAGCAGGTAACGGTCCAGGGAGCCCGGAATGCCCCAGCACACCTGGTGGAAGCGAGGCATCGTCTATCAGATCTATCCTATGTCGTTCCAGGACAGCGACGGCGACGGCAACGGCGATCTGAACGGTATCCGCCGGCGCCTGGATTACCTGCGCTGGCTCGGCGTCGACGCCATCTGGCTTTCGCCCATCTATCCGTCCCCCATGGCCGATTTCGGCTACGACGTCTCCGACCACTGCGCCGTCGCGCCCCGCTTCGGCACCATGGACGACTTCGACCGACTGGTCGCCGAGGCTCACGAGCAGGGCCTGCGGGTCATCATGGACTTCGTGCCCAACCACACTTCGGACCGCCACCCCTGGTTCCGCGAGAGCCGCGCCTCGAGAGACAACGCGCGCCGCGACTGGTACATCTGGCGCGATCCGGCCGCCGATGGCGGGCCGCCCAACAACTGGCTCAGCAACTTCGGCGGCAGCGCCTGGGAGTGGGACGCCGCCAGCGGGCAGTACTACTACCATGCGTTCCTGAAGCAGCAGCCCGATCTCAACTGGCGCAACCGGGCGGTCCGCCAGGCCATGTACCAGGTGCTGAAGTTCTGGCTCGACCGGGGCGTGGACGGATTTCGGGTCGACGTGCTGTGGCACCTCGTCAAAGACGACCGCTTCCGCGACGACCCGCCGAACCCCACCTGGCGTGAGGGCGACGCGTCCGTGCGCCGCAACCTGCCGGTCTACTCGACCGACCGGCCGGAGATCCACCAGGTGATCGCCGAGATGCGCGAGGTGGTCGACCGCTACGACGACCGACTGCTCATCGGCGAGATCTACCTGCCCATCGAGCGGCTGGTCGCCTACTACGGGGAGCCCGGCGCGGGCGTTCACCTGCCCTTCAACTTTCACCTCATCCAGACCGAGTGGAACCCCGAAGCGTTGCGCCGGCTCATCGAGGAGTACGACCGTCGGGTACCCGAGCGGGAGTGGCCCAACTGGGTGCTCGGCAACCACGACAACCACCGCATCCGCAGCCGGATCGGGTCCGGACAGGCGCGGGTGGCGGCCATGCTGCTGCTGACGCTGCGGGGCACCCCCACGATGTACTACGGGGACGAGATCGGCATGGTGGATGCGGAGATCCCGCCCGAGCGGGTGCAGGATCCGTGGGGGCGCAACGAACCGGGCCTCGGCCTCGGCAGGGACCCGCAGCGTACGCCCATGCAGTGGGATGGTTCCCCGAACGCCGGGTTCAGCGACGGCTGCCCCTGGCTGCCGGTGGCCGCCGGCCACGAGCAGTGCAACGTACACGCGCTGTCCCAGACGCCCGATTCCCTCCTCTGGCTCTACAAACGGCTGATCGATCTGCGCCGGCAGCACGAAGCGCTGATCGCGGGCCGGTTCGCCATCATCGACGCACCGGCGCCGCTCCTGGTGTACGAGCGCCGCTTCGCCGATGAGCGGCTCGTCGTGGCGCTCAACCTGAGCGCGGAGGCCGTGGCCGCGAGCCTGCCCGGGACGGGTACCCTGCTGCTCTCCACCGGGCTCGACCGCGAGGAGGAAGCCCTGGGCGCGACTCTGGCGCTGCGGCCGAACGAAGGCGTGATCGCCGATCTCACAGCCGCCCCCGGCCCTTAACGGGGAACGCGGCGCAGAAGGTTTGATACTGCACGACGGAGTATCATGAGCGCCTCGCAATCACGGCTCGTCGATCGACAACATGCAGCGGCTCATCCGTGAAGTTCGCCGGCGCAATGTCCATCGAGCGGCAGCCGGGTATCTGGCCATGAGCTGGATCGTGCTGCAGCTGGCCGAGGTCATGATGGAGATCTACGACCTCGATCAGAGCGCGGCTCAGTGGATCGTGGCGATTCTCGCGGCAGGCTTCGTCCCCGCCATGGCGCTGGCCTGGGTTTTCGAATTCACCCCCTCCGGGCTCAAGCGCGAATCCGAGATCCGCCACACCGAGGCCGAGGAGCGTGCGAGCGGCGGGCGACTCGATCGCATCCTGATCGGCCTGCTGGCCCTGGGCCTGGTGGTGCTGGCCGTGGACCGCTTCGTCCTCGAGCCGACCACCAAAACAGTCGACGGCGCCGTGGCGCAGCCGGAGGCCGCGCCGGCGGTCACCACGGCACAGCGGCCCTCCATCGCCGTCATGCCCTTTCTCGACCTTTCGCCGGCCGGCGACCAGGACCACTTCGCCAGCGGCATCGCCGAGGAGCTCCTCAACCTGCTGACCCGTGTGCCCGGGCTGGATGTGGCGGCGCGAACGTCGTCGTTCTCCTTCAAGGGCAAGGACGTCCCCATCAGCGACATCGCCGCCGCGCTGAACGTGCGTTACGTGCTCGAGGGCAGCGTGCGCACGTCCGGGGAGCGGCTGCGCATCACCGCGCAGCTCATCGACGCCGCCACCGGCTTCCACGTGTGGTCGGAGAACTACGACAGCGCCAGCGGTGATCTATTCGAGATCCAGGAGGACGTGGCCGGCCGGGTGGTGCGGGTGATCGAGCCGACCCTGCTCGCCCGCCTGCCCCCCATCGAACGGGCCGATCCCGAGGCCCACGCGCTGGTGCTGGAGGCCGAATACCTCGCAGGGCAGGTAACACCGGAGAGCCTGACCCAGGCCCTGCAGCGGTTCCAGGCGGCGCTGGATCTCGACCCCGACTACGCCCGGCCATGGCTCGGGCTCAGCGTCACGTACAACAACCTCGCCGCCACCGGCATGGTGGACTGGGATGCCGGTCACCAGCAGGCGCTGGCAGCCGCCGAACGATCCCTGGAGCTCGATCCGGATTCGCCGGGCGCCTACGATCAGCTCGCCTGGATCGCCCGCACCTATCAGGGAGACGTGCCCGCCGCGGCCCGTTTCCTGGAGAAGGCGCTGGCCCTCGCCCCCCGCAATCCGGACGTGGTGGGTCACGCCGCGGTGCTGCTGCAGTCCATCGGCCGGCTTCCCCAGGCGCTGCCCCTGCACGAGTTCAGCGTCGAGCGCGATCCGTTGGACCCCATCGGCTTGTTCAACCTGGGGCTGGCCTACTATTTCGCCGATCGGCTCGAGGCGGCCGCCGCTCAGTTGCGCCGCGTCCTGCAGTTGTCGCCGGAGTATCGGGGGGCCCACTACCGCCTCGGCACCATCGCCCTGCGACAGGGCGACTGCGAGACGGCGCTGGCCGAGTTCGAGCAGGAAACGGACCCGGAGTTTCGGACCAAAGGCCGGGCGCTGGCTCTGTTCGCTCTGGGGCGCCGGGAGGAAGCCGACGCCGCGCTGGAGGCGCTCACGGATGGCTGGGGTGATCAGTGGCCGTCGGAAGTGGCGCAGGTGCATGCCTTTCGGGGGGATGTCGACGCGGCGTTCGAATGGCTCGAGAGGGACTTCGCCGTGGCCGGCGCCGCAGGATGGGGCGAGTGGCGGCTCATGCACCTGTACGAGAATCTCCACGACGATCCACGCTGGGAGGCATTTCTCGCGCGCGTCGGGGCAAGCGATGAGCAGCTCGCGGCCATCGAATTCGCCGCCCCCGCGGTGGATCAGCTGCTCGGTCTGGCCCAATAGGCCGTAAAACCCAGGCAGCGGCGGCCGTACTGCTGGTAGCTTCGGTACCAGGCCTGCGCACGTTCGCGAAGCAGCACCGCCTGCTCCTCCGGCAGGGAGGCGGCGAATGCCAGGCGCCCACGCAGCACCGCCTTTTCATAACGGTCCCACGCCCGCCGGGCGGCGGAGAGCTGGCTGACCAGACCGAGCCCGCACTCGGCAAGGACCGACCCGGAATCCTCGAGGCGCCAGTAATGCTCCTCGGGCGTGCCCAGAAACTCCAGGTAGTCCCGCGGCGGCCGTTCCGTCCAGACCAGCTCGGCAACGAGCACGGCCCCGCCCGGCGCGGTCAGGCCAGCAATTCGACGAAGCGCCTGGCGTGGCGTGCCGAGGGCGTGGGACGAGCCGATGCAGGCCACCAGATCCATGGCGCCGCCGCGATGACTCGCGGCATCCTGAAGCCGGAACTCCACCCGGCCTCGGAGCTCCGCAGTGGCTGCGGCCGCCCGCGCCCGGGCCAGAAACTCCGGGTTCGTGTCCACGGCGAGAACGGTGGCATCCGCGCGCGCCGCCAGCGCCAGCGCGAAGGAGCCCGGACCACAGCCGATGTCCAACACGGTACGCGGTCGTGCGGCCGACGCCCAATCCACGAGGCTGGTCATCTGCCGCATCGACAGCGGGTTGGCGTGAGGCAGGCGCGCATGGGCCGCCGCGGACACCTGTTGGGGCGATGGAAGCGTGCTCATGCGGAATCGACAGGGGCCTTCGTCATGGAGGTGTGCGCGACCGCGTCAGTTCGCCTCGGCCGCCAGAGCCTGGCGGGGAAAGCGCAGACGATCGCCCACCGCCACGCCGAGGCGGCGTACCGTGCCCCCCCGCAGCTCGATGGCGAACTGCACCGGCTCACCGCTGGAATAACGCGTGAGCCGCTCCTCGTAACGGGCAACGTACTCGCCCGGCCGGCCCTCGCCCGGCAGCCGGGGCTCCGGCTCCATCTCGTGCAGGGCGACGACCCGCCCCTCCTCGTCGAGAAAGACGAGGTCCAGGGGCAGTGCGCAGTCGCGCATGACGAAGCTTCGCTCCCGCCGGTCGTTCGACGGGAACGCGAACAGCATGCCGCCCCTCTCGGCCAGGGTGGCCCGCCCGCTGAGCCCCCTCACCCGCTGGTCCGGGGTGTCCGCGATCTCCAGGCGAAACCCTTCGCCGCCGATCTCGACATCCACGGTTCGCGTGTTCGGCAGGTCGTCTCGCGCCGGCGCCGCAGCGCCGAAGAACACGGCCGCCAGCACCGCGAGCTGCACCGCGAGCCGCACCAGGCGGCCCCCGGGCAGGTGTCCGTGACGTGGGTCGCCATCCCTCACCATCGGCTTTAACTTCTCCAGAACGCCCCCCTACAATAGCGCGCGCTCGCCGCCAGCCATAGAGGAGAAGCGGCGGCGATTCCTGCCACGACCAGTCCCGGCCCCGCCGGACCCTCGGGCGGAAGCACAACGACAAGAAGACAGGGGGCCGTCGTGGGCAAGCTGTGGATGCACATCCGGAGGATAGGCCGGGAACGAGTGGCGCTGGCCGGCCGACGGCGCGGGAGCCCTCTTCGCTGGCTGCCCGTGTTCCTGCTGATCACCGTGCCGGCGCTCGCCGCCCCGCCACTGCCTGCGCCCCCGGGTGCCGAGCGCCTGGAAGCGCTGCGCGGGCTCGACCTCGACCAGGCATTCGCTGCCGTGGCCACCGGGGTACGCTACGAGCCCTACCGCGGCATCCTCCGGGGCGCGGCGGGCACTGCCCTGTCGCGGGCCGGCAATGCCGCCGATCAGGCGCTGCTGCTGGCGGACCTGCTGCGCGGCCAGGGCTACCGGGTTCGCTTCGCGCGGGGCCGGCTCGCCGACGAGAACCTGAACGTCCTGCTGCGGGGCCTGTACCCGCCGGAGCTTCCGGACATCGACTTTCCCGCCGAGCTCGATCCGTTTTCCCTGGAAGACGTGCACGCCGCGGCCGCCGCGGCGGCCGAGCACGTCTGGCTGGAGGTGGACCAGGGGGACGGCAGCTGGCTGCCCCTGGACCCCGCCTTCCCGCGCGCCGTGATGGGCGAGGCGTACGCCGAAGCCGAGGAGCGCCTCGACGAGTTACCGGATGCCATGGAGCAACGCCTCACGCTGGTGCTCCGGGAGCAGACCGTGGGCGGTGCCACCCGTGAGCTCGGCCGCTTCGACGCGCCGGTAGCCGCGCTCGGCCAGACGACCCTGTCGCTCGCGATCCAGGGCGCCGCGCAGCTCCCGGCGGAAGAGGAGAAACCCGCCTCCCCCAGCCCCATGGGCGGGTTCGGCGCCATCCTCGCCGG
Source organism: Pseudomonadales bacterium (assembly GCA_041686955.1). Taxonomy (GTDB): domain Bacteria; phylum Pseudomonadota; class Gammaproteobacteria; order Pseudomonadales; family Azotimanducaceae; genus UBA7803. Next base: position 44,533 of record JAWLCV010000026.1, read on the forward strand.
CGAGGAACCCGCCACCGCGGCCGAGGAGCAGCCGGACGCCTCCCCGGACCCGGTGGGCACGCGTTATCGCCGCCACCTGCAGATGGGAGCGGAGCGGATCACCTGGCAGTCCAGTCTGGTGCTCGATGCCGACCCCGGCTCCCGGCTGCAGCGGGAGTGGCTGCAGATCACCGTGCAGGTGCCGGGGGAAGCAGCCATCTCCGTCGAGCGGGACCTGTTCGTCGCCGATGCGCCGGGGGCGGCAAACGACGCGCCGGCCGAGTATCGGCGCTACGCCCTGACAGTGCTGCCCGGCGCCGTGCCGACCGACGCCGTGGAAGCCTTCGCGGCCCGGGTGACCGCCCGGCTGGACGTGCCCGCGGCCCGGGAGCGACTGCAACGTCTCGACCGCGGCGCGGAGTCGGCGGAAGGGGCGGCCGAAGCACGGCAGCTCGACGATGAGGCGGCGCCGCTGCTCGGACAGCTCATGGCCCTACGCTTCGCCGCCGAATCCGACGTCCTGACACAGCGCGTGGCGCTCGGCAACGGCGTCGCCGTGACCCAGAGAATTCCGCGGGTGCTCATCGCCTCCGTGGAAGGCGACTCCGAGAGCGGCCGCTACCGCACGGCGCTGGATCTGCGTCTCGATCAGGTGGAGGCCTGGCCCTTCCCGGGCCACGCCTCCGCTGCCGCGGTTCGATTCCACGAGGCGCGCGGGCTGCAGAACACGCTGCTGGAGGCCGGGGTGCTGGAACGGATCGCAGGGGAACGGCCCCCCGCCGCCAATACGGGCCAGCTCATGGCCCGGCTTCCCGGCGGCATGTCGGGCCTCCTGGCCGTCCACGCCGACCAGCAGGACGCGCTGGATGCGCTGCCGGGGCTCTCTCCGTACGCCCGCCGGCTGGTGGAGGCGAGCCTGACGCGCGGCCACGTGGTCGCCATCCCGTCCGAGCCCGTGGAGCTGGCCGGCCGCCCCCGTTACGGCTGGTGGGACATCGACCCCGCCACCGGCCGCACCATCGGCGTCATGGACGATGGGCTGCACCAGGCCCTGGTGGATCATTCCCTGGCATCCGAGGAGATCGGCCTCCACGACCACACCGGCTTCACCCTGGGGATGATCGTCGGCGGCGTGGCCACCCATTTCCGGCTGGCGGCGGGCATTCTCGAGTACGGTGAGGTGACCGAGCAGCTCATCAAGGACATCGAGAAGACCATCAAGGACCTCAAGTGCTTCTCCTGTCCGCAGGTGGACTTCAAGGACCAGGTCAAGATCCAGCTCGGCGACTCGTGCTGGTCGAAGAGCTATGGCATCGGCTACACGAACTCGGGCCTCAAGTTCTGCCAGGCGTACACCAACGGCATGAGCTGCTCCGCAGCCATGATCCTGAGCGGGCTGCGCGGCAAACCCACCGCACCCGAGTGGACCGTCACCCACGCCATCGACAAAAAACTGATCTGCGAGCTGTAGACCGTGATCACACACCGCCTCGCCGGCGCACTGGCCCTGCTGCTCGCCGCGTCCTCCTCCGTTGCCGACCCCTACGTCACGGGTGATCCCACCCTCTACCCGAAGCCCACGCCGGTCCGGAGCGTGAGCCGCGCAGCCCGGGTGACCCGTCACGACTCGCTGGCGCGGGTGGACGCCGATGCGCCGGCCCTGGCCGCGGCGGCCAACCGGGCCGTGCGCATCGAGGTGCTCAAGGTGATTCGCGGGCGCGAGATCGGCGGCGAAGCGGTGGGCGAAGGCTGGGACACCGTCACCCTGGTCACCCGCTGGACCCACGTGCTGCCGCGTCAGAAGGTGGAGCGCGGCGCGCTGGAGGGCAAGGCGGACCGCACCATGGGGGCCGGCAGCCTGTTCGGCGGTGCCGCCACGGGTCCCAAGGAACTGGTGGAGGTGGACGTGCCCTACCAGATCCCCGACCCCGGCGAGCACCTGTACCTGGCCGCCGACGGCCTGGCCGAGCCCCTGGACCCCGCCGGCGCCGGACTGCCCGACGGCTTGCCCCTGCATGAGCCGTTCACCCTGAAGCGCCTGGGCGAGACACGGGTACGGCGTCTGGCGTTCCGCGTGCCCGAGGGCGCGCGCCATCTGGCACTGCGCTTCTTCGACAACAGCTACGGCAGCATCACCGTGGCGGTGCAGGGCGATGCGGATACGGCCCTGGAGACCGTGCCCGCCGGCACCATCGACCGCGCGCGCATCGGCGCATTGGAGCTCGCCACCACCGGCATCGAGTTTCGTCGAAGCTACGCAGACGTCACTGCACCCGCCGGCTGGCACTACGCCGCAGTGCGGCTGCTCGGCCGCGGGATCAGCGCCCCGGGAGCCGCCGACGACCGGGTGAGGATCGACCCCACCCGCTTCGTCTGGCTCAGCGGCGACGCCGGGGCGCTGTGGTACGCCCTGCCGCCCGAGGACGGCCAGCCCACGCTGTCGTTCACCCCCGAGATGTTTACACGCCGTGAAGCCGTCTTTCTGATCCCCGAAGCGGCAGAGCGCTTTCGCCTGGGCCTTCGCCACAGTGGCGGGACCGTCACTCTGGCGGCGACCCCGGAAGCACCCGCACCCATGCCCCCGGGCGTGGTGGAAGGAGCGGATGGAGCATCGCTGCGCGTTACGGTTTTCGGCGCGCGCTGGGAGGGCAGCCATGTCGTTCTCGATCTGGGGCTGCGCCCGGCAACCGGCGGGAAGGAAGGGCTGGAGACGGATCCCTCGCGCCAGTTCCTGGTGGTTTCCGGAAGCCGGGAGATCCCGCCGGATCGGGCCATGAGCCGGCGGCTGTCGCGCCGGGGACCCGATCCTCTGGTCGTGCCCCCCGGCACTCCCCTGCGCTTCGAGCTGGCCTACAGTCTACCGCCGGGGGCCACGGCGGACGCCCTGCGCTTCCTGGGGTTCGCCGAGGACCTGCGCCTGGACCTCTCCGGTCTGCCTTTGACCGGCACCCGGGGGCAGCCCAGCGTCGCCGGCGTCACCGATTTTCCCGAATTCGCCCGGCCGGCCCCGGCGGCGCCCCCGGCTGGTGGGGCGAAGCCCGCCGGGCCGGCTGCTCGGCCGACCGCGAGCGTCGCGTCAGCCGTGGTGCTCCCCCCGTACGATCCCAGCCGCGCCGGTGAGGATCAGGAACCGAACAGCACCTTCGATCGGGCCCAGCCCCTGGGACCGGATCTCGGCATTCGGGGGACACTCACCGCATCCGATCCGGACTACTTCTTCTTCGACGTGGACGAGCCCGGCATGTGGGTGCTGGAAGCCCAGGGTGCGGGGGTGGCTCGGGCAGCGTACGTGGACGCTACCCGCTGGCCCCAGAGCGAGCGCGCCATGGAAGCCGGCTCTGACACCCTGTGGCTCGACAATCTGTACCTGTCGCCGGGCCGGCACTGGATCGCCCTGCACGGGACCCAGAGCGGCGGCGACTACGTGCTGCGCGCCGTGCGACTGGGCGACCCCACGCCCGGCGACGAGCGGGAGCCCAACAACGATGCCACCCGGGCCAACGTGCTGCGGCCGGGGCAGCGGCGCACCGGGCTGATCGCCCACACTCAGGATCGCGACTTCTATCGCTTCGATCTGGAAGTGGCGAGCCACGTCTCCCTGCGCCTGGAGCGCCCTCCCGAAAGCAAGCTTCAGCTACGTCTCGACGGCGGCCCGCGGGCTCTGATCATGGGGGCCATGGCGACGCCGGGGGAACCGGTGACCTATCAGGCCGCCCTGCCCCCGGGCGAGTACCAGGTGCAGGTGAGCTCCGACGGCGCGAGCAAGAGCCGCACACCCTACGTGCTCACCCTGGATCGGGAGGATCCCTTCCGCCGCCCGGCGGATCTGGAGCCCAACGACTGGCCGGGTGCGGCCAGCGAGCTCGGCCGCGTCCGCGCCTTCGACGGCCACGTGGGAGAAACCGGCGATGCCGACTGGTTCGTCCTGCCGCCGCTGGCTGCCGAGACGGCTCTGGAGATCCATCTGACGAGCGAAGGCAACCACGCCCAGGCGAGCCTGAAACGCGGCGAGGGCCGGGGAACCCAGTGGGAGACGTTGCAGGAGGACTATCAGCGCCGCAGCGAACGCGGCCACGTCTATCAGGCGATGCTCCGGGCCGGTGAAGCCTACCTGTTGAACGTGGCGGGACGCGGACCCTATCACGTGGAGCTGAACCTCTCACCGGATCCCGTTCCCGCCGACAGCGGCCAGGCACCCGCACCGGAGCTGACGGTGGACACGGAGCCGCCGCCGTTCGCTGCCTACCGGGCGGAAGTCCAGCACGCCGACCTCCCCGTCACGCTCCGCAACCCGGGCCCCGCCGCGCGCGACTATCGGCTCGAGGCCTGGGCCAGCAGCGAGGCGTGGAGCGTGGCGCTCCCTGAAGAGCCGCTACGGCTCGCGCCCGGCGAGGCCCGCGACCTGACCCTGCGGCTGGCGGCGAATCCGGACCTTCCGGGCACCGATGCCGCCGCTCTCTACCTGCGCGCGGTCGCCTCGGACGGCACATCCAGCTCCTCCAGCCATTTGCCGCTCGCGGCGGCGTGCAGCGTCCCTGCCCTCTCGCCGGAACCCTACCGGCCCGTGCCGGATGCCCTGCGCGGCGGCATCAATCTGGCCTGGCAGGCCCTGGGGGCGGAGCCGATGACGATGGGGGTCAGCGCCGCGCCGCTGTTCGACGGCCATCTCAGCCTGGGTGGCGAGTGGCGGGTGCCCGCCGGCGCCTTGCCGGCCGAGGCGGGCGTGCGCCTGGCCACCGACGCGACCAGCCCCATCGCCGGCGTTGCCATCACGCCCGCCGGCGGCAATCAGGCGGCACTGGGCCCCTTCGTCATCCTGACCTCCACCGACGGCGAAACCTTCACCGAGACCATGCGTGGCCGGCTGCGCCCGGGCGATGCGGAGCAGTACTTCCCGTTCCCGCAACCGCTGCCCGCCCGTGCCGTGAAGCTGCGCCTCGAGGCGGCGAATCCCATCGAGCCCCAGGGCGAGGTGGCGCTTCGCGAGCTCAAAGTCATCGCCGCGCCCGGCGCGCGCCCCCTCGGCGAGGCTCCGATCAACGTTGCTGCACCCGTTCACGGCGGCCACGTGGTGCGGGCCCTGCCGCAAGCGGGCAGCTACGGCACGCTGGAAGCCATGCTCACCGAGGCGGAAGAGCGGCCCGCCCTGGTCCAACACGACCCGCAGTGGCCTCTGGAGTGGGTAATCGGCTTTCACCATGACCGGGCGGCCCGCATCACGGCCCTGGAATGGCGGGAGCAGGCCTCTGCCGCGGCGGGATCGCGGATCGCGCGCATGGAGGTGTGGGCCAGCGTCGACAGCCCCCTGGGTCCCTGGCGATCCCTCGGCACCTGGGATCTGGGCGTGCCACCGGGCGAGACCGCAACCCTGCCCCTGCAATCGCCCCAGTGGGCCCGCTACCTGCGGTTCCGGCAGAGCGCGGCCACCGAGCCGGCGACCTGGCTGCTGCCGGAGACCTTGAGAATCCTCGAGCAGCCCGCGACGGCGGACTATCGGAGCGTTCTCGGCGAATGGGGTCCGTACGCCCGAGCCGCCGGATACGAGGAGCAGAGGCTGCCCGAGGCGATGGCGCAACCGGGAGCCGACGCCGGCGACGACCCTGCCGGAGCGCTGGCGCTGTCACCGGGAACGCCGCACCGCGACCAGGTCAGCATCGGCGTCGACGAGGACTACTACGAGATTCTGGTGCCCGACGGCGACAACCACCTCGAACTGGTGCTCGGCGGGCCGGACGCCGGGCGCGTGACGGCACGGCTCACCGACGCGCGGGGCGCTGCCGTGCCCGTGAAGGAGGGGCGCACCGACGACGGCGGCCGGGTTCTGCTGGC
>JAWLCV010000027.1:0-11417 GCA_041686955.1 Pseudomonadales bacterium
TCCTCCGCCACCGGCCACAGCGAGTCGCGTTCGCTGTAGTCCGCCTCGTGCAGCAGCGCCTCGAATCCCAGAAGCGCCGCGGGATTCTGGAACAGGATCTCGGCGCTCGCCTCGGTGAGCGCCAGGTCGCGCAGCGGCACCAGCTCGCCGCCGGCGATCTCCACCGTCGCCTCGCTGTAGAGAAACGCCACCCGGGGCCCGGGAAAGCCGATCTTCGAGCCCGTGAACAGATGCACCGTCTGCTCCGGCGCCAGGGTCAGGAAGGGGTCCGGACGGCGGTCCGGCTCGGCGTAGTTGATGTAGATGTAGGGCGCATCCTCGACGATCAGCACGCCCTCCTCCCGGGCCACCGCCACCACCGCCTCGCGCCGCGCCTGGCTGAAGGAAAAGCCCGCGGGATTGTGGCCGTCGGGAATCGTGTAATAGAACGGCACGTGGTAGCCGGCGGCGCGCGCGGCGCGGATCTGTGACCGAAGGCGCTCCACCACCGGGCCCTGCTCGTCCAGCTCCACGCTGAAGATGCGCGCGTGCCGGCACAGATTGGCGCGGGCCAGAAAGCCCGCGTAGGTGGGCGCATCCGTGATGTAGGCCACCGCGGTGCCGGGGCGCTCGAACAGCGAGCAGATCAGGCTGATGCCGCCGGTGGCCCCCACCGTGGGGATGAGCTTGGCCGGATCCAGGGTCACGCCCCAGTCCCGGCCGTACACCCGCGCGAAGGCTTCCCGGGTGCTCACCGGCCCCAGGGTGTCGGTATAGGAGAAGGACTCCCGCAGATACTCCGGCACCGCGTCCGCATCGTTCAGGCCCTCCCGGCGCGCCAGATGCTCGAAGTAGCCTTGCTGATGGGCGAGGAAGCGGCGGGGATCGGTCACCTCCGGGTGGGGGTAGCCGGCGCCCAGGTGGTGAATCTTCAGCCCCTTCTGTTGGGCGAGCTTGCGCAGGCCCGGCAGCGACGCCGCCATCTTCCGGGTCACCGACACCGGCTGGCGGCGAAGTCCTGGGGCGCTCACGTTGCTCATGGATTACCTCTTACGTCCTTCCTGTTCGCTCTTGATCTGCCGGACCTTCCGGCCGAAGGCGCGCGCCCGGGCCCGGGTCTCCGCCACGCTCTCGGCCCGGTGCGCCTCCTCGAGCACCAGCTTGCGATAACTTTCCAGCCGGCGCGGGTCCAGGGTGCCGGCCTCCACCGCGGCCCGCACCGCGCAACCCGGCTCGGCCTCGTGCCGGCAGTCGCGGAAGCGGCAGCGCTCCGCCAGATCGACGATGTCCTCGAACAGCCGCGCGGCCCCCGCCTCCACGTCGCCCAGGGAAAGCTCGCGCATTCCCGGATTGTCCACCAGCAGCCCGCCGTCGGGCAGCAGGTGCAGCGAGCGCCGGGTCGTGGTGTGACGGCCCTTGGCGTCCTCCTCCCGGGCTTCCGCGGTGAGCTGGATCTGCTGCCCCGAGAGGGTGTTCACCAGCGTGGACTTGCCGACCCCGGAGGAGCCGAGCAGAGCCACGGTGTGGCCCGTGCGGCACCAGGCCCGCACCCCGTCCAGGCTCGACGGGTCCCGGGCGTCCACGACTTCCACCGGCAGATCCTGCTTCAGGGCCCGCACGGCGCGCACGAAGGGCTCCGGGTCGTCCACCAGGTCGGCCTTGGTCAGCACCACCACCGGCTGCACGCCCGCGTCCAGGGCCAGGGCCAGATAACGCTCGATGCGGGAGGGGTTGAACTCCTCGTTGCAGGCACTCACCAGGAACATGGTGTCCACGTTGGCGGCGAGTAGCTGCACCTCGCGCTCGCGGCCCGCCGCCAGGCGCTTGAGCAGGCTCTTACGCTCCAGCACCCGCTCCACGCTGGCGCGCTCCCCGTCCAGCAGCACCCAGTCGCCGATGGCCGGCCGCTGCTCCGGGTCGAGCTGGAACCAGCGCCCGCCCAATGGCACCTCCACGCTGCCCCCGGCACAGGCCACGGTCAGGGTCTTGCGCTGCACGGCCACCACCCGCCCGGGCACGGACTCCCCCCGTTCCCGCTCGTCGAGCTGCCCCTCGAAGAAGGCGCTCCAGCCGAGCTGGCGCAGGGTCAGAGGGTCCGGGTTCTGCTCCACGGCTCAGTCCTGGAGCAGAACCGGCAGGTACCGGTCCAGCTCGCGTCGCCGTTGCTGCCAGTCGGGCATGTAGCGGGTCATCAGCCCGTAGAACCGTGGGCTGTGATCGTAGTGCCGCAGATGGCACAGCTCGTGGAGCACCACGTAGGCGATCAGCCGGGGCGGTGTCTTCACCAGGTGGGTGTTCAGGGCGATCCGGCCGGCCCGGCTGCAGCTTCCCCACTGGCTGCGCATGAACCGGTGACGCCACGGCGGCACCTGCCCGCCCAGCCAGGGCAGCTTGCGCCGCCAGGCCTCGAGCTGCGTCGCGAACCGGTCGGTGGCCTGGGACCGGTACCACTCCGTGAGGCGGGTCTTGATCCGGGGATCCCGCGCCTGGGGAGACAGGGGCGCGCCGCCGGCCAAGGTGACCCGGATCCGGCCGCGCACGTTGCCCGGCGAGAACAGCCCGAGCTGCTGCACCGGCTCGAGCCGGCGCGGCTCCAGGGTCACCGCGTCGCGGCGGCCGCACAGCACCACCAGCTCGTAGGGGTCGCCGAGATAGTGCAGCAGCTCTCCACTGGTGTAGTCCAGGCACGCCGTGAGCTCGGTGCTGTTGGCCACCTGCTCGAGGCGGTGGCGCAGCCACAGCCGGTGCTCGCGGATCACCGAGCGGATCTCCCGGGGCGTGGCGTCCACCGGGGCCTCGACGATCACGTAGCCCCGCGGGTCGAAGGCCAGCCCGATGCGGGTGCGCCGGCGGGCGCTGCGGCGGACTTCCACAGGGATCGACTCGATCAGCCGGCGCTCCGGCGGGGTGACTTCCAGGCGTGCCATGCGTCAGCCGTCGGCGGGGGCGCGCGGCCGGCCTCCCGCCTCGCGGACCAGGTTCACGATGGCTGCCGGACGCATGGGCTGTTTCGGGGTCATGGAGCGCTGAGGCTAAACAGTTTTGCGTCCGGCGGCTAGTGTCCCGGTCTCGGCTTCCCGGCACCCGCCGCTTTGGGTATGGTCGAGTCACCAGAAACGGCGGGGAGCGTGAATGAAGCTGGCAGTGGAATTCCCGAGCGTGGCGTACCGCGACGGCCGGGACGCGGTGGCGCGCCTGGCCCGGGCGGTGGAGGAGATCGGCTTCGACCAGCTCGATATGTTCGACCACGTGGTGATGGGCTTCCCCACCGCATCACGGCCGGGTGGTCCCTACCCGCCGCAGATGCCCATTCTCGAGGCGCTGATGCTGCTCTCCTTCGCCGCGGCCCATACCCGCCGCATCGGGCTCGGCACCGAGGTGCTGGTGCTGCCCCAGCGTCAGCCGGTGCTGGTGGCCAAGCAGGTGGCGACCCTGGACACGCTCTCCGGCGGCCGGGTCCGGCTGGGGGTGGGCGTGGGCTGGCAGGCCTCGGAGTACGAGGCCCTGGGCGTGGATTTCGCCGGCCGCGGCGCGCGCATGGACGAGGCCATCGACCTTTTGCGCACCTGCTGGGGCGAAGAGCACGTGGACTTCCAGGGCAACTTCTACCGGGTCACCGCCATGGCCATGGAGCCGAAGCCCCCCCAGGCCGAGAAGCTGCCCATCTGGATCGGCGGCACCTCGCCGCGGGCGCTTCGCCGCGTGGGCGAGCTGGGCGACGGCTGGCTGGCCATGGCCTACACGGACGCCGCCGCGGCGCGCCGGGCGGTGGAAACCATCCATCGCCACGCCGAGGCCGCCGGCCGGGACCCCGCCGCCATCGGCCTGCAGCAGATGCTCGACGTCCCGCCCCGCGACGCCGGCGGGAAGGCCTTCTACAGCGACGTCGACCGGGTAGTGGCACGGGCCGAGGCGGTCCGGGAAATGGGCTTCGAATGGGGCGCCCTGAACGCCACCGCCATCTTCCAGGCCGGCGCCCGCTCGGTGGACGCCATCATCGACACCCTGGAAACCCTGCACGAGCGGATACGCGCCGCCGTCGGCCCGTCTTCGTAGCGGCGCGGACCGCCGGATCGCCGGGTGTCGAGTAGACGGAGCGCGGGGGCGCGGGAAGCGAATCGAGAGCCACTGTCGCGCAGCCGCGCGGCAGCCGATTGACGGCGCTGGGCGCCGCCGGCAGGCGGTGCCCGGCGCTGGCAACTCGGCAGAGCGCGGGGACCCCCGGAGGGGGCTGCGCGAGGCGAACGATTCGATTCCCGCGCCCGCGCGCGGCGCCGATGCGTAACCCCAGCTATCCGGCAGGCCGCAGCCGCGACGGAAAACGACGCGCGTAGCAAGTACAATCGGCGGCGATTTCCGGGTGGGGAGAGTCGATGACCGACGTCCAACGCGAGGTGGAGCCGGAGCGCCGTTCCGGCGCCGGGGAGGTTGCTGAGAAGCCGGCCAACTCGGCCTACTGGCGCGCCAACCTGAAGCTGAGCGGCGTGCTGCTGGCCATCTGGTTTCTGGTCTCCTTCGGCTTCGGCATCCTGCTGGTGGAGCCGCTGAACCGCATCGACTTCTTCGGCTTCAAGCTCGGGTTCTGGTGGGCCCAGCAGGGCTCCATCTACGTGTTCATCGTGCTGATCTTCGTCTACGCCGCCGTCATGCGGCGCCTGGACCGCAAGTACGGCGTGCACGAGGAGGAGGAGTAGGCCATGGACGTCCGTACCCTCACCTACCTGTTCGTCGGCCTCTCGTTCGCGCTGTACATCGCCATCGCGGTCTGGTCCCGGGCCGCGTCCACCCGGGACTTCTACGTCGCCGGTGGCCACGTGCACCCGGTGGCCAACGGCATGGCCACCGCCGCGGACTGGATGAGCGCGGCGTCGTTCATCTCCATGGCCGGGATCATCGCCTTCCTCGGCTACGACGGCAGCGTCTACCTCATGGGCTGGACGGGCGGCTACGTGCTGCTAGCGCTGCTGCTGGCGCCCTACCTGCGGAAGTTCGGCGAGTACACGGTGCCGGACTTCATCGGCCGCCGTTACTACTCCAACGCCGCCCGGGTGGTGGCGGTGATCAGCCTGGTGGTGGTCTCCTTCACGTACGTGGCGGGGCAGATGCGCGGGGTGGGCATCGTCTTCTCCCAGTTCCTCGACGTGGACATCACCACGGGGGTGGTCATCGGCATGGCGGTGGTATTCCTGTACGCGGTGCTCGGCGGGATGAAGGGCATCACCTACACCCAGGTCGCCCAGTACTGCGTGCTCATCTTCGCCTACCTGGTGCCGGCGGTATTCATCTCCATGATGATCACCGGCATCCCGGTGCCGCAGCTCGGTCTCGGCGCCGAGGTGGCCGACGGCTCCGGCGTCTCGGTACTGGAAAAGCTCGATCGCACGCTGGTGGAACTGGGGTTTCGTCCCTACACGGAGCCCGGCAAGGCCACCATCGACATCTTCGCCATCACCCTGGCGCTCATGGCCGGGACTGCCGGCCTGCCCCACGTCATCGTCCGCTTCTTCACGGTCCGCAACGTGGCCGCGGCCCGGCGCAGCGCCGGCTACGCGCTGGTCTTCATCGCCCTGCTCTACACCACCGCCCCCGCGGTGGGCGCCTTCGCCCGGCTGAACTTCATCGACACCGTGCACGAAGCGCCGTACGCCCAGGTTCCCGACTGGTTCAAGAGCTGGGAAGAGGTCGGGCTGATCGGCTGGCTCGACAAGAATGCGGACGGAGCCATCCAGTACGCCCCCGGGCCCGCGTTCCAGGGCCTGCCCGTTTTCGCCGAGACGCGTGGACCCCACGGCCAGCGCAGCCTCGCCAATCCCCCGTCGGGCGGCGCCAACGAGGTGTATGTGGATCGCGACATCATGGTGCTCGCCAATCCGGAGATCGCCGACCTGCCGGGATGGGTGGTCGCCCTGGTGGCGGCCGGCGGCGTGGCCGCCGCGCTCTCCACCGCCGCAGGGCTGCTGCTGGTGATCTCGGCCTCCGTCTCCCACGACCTGATCAAGAACACCTTCGCCCGCACCATCAGCGACCGCCAGGAGCTCCTGTACGCGCGCATCGCCGCCGCCCTGGCCGTGGTGGTGGCGGGATATCTCGGGATCAACCCGCCGGGCTTCGTGGCCCAGGTGGTGGCGTTCGCCTTCGGGCTGGCGGCGGCGTCGCTGTTCCCCGCCATCCTCATGGGCATTTTCAGCCTGCGCATGAACAAGGAAGGGGCCATCGCCGGCATGGTGACGGGGCTGGGCTTCACCTTCCTCTACATCGTCTACTTCCGCTTCCTCACCCCGGAGCACGACACCGCCGAGTACTGGTGGTTCGGCATCTCGCCGGAAGGCATCGGTGCGCTGGGGGCGCTGTTGAATTTCCTTACTGCGGCCGTGGTCTCGCGGCTCACCCCGGCGGCCCCGGACCATGTCCGGGCGCTGGTAGAGAGAATCCGCGTGCCCCGCGGCGCCGGCGCGCCGGCGGCCCACTGACGCGAGCGGCAACTTTTACGGATGGCGGCCGGTAAGCGCCGCCTCGGGGAAGACGACGCCAGCGGCGGCTCGAGCGAACTCCGGGGGGAGGGGGAGGGGGGGGATGCCGCCCGCGCCGCCGGCTGGCGTCCCGGCCGGTCGATGCAACTCACATACCAGCCGCCGGCGCCGTCGTACGCGCCCTCACCCGCCGAAGCGGGCCTTCGCTTCCCGGCGCCGCGCGTGCAGCACCGGCTCGGTGTAGCCGTTCGGCTGCCGGCGGCCCTGGAACACCAGATCGCAGGCCGCCTGGAAGGCCACGCTGTCGTCGAAGTTCGCCGCCATGGGCCGATACGCCGGATCGCCCGCGTTCTGCTCGTCCACCACCCGGGCCATGCGCTTCATCGTCTCCAGCACCTGCGCTTCGCTGCAGATGCCGTGATACAGCCAGTTGGCGATGTGCTGGCTGGAGATCCGCAGGGTGGCCCGGTCCTCCATGAGCCCGACGTCGTTGATGTCCGGCACCTTGGAGCACCCCACGCCCTGGTCGATCCAGCGCACCACGTAACCGAGAATCCCCTGGGCGTTGTTGTCGAGCTCCGCCTGCACCTCGTCGGCGGAAAGATTGCGCCCGCCGAGCAGCGGGATGGTGAGGATGTCGGAGAGCTTCGCCCGCTCCCGGCTCGCGAGCTCGCGGTGGCGCGCGAACACGTCCACCTGGTGGTAATGAATGGCGTGCAGCGTCGCCGCCGTCGGTGAAGGCACCCAGGCCGTGTTGGCGCCGGCCTGGGGGTGGGCGATCTTGCTCGCCAGCATCTCTTTCATCTCGTCGGGCTTGGGCCACATGCCCTTGCCGATCTGGGCGCTGCCGCTGAACCCGGTGGCGAGGCCGATGTCCACGTTGGCGTTCTCGTAGGCCTGGATCCACGGCTCGCCCTTGATGTCCTCCTTGGGCAGAAACGGCCCCGCCTCCATGCTGGTGTGGATCTCGTCACCCGTCCGGTCGAGAAAACCCGTGTTGATGAAGACGATGCGCTCCCGGGCGGCCTCGATGCACGCCGCGAGGTTCACCGTGGTGCGGCGCTCCTCGTCCATCACGCCGACCTTGAGCGTGTTGCGCGGCAGACCCAGCAGATCCTCCACCCGGGAGAACAGCTCGCAGGTGAACGCCACCTCCTCCGGACCGTGCATCTTCGGCTTGACGATGTAGATGCTGCCGGTTCGCGAGTTCCTGACCGGGCCCGTGCCCTTCAGGTCGTGCATGGCGCAGAGGCTCGTCACCGCCGCATCCAGGATGCCTTCGGGAATCTCGTTACCCGCCGCGTCCAGCACCGCATCGGTGGTCATCAGGTGGCCCACGTTGCGCACCAGCATGAGGCTGCGGCCGTGAAGGGTCAGCGGCCGGCCGTCCCGGTCCGTGTAGTGGCGGTCCGGATTGAGCCGGCGGGTGATGGTCCTGCCGTCCTTCTCCAGCACTTCCTCCAGGTCGCCTTTCATCAGGCCGAGCCAGTTGCCGTACACCACGCACTTGTCGGCGGCGTCCACCGCGGCCACGGAGTCCTCACAATCCTGGATGGTGGTGATGGCCGCCTCGAGGGCCACGTCCTTGACGCCCGCGGGGTGAGCCGCCCCCACCGGGTGGCCGCGGTCGATCTGGATCTCCACGTGCAGCCCGTTGTTCGCCAGCAGGATGGCCTCGGGATCGTCTTCCCCCACGAAGCCCGCGAACTGCTCCGGGTCAGTGAGCCCGGTGTTGCCGCCGTCGCGCAGGATGGCCCGGAGCTGGCGCCGGCCGCCGCCTTCGCCGATACCGTAGGCCACCACGTCGGCGTGGCTCGCGCCGTCCAGGGGAGCGGCCTGATCGAGGAACTCCGCCGCCCGCGCCACCACCAGCTCGCCGCGCGCGGGGTTGTAGCGGGTGCCTTTCTCCCGGCCGGGTTCCTCGGGCAGCACGTCGGTGCCGTAGAGCGCGTCGTACAGGCTGCCCCAGCGGGCGTTGGCGGCGTTCAGGGCATAGCGCGCGTTCATGACCGGCACCACGAGCTGCGGGCCGGCGATGCGGGCGATCTCGTCGTCCACGTTCTCGGTGGCGATGGCGAAATCCGCGGGCTCCGGCAGCAGATAGCCGATCTCCCGCAGGAAGGCCTCGTAGGCAGCCGGATCGTGGGGCTGGCCCTTGCGCTCGACGTGCCAGGCATCGATCTTCGCCTGCAACTCGTCCCGCCGGGCCAGCAGTGCCCGGTTCTTCGGCACGAGATCGGCGACGATCCCGGCGAATCCCCGCCAGAACGCCTCCGGGTCCACGCCGGTGCCGGGGGCTGCGCGCTCCGCGATGAGCGCATCCAGCTCCGCAGCCACCTTCAGTCCGCTGCGTTCGATCCGCTTCGAGTCACTCATACATCCCCCAGGTTCGCTCGTGTGCCAGCCAGAAAAGGCCGATGAGTATACGCAGCCGCCCGGGGCACGTGTAGCGCAGCGGCCGCGCCGCCGCGGATTCGCCAGCCCACGAACCGGCCAACGGGGCATGGTGTTCGCCGTGGGACCCCCGCTACCATGCGCCGATGCTGAAGTTCATCGATCCGCAGATCATCGGCCTGGGCCTGGCCCTCGCCCTCGGGTTTCTGGTGGGCCTGGAGCGCGAGCGGGCTCCCGGCAAGCTGGTGGGGCTGCGCTCGTTCGCGCTCATCGGGCTCACCGGCGGGCTGGCGGGCCTGGTGGCGGATTCCTGGGGCGGCTGGGTGATCGCGGTGGGACTCGCGACCACGGCGGTGGTGGTGGTCACCCACCTGATCCTGCACCGCACCGTGGCGGGGCGGGACGATCAGGACCACGGCACCACGACCGCGCTCGCGGCCCTGGCCGTGTTCCTGATCGGCGTGGCCTGCACCAGCGGCCATCAGGCCCCGGCCGTGGTGAGCGGCGGCGTCATCACCATCCTGCTGCACTGGAAACAGCCGCTGCACAGCCTCGCCGGGCGCATGGGGCACGACGAGTTCGGCGCCATGATCCGCTTCGTGCTCATCACCCTGGTGGTGCTGCCCGTGCTGCCGAACCAGACGTTCGGGCCCTACGACGTGTTCAACCCGTTCCATACCTGGCTGCTGGTGGTGCTCATCGTCGGGCTGAACCTGGCCGGCTACATCGCCTTCCGGCTGCTGCGCGCGGACAGCGGCGCGGTGGTGGGCGGGCTGCTGGGCGGGCTCATCTCCAGCACCGCCACCACCGTCAGCTTCTCCGGCATGACGCGGCGGAACCGCGAGCTCTCGGCGAGCGCGGCGCTGGTCATCCTCATCGCCTCCACCGTGGTCTACGCCCGCATCGGCATCGAGCTGCTGGTTCTGGCGCCCACCCTGCTGCCTTCCGCGGCGGCGCCGCTCGGTGCCTTCGCCCTGGTGATGCTGCTGCTGTCGCTGGTGCTGTGGCCGCGGGTGCGGCGCCGCCAGGTGACGCTTCCGCCCCAGGAAAATCCGGCCCGGCTGCGGGTGGCACTCACCTTCGCCGCGTTGTACGCCGTGATCATCGTCAGCATGGCCGCGGCGCGCCAGCACCTGGGGGACGACGCCATCTACGGCGTGGCCTTCGTCTCGGGCCTCACCGACGTGGACGCGCTGACGGTCTCCATGGCCCAGCTCTTCACCGGCGGCCGCGTGAGCGCCGACCTCGCGTGGCGCTCGATCTTCCTGGCGTCCCTGTCGAACCTGCTGTTCAAGATCGGCGCCGCCAGCTTGCTGGGCGCGCCACAGCTGCGCACCTACCTCGTCAGCCTCGGCGGCGCCGCGCTCGGCGTCGGCATCGCCATGCTGCTGCTCTGGCCCTGACGGGACGACGATCCGCCCGGCGTGGTAAGCTCCGCGCCCGCCCGAGCCATGCACCGGAGGACATCATGGGCTGGTATCAGCGCTACGTGCTGCCGAAACTCATCGACACCGCCTGCAGCCAGAAACCCATGCGCGAGCTGCGCTCCCGCTACGTCACCCGGGCCACCGGCGAGGTGCTGGAGATCGGCATCGGCAGCGGACTCAACCTCCCCCACTACTCCGACCAGGTGGTCTCCATCACCGGCCTCGACCCGGCACCGGAGCTGACGTCCCTGGCCGAGGCGCGGGCTGCGGAGCGGCCGCAGCCCGTCACGGTGCTGCAGGTGTCCGGCGAGGAGATTCCCGCCGACGATGCCCGCTTCGACACCATCGTCTGCACCTGGACGCTGTGCTCCATTCCCAACGTCTACGCGGCGCTGCGGGAGATGCGCCGGGTGCTCAAGCCCGGCGGCCACATGTACTTCATCGAGCACGGACGCGCGCCGGAGCCGCGGGTGGTTTCCTGGCAGCGCCGCATCGAGCCGCTGTGGAAGAAGATCGGCGGCGGCTGCCACCTCACCCGCAAGGCGGACGAGCTGATCCGGGACGCCGGATTCACCATCACCGAGCTCGACTCGGGCTACGAGCCCGGGCCGAAGTTCGCGGCCTTCATGACCCACGGCGTGGCGAAGAAATAGGGCGGCGGAAGAGCGCTGTCCGCTATCCGCTTTCCGCTATCCGCTATCCGCTATCCGCTATCCGCTATCCGCTGTCCGCTGGAGCGTGGCTGCGACGTTCCAGGTGTTCGGATTTCGGCTGTCGGCTTTCGGCTTTCGGCAAGAGGCGCATCGCCAGAATCTGGTGTGATGCTTTCTGCTGATGGCTGATCGCTGATCGCTGTCCGCTTGCACAAGCGATCAGCGTTCGGCGATCAGCAACGCAGACGCTTCGCCGGCGGAGGGGCCAACGACGCGAGCGAGCGGGCCGGAAAGCGAATTTCAGCGGCCATTGTCGCGCCGCCGAGCGGCGCAGATTGACGCCCGCGAGCGGTGCCGCGGGCGGCAACTCTGCGAAGCGAGGGAACCGCGGAGCGGCGGCGCGAGGACACGAAATTCGCTTTCCGGCGCGATCGCGGCGCCGTTAGCGATTCCGCTGCGAAGGCCACTCTTGCTGACTGCTGGTCGCTATCCGC
>JAWLCV010000027.1:11517-27493 GCA_041686955.1 Pseudomonadales bacterium
GCGGCGCGAGGACACGAAATTCGCTTT
Source organism: Pseudomonadales bacterium (assembly GCA_041686955.1). Classification (GTDB taxonomy): domain Bacteria; phylum Pseudomonadota; class Gammaproteobacteria; order Pseudomonadales; family Azotimanducaceae; genus UBA7803. The sequence goes on from JAWLCV010000027.1 coordinate 11,545, forward strand.
CCGGCGCGATCGCGGCGCCGTTAGCGATTCCGCTGCGAAGGCCACTCTTGCTGACTGCTGGTCGCTATCCGCTGTCCGCTGGAGCGTGGCTGCGACGTTCCAGGTGTTCGGATTTCGGCTGTCGGCTTTCGGCTTTCGGCAAGAGGCGCATCGCCAGAATCTGGTGTGATGCTTTCTGCTGATGGCTGATCGCTGATCGCTGTCCGCTTGCACAAGCGATCAGCGTTCGGCGATCAGCAACGCAGACGCTTCGCCGGCGGAGGGGCCAACGACGCGAGCGAGCGGGCCTCGATTTGCGGCGCGATCGCGGCGCCGTTAGCGATTCCGCTGCGAAGGCCACTCTTGCTGACTGCTGGTCGCTATCCGCCGAACCGGGCTCTCAGCCAGTCGTTGAGGAAGAGGCCCTTCGGGTCCATCTCGCGGCGGATCTCGCAGAAACGGGCGTGGCCGGGATACAGCCCTCCGAGCTCTGCGGCGCCGAGGGAGTGGAGCTTGCCCCAGTGAGGCCGGCCGCCGTGGTTACGGAACACCGCCTCCGCCGCGTCGAACAGCGGGCGGTAATCCCGTTCGACGCCCTGGTGCACCGACAGAGTGACGCTGTCGCGGCCGGCCGTGGTGCTCATCAGGGCATCGTCTGCCGCCAGCGTCCGGAACTCGATGGGCCAGGGCAGCCGCGGAAACCGCGCCAGCAGCAGCTCGCGCAGCTCCGCGAAGCAGTCCCAGCCGGCTTCCAGGGGCACGCAGTACTCCATCTCGTTGAAGCGGATGTTGCGCTCGCTGGGAAACACCCGGTAGGCAGGGGCCACGTATTCCCCCGCGGCCACCGCCTGCTCCGCATCGGCAGGATTCAACGCCTTCATCTCGCAGCGGTCGTCCCGGGGCGTCCAGAAGAACTCGAAGTGCCGGTTCTCCGCCACCAGCTCGTCGAGCAGCGCGCCGCACTCCTCCACCGGGCTCTCCCACATCCGCTCGTGCAGGTGAAACGCCGGCAGCAGCTCCAGGGTGACGTCCACCACCACCCCGAGCAGGCCCAGGGAGATCCTCGCCGCGGCGAACCGGTCGCCGTCGTCCGGCGTGAGCACCACCAGGTCGCCCCCGGCGGTCACCAGGGTGACCGCACGCAGGTAGGCGGAGAGATTCGGCAGGCGACGACCCGTTCCGTGGGTGCCCGTGGCCAGCGCGCCGGCCAGGGACTGACGGTCGATGTCGCCCTGCTGCGGCAGCGACAAACCGCGCTCCCACAACTCAGGGCCCAGCGCGTGAAGCTTGGTGCCCGCGCCGATGGTGGCCCGGCAGGCGGGGGCGTCGACGCTCAGCACGCCCTCGAGCCGGTCCAGGGACAGGATGACGCCGTCGCCCCAGAACGGCACGAAGGAATGGCCGCTGCCCACGCAGCGAAGCTCGAGACCTGCCGCAGCCGCCTCCCGCAGCGTCGTCACCACCTCGTCCACGCTCCGGGGCGTCACCAGCCGGGCGCGGTGGCGCTGGCTCCCGGACCAGTTTTCCCAATGGGCCCCGGCATCGCCCCGGTTCACGTCCGTCTCCGGCGTTCCGGCCCGCCGGCCCCCACCTGCGCCATGATCGGCCTCCTCTCCTCGAGCGTCCGGGAACGAATCCGTTAACCTTACTGCAGTTTCAACCACAGGAGCGCACGTGAGCGAGAAACGGATGCAAGCCGGCGCCGGCCGGCTGACGGGCAAACGGGTGCTCGTGACCCAGGCCGACGACTACATGGGGCCAGCGACCGTGGACCTGTTCCGCCGCGAAGGGGCCGAGGTCGTCGCCGATGCCCGGGACCTCACCCGACCCGGCGCCTGCGAAGCCCTGGTGGCGGAGGCGGGCCGCGTCGACGTGCTGGTGGCCAACCTGGCCGCCCCCAACTTCAGCGGCCAGACGGTGGAGGCCGTGGACGACGCCATGTGGGCCACGGCCTTCGACGTCATGGTGCACCCCCTGCACCGGCTCACCCGCGCGGTGCTCCCGCAGATGCGGGCAAGACGGCGCGGCAAGATCGTGGTCTACGGCAGCGCGGTGGCGCTCAAAGGGATGAAGACCCTGTGCGCCTACAGCGCCGCCCGGGCCGCTCAGGTGGGCTACGTGCAGTCGGTGGGGGTGGAGGTGGCGCCGGACAACGTGCAGGTGAACCTGATCGCCCAGAACTACGTGGAGAACCCGGTGTACTACCCGCCGGAGCTCCTGGCCAACGAGCGCTTTCAGGCCTCGCTCTCGCGCCAGGTCCCCCTCGGGCGACTGGCCACGGCCGAGGAGGATGCCCGCTTCGCGCTGTTCCTCGCCAGCGACGAGAGCGACTTCTTCGTCGGCCAGGCCATCCCCTTCAGCGGCGGTTGGGTTCAGCGATAACGTGTTATAAGATTTTTTGCGCCAGCCAGCGGGAGAGACTTCTGATGATGACGGGGAACGAGTACCGGGCGTCGCTCGACGACGGCCGCGAGACCTATTTCGAGGGCGAGCGGGTGGACAACGTGGCCGCTCACCCGCTGCTCGGGCAGACCGTGGACTCCGCCGCGGCCGGCTACGACCGGTTCTACGACCCCACCCCGGGCGCCGTGGGCGCCTTCATGAAGGTCCCCTCCTCCGCCGCGGAGCTGCGCGAGCAGGTGGAGCTGCACGAGTCGGTGGATCTGCTGACCCACGTCACCTACGCCTCCATCATGACCCTGCTCACCGCCGCCGACCGCATCGAGGCCACCCTGCCGGAAAACGCCTCGCGCATCCGGGCCTACGTGAAGGACGCCCAGCAGCGCGACATCCGCATGACCCAGTGCATCACCGACTCCAAGGGCGACCGGAGCCGGCGGCCGAGCCAGCAGGACGATCCCGATCACTACGTCCGGGTGGTGGGGCGGCGCGACGACGGCATCGTCATCCGCGGCGCGAAGCTGCACATATCCGCCGCCTCCATGGGGCACGAGCTGATGACCATCCCCACCAAGTCCATGAAGCCCGGCGAAGAAGACTACTCGGTGGCCTGCATGGTGCCGGTGAACGCGCCGGGGGTGAAGATCATCAACACCACCTACGCGCCGCGCCACGAGGACACCCGGGACTTCCCGATCTCGGGCCACCACCACACCCCGGAAGGGTTCGTCATCTTCGACGACGTGTTCGTGCCCACCGAGCGGGTGTTTCTCGACGGCCACCCGGAGCTGGCCGGCGTCTTCGCCCATTCCCTGGGCCTGTGGGAACGGCTCGGCGGGCTGGCGGGCATGGCGCGCAGCTACGACGCCCTGGTGGGGTTCGCCCAGCTCATATCGGAAGCCAACGGCCTGGATCGGGTGAGTCACATCCGCGAGAAGATCTCCGAGATGCTCATCAACGCCACCCTCATCCGTGCGTCGCTGGAGGCCGCCATCGAGAACTGCCACGTCACTTCCGACGGCGCGGCATTTCCGGACGAGCTCTACACCAACGCCGGCAAGTACCACGGCGCCGCCAACTGGTCGCTGATGGTTCGTCACCTGCACGACATCGGCGGCGGCAGCATTCTCACCGCTCCCGCCATCGCCGATCTGGAAAACCAGGAAGTGGGTCACCTGGCGCGCAAGTACATGGGCACCCTGCAGGCCGTGGACGGCAGCTATCGCACCCGTCTGTTCCACGCCATCCGCGACTACACCGCCGATGCCTTCGGCGGCTGGAACGCCGTGACCAACATCCAGGCCGGCGGCGGGCTCTACGCCCAGCGCATCGTCTCGCGGCTGCACTACGACATGGAGCGCGCCAAGGAGACCGCGCTGAAGACCGCGCGCATGGAGGAGTTCATCGGTCAGGTTTGACGCTCACTCCACCGCCTGGCGCGGCCGTGACACCGGCGTGATGCGGTAGGCGCAGCGCGTGCCGCCCCCGAGCAGGTACTCGCTCCGCTCCACCCGGGCGCCGGGCCCCAGCACCTCGCGGAACAGCGCCAGCTCGTTGCTGCAGAAGCCCTGGCACGCCTTCGCCGCGGCGCAGATGGGGCAATGGTGCTCCACCAGCTCCCAGCCACGGCCGGCGCACCGGACCTCTGCCATGTACCCCTCCTCACGGCGAACGTCCGCGAGCCGCTCGACCCGCTGGGCGAGGCTCCGGGCGGACGCCAGGCGCGACCGGTACGTCTCCAGGTTGGCGCGGTAGGCGCGCTCCAGCACCGACTGCAGGGCCTTCGGCCCCAGACCCTCCTCGATGAAGCCGATGAGCCGCACCGTCAGCTCGGCGTGCGTGTCGGGAAAACGGGACCGGGCGGCCGGGGTCAGACGCCAGACCAGGCCCGGCCGTCCGACACCCGAACGCAACGTCTCGGACTGCACCAGCTCGTCCAGCGATTGCAGATGCCGCCGCACTGCCGGCACGCTGATTCCGAGCGCTTCCGCCAGCGCGCGGGTGCTGAGACTCCCCCGGGTTTTAAGCAGCATGAGCAGTCGGTCGGCGGTACGGGCGGTGTCGTTCATCGGCAGTCAGGTCCCATCGGCAGGGGCGGCTGCAATTTTAGAACATTTTCGTTTAATAAAAAGCTTGCCGGCCTCGCCTTTTTTGAAATATAAATGTTTCTAAATAACAACCAGCGAGCCGACACGGAGGCCTTTATGAACAAGCTCGAGCACGCCAATCTGGCGGTGACCGACATCGACGCCATAACTCGATTCATGCTCGCCGCCTTCCCCCACTACTACGTGCGCGGCGAGGGCACGGACGACCACGGCCGGCCCTGGCGGCACGTGGGTGACGCGGACCATTATCTGGCGCTTACGCAGGTCAGCGGCCAGCCGGGCCGGAAGCCCTACGACGATTCCCCGGGTATGAATCACCTCGGCTGGGAGGTGGACGACGTGGCGGCCCTGGAAGCCCGGCTTCGCGCCGCCGGGTTCGCGCCGAATCTCCACATGGACGACCATCCCGCGCGCCGCCGAACCTACTTCTACGACCCGGACGGCAACGATTGGGAGTTCGTGCAATACCTGACGGAGGATCCGCAGGCCAGGCACAGCTACGCATGAGACACGGCCACGGGTTCGACGCGATCAGGACTAACACTTCCCTAACAAAGGGCGGACTCGCTCGGCGGCGGCGCCTGCTAGAGTCACCGAATCATGGCGACTCGACACAGCAGACACGACGTGCAGCGGAGCATCGAAGCGCTCGAGCACGAGTATGCGACCCGCCGCGACGGCCGCCACCAGCGCCCGCTGCCGGCCTCGGTAGCACGCGCCTACCGCATGGCCATCGCCCGCCGGACGGAGGAACTGCGCCGGCTGGACGCGGGGCCCGCAGATCCATATTGACTCCACATTTGTTCACGGGAGTCTTCAACCTTTGCTCATAGCATGGCTCTCGGGGTGACTCGGAAACTGTGAATGCAGACACGACACGTGACAGGGAACTCGATGACCCAGGGAACTGACCGGACCCGACCCGCTGCCGCTGCGGCGTGGGAAGTCGAGCAACGGCTGACGCGTGGCGAAAGCGTTCTTCTCCTCGGCGCGTTCGCGACGCTGGCAGCCAGCATGGCCGCGTTCATGGCCATCTGAGGCCCACCTCTTACATCGACTCTCCATAACCTTGTAATGACCGAATGGCTGACCCCGCACCTCGCGGGGTCTTTTTTTTCAGGATCAACGTTTCAGGACCCCACCATGAAGTATCTCCATACCATGGTTCGCGTCAGCAACCTCGAAGAATCCCTGGACTTCTACTGCAACAAGCTCGGCCTGACGGAGCTCCGGCGCCACGACAACGAGCCGGGGCGATTCACGCTGGTCTTCCTGGCGGCCCCCGGGGACGAGTCGGCGCAGATCGAGCTGACCTACAACTGGGATCCCGAAAGCTACACCGGCGGGCGCAACTTCGGCCACGTGGCGTACGCGGTGGAGGACATCTACGCCGCCTGCCAGCGCCTCATGGATGGCGGCGTGACCATCAATCGGCCACCGCGGGACGGCCGCATGGCCTTCGTCCGTTCCCCCGACGGAATCTCCATCGAGCTCCTGCAGCAGGGCGAGGCGCTCCCGCCGAAGTCGCCCTGGAAAGACATGCCGAACGTCGGCGAGTGGTAGCTGCGGCAACTGGCCTAGCCATGCCTTTTGCTCCTAGCGCACTGCGCCGCCTTATTTGGCACTTATAGAGCCCCTCAAAAGCGTCAGCGCAAGACGCCGTCCGCCGGGAATGGTGCTCCATTGCCAAGGACGGCAACGCGGCGATGGCGCTTTTGAGGAGCTCCCTGCGGGCGCGAGCCCAGGCGGCCATCTGCGTCGTTGCGGCCGCTACCCATAGCTCGGCTATGGCGGCGCGCGGGAAGTTCGCGGAGCGAACTTCCGAAGCTGTTCGCTTCGCGAACAGCCCCACGCCTAGCAGCTGACCGCCTGGGCTCACGCTATAAGGGCCAAATAAGGCGGCGCAGTGCGCTAGAATCCCGGGTCCGACAACACTTACTCCAACAATCGAGGAAGGCTGCCATGAAGCTGATCAATTCCGTAGGCCCCAACCCCCACGTGGTCCGCATGTTCGCCGCGGAGCGGGGCGTCGACCTGCCCATCGAGGACATCGACCTGATGGGCGGCGAGAATCGCCGGGAGCCGTACCTGACCAAGAACCCTTCCGGTCAGTCGCCGTGCCTCGAGCTCGACGATGGCAGCTACCTCTCGGAGATCACGGCGATCTGCGAGTACCTGGACGAGGTCAGCCCCGGTGACTCCCTCATCGGCAGCACCCCCGAGGAACGCGCCGAGGCCCGCATGTGGACCCGGAAGGTGGATCTCAACATCTGCGAGCCCATGGCCAACGGCTTCCGCTTCGCCGAAGGGCTGCCGCTTTTCAAGGACCGCATGGTCACGGTTCCGGAGGCCGCGGAAGGCTTGAAGCGTATCGCCCAGGATCGCCTCCGCTGGCTCGACAAGCAGCTCGAAGGCAAGACGTACATCTGCGGCGACCGCCTCACCCTGGCGGACGTGCTGCTGTACTGCTTCCTCGCTTTCGGCGCCAACGTGGGCCAGCCGCTCGACGAGTCGAACCAGAACGTCAAAGCCTGGTTCGACCGGATGGCTGCGCGGCCCAGCGCCAAAGCCTGATCGCGGACCCCGCGGACCTTCACCGCGGACCCCGCGGACCTTCACCGCGGACCCCGCGGACCTCGACCGCGGACAGTGACAGCGGCCTCCACGGAGGCCGCTCGTGTACCTGCCACCACGATGCGCGCTCTGCTTCGCCACCGGCTCCACACTATCCCGGCGGCCTCTAGTATGTTACTTTTCGTAACCTCGGCTGAGGCATAGCGTAACACTCCCATGCGCGGCACCTATATAACGGCGACCGTCATCGCCCTGCTCATCGTCCTCTGGCTGCTTTCCGGGCAAATGGGCGCCGACAAAGACGCCGATCCTCCCACCCTGGCCGATCTCAACCGGCAGCGCGACGCGCACGCCCAGGACACCGCCCCCACCCGGGTTCGGGTACGGGTGGTTCGCGCAGAGCCCCAGGTGGCAACCGTGGTGCTGCGCGGCCGCACCGAGAACAAACGCACCGTGGAGGTGAAGGCCGAGACCTCCGGGCGGATCGTCGAGCGACCCGTGGAGCGCGGCACCGAGGTGCAGGAAGGCGACCTGCTGTGCCGGATCAGCATGGAAGACCGGATGGCAGCCCTGGACGAAGCCCGCGCCGCCCTCGAGGAGGCTCGCATCGAGTACCAGGGCAGCCTGCGCCTGAAGGAGCAGGGCTTGCAGTCGGAGACGGCCATCGCCCAGGCCAAGGCGCGCCTGGCAGCGGCCGAGGCCCAGGTGGCACGCGGCGAGCTGGACCTGGAGCGTACCCAGGTTCGAGCCCCGTTCGCCGGCGTGGTGGACGACGTGCACCTGGACGTGGGGGATTACGCCACCACCGGAGCGTCCTGCGTCACCATCGTGGATCTGAACCCCATGCTGCTCGTGGGACACGTCTCGGAGCGGGAAGTGTCGCGGCTGCAGCCCGGTCAACCCGCTGCCGGAAGGCTCAGCGACGGCCGCGAGGTGGAGGGGCCCATCACCTTCGTCGGCCACCGGGCGGATTCCACGACCCGCACCTACCCGGTGGAGGTGGAGGTCCCCAATCCCGAGTACGAGCTGCGCTCCGGGATCACGGCGCAGATTCGCGTTCCCGTGGATCGGATCATGGCTCACAAGGTGAGCCCCGCGCTGTTCGCCCTGGACGACGAGGGCAACATCGGCGTGCGCACCGTCTCCACGGACAACCGGGTGGAGTTTCACCGGGTGGAGATCGTTCACGAGGAGCAGGGTGGCGTCTGGGTCACCGGCCTGCCGGAGGCAGCCACCATCATCACCGTGGGCCAGGAACTGGTGGTGGCGGGTCAGGAGGTGGACCCGGTGTTCGAGCCGGCGGCAGAGATGCCGGCCCGGGCCAACGAAGACGGCGGCGCCGGCGATGACGGCGAGCGGCCGCTGACAGGCGCCCTGCCCGCCTCGTCCGACGCTTCCACCGCCACCTCGGCCGTCGCTACGCGGTCATGAACGCCCTCATCGACGCGGCCATCACCCGCACCCGTACCACGCTCCTGGTGATGTTCATGGTCGTGGTCGCGGGCCTGGCCGCCCGCAGCGCCATTCCCATCGCTGCCGATCCCCACATCGAAGTACCGTTCTTCTTCGTGGGCATCGTCCACGAGGGCATCGCCCCCGAGGACGCGGAGCGTCTCCTGGTCATGCCCATGGAGATCGAGCTGCGCAAGGTGGAGGGGGTCAAGGAGATCAGCGCCTACGCATCGGAGGGCTCGGCCAACATTCTGGTTGAGTTCGACGCCGACTACGATCTCGACCAGGCGCTGCTGGACGTGCGCGAGGCCGTGGACCGGGCCAAGCCGGAGCTGCCGAGCACCGCCGAGGAGCCCATCATCCAGGAGGAGAGCACCGAAGACTTCCCGGTGCTTCAGGTGAACCTCGTCGGCGAGGAGGTCCCCGAGCGGGTGCTCTACAACGTGGCCGTCGAGCTGCGCGACGACATCGAGGCCATTCCCAGCGTGCTCGAGGCCGAGCTCCAGGGCCATCGGGAAGAAGTGCTCGAGGCCATCATCGATCCCAGCGCGCTGGAGGCCTACCGCATTTCCAGCGACGAGCTGATCGAGACCATCACCCGCAACAACCGGCTGATCCCCGCGGGCAGCATCGACACCGGCGAGGGCCGGTTCTCGGTGAAGGTGCCGAGCATCATCGAAGAGGCCCGGGATCTCTTCGACCTGCCCATCCGTGCCAACGGCGACGCCGTGGTCACGTTGGGGGACGTGGCCACCGTTCGGCGCACGTTCAAGGACCGCGCCAGCTACGCCCGGGTGAACGGGCGCAGCGGCATTTCGCTGCGGGTGACCAAGCGCGCCAACGCCAACGTGATCGAGACGGTGAACGCGGTGAAGGCGGTCGTGGAGCGTCACCGTCCCGGCATTCCCTCGCAGGTGGACGTCTTCTACTCCCAGGATCAGGCGCCGTTCGCTTCCCAGCAGGTGAACGAGCTGCAGGGCAACATTCTCACGGCCCTGGCTCTGGTGATGGTGCTGGTGGTGGCGGCCATGGGGTTCCGCAGCGGGGTGATCGTCGGTCTCGGCATCCCCGTCTCGTTCCTGTTCGCGCTCATCTTCGTCTACCTGCTGGGCTACACCTTCAACTTCATGGTGATGTTCGGGATGCTGCTGGGTCTCGGCATGCTCGTGGACGGCGCCATCGTCGTCACCGAGTACGCCGATCGCAAGATGACTGAAGGGTTCGACCGCCGGGCCGCCTACGCCATGGCCGCCAAGCGCATGTTCTGGCCGGTCACGGCCTCGGTGGCCACCACCCTCGCCGCCTTTCTGCCCCTCATGTTCTGGCCCGGCGTGCCCGGCAAATTCATGCGTTACCTGCCGGTCACGGTGTTCACGGTGCTCACCGGCTCCCTCGCCTACGCCCTGCTGTTCGGCCCCGTGATCGGCTCCCTATTCGGCAAGGCCGGCGCCCGGGACGCCGCCGCCATGCAGACGCTGAAGCAACTCGAGGAAGGGGACCCGACCCGGCTCGCTAGCATCACCGGCCTCTACGCGCGGCTGCTGGCCTGGGCCAGCCGCTACGCCCTCGTGACCCTGGCGGCCATCGTCACCCTGCTGTTCGCGACCTTCTGGGCCTACGGCCAGTACGGCAAGGGCATGATCTTCTTCACCGATGCCGAGAACAAATTCGCCGAAGTGACGGTGCGGGCACGCGGCAACCTGTCGGCGCAGGAGGTGGACCAACTGGTGCGCGAGGTGGAGCGGGAGATCCTGGAGGTGCGCGGCATCCAGGACATCAACACCCGCACCATCGTCGGCGAAGCCAGCTCCCGGCGCGGCTTCGACCGCATCGGCAGCATCTTCGTCGAGCTGCGCGACGAGAACGAGCGCGACCGCAAGAGCTCGGAGATCTTCGAGGAGATCCGCCGGCGTACCGCGCCCCTGGCCGGCATCATCGTGGAAGTGCAGGAAATGGAAGGCGGCCCGCCCGTGGGCAAGCCAATCCAGCTCCAGTTCTCCTCCTATCAGCGCGAGTATCTGGAGCCGGCGGTTACCCGGGTGCGCGAGTACATGGACACCCTGCCGGAGCTGCGGGACATCGACGACACCCGCTCGCTGCCCGGCATCGAGTGGCAGATCACCGTGGACCGGGCCCAGGCTGCGCTGTACGGCGCCGACGTCTCGCAGGTCGGCGTGGCGGTTCAGCTCGTCACCAACGGGGTCAAGGTGGGCGAGTATCGGCCCGACAAGGCCGACGACGCCGTGGACATCCGGGTCCGTTACCCCTCCACGGCCCGCGGCATCTCGGCACTGGACGAGCTGAAGATCAGCACCGCCCGGGGGCTCGTGCCCATCTCGAACTTCGTGCATCGGGAGCCGTCGCCGAACGTCGACACCCTGCAGCGCATCGACGGCATTCCCGTGGAGTTCATCCGCGCCAACGTCGCCGAAGGGGTGCTGGCCGACGACGTGGTGAAGAAGATCCGCGGCTGGCTCGAGACCCAGACCTTCCCCTCCGCCGTCGACATCGAGTTCCGTGGCGCCAACGAGGAGCAGGCGGAGTCGTTCGCCTTCGTTCAGGTGGCCTTCCTGATGTCGCTGCTGTTGATGTTCGTGTTGCTGGTAACCCAGTTCAACAGCTTCTACCAGGCCGCGCTCATCCTGGTGGCCGTGGTGATGTCCACCGCGGGGGTGCTGCTCGGGCTGCTCATCACCGGCTCGCCGTTCAGCGCCATCCTCACGGGGGTGGGCGTGGTCGCCCTGGCGGGCATCGTGGTGAACAACAACATTGTGCTCATCGACACGTACAACCACCTGCGCCGGGAGCATCCGGAGCTGGATTACGTGGCGCTCATCGTCCGCACCGGCGCGCAGCGCCTGCGGCCGGTGATGCTGACCACCGTGACCACGGTGTTCGGCCTGCTGCCGCTGGCCAACAACCTCTCGGTTGACCTGCTCAACCGCACCATCGTCTACGGCGGCCAGCTCTCCGGATTCTGGGTGCCGCTTGCCCAGGCCATCGTCTCCGGACTCGCCTTCGCCACCATCCTGACCCTGGTCGCGACCCCGGCGCTGCTGGCGGTGCCGCATCAGATGTGGATCGCGGTCGAGTGGGTGCGTACGCGCGCTGTCCGCTATCCGCTGTCCGCTTTCCGCAGGAGAGTCATCGCGGAGCGGCAGGTCGTGACTGACGAGCGGGCGTGAATCGGGCGGGACGTCTCGGACCGCGGAGACGCTTCCAGCAGAAGGCGAACAGCGGACAGCGACTCCAAAAAAAACCCCGACGACGGGGGATTGGGGAGGGGGAGGGGTCGTCGTCGGGGTTTCAAACCCTGGATGGGGATGATCCACCCGGGTTTCAAGAGGAGGTACGAGCCAATGTCGCCTCGCTCCTGCCGATTAGTCCGTCACGCGGCGTGAGAGTTCCGGCCTTCGACAGAAAATTTCGTCCCCCGGAGCCCCGTCAGGTATCCTCTTCGGCCCATCGACCTGCAATTTCTTCGCCGGAGTCAGATACGACATGACGGTTTCCCTGGGAGTTCACGTCGGCCAGCAGAACCTGGCCATGGACGATCTGCGCCGGCTCTGGCGCAAGCTCGACGAGCGCGGCATGGACTGGATCTCCGTCTGGGACCACTTCTACGAAGCCCCGCCGAAGGGCGGCACCCAGCCTCACTTCGAGGCACTGGCCACCCTGGGGGCGCTGGCGGCGGAAACGCGGCACGCGCGGATCGGCTGCCTGGTGTTCTATGTGGGGTACCGCAACCCCGCCCTCCTCGCCAAGGCCGCCACCACCCTGGACCACATCAGCGGCGGCCGTTTCGAGCTCGGCATCGGCGCCGGCTGGCACATCTGGGAAGCCAGCGCCTACGGATACCCGTTCCCCGACATCGGCACCCGGCTCGACATGCTCGAGGAAGCGGCCGTCATCATCCGCCGCATGCTCACCGAGGAGCGCACCACGTTCTCGGGCAAGCACTTTCAGGTGGACGACGCGAGCTGCCTGCCGCCGCCCGTGCAGAAACGCCTGCCCATCTGGATCGGCGGCGTCGGCGAGAAGCGCACCCTCAAGATCGTGGCCGACCACGCCGACGGCTGGAACGCAGCCTACCTGGCGCCGGACGAGTTCGCCCGGGTCAACGGCGTGCTCAACCACTGGTGCGAGACGGAGGGGCGGGACCCGGCGAGCCTGAAGCGTGCCGTCAACGTGACCTTCAACATGGGCGTGACGCCTGCGGACGTGGAACGGCAGCGCCGGCTGCTGGCGGAAGACTGGGGCGATGCCGCCGAACGGGTGGCGGGCGGCGCCCTGCTGTGCACCCCGGACCAGGCGGTGGAGCGCATCCAGGAGTACGTGGCCGCCGGCGCCGACGAGGTGAACATCGCCCTGCGCGCTCCCTGGGACGAGGAAGCGCTGGACGCGTATCTGGAGGTAGTGATGCCAGCGGTGCGCGGATAGCGGATAGCGGATAGCGGATAGCGGATAGCGGATAGCGACAAACTACCCTCGTCCTTCCAACGCCTCCGCATACGCCAGCACCCGTTCCGCCTCCGCCGCGTGCAGGTTCTCCACCAGCTTGCCTTCCAGCACGGCGACGCCCTTGCCTTCCGCCTTGGCGGCTTCCCAGGCCTGCAGCACCCGGCGGGCGTGGGCCACCGCATCCGGGTCGAAGCCGAAGATCTCGTTGGCAGGCTCCACCTGGCTGGGATGGATCAGCGACTTGCCGTCGAACCCGATCTCCCGGGCCTGCCGGCACGCCGCACGAAAGGCCGCCTCGTTACGGAAATCCAGATGCACCCCATCCAGCGCGTCCAGGCCGTGGGCCCGGGCGACCAGCACGCAGTGCTGCAGCGCCAACGCCAGGTTGTGGCGGCTTTCCGTGTGCTGGGCCCGGAGTTCCTTCACCAGGTCGCTGGTGCCCATGACCAGCACGGCCAGACGCGGGCAATGCCGCGCCAGGCGGTGCAGGTCGAGCACCGCCAGCGGCGTCTCCACCATGAACCAGAGCGGCATCGCGCCCGCCCCGGCGGCATCCATGGCCGCGGTGATGGCGTCGATCTGGGCCGTTGTCTCCACCTTCGGAAACAGCACGCCGTCCACGGGCAGGCCGGCCACGGCGGCCACGTCGGCGGCGCCCCAGGGCGTGTCCAGCGCGTTGACGCGGACGATCAGCTCCCGGTGCCCGTATCCGCCCTGCTCCACCTGCGCCACCACGTTGGCTCGCGCCGTCTCCTTGGCCTCCGGCGCCACCGCATCCTCCAGATCGAAGATCACGCCGTCACAGGGGATGCCGCGGGCCTTTTCCAGGGCACGCGCGTTCGCGCCCGGCATGTAGAGCACGGAGCGGCGCGGCTTCGGCGTCTCGGTCATGGAAAGTCGGTCAGGGGCTGCGGGGAGGTTCGGGGGCGGTGAAGAAGGCTCGGTTGCTGTGGGCTCGGTGATCGCCGTATCGGCAATCCGCCTTGCAGCGGCAACTGTAGTGGGACAACACGGGAATCAGGGTGAACGCGCCGACCAGCAGGCTCACCGCGGTCCAGCCTTCCTGGCTCTGGTACCAGTCGGATTCGAGCTTGGGGACCTCGGTGAAGAAACCGGCGAAGAAGAAGAACATGAGGGCGGTGGCGGCGATGGCGAAGATGCGGGAAAGGAAGATGCTGAGGTTCGGAACCAGATTGAGCAGCGCCAGCACCGCTCCCGCCGCGTACGGCGCCCAAAGCCAGGGCCGCGGATGCGGCACGTGCAGCAGCGCCAGGACGATGAAGGTCGCGCCGATGATGCCGTAGAGGTACCGCATGCCTCGGTCGAGCCTGGTTGTGGTCGTGTCCGTCGTCATCGCCCCCTGTTCCAGCATCGAGCGTGCCGATTTATAGTGCGTTCAAGTTTCTGCAAACGATTTCGTTCCGTCAACCGGTTCTGTTACACCCGGTGACAAAAAAGCTACCGTTTTACCCACTTTCTGCATCGATTTCGGCGAAAACGGGCCAGAGTCGACCTATTTATCAAGTCACTTGCCTTCATCACCCGATTCTCGCCGACTGACCACCGTCCACCGGCAGGCACACACCGGTGATGAACCGGGCTTCGTCCGAGGCGAGGAACAGCGCGGCGTTCGCCACGTCCCAGGCATCTCCCATCCCGCCCGCCAGCGGCACCTGGGCGTTGCGCGCGTGGATCAGCTCGTCGCGATCGCGTCCGGCAGCCACGTGCCCCTCGATGGCCATGGGCGTGTTCATGAGCCCCGGCATGATGACGTTGGCGCGGATTCCATAGCGGGCATTGCCGGTAGCCAGGGCATGGGTGTATGCATTCAGCGCCGCTTTGGAGGTCTTGTAGGCCACCAGGCCCACGGCACACACCGCCGCCACCGATGATATGTTGGTGATCACGCCGCTGCCCTGCTCGCGCATCACCGGCAGGGCATGCTTGCACACCAGCATGATGCCTTTGAGGTTGGTGTCGAAGATGCGGTCCCAGGCCTCCACCGTCATGCTGCTGGCCCCGCGGTCGCCGCGGCCGATGCCCACGTTGTTGTGTAGCACGTCGAGACGGCCATGACGCTCCACGCAGGCCGCGACCAGCCGCCGGCTGTCCTCCTCCCGGGTGACGTCCGCCACGCACGTGCTGCCCTCGCCGCCACGCGCCCGGAGCTGTGCGAGGGTCTCCTCGGCCGACGCCTGGTCCCGATCCACCACCAGCACCGTCGCGCCCTCCTCCGCGAAGCGGATGGCGGTGGCCCGGCCGTTGCCGATGGTATCCCCCGGTGTCTGCCCGGCCCCCACCACCGCGGCGATCTTCCCGGCTAGACGTCCCATCCCGGCAGGCCCTCGTCGAGTTGCACGCCGAAGGAGTTCAGGGCCATGGAAACCAGGTTGTACTGGCCCACGGTGAACACCAGGTCCATGAGCTGCTGGGTGGTCAGGTGCTCGGTCAAGCCCGCCCAGGTCGCATCGCTGATGTGGGCGTCCGCGTGCAGCTCGTCCGTGGCCTGCAGCAGCAGCCGATCCAGATCCGAAAGTCCCGGGGTGCCGGGGCCGGTCTTGGCGGTGCGGATCTCGTCGTCGCTCATCCCCGCGCGGCGGGCGATCTCCACGTGCTGACCCCATTCGTAACCCGCCTGGCACAGGTAGCCGATGCGCAGGATCACCAGCTCCCGCTCCCGCGCCGCCAGGGTCGATTTGCCCAGAATGTGATTGGCGAAGACCAGCCAGCGGCGCATGAGATCCGGGTGATGCGCCAACGTCTTGAAGATGTTGAAGACGCGGCCCTGCTCGACGAAGGGGGCCATCACCTCCTTCGCCTGCTCGCTCCACTGGGACTCCTCGAGCGGTGCCACGCGAGGCTCGGATAAGCGCATGAGTTCTCTCTCCTGAATGGTGATGGGGGTAGCTTAACGCGGAATGGACAGCGCGTTGCGCTATCCGCTGTCCGCTTTCCGCTGGCGGTCAGCGGTCGGC
>JAWLCV010000027.1:27593-43927 GCA_041686955.1 Pseudomonadales bacterium
AGCTTTGTCGACATGACCATTCACACACGCACCGAAGACGGCATCCGCATCGTCACCATCGATCGTCCTGCGGTCAGGAACGCGGTGGACGGACCCACCGCGGCGGCGCTGGCCCGTGCTTTCCGGGATTTCGACGCGGACGACGACGTGCCGGTCGCGGTGCTCACCGGAGCCGGCGGCACTTTCTGCGCCGGCGCCGACCTCAAGGCCGTGGCCGCCGGCCGGGGGAACCGGGTGGCGGAGGACGGCGACGGACCCATGGGGCCGACCCGCCTGCAGCTCGGCAAGCCGGTGATCGCCGCCGTGGAGGGGCACGCCGTTGCCGGGGGGCTGGAGCTCGCGCTGTGGTGCGATCTCCGCGTTGCCGCCGAGGACGCGGTTTTCGGCGTCTACTGCCGACGCTGGGGCGTGCCGCTGGTGGACGGCGGCACGGTGCGTCTGCCGCGTCTCGTCGGCCACAGCCACGCCATGGACCTGATCCTCACCGGCCGCGGAGTATCCGGCGAGGAGGCCCGGCGCATGGGGCTCGCCAACCGGCTCTGCCGGCCCGGCGAGGCCCTGAGCGAAGCCCTGGCCCTGGCGCGGCAGCTCGCTGCCTTTCCCCAGCGCTGCCTCAGAAGCGACCGCCGCGCGGCCCTGGCGCAGTGGGGACTTTGCGAAACCGACGCGCTACGGGAAGAAACCCGATCGGGGCTCGAGGTGATACGCTCCGGGGAGACCCGGGCCGGCGCCGAGCGGTTCGCGGGGGGTGCCGGCCGGCACGGCGACTTCTCCGACATCTGACGGCAAGGAGGATTTCATGGCGTTCAGCGACCGCCCCGAGCTCGGGGTGACCATCTTCCCCACGGACTATGCCATCCAGCCGGTGGAACTGGCCCGGGCCGTGGAGGAACGGGGCCTCGACAGCCTGTTCTTCCCGGAGCACACCCACATTCCGGTTTCTCGGCTCACCCCGTTCCCCGGGGGCAGCGACCTGCCGAAGATGTACTGGCACACCCACGACCCGTTCGTCGCCCTCGGCGCCTGCGCGGCGGTGACGAGCCGCATCCGCCTCGGCACGGGCATCTGCCTGGTGATCGAACGCGACCCCATCGTCCTGGCCAAGGAGGTCGCCTCCCTGGATCGGATCTCCAACGGCCGGGTCGTGCTCGGCGTCGGCGCCGGCTGGAACCGGGAAGAAATGGAGAATCACGGCGCCGACTATCGGAACCGCTGGAAGATCGTGCGCGAGAAGGTGCTGGCCATGAAGGCCATCTGGACCGGGGAAGAACCCGAGTTCCACGGCGAATTCGTCGACTTCGACCCCATCTGGTCGTGGCCCAAGCCGGTTCAGAGCGGCGGTCCGCCCATCTGGATCGGCGCCAACTCGAAGTGGGTGTTCGACCGGGTGGCCGAGTACGGCGACGGCTGGATGCCCATCGGCGGGCTCGGTTCCGGCAACATGCAGCGCCTCGAGGACGCCCTGGCTGCCCGCGGCCGCCGCGTCCAGGATCTCACCCTCGCGCTGTTCGGAGCCCCCACCGATTACGACCAGCTCCGGGGCCGCATCGACCAGGGCTTCGACCACCTAGTCTTCACCCTGCCCGATGCCGGCGCCGACCGGGTCCTGCCCCTGCTCGACGAGCTGGCCGCCCTGGCCAATCGCATCCGCGGCTGACCGCGTCAGGCGGAGAAGCTGGCCTCGTAACCCTTCGCGGCCAGAGCCGCCAGCACCTGGTCCACCTGCTCCTCCCCCCGCATCTGCAGCACCAGCTCCACCATGGTGGAGCGCACCGACGAGCCGGCGAATGCCCGCTGGTGCTCGATCTCGATGATGTTGCTGTCCAGCTCCGCCAGCACGCCGGTCAGCGCCGCCAGCGCTCCGGGCACGTCGGGAATCTCCACCCGCAGGCGCACCAGCCGGTGGCTGCGCACCAGCCCGCGCTGCAGCACGGAGGAGAGAATCATCATGTCGATGTTGCCGCCGGAGAGGATCAGCACCGTGCGGCGGCCGGCGAAGGCGCTCCTGTGGGCGTAGACCGCCGCCAGCGCCACCGCGCCCGCGCCCTCCACCACCGTCTTCTCGATCTCCAGCAGGGTGAAGATGGCCTGCTCCACCTGCTCCTCGCTCACCAGCATCATGTCGTCCACGTAGCCGCGGATGAGCGGCAGGGTCTGACTGCCCGGAGACTTGACGGCGATGCCTTCCGCCACGGTGCCAACGCCCCGGGGACTGTCGCCGATGCCGTGGAAGAAGTTGTGAGCGGCCGGGAAACGCTCCACCTGCACGCCGACCACCCGAATCTCCGGGCGTTCCGCCTTGACGGCAGCGGCCACGCCGCCGATGAGCCCGCCTCCGCCCACGGGCACCACCACCACCTCCGCGTCGGGCGCCTGCTCCAGTAACTCGAGCCCCAGGGTGCCTTGCCCGGCGATCACCCGGGGGTCGTCGTAGGGATGGACGAGGGTCAGATCCCGCTGCCGGGCCAGCTCCAGGGTGAAGCTGCGGGCCTCGTCGAACTCGCTGCCGTGCAGGATCACCTCGGCACCGAACACCCGGGTCTGGGCCACCTTGGCGTTGGGGGTGAAGCGGGGCATGACGATGGTGGTGGGTATCCCCAGGCGCTGGCCGTGATAGGCGAGCGCCTGGGCGTGATTGCCGGCCGACATGGCGATGACCCCCCGGTCGCGCTCCTCGTCCTCCAGGCACAGCAGACAGTTGAGCGCGCCCCGCTCCTTGAACGACGACGTGAACTGCAGGTTCTCGAATTTGAGATAGATCTCCGCGCCGGTGAGCTTGGAAAGGGTCGCGCTGTGGCTGAGCGGGGTCACTGCAACCTGCCCGGCGATGCGCTCCCGGGCCGCCTGGATGTCGGCTATGTCCATCGGTGTTCTCCTTACTCGTTCAGTGTACCCTGCCCGCGTGAAGCATCTGCTCATCGTCTACCACACCAAGACCGGCAATACCGGCAGGCTCGCCAACGCCGTGCTCTCGGGCGCCACCGCCGAGGACGTCGGGGAGGTGGAGGTGAAGCTGCGGCGTGCTCGCGAAGCGGGTCCCGCGGACCTGCTGTGGGCCCACGGCGTGCTCCTCGGCACACCGGAGAACTTCGGCTACATGTCCGGCGCCATGAAGGATTTCCTGGACCGCACCTTCTACGAGGTGGAGGGTAAGCTGCAACCATTGCCCTGCGCCATCTTCATCAGCGCCGGCAACGACGGCACCGGCGCGCTCACCGCCATCCGCCGGATCATCAAGGGCTATCCCTTGCAGGAAGTGCAGGATCCGGTCGTGGCGGTGGGAACGGTGACCGAGGATCATCTGCGCCGCTGCGAGGAACTGGGGCTGGCCCTCGCGGTCGGTCTGGAAGCAGGAATTTACTGAGACCCATGCAGGCCACCATTCACGACAGCATCGACGAGATCGAGGCGCAGGACTGGAACGCCTGCGCCAACCCCGACCCCGCGCGATTCAACCCGTTTCTCACCCACGAGTTTCTCCACGCCCTCGAGGCCAGCGGCAGCGCGGTAGCGAGAACGGGCTGGCAGCCGTGCCATCTCACCCTGCGGCAGCGCCCCGGGGGCGAACTGCTCGGCGTGGTGCCCATGTACTTGAAGGGCCACTCCCGCGGCGAGTACGTCTTCGACTACGCCTGGGCGGACGCCTGGCACCGGGCCGGCGGCCGCTACTATCCCAAGCTCCAGGTGAGCGTGCCTTTCACCCCGGCCACCGGCCGGCGCATGCTCGCCCGGGACGGCACGGCCGCCACCGAGCGCGCCCTGCTGGAGGCGTGCATCCAGGTGGCCCGGCAGACCGGGGTGTCGTCGCTGCACGTGACCTTCATGCCCGAGTCCCAGTGGCGGTTGGCGGGGGAGCTCGGCTACCTGCAGCGCCTGGATCAGCAGTTCCACTGGCACAACCCCGGGTACGCGAGCTTCGACGAGTTCCTCGCCGAGCTATCGTCGAAAAAGCGCAAGAACCTGAAGCGCGAGCGCCGGGAGGCGCTGGCCGACGGGGTGGAAATCGAGTGGGTCACCGGAGCGGACCTCACCGAGGCTCATTGGGACGCCTTCTTCGCGTTCTACACCGACACCGGTTCACGCAAGTGGGGCTCGCCCTACCTCACCCGCCGCTTCTTCAGCCTGATCAACGAGACCATGGCCGACCGCGTGCTCCTGGTGATGTGCCGCCGTGGCGGCCGCTACATCGCCGGTGCGCTCAATTTCATCGGCGGCGACACCCTGTTCGGCCGCAACTGGGGATGCATCGAGGACCACCGGTTCCTGCACTTCGAGGCGTGCTACTACCAGGCCATCGAATTCGCCATCGACCGGGGACTGCGCACCGTGGAAGCCGGCGCCCAGGGGGGCCACAAGGTGGCGCGGGGCTACCTGCCCCAGGCCACCCACAGCGCTCACTGGATCGCCGATCCGGCCTTCGCCGACGCGGTGGCCGATTTTCTCGAGCGCGAGCGCGCGTACGTGCAGGACGAGATGGCTTACGTGGAGGGCCGCAGCCCGTTCAAGGCGAGCCTGGCTATCGCGCCCCGGCGGGACCGTCGGGCCTGAACCTCCCTGGTCGGCGGTCAGCCCGGACCGCCGGCCGCATTCGCCCCCGGAACCTCCAGGTTCATCTCGGCCGCCACCCGCCGCAGGTACGCCTGCAGCCGCCGGGTGTTGTCCGGCCCCATCCGCATGACCTGCTTCTTCAGGCTCGACAGCCCCTCGAGCCGCGGGTCCGCGTACTCGTACATGACGTTCGGCTGCAAGAGCTCCACCCGACCCTCGGGTACCGGCACCGCCAGCACCTCGGCCACGGCCGCTGCGAACACCTCCCCGGGGGGCGCCTGCACGCCGATCTCCTGCAGCGCCGATTCCAGCAGGGGCTCGAGGGTCTCGAGCAGACCGGCCGCCCGGGCCGGATCCACATTCACCAGCTCCTCCACGTAGGGGTCGTAGCGCCGGTAACTGGCGGGGTCGACGAAGATCCGCTCGTCCTCGCGGGTCACCTGAAAGCGTCCCTCGGGCGCCAGGAAGGAGAGCTGGCGGCGCGGATAGGTGCCGCGAGCAGCGTTCTCCGCCAGCACCGCGAGCCGGCGCACGTAATCGCCCTGCTCGAGCCAGGGCTCCGGCAGATCCAGGGGCTCGAGCCGCTCGCGCACGAACGCGTCGCTCTCCGGCAGCGGCGGCAACGGCTCCTCCGGCTCCGGCTCGGGTTGCGGGGCCGGGGCGGGTTGTTCGGCAGGGGTAGGCTCGGCGGGCTCGGCCGGTGCAGCGGGCTCTGTGGCCGGCGGCGGGGTCGGCTCGGGCTCCGGCTGGGGCTCGGGAGCGCCGCCCCCGGCGCGGAACACGGCCCAGCCGATCACGGCCAGGGCCACGACCACAATTGCAACGAGAATTGCTTTTTGCATTAAAACTATGTACCACAGCGCCGGAGCGCCGTCATCCGACAGCCGGCCGCCCGAGGCTCCCGGACGTGCCGATCGCCCCGCGCTCCAGCCGATTCCATTATCATTCCACTCTCCCTCAACACTTCGAGCGCGATGAGCAACACTCCCATCAAATCCGTGCTTCAGCATCAGGTCGCCATCGGCGAGGCCGTCACCCTGGCGGGCTGGGTCCGGTCTCGCCGCACCTCCAAAGGCGGATTCTCCTTCGTGCACGTCAACGACGGCTCGTCGCTGGACTCGCTGCAGGTCGTGGCCGACGAAAGCCTGCCCAACTACGCGAGCGAGGTGGCGGAGCTCGGCACCGGCTGCTCGGTGCGGGTGCACGGCATCGTGGCCGAGTCCCAGGGCAAGGGTCAGGACCGAGAGGTGAAAGCCACCGCCCTGGAGGTGCTCGGCTGGGTCGATGACCCCGAGACCTATCCCATCGCCAAGAAGCGTCACACGTTCGAGTACCTGCGCACGGTGGCGCACCTGCGGCCGCGCACCAACACCTTCGGCGCCATCAGCCGGGTGCGCGCCGCGCTCGCTCACGCCGTGCACGACTACTTCTACCGGAACGGTTTCGTCTGGGTGAACACCCCCATCATCACCGCCAACGACTGCGAGGGTGCCGGCGACCTGTTCCGGGTCTCCACCCTGGATCAGGTGAACCGATCGGAACCGGATGCCTTCGCCGACGACTTCTTCGGCACCGAGACCTTCCTCACCGTCTCCGGCCAGCTCAACGTGGAGAGCTACTGCCTGGCGCTTTCGA
Organism: Pseudomonadales bacterium; assembly: GCA_041686955.1. GTDB lineage: Bacteria > Pseudomonadota > Gammaproteobacteria > Pseudomonadales > Azotimanducaceae > UBA7803. Next base: position 33,777 of record JAWLCV010000027.1, read on the forward strand.
AGGTCTACACCTTCGGCCCCACCTTCCGCGCGGAGAACTCGCACACCAGCCGCCACCTGGCGGAGTTCTGGATGATCGAGCCGGAGATCGCCTTCGCCGACCTGGCCGACGATGCGGCCCTGGCGGAAGATTTCCTCAAGGCCACCTGCACCGCGGTGCTGGAGCGCTGCCCCGAGGACATGGCCTTCTTCCGCGACCGCATCGACAGCGACGCCATGGCGCGGCTGGAGCACGTGATTGCCACCCCCTTCGAGCGGCTCCCCTACACCGAGGCGGTGAAGATCCTCGAGCGGGCCGACGCCACGTTCGAGTTCCCGGTGGAATGGGGCCTCGACCTGCAGTCGGAGCACGAGCGCTACCTCACCGAGCACGTCGGCGGGCCGGTGGTGGTGACCGACTACCCGAAGGACATCAAGGCGTTCTACATGCGCCTGAACGACGACGGCCGCACCGTGGCGGCCATGGACGTGCTGGTTCCGGGAGTGGGCGAGATCATCGGCGGCAGCCAGCGCGAGGAACGCCTGGCGGTGCTCGACGAGCGCCTCGAGGCCATGGGCCTCGGCGACCAGCTCTGGTGGTACCGCGACCTCCGCCGCTACGGCACCGTCCCCCATGCCGGCTTCGGCCTCGGCTTCGAACGGCTGCTCCTGTACGTCACCGGCATGGAGAACATTCGCGACGTCATTCCATTCCCCCGCGTGCCGAATAATGCGGGATTCTGAGAATCGCTCTCCGCTATCCGCTATCCGCTGTCCGCAGGAGGCGGATCGCCAGGCTGGAGCGGTGTTCCAGCCCGGGCCCGCGAACCCCGCGGCCGCTTGCGAGGACCCTCCAGCGGATAGCGGACAGCGGATAGCGGAAAGCGGCCCCGCGGATAGCGGATAGCGGCCATGTTCCTCTCCCTCCTCCGCCTCCGGCCGTTCGTCCGGCGCTATCGGATCCGGCTGCTCCTCGGCATCGGCGCCTTCGGGGTCGCGCGGGTGCTCGAAGCGCTGGTGCCGCTGCTGCTGGGGTTCTCCATCGACCGCATAGCGGCCGGTGACGCCGACCTGATGTGGCCCGTGCTCGGCATCTTCGGCGCGGTGATCGGCCGCTTCGGCGTGGTTTCCTTCGCCCGCTTCGCGGTGCGCAGCGCAGGCCTCAGGGTCGCCTTCGATCTGCGCCAGGCGCTGTACGCGGCCCTGCAGCACCAGGGCAGCCGCTTCTTCGCCCGCTACACCATCGGCGACATGATGACCCGTGCCGTGGCGGACATCAGCCTGATCCAGCGGCTCATCGCCATGGGCACCATCCTCATGGTGATCCTGGTCTACGCGCCCCTGGTGGGTTTCGGCTTCATGCTCTCCCTGTCACCGGCGCTCACCCTGGCGGTGCTGCCGCCGTTGCCCCTGGTGTTCCTCTACGCCCGGTGGTCGTCCCGGCAGATGGGGGTCGCCTCCCGGACCGTGCAGGACCGCCTCTCGGACCTGGGCGCTCAGGTGCAGGAGAACCTCTCTGGCATCCGCACCATCCAGGCCATGGTGCAGGAAGAGAACGAGATCCGCCGCTTCGCCGAGACCAATCAGGCCTATGCCGACGCCTTCTACCGCCAGTCGTGGATCAACTCCATGATGATGGCGGTGATGCCGAGCCTCGCCACGGTCAGCCTCATCACCATCATGGGCTTCGGCGGTTATCTGGTGCAGCAGGGCGAGATCTCCGTGGGCGTGCTGGTGTCGTTCACCATGTACATGAGCATGGTGGTGCAGCCGTTTCGCAGCGCGGGTTTTCTCATCAACCTGTTCCAGCGCGCCGCCGTCGCCAGCGACCGGCTGTTCGACGTGCTCTCCCGCGACCCGGAGATCGAGGACCGGCCCAGTGGCCGCACGCCGGACCGGCTGCGCGGGCACATCGAGGTCCGCCACCTCACCTACACGTTCGAAGGCGCCTCGGTGTCGGCACTCGAAGACGTGAGCCTCGCCATCGCGCCCGGCGAGTCCATCGCCATCATGGGCCGGGTGGGGGCCGGCAAGAGCACGCTGCTCCGGCTGCTGGTGCGGCTCCTGGACCCGCCGCCGGGCACGGTGTTCGTGGACGGCCACGACGTGCGCGACTACCCGCTGGCCCAGCTTCGCGCCCAGATCGCGCTGGTGCCCCAGGACCCGTTCCTGTTCGGCGAGCCGTTGCGCGACAACCTGAGCTACGACGATCCCGAGCGGGCTCTCGAGCAGATCTGGTCCGCGGCCACCTCGGCGGACCTCAAGGACACCATCGAAGAGTTTCCCCAGGGCATGGACACGGTGGTCGGCGAGCGCGGGGTGACGCTCTCCGGCGGGCAGAAGCAGCGCGCCACCCTGGCCCGCGGGCTGATCCGCCACGCCCCGGTGCTGATCCTGGACGATTGCTTCTCCAGCGTGGACACCGGCACCGAGGATCACATCCTCTCGGAGCTGAAGCGGCTGCGCCGGGGCCAGACCACGGTGCTGGTGTCGCACCGCGTCTCCACCGCCCGCCATTCCGACCGCATCGTGGTGCTCTCCGAGGGCCGCATCGCCGAGGTGGGGAGCCACGAGGAGCTGCTGGCCCGGGGCGGCCTGTACGCAGAGCTCGAGCGCATCCAGCGGGAAGGCGCGGAAGACGCCGACTACCGGATGCGGGAGGCACCGGGCTGATGGCGAACGGCAGAGCCCAGGCGCCGGCGCGGCGCGATTACGCCTTGTTCGACGCCGAGCTGTCGGGGGCGGTGCTGAACCTCGGCCTGCTGCGGCGCCTGCTGCGCTGGCTCAAGCCTTACCGGGTCACGTTCGCCGTCAGCGGGCTCCTCATCCTGCTGGCCTCGACCCTGCAGGTGATGATGCCGGTGGTGCTGTCGGTGGTGGTGATCGACCATGTCCTGGGCGGCGAGACGTCCAACGTCACCCCCGATCTCGGCATGCTGGAGCTCCACGGCTGGATCACCGAGACCCTGTCGCTCCATCCCCTGCTGGCGGCGAGCCTGCTCTACGCCGCCCTGCAGCTCGGCTGGGCCGTCACCGGGCATCTGCACCGTCTGACCCTCATCAGCTCGGTGATCAAGGGGCTCCGGGACCTGCGTCTCGACCTGTTCCGGCACCTGGAGACCCGCCCCGCCTCCTTTTACGACCGCGTGGCCGTGGGCCGGGTGATGACCCGGGTCACCAACGACGTGGAGGCGCTCTACGAGCTGCTGCGCGGCATCGGCACCCTGGTGGGTGAGCTCGTGCCCTTCGTCGTGGCGCTGGGCATCATGCTTTCCGTGGACGTGGGGCTGACGCTGATCCTGCTCCTCGCGCTCCCCATCATGGGCACCGTGACCTACTTCTTCCGCCGCACCACGCGCCAGCTCTTCCGCGCCGTGCGCATGTCGCTGTCGTCGCTCAACCAGAACATGCAGGAGAACCTGGCCGGTCTGCAGGTGGTGCAGCTCTCTGAGCGCCAGCAGCACAATCTAGAGCGCTACACGCGCATCAACGAGGACAACCGGGCCAACGAGCTGAAGAGCGCGCGCGTGGAGACGCTGTACGGTGCCTTCACCGACACCATGGCTCACACCGCCCTGGGCGTGATCATCTGGTACGGCGGCGGCGCCGTGGTTCAGGACGCCATGTCGCTGGGCGGGGTGATCCTGTTCACCCGCTTCGTCGACCTGCTGTTTCAACCCATCGTCGCCCTGGGCGAGCAGACCAACGTGCTGTTCCGTGCCATGGCCAGCGGCGAGCGTATCTTCCAGGCATTGGACTGGGACGAGAAGATCCATGAGCCCGAGCACCCGGTGCGCCTGCCGGAACGGTTGCGCGGCGAGGTCCGCTTCGAGCATCTCGACTTCGGCTACGACCCCGGCACGCAGATTCTCCACGACGTCACCTTCAGCATCGCCCCCGGCGAGAAGCTGGCCATCGTCGGGCCCACCGGGTCCGGCAAGAGCACCCTTATCCGGCTGCTCGCCCGCTTCTACGACGTGGAGGACGGCCACATCTTCCTCGACGGCGTCGACGTCAACCGCATCCACACCCGGGATCTGCGCAAGCGCATCGGCGTGGTGCTGCAGGACTTCCACATCTTCTCCGGCACCATCTACGACAACATCGCTCTCGGTGATCCCGCCATCACCCTGGAGAAGGCCCAAGCCGCCGCGCGCCGAGTCAACGCTCATGGCTTCATCTCCGCTCTGCGCGACGGCTACCACAGCACCCTCTCCGAGCGCGGGCAGAATCTCTCCCAGGGTCAGCGTCAGCTTCTCGCCTTCGCCCGGGTGCTGGCCGCCGACCCCGAGATCCTGGTTCTCGACGAGGCTACCGCCAGCATCGACACCGAGACCGAGCTCCTGATCCAGGACGCCCTGCGCAAGCTCACCGCCGGACGCACGTCCATCATCATCGCCCACCGGCTGCAGACCATTCAGGAGGCGGATCGGGTGCTGGTGCTCCACCACGGCCGGGTGGAAGAGCTCGGCACCCACGAGGAGCTGCTCGCCCGCCGCGGTCTCTACTACCGGCTGCACACCCTCCAGTTCCAGGGCGAAGCCGAAGGCTGACGCGGCCCGGGATTACGCATCGTCAACGCACCCCACACCCTTTCTGCGCTATACGGGGATCGGGCAACGAAGAACACAGGGGGACCCACGTGAAAGCACCTGCCGCCGCGCTCGCCGCCGCCGTCTGCCTGGCGGCGGGTTGCGAGAGCCTGCGGCCGGTGCCCGAGTACGACGGCCGCAACCTGTATCTCGGCTACTGTGCCTCGTGTCACGGCCCGGCGGGCGCCGGCGACGGCCCGGTGGCGCCGAGCATGGCGTTCAGCGTTCCGGATCTGCAAACCCTGGAACAGCGCCAGGGCCGCTTTCCCCGAAGGTGGCTGGAAGAAGTCATCGACGGCCGGACGCTCCGGGCGGTCCACGGCACCCAGGACATGCCCGTTTGGGGCTGGGAGTTCAGCAGGGTCGAATCGTCCGATCGCCTGGTCGCAGCCCGGGTCGACGCGCTGGTGGACTACCTGGAGTCGATTCAGATCACCGACTGATCGGGGTTCGGGAATCATGGGTATCGAGCTTCCCATCCGCGACCGCACTGCCGCCGGCGAAGCGCTGGCGGATGCCCTCGCCGACCGTTTCAGCAACGTGAACGCCCTGGTGCTGGCCCTGCCGCGGGGCGGTGTCCCGGTGGCCTATGAAGTGGCCCGCCGCCTGAACGCCGAGCTCGATCTGATGCTGGTCCGCAAGCTGGGCGCGCCCGGGCAGCGGGAGCTGGCCGCCGGCGCCATCGCCAGCGGCGGAATCCGGGTGTTGAACCAGAGCGTCATCGACGGGCTCGGCATCTCGGAGCGGGAGCTCGATCGGGTGGCCGAGGAGGAACGGCGGGAGCTCGAGCGGCGCGAGGGGCTGTATCGCGACCGCCGGCCTCACCCCGACGTCGCCGGCCGCAGCGTCATTCTCGTCGACGACGGGGTGGCCACCGGAGCCACCATGCGCGCCGCCATCGCCGCGCTGCGGCAGCAGCAGCCCAAGGAGGTGGTGGTGGCGGTGCCGGTAGCGGCGGCGGATACCCTGGCGATCCTGGCCCGGGAGGCGGACGAGGTAGTGTGCCTCGCCACCCCGTCGCCGTTCTGGGCCATCGGCCAGTGGTATCGCAACTTCGATCAGGTGAGTGACGACGAGGTGCGCCGGCTGCTCACCGAGAGCCGCGGAGACCAGCCGTGACCACACGATCCTCCGTCCTGGTGACTGCTGCGGGGGTAGCCCTGGAGGGTGACCTCACGTTGCCGGCGGACGCCCTCGGCCTGGTGGCGTTCGCCCACGGCAGCGGCAGCAGCCGGTTCAGCTCGCGCAACCGCTACGTCGCCGAGGTTCTTCAGGAAGGCAGGCTCGGAACCCTGCTGTTCGACCTGCTCACGGCGGACGAGAACACCATCGACGAGATGACCCGGGAGCTGCGTTTCGACATCCCCCTGCTGGCCCGCCGGCTGGTGGGCGCGGTGGACTGGCTGGGAGACCAGCCCGAGACCCGGGAGCTGCGGCTCGGCCTGTTCGGTGCCAGCACCGGAGCGGCGGCGGCGCTGATCGCCGCTGCCGAGCGTCCCGAGGCGGTGGCTGCCGTGGTCTCCCGCGGCGGCCGGCCGGATCTGGCCATGGAGCACCTTCCCCGGGTCCGCGCCCCCACCCTGCTCATCGTCGGGGGCCTGGACGTGCCGGTCATCGACATGAACCGGCAGGCGGCGGCCGCCCTGACCTGCGAGCAGGAGCTCGAGATCGTGCCCGGCGCCACCCATCTGTTCGAGGAGCCGGGCAAGCTCGAAGCGGTGGCCGCACTGGCCCGGGACTGGTTCGTGAGCCGGCTGTCCCGCTGAGCTCATGGAGATCCGGCTCTTCGCCCCCGCCGTCAGCCGCCCCTTCGGCGACCGGGTCGCCGCCGCGCTGGGGGTACCGCTGGCGGAGCTGGAAGAGCGGCAGTTCGATGACGGGGAACACAAGTCCCGGCCGCTGGTCAGCGTGCGCGGCAGCGACGTCTACGTGATGCAGTCGCTCCACCACGAGGCGAGCCAGGGGGTCAACGACAAGCTGGTGCGGCTGCTGTTCCTGCTCGGGGCCCTGCGCGACGCCGGCGCCGCCCGCGTCACCGCCATCGTTCCCTACCTCTGCTACGCCCGCAAGGATCGCAAGACCAAATCCCGGGACCCGGTGACCACGCGCTACGTGGCGGCCCTGTTCGAGGCGGTGGGCGTGGACCGGGTGGTGACCCTGGACGTGCACAACCTGGCCGCCTACCAGAACGCCTTTCGCATCGCCACCGAGCACCTGGAGGCCAGGCAGCTCTTCGTGCGGCACGTGGCGGATCTGCCCGGCGAGCTGGTGGTGGTTTCGCCGGACGTGGGCGGGGTGAAGCGGGCCGAGGCGTTTCGTCAGGCGCTGGAGGCGCGCATCGGCCGCCCGGTGCCCGCCGGGTTCATGGAAAAGCACCGCAGCGCGGGACGGGTGTCCGGAGAAACCCTGGTGGGGGACGTGGGCGAGCGCACCGTGCTGCTGCTCGACGACCTCATCGCCAGCGGCTCCACCCTGGCCCGGGCCGCCGAGGCCTGCCGGGCGCGCGGTGCTGCCCGGGTGCTGGCGATGGCCAGCCACGGCGCCTTCACCCCCCGGGCGGACGAGATTCTCGCCACCCCGGCCCTGGACGCGGTGATCATCACCGACACCATCGTCCCGGAACGCATCACCACGCCCGCGGTGCAGGGCAAGCTCACGGTGCTCGACACCAGCCGCCTGTTCGCCGAGGCGATCCGGCGGATGAACGGCGGCGGGTCGTTGGTGGAGTTGGTGGAGGAAGGGGGATGATCGCTGTCCGCTTTCCGCCGTCCGCTATCCGCTGGAGCATCATTGAGTCCGTTCCAACTCCGCCGCGTGTCGATTCGCGAGCGCCAGGTAGTCGGCGGCGCGGTTCAGCCACTTGCGGTGACTGTCCGGCGGGTGGTCCTTCAGGTGCCACGCGGCGAGCTTGGCCCGCACCAGGGCGCGGAAGCTCTGGTAGAAGTGAATCAGCCGCGGCGGAACCCGGTCGCCGGTGATCCGCTGGTAGGTGTCGAACAGCAGCGGGCCGACGAACGGGGCGTCCAGCAGCTCGCACTCCAGGGCCAGGTACGACAGCTCATCGGCCACGTCGAGGATGCGAAACTCCCGGTTGAACTCGAGGCAGTCGATGAATACCGGGTCGGCCAGCAGACACACGTGCTCCGGGCGCAGATCGCCATGCCCCTCCACGATGCGGCCCGCCGCCACCCGCTCGTCCAGCAGCCGGCCGTCAGCCACCAGGTCGAGCTGTCGGCGGGTCACCGTCGTGAGGCTCCCCGCATCCAGCGGGTAGTCCGCCAGCGCCCGCCGATTGTCCTCGACGTCCCGGACGAAGCGCTCCCGGTAATGCGCCGCCGCCATGGGCTCGGCGGGCAAGCGCCGGTAGAACTCCGCCAGCACCGAGGCGAAGCGCCGCACGTCCGCCTCGCTCACCCGGCCCTCGGCCAGGGCCGTGTCGAGCATCTGCGCGTCGGGCAGACGGCGCATCTTCTCCAGCCACTCCACCGGTCGGCCTTCGCCGTCCAGGGCGAGGCCGCCACGGGACTGGGCGACGAGGGGTACCACGGCGAGGTAGACGTCCGGCGCCAGCCGGCGGTTCAGCCGGATGGACTCCTCGCAGTAGTGGCGGCGATCCCCCAGGGTCGAGAAGTTGATGTAGGAGAGGTGCACCGGCTTCTTCATCTTGTAGACGAGGACGTCGGTGACGAACACCCACGACATGTGGGTCTCGATGGCTCGCACCGCGGTCACGGGATGAGGGTAACTGGCCGGGTGCCGCAGGAACGCCACCTTCTCTGCAAGCGAAAACCCGGTGGTCACATCCCCATCCCGGCCCCCACCGCCTCCCGCTCGGCCTTCTCCGGCACCTCCGTCATGGTGGCCTCGGTGAGCAGCAGCACGCTGGCGACGGAGACCGCGTTTTCCAGGGCCACGCGCATCACCTTGGTGGGGTCGACGATGCCGGCCTCGAAGAGGTCCACGTACTGATTGCGGGCGGCGTCGAAACCCACGCAGTCGCCGCCGGAGAGCATGCGATCCACCACCACGCCACCGTCCACCGCCGAGTTCTCGGCGATCTGACGGGTGGGCGCGGTGAGCGCCCGCCGCAGAATCTGCACACCGGTACGCTCGTCGCCCTCGCAGCGCGCCTCTTCCGCCGCCACCGCGGCGGTGCAGCGTAGCAGCGCCAGGCCACCCCCGGGCACGATACCCTCCGCCACCGCCGCCTTGGTGGCGCTGATGGCATCGTCGAGCGCCTCGGACTTGGCCTTGAGCTCGGCCTCGGTGGGCGCGCCCGCGCGAATCACGGCCACGCCGCCCACCAGCTTCGCCAGACGTTCCTCCAGCTTTTCCCTGTCGTAATCGCTGGTGGCCTTGTCGATCTCACGGCGAATCTGCTGGGCCCGTGCTTCGATCTCGCTCGTGTGGCCCGCGCCGCCGATGATGGTGGTGTCGTCCCTGGTCACCACCACCCGTTCCGCCTGGCCCAGGTGATCGAGCTGGGCGCTCTCGATCTTGAGCCCCAGCTCCTCCGAGATCACCACCGCGCCGGTGAGCACCGCCATGTCCTGGAGCATGGCCTTGCGGCGGTCACCGAACCCCGGCGCCTTCACCGCCGCGCTGCGGAACACGCCGCGAAGCTGATTCACCACCAGGGTCGCCAGCGCTTCCCCCTCCACGTCCTCGGCCACCAGGAGGATGGGCTTGCCGGATTTGGCCACCTGCTCGAGCAGCGGAAGCAGCTCCCGCAGGGCGTGGATCTTCCTGTCACAGAGCAGCACGTAGGGCTCGTCGAGCACCGCCTCCATGCTCTCCGCATCGGTGACGAAGTACGGCGAGATGTAGCCGCGGTCGAACTGCATGCCCTCCACCACCTCGAGCACGGTCTCGGTGGTCTTGGACTCCTCCACGGTGATGACCCCCTCGTCGCCCACCTTCTCCATGGCCTCGGCGATGAGTTCGCCGATGGCCGGGTCGTTGTGGGCGGAAATGGTGGCCACATCCGCCTTTTCCTTGCGCGACGAGACTTGCCGGGACATGCGGCGCAGCTCGGCCACCACGGCATCGCGGCCCCGCTCCAGGCCGCGCTTGAGGTCGATGGCGCTGGCGCCCGCCACCACGTTGCGGATGCCGTCCGCCAGGATGGCATGGGCCAGCAAGGTCGAGGTGGTGGTTCCGTCCCCCACTGCGTCACTGGTCTTCTCTGCCGCCTGCCGCAACATCTGGGCGCCCAGATTCTCCTCCGGATCTTCCAGTTCGAGCTCCTTGGCGATGGTGACGCCGTCGTTGCAGACGATGGGAGGCCCCCAGGGCTTCTGCATGAGCACGGACTTGGACTTCGGGCCCAGGGTCACGCGGACGGCATCCGCGAGCTGAGACGCACCGGAGAGAATCTTTTCGCGTGCGGCGGAGCGAAACGTCAGGTGCTTGTGGGCCATGTCGGGTCCCTCCTCGATCCCGCGGCCGGGTCTCCATGCCGACGTTGTGCACGTTCCGTGCCGACGAACGTTTCCAGGCTCGTCACCGCTCCGACTCCCCGGCTGCCGCCACCGTGACCTCCCACAGCGGCTCGCCGAAGGGCTCGCCGAAGGGCTCGCCG
>JAWLCV010000027.1:44027-49925 GCA_041686955.1 Pseudomonadales bacterium
GACGAACGTTTCCAGGCTCGTCACCGCTCCGACTCCCCGGCTGCCGCCACCGTGACCTCCCACAGCGGCTCGCCGAAGGGCTCGCCGAAGGGCTCGCCGGAGGGCTCGCCGGACGGCTCGCCGACTGGATCGACGCGGATCCGCACCGGCAGAAACCGCTCGATGACCCTGGCGTTGGTCAGGGTATGGGCGCTGGGGCGGAGCGTCGTGAAGGAACCGGAGCCGGCCAGCGCCATGGGGAGCAGAAGCTGATCCGCCAGGTACCGCCCCGCCACCGCCGAGCTCGCGAGGTAGCGTTGCGTCTCCCGAACGGCCTCGACGGCGACGGTTTCCGCCGGCACGCCGCGCCGGCCGAAGGCGCAGAAGACCTCGGTCACCTGCTCGAAGGCCAGGGTGAGGAGCAGCAGGTTGCCGGGGCCGACCCCGCGAGCGTCCTCCCGCACCGCGAGCCGGTTCCAGCCCAACGCTTCGTGCGCCACGGCCACCTCGCGCTCGGCGATGTGCCTCGGCAGACCGCATACCACGGCCTCGCCCCAGGCCTCGAGCAGCCGGCCCCGGTCACGCAGCGTGAGCGGCGTGGGCTGCCAACCGGGCGCCACCTCCAGCTCCAGCGTTCCACCGCCGGCGGGGTAGTAGCCGGCCCGCTCCAGCCGGGTATGCACCTGGGCGCCCATGCGCCGAAGCTGCAGCAGAAAGGCACGCTCGAAGAACTCGAACGGCGGACTCTGGGGATTGTGGGTGCCGCCCACCAGGCGCAGCGAGGAAGCTCGAGGAGCGCACAGCAGGGCCGGTATCAGAGTCTGGGCCAGGAGCACGGTGCTGCCGGCGGTGCCGATATCGAACGTGTAGCGGCCGGGGCGGACGGCGCCGGGCCGGAACGTCAGCGCCGTGGCGCCCAGGGCCGCGCCCTCCACGCGCGCTCCGCAAATCGTTCCGGCGGCCTGCACCGCCGTGAGATGCTGCCAGCGCAGGCCGGGCTTTCTGCGGCCGGCGCGGATGCGGATCAGCTCCAGCGGCTCTGCCGTGACCATGGACAGAGACACCGCGGTTCGCAGGATCTGACCGCCGCCCTCCCCTTGTGAGCCATCGATGAGAATGGTCCGCTCCGGGAACACCACCGACCACGGAAGCTAACCCCGGCGCTCCCGCGCCGCCACCGGGAGATTCACCTGGTCGTACACAGGCTCAATGCCGCACCCCAGGGAGAGCGGCCATACTCGCGACTTTCGCCAGGGCTGAAAACGTTGACGAGCGCCGACTGGAACGTGGTGGTGACCCTGCTGCCCGAGGGCTTCCATGACGCCATGCGCGTGCTCTCGCGGTTCGGCCGGGTGAGCCGTACGCCCTACTGGGACGTGCTCGTGATGCACGCGGAGCAGCCTCCGCTCGAGTTCCTGGATGCGCTGCAGCGCACCCTGGACGAGGACGCCAGCCTCGGCAACGCCGTCTCCCGGCTGGTGCCCGTCACCGATGCCTTCGAGTTCGCGAGCCCCGAGGACTTCCGCGACGCGGTGCGCCGCATCGCCCTGCCCTGGGCCGCGGATCTCGGCGGAACGACGTTTCACGTCCGGATGCACCGTCGCGGCTTCAAGGGCCGCCTGGCGAGCAACGAGGAGGAACGCGCGCTCGGCGAGGGTCTCCTGCAACAGGTCCAGCGGCTCGGCGGGTCGGCCCGGGTGGGGTTCCAGCAGCCCGACTGGATCATCGACATCGAGACCGTGGACACCCGGGCGGGGCTCTCCCGCTGGCGCCGCGAGGAACTGGAACGCTACGTGCTGCTGAGACTGGATTGACGTCACAGAGAGACGAATCAGGGAGGATTCATGCCAGAAGCCAACGAAGCCCTGCTGCGCGCCATCAACGACGCGCTGGAGGCCGACACCCGGATCGACATCGAGGCCCTGGAGATCGAGCAGGACGCGGACGACGGTCACATCACCCTCCACGGGCTGGTGGAGGACATCCGGACGAAACGCCTGGCGGCCAACGCCGTGTGGAGCGCGGTCCGGGATCGGCACCCCGTCGTCGATCATCTTCGGGTTCGCTCCCGCGAGCCGGGCGACGAGGCGCTCCGCGACGCGGCGGTGAAGCACCTCGCCGCCGAGAGCATGTTCCGGAATCACTCGATGGTGGCCGAGGCGGGGAATGATCGAACGCGGATCCACGACGCGGGGCCCGGCGCCCCGGAGATCGAGATGATCGTCGAGGGCGGAGTGGTGACGCTGCGGGGCACGGTGCAGAGCCTCACCCACCGCCGCTTCGCGGAGGTGCTCTCCTGGTGGGCCCCCGGCTGCCAGCGGGTAGACAATCTGCTGGAGGTGGTTCCCGCCGAGCGCGACGGCGACAACGAGATCACCGACGCGGTGCGGATGGTCCTGGAAAAGGATCCCCTGGTGCACGCCACCCAGATGCACGTCGGCACGGCCGGCGGCATCGTGGCCCTGGAGGGCCTGGTGGCGAGCGAGGAAGAACGCGAGCTCGCGGAGCGGGATGCCTGGTACGTGCCCGGGGTCTGGGCCGTGGTGGACCACATCGAGGTACGGCCTCCCGGCTGACCGGCGCGGAGCCACCCGCCGTGCGGCACCTTCAGCCCCGCGGGCCGAACCGGCTCTCCAACTCGCCCAGACTGTCGTGGTGGGCGATGACCACCACCTCGTCACCCGCCTTCAAGGCCGTGTCCGGCTCCGGCAGGATCAGCTTCTGGCCACGGTAAACGCACACCACCCGAGTCCGCGCCGGGAACCCCAGGGCCCCCAGCGGGCCCTGCTGATCGTTGCGCACCACGAAGGAGAAGATCCGCGCCTCGCCGCGCACCATGGTGGTGAGCTCGAGGGCGCTCTGCCCCTCGCACAGGTCCGCCAGGTGACGGCCGATGGTGCGCGAGGGGATGATGGTGTCCTCCAGCCCGAGCTCGAGGCAGATGTGCTCGAACTCGGTGTCCTCGATCTTGGTGACCACCCGGGCGAATCCCAGGGAGCGTGCCACCAGGCTCGCGATGATGTTGGCCTGGTCGCTGCCGGTGAGACAGAACAGCGCGTCGGTGTGCTTCGGGTCCACCTCCCGCAGAATGGCGGGTTTGCTGCCGTCGCCCTCGATGAAGCCGCAGTCGATCTCGTCGGAAAGCTCGTGGATCACCGCCGGGTCCCGCTCCACGATCACGACCTCGTGCCCGCGCTCGAGCAGATATCGCGCCGTCGTCACCGCCAGGGTGCTGGCACCGATGAACGCTTCCCGCACGTCTAGAGCCGCCGTCCGATCCAGGTGGGAGGGTAGGCAAGCACCATCAGTGCCAGGATTTCCAGGCGCCCGAGCAGCATGTCGGCGCACAGCAGGTACTTGAGGGGCGCCTCCAGCTCCGGGCGGGCGATGCCCGTGGAGAGGCCCACCGTTCCCAGCGCCGAGGTCACCTCGAACAGAGCATCCAGCGCCGGGTAGCCATAGCCCAGGAACACCAGCCACGACGCCGCCATGACCGCCATGAACGATGCCGCCACCAGCAGAACGCGCTCCACGTCCAGAGACTCCAGTGGACGGCCGCCGAGCCGGGGACGCACCAGCGCGTGGGGCGGCATGCTCGTTCGACGCACGAAGTGCTGCAGCAGACGCAGCATCACCAGCACGCGCAGCAGCTTGATGCCGCCGGCCGTGGACCCGGTGCAGCCGCCGAGGGTCATGAGCACGATCAGCCAAAGCTCGGAGACCGGGTCGAGACCCTGAAGGGACAGGGTGGCGAATCCCGTGGTGGTCTGCGCGGACACACCGAGCACGGCGCCATGTCCGGCGGCGGTGGCCCAGTTCAGGCCGGAGAACCGGTGCAGGCTCACCGCGAGGACGGCGCCGGCGAGCACCAGGGCCGCCGCCAGCGCCCGCACCTCCGGATCGTCCAGCAACTGGCGCGGCCTGCCGCGCACCGCCGCGAAGTACAGCACCAGCGGCACTGCGCTGAGCGCCGACAGCAGCGTGACCACCCAGGCGGCGCTCCACGGCATGGCGGCCAGGCTCGCGTCGAAGGTGGAGAAGCCGCCGGTGGAAACGGTGGCGAGCACGTGGGTCAGCGCGACGACACCGTCGCCGAGCGAGCCCCACAGCAGCGCCGTCCCCACCGCGGTCAGGGTCAGGTACACCAGCAGCACGCGGCGGGCGTGAGCACGGGCCGTGGTGGCGACGTTCTCCGTGTCCGTGGGCTCCATCAGACGCCGGGCGGCCGCGTGGTGGCCCATCAGCAGGGCCACGGACAGCGCCGCGATGCCCAGGCCCCCATACCACTGCATCCAGGCCCGGGTGAACGCGAGAACGGGCGACCGGGACTCGATGGACCCGACGGTCGAGAGCCCCGTGGTGGTGACGGCCGACACCGCTTCGAACAGGGCGTCCTCGAACGCCAGGCCTGTAGCCGCCAGCGGGTAGGCCATGAGCAGCGGGGTGATGAGAAACGCCAGGCTCACCACGCAGAAGGCCTCGTGGTGGAGCACCTGCCGCGGCTCTCCCCGGCGGCGTGCCAGCAGCGCCGCCGCGAGCAGAACGGCGACGATGAGCGCCGACCGCCAGGCGAACGCCGAGGCGCCCAGCGCCACGGCGACCGCCAGGGGCACCAGGGTCAGCAGGGCGAGCATCAGCGCCAGCTGTCCCAGGTAACGGCCCAGGACCTCCATGCGAACCGCATAGGACAGCGCGGTGATCCCGTTGCTCATGGTTACGGCGGCCGGTGCGGCCCTCCTGCGGCAGGCGTCACCAGGTGCCGCCGCGGCACGGGCTCAATCCGCGGCGGGGTGCATGGAGCCTGGCACGAGATCGGCGATGCGGGCAAGGAGCTCTGCCGCGCCCACCGGCTTGGTCATCACGCCGGCGGCGCCGGAGAGCGCCGCCACCTCGGCGGTCACCGGGCTCTCCGGCCGTGCCGTGAGCGTGAGAATGGGAACCCCGCGTGCGGCGGCGGCGCGGGCCACCTCGGCCCCGGAGATGCCGGGCAGGTGCGGATCGAGCAGCAGGCAGTCGCACGGAACGTCCCGGCAGAGCTCACCGAGAAACGTCTCGCCGCTCGGGTAGGCGCGCACGGTCCAGCCGCCGCTCTCGAGCAGCAGGGTCAGCGCATCGAGAATGGTGGGATCGTCCTCCACCACCGCGACCACGGCCATGGCCGGCCTCCGTCGGTACGAAACGGAGGGCGAGCATAGGGGGCGCCGCCGCGGCCGGATACCCGGAGTTTCCCCTAACGGCGCGTTTCGACGTATCGGACCACCTGGTCCAGCGTCACGAGCTCGGGGTAGTCCTGCTCGGGAATGTCGATGCCGAAGGTTTCCGCCACCGCCGTCAGGAAATTCAACTGGTCCATGGAGTCGATGTCGAGTTGCTCACGCAGATCGGTCCCGGGGTCGAGCCCGGTATCGGCGGCCTCGGGAGCCACGGCGAGCAGAAGCTCGCGGATGCGTGCGAAGGTCTCCTCACGATCGTCGCTCATGACTTCTCCGTTCTCCGGCTCACAACGTTTCCGGCTCCTGCAGCCGGTGGTCGACTGCCCGCAGGAACAGGCCGCCCCGGTGGCCGTCGCTGGCCCGATGGTCGGCCGCCAGGGTGGCAGTCACCACCCGTCGCGCCACCACCTGACCTTCCACTACCCAGGGCCGTTGGGTGATGGTACCGAACCCCACCAGCGCCACCTGGGGCGGAAAGATGACGCCGTAGACCACGTCGGTGCCGCGGTCCCCGAGGCTGGTGACGGTGATGGTGCCCTCGGTCATCTCGCTGTGGCGCAGTGTGCCGGCGCGGGCGCGCCGGACCAGGTCGACGAGATCCGCCATGAGCTCGTCCAGGCTCTTGTCCGCGGCATCGTGGATGGCGGGGGCGATGACCCCGCCGCCGCGCAACGACACGGCCACCCCCAGATTCACCGACTCCTGC
>JAWLCV010000028.1:0-40146 GCA_041686955.1 Pseudomonadales bacterium
CCGGCGTTGGAAGAACAAGTCTTTTCATGGAGCTCACGAGGTAAGAGAGATGATCGAGAAACGACGATGGCTAACGGCGCTCGCCGCCGCCGGCGCGCTGGCCTGTGTATCCGCCACGGCTCAGGAGGCGGAGCAGCGGGCCGAGGAAGCCTGGCAGGAGTCCGAGCAGACCGCCGAGGAAGCCTGGCAGGAGTCCGAGCAGACCGCCAAGGAAGCCTGGCAGGAGTCCGAGCAGACCGCCAAGGAAGCCTGGCAGGAGTCCGAGCAGACCGCCGAGCAGACGGCGCAGGAAACCGAGCGGGAGGCAGAGCAGACCGCTCAGCAGATGGAGCAGGAGCCTGGGCAGACCGATCAGATGAACCAGGACCTCCAGCAGCTCGCGGACGAGCACCAGGACCTGGCGACCTTCATCAAGGCCGTGAACGAGGCGGGGATGGCCGAGGCGCTGACCCAGAGCGGTGAGCAGTACACCATCTTCGCGCCCACCGACGAGGCCTTCCAGTCGGCGGACCGCAGCGTGGAAGAGCTGCTCCAGCCCGAGAACCGGGAGGAGCTGATCAGCCTGTTGCGGGCCCACATCGTGGCGGACGACATGGATCCGGAGATGGCCGAGCGCATCGGCCAGGCCCGCACCATCGATGGAGGCACCGTCGACCTGCAGGGCAGCGGTGAGGAACTCCAGGTGGGCGACGCCCAGGTGGTGCAATCCGATATCCAGCAGGGGAACCTGCGGATCTACGCCATCGACCAGGTGCTGTCGCCGAGCCCGGGGGCCGGACTGGCCGCTGCGGACGAGCAGCAGGGCGCATCCGGTGAAACCGCTCAGGCGGGGAACTTCGACGACCTGGACAGCGACGGTGACGGCTACCTGAGCGAAGAGGAGCTGCAGGCCGCGGAGCAGCAGTTATCGCAGAGCGAGCTCGATACCGACAACGACGGGCGGGTGAGCCGCACCGAGTTCGCGGCCTTCGAGGGCAGCGAGCAGGAGTCGGGCGCCATGGAGGACGAGCAGCAGGACGACGGCGGCTGGTTCTCCGGTGACGACGATCAGGAGCCGGAATCCGACTACTGATTCCACTCGGCAGACGCAGCGAAGCCCCCATCGACAGCCGTCGGTGGGGGTTCGCCATGTGCATCTGACGGCAGATCCGGGTCGACCGGGGGCTCACGTGCGGCCGCCGCGCCCATGGGGCGCGTCGAAGTCGAGCAGGGGCCCCGCCGGCACCACCCCGCTGGGATTCACCGCGGGGTGGCTCTCGTAGTAGTGGTGCCGGATGTGGTGGAAGTTCACCGTGGGGCGGATCTTCGGATGCTGATACAGCTCCCGGGTGTAGCCCCACAGGTTGGGGTAATCCACCAGCCGCCGGATGTTGCACTTGAAGTGGCCGTTGTAGACCGGGTCGAAGCGCACTAACGTGGTGAACAGGCGAATGTCCGCCTCAGTGACCGTGTCACCGGTGAGGTAGCGGTTGTCCGCCAGCAGCTCCTCCAGCCAATCCAGGGTCTCGAACAGCGGATGCACCGCCTCGTCGTAGGCTTCCTGGGTGGTGGCGAAGCCGCACTTGTACACGCCGTTGTTCAGGGTGTGATAGACGCGGTGGTTGATCTCGTCGATGGCGTCGCGCTCCGCCTCGGGATAGAAATCCCCGGGCTCCGCGCCGATGTCGTCGAAGGCGCCGTTCAGCATACGGATGATCTCGGAGGATTCGTTGTTGACGATGGTGTTGCGCTGGCTGTCCCAGAGCACAGGCACCGTCACCCGGCCGGTGAAGCGCGGGTCCGCTTTCAGGTAGATCTCGTACAGGCGCCGGGCGACGAACAGCGGATCGGGGATCACCCCCGGACCGGGCTCGAAAGTCCAGCCGTGCGATCCCATGTGCCAGTGCACCACCGACAATCCGATGTGGCCGGTGAGCCCCTTGAACGCCCGCAGGATCAGGGTCCGGTGGGCCCACGGACAGGCGTAGCTCACGTACAGATGGTAACGCCCGCGCTGGGCCGGAAAGCCGCCCTCGCCGGTCGGGCCCGGGCGCCCGTCCGGAGTGATCCAGTTGCGGAATGCCTGCTCCTGGCGCTCGAAACGCCCGCCGGTGGACTCGGTGTCGTACCACCGCTCCACCCATCTGCCGTCCACCAAAAGACCCATTCGCCCACTCCTCTCGGCCGCGCGTCTAGGCCGCGCGTCGCGCGCCCGCGCCGGGCCAGCCGGCGGGAAAGCAGGATCTGAGCCACCGTTCACGCTTTGTGCCGCCTCCATCAACTGTCCAGCTTTGTAAGCGATTTCACAGTCCCTGCGCCGGGTCTCCCGCACACTGGTCCCGAATCCACGTGAAGAGCCTCCAGGGACCGGGGGAGGAGGACCATGCAAGACCTGTTCATGATCACCGACAGCGTCGCCCTGTCGGCGCTGCTCTGGGCCGCACTCGCCATCACCGTCATGTTCCTGGGGCGGGATTCGGCGCGGCGCAGCATCGCCACCCTCACCCGCATGCTGCACAACGCCCTGCGCATCGCCGCCCACGGGCTGCGGCGGGCGGAGCTGCACCTCGAGAGTCGCAACCGGGAGGTGCTGCTGGCTGCGGGTCGCGAGGCCAAGGAGCGGATCGTCTCCAGAGAGTTCGAGCGCATCACCGCCACGGTGGCGCGTGATCTGGGCCGCTACCCCGAGACCCAGCGCACGCTCACGGAGATCATCCAGCGCATCGACGAGGATCACCAGAATACGGCCGACGTGCCGCCGGAGGTGCCGGGCTGGAGCAAGGCCGTGAAAGCGGTGGCGGACGCCGCGGACAGGGCAGACCCCAGCGTGCGCGAAGTGCTCGAAGCCATTCACGCGTCCCTCGACCGGGCCCAGGCCCGGTCACTGGCGAGCTATCGTCAGGCCAGCCGGCAGCGGCACAAGCTGCTGTCGGCCATGATGCCGCGCTGGCGCCACATTCAGGGCACCCTGAAGCGCATGGAGAGCGCGGTGTCGTCCATCCTAGAGCGTTCGCGTTCCATCGACCGGCACATGGACGAGTATCGGGACATTCTCGCCGGCACTGATCGGGCGGTGCAGACCCTTTCCACCTCGGCCCTGGTGCAGTTCACGGTGTCGGCTCTGGTCATCGCCGTGGCCGTCGGCGGCGCCGTCATCAACTTCTCGCTCATCGCCCGGCCCATGGCGGAGATGGTGGGGGGCACCAGTTACATCGGCACGTTCCGCACCGCCGACATCGCCGCCCTGGTGATCATCCTGGTGGAGATGTCCATGGGCCTGTTCCTCATGGAATCCCTGCGCATCACCCGGCTGTTTCCGGTGATCTCGGCGCTGCCGGACCGAACCCGCGTGTACATGTGCGTCTTCACCCTGGTCATCCTCACCATTCTCGCCAGCGTGGAGGCGGGACTGGCCTACATGCGCGAGATCCTGCTGCAGGACGAGCTGGCCACCGCGTCGCTCCTGCGCGGCGACGACGCTGCGGCGATCACCGGTGAGGCGCTGTGGATCACCACGGCGGCGCAGATGGGCATGGGCTTCATTCTCCCGTTCGCTCTCACGTTCGTGGCGATTCCGCTGGAGACCTTCATCCAGACCCTGCGCCACGTGCTGGGTATGCTCGCCATCGTGCTCCTGCGGCTGGCCAACGTTGCCCTGCGCATCCTGGGCAACCTGATCCGCCAGACCGGCGTTCTGGCGCAGCATCTCTACGACGTGGCGATCTTCGCCCCCCTCTGGGTGGCGGAGCGGCTGAGCGGGCGGCGGGCGGTGAGCCGCCGGGAGGCTGCGGCATGAAGATCTCCATCCTGATCGGCGCCGTCCTGCTGCTGACCGCCTGCGGCGGCCCCCCCACCAGCCACGCCACCGGCGTGTACATGCTGCTCGACACCTCGGGCACCTACACCGAGGAAATCGAAAAGGCGCAGCAGATCATCAACTTCACCCTGTCACGGCTGGAGCCCGGGGATTCGTTCGCGGTGGCACGTATCGACACCGCCAGCTTCAGCGAGCGTGACATCGTGGCCAAGGCCACCTTCGACGAGCGGCCGAGCGCCGCCAACGTTCAGAAGCGCCAGTTCCAGACGCGCATCGACGAGTTCGTCGACACGGTACGGCCCTCCGGCTACACCGACATCTCCGGCGGCCTGCTGCAGGCGCTGGAATACCTGGACGAAAAGGCACCGGGCCGGCGCACCATCTTCATCTTCTCGGATCTGAAGGAGGACCTGCAGGAAGGCTACGTGCGGGACTTCCCGCTGGCGTTCAGCGGCGTCGACGTGGTGGCGCTCAACGTCACCAAGCTGCGCTCCGACAACATGGACCCGCGGGAATATCTCGAGCGCCTGGCGAGCTGGCGGCAGCGGGTCGAGCAGGGCGGCGGCCGCTGGCGCGTCATCAACGACCTCGACCGGCTCGAGGCCTTGTTTCAGGGCTGAGGCGCGTCGCCCGGAGCGCCGGCCGCCAGCGTCTCCTCGAGCTTCGCGAGCACGTCGCGTTTGGCCTTGAGTGCGTCGCGAAAATCCTGGGAGTCGGTGTTGGCGATCTCGTAGCTGAGCTCGCCCAGCGCGTGTCGAATGGTCTGGCGGAGAATGTCTGCGTCCTGTTCCGTCAGCTCCAGGTGAATCATCGGATCTCCCTCTTTCCGTGACATGGCGCTCGAGGCGCCCGGCAAGCGATCGACCACCCCGAAACCGTGACCCAGTTAACGAAGCAGCATTCGTCTCCCATGAACATTACCCGGACTGGGCTAAAGTTTCAGCGAAACCGCGAAAGACGCGCGCGTCGCGGCGCGCGGTAAACAACACGCAAGAACGGATGTGCGACGGGATCGGCTCGCGCACGGAACGGAAGTCGAATCATCATGCAGCATCTGCGCGCAAGCCTCGCCCTGGCAGCAGTGATCGCCGTCGGCCCCGGTTGTGGGGGCGGCAGCGATTCCCGGACTGTCGACGACTACTCACCCACCCCCCAGGCGCCCGATTACCGGGCGATCTCCGGAACGGTGGCAGGACTCAGCGGCAACGTCACCCTGAGCTGGGGCAGCCGCTCCCAGGTCATCGGCGACGGCGCCTTCAGCATTCCGCTGGCTTTCGAGGCCGGGGACAGCTTCGAGCTCGAGCTTTCGGGCGCCCCGCTGGGACAGCGATGCACCATCGACGGGACCACGGCGTTCGCCGATCAGCGCGAGGACGTAACGGGTGTGGCGGTGACCTGCATCACCCAGAACCTCATTCAGGTCAGCGTGGAGAACTTCCTGACCGGCGAGCCCATGGCCGGCGTCGCCGTGACCGCGACCTGGAGTGATCAGAGCGGCCGGCAGACGCTGGACGGCGTGTCGAATGCGGACGGGCTGCTCACTCTGGAAGTGCCCACGTTCGACGGCCGCATCGTGGTCAACGCGGATCCGGAGGATTTCGGCGAGCAGTCGAAGGTCGTCATCAATACCAGCACCCCGGCCGGCCGGACGGCGCGCATGCTCATGCAGCCCGCGAGCCTGGACACCACCTTCGATGCCGCCGCGGGCACGGACCTGACGGTGGGCGGCAACGTGCTGGTGAGCGTGCCGGGTAACGCGCTGGTGGACGAAGGCGGCAACCCCTACACCGGCACCGTGAGCGTGGAGCTGACGGTGGTGGATCCCAGCGCCGACGTGGAGGTCATGCCCGGCGACTACACCAGCCTCGCCGCCGGCGGCGCGACTTCGCCCATGCAGAGCTACGGCGCCGTGAGCGTCACCTTCACCGGCAGCAACGGGGAGGTTCTCGATCTCGGCAGCGGTCAGCTCGCCGACGTTCAGATTCCCGTAGCGGAGGCGGAGCGCACCGCGCCGCCGGCCAGCGTGCCGCTGTTCCACTACGACGCCACCCAGGGTTACTGGATCGAGGAGGGCACGGCCGCCCTCGCCACGGCTGCCAGCGGCCTGCCCGTCTACGCCGGCCAGGTCGGCCACTTCACCACCTGGAACGCCGACGAGAACTACGACCCGGTGTTCGTGCACGGTTGCGTGCAGAGCCCTGCCGGGCTCCGCCTCGCCAACGTGCGGGTGAACGGCACCGGCGGCTCCTACCTGGGGAGCACCCATGCCGTCAGCGACGCCGACGGCCTGTTCGAGCTGCCGGTACGGCCCCTCTCCGACGTGCTCATCACGGTGGGTGACGGCCTGCAGAGCAACACCCTCCAGGTGAGCTCCGGAAGCACCGACCAGACCCTGACGGAATGCCTGGTGGCCTCTGCGGGCAGCTCCACGGTGAACCTCACCTGGGGCGAGAATCCCTCGGACCTCGATACCCGGCTGTACGGCTTCTCCAGCACTGACCAGACCCAGGACTTCGAGGTCAACTACACCCAGCGCTCGGTTTCCTCGAACGGCATCACCATCGACCTGGACGTGGACGACGTCACGGGCTTCGGCCCGGAAGTGGTGACCTTCCCCGACTTCCCCTTCCCCGGCGTGTATCGCTACGCGGTGCATCTGTATTCCGGCACGGGAAGCATTCAGGCCTCGCCGGCCCGGGTGGAGCTGAACCTGCGCGGCACTGTTCGCGTGTTCACGCCGCCGACCGGGCAGCCGACGGAGTGCTGGGCCGTCTTCGATCTGAACGTCGACGACGCCGGCAACGCCACGGTGACCCCTCTCGGCACCTGGGAGCAGGAGAGCTATTGCACCGGCGGCTCGTTCACCCGGCCGGGCGGCGCGGGGTGATGGTCCGCGATTAAACCCATTCATACGGAGATGACATGGTGATCAACAAGACGATGCTGGCCCTGGGATTCAGCGCGCTCGTGTTCTCGTCCGGCGCGCTCGCCGACGGGTTGACCTGGCAGTACATGGATGCCCGCTATCAGCGGCCCTCCGGTGACGGCGTTCATGGGACTGCGGGGCAGGTGAGCGTCTACGCCTCGGAAAACTGGGTGCTGCAGGGCGGCGTGGCGTACGCGCGCCTGAAGGAGAACGATCCGGATCTGAAGATCTCGCAGACCCGCTTCGACGTCGCCCTGGGCCGGGTGTTGAATCTGGGAGATCGTGCCTCGGCGTTGCTCTCCGCGGGCTACACGCATCTGCGCTACGACACCGACGTCGGTGACTTCAGCGTGGACGGCCGCGACCACGTGGCCAACGCCCAGCTCGTCGTGCGCGCGGCGCTCACCCAGCGCTTCGAAGCCGAAGGCAGCATCGGCGTGCTGTTCGACGACGAGGACGCGAGCGACCCCCTGTGGAACGCCGGCCTGCGCTACCGCATCACCCCGGCGGTCTCCGTGCTGCTGGGGGCGAACGGCATTGCCAGCGACGCCTTCGACTCGGACGACATTCTCTACGAGGCAGGGTTCCGTTTCGATCTGCAGCAGCACTGAGCGCGGCCGCGCCCGGCACGCCGGCGATCGGCCATCGGCAAGAAGGGTTTCGTCAGAATCTTGCGATGTCCCTCTTGCCGACAGCCAGCCAGCCAGCGGATAGCGGAAGGCGGACAGCGGACAGCGGACCGCGCTACACTGCGCCCGCCAACCACGCGCCCGTAGCTCAGTTGGATAGAGCACCAGGCTTCGAACCTGGGTGTCGGGAGTTCGAGTCTCTCCGGGCGCGCCAGCACTACAGCAGCAGCTTGCCCTCCAGCACCGGCTGCACCCGGCCCCCCACCTGGGCGGTACCGTCCAGCGCCAGGTGGATGCGCGAGGGCCGGCCGATCTCGAAGCCCTGCTCCACCACCCGCGCTCCGGCCATGCCCCGGGCCTGCAGGTATTGGGCGAAGGCGGCGTTGGCGGAGCCGGTGGCCGGGTCTTCGCGCAGCCCGCTGCCGTCGAAGAAGATCAGCCGGGCGGCGTAGTCGGCGTCCGCTGAGTAACCGCCCCGGCAAACGGCGAAGGGGAAGCCGGCGATGCCGAGTTCCCGCTGCACCTCCAGGTCCACGCGGATTCGCTTCAGAGCCTCGAGCGATGCCACCCCGACGATGGGGAAGGTGGGCCCGCAGGTCACCACCTGAGGGTCGAGCTCCGGGTCCAGGTCCGCCGGCGTGAGGCCGAGCAGCGCCGCCGCCCGGGCCGGCTCGATGGCGTCTCCGAAGGTGGCCGCGGGCGGGGTGAGCCAGCCCACGCCGTTCTCGAAGCGCACCGGCACGTCGCCGGCGGCGAGGGTCAGGGTGATGCCGCCGCGGCCGCCGCAGAGCACCCAGGCGGTGCCGAGGGTGGGGTGCCCGGCGAACGGCAGTTCCTCGCCCGGGGTGAAGATCCGCACTTGGGCGCGGCCGTCGTCCCTGGCGGTGACGAAGGTGGTCTCCGAGAAGTTCATTTCCCGGGCCACGGCCTGCATGAGGTCGGCGGACAGATCCGCGGCATCCTCCACCACGGCGAGCTGGTTGCCCTGCAGGCGATGTTCCGCGAACACGTCGACGATGGTGAGCTTCATGGGGTTCTCCGTGTTGATCAGATCCAGATGGCGGTGGCCGCGTACAGGGTGAGCGCCACCATGGTCCCGCTCACCCGGCGCTGCCACCGGTTGTCCCGCAGCATGCCGCGGATGGCCGAGCCGAGCATCGCCCAGGTGGTGATGCAGGGCAGATTGACGGCACAGCCCACCAGGCAAAGGAGCCCCAGCGCCGCGAGGCCGCCGCCCAGGTCGGGCAGGAACATGGATGCGCCGGTGACCCCCATGAGCCAGGCTTTGGGGTTCGCGAACTGAAACGCCAGCGCCCCGAGGAAGGACATGGGCCGGGCGTGGGCATCGCCGCCTTCGCTCGGGCCACCGCCGCCGAGCGGCCGACGGCCGCGCAGCATCCAGGCCAGGTAGAGCAGGTAAGCCGTGCCCGCCAGCTTGATGGCGGTGGCCGCGGCGGCGTTCCGGGTCAGCAGCGCGCCGATCCCCAGTCCGCAGGCGAGGAGCAGCAGCGCGAAGCCCGCGCTCACACCCAGCATGTGGGGCACGGTGCGGCGGAAGCCGAAGCCCGCGCCGGAGGCCGCCAGCATGAGGTTGTTGGGGCCCGGGGTGATGGAAGCCACGAACAGGAACGTGGTCAAAGGTAACAAGGCGTCCATGGGGCCCGCTCGATCGGTGCAAGGGCACGCAGGTTAGTGCACCTTGACCCGACCGGTACAGATTCAGTTAACTGCGATATCAACCGGTACAGACGGAGCGATCGCGTGAACCAGCCCCGGTCCGCCTGGCTCTACCAGCGGGTAGCGCGCCTGATCGAGACGCAGATCGCCAACGGCACCTTGCGCCACGGCGACCGGGCTCCCTCGGTACGCAGCCTCGCACGCAGCGCCGGGGTCAGCATCGCCACCGTGAATCAGGCCTACCTGCAGCTCGAGCGGCGGGGCCTGTTGCGGGCGCGGCCGCGCTCGGGGTACTTCGTGGCGGCACCGGCGCGGCCGGCGCTGGCACCGCCGAGCAGCAGACCCCTGCGCAACCGGCGGCCGCGGAGCGTGGCCGCCGAGGTGATCGACACCACCCTGGCGTCGCTGCGGCAGAGCGACGTGCTCGCCCTGAACAGCGCCGTGTCGGTGTTCACCGGGCGGCTCAACGGCCGTCTCAACCGGCTCACCCGCCAGGTGCTGAGAGACGAGCCGGATCTGCCGAACCGGCTCAGCGTGCCGCCGGGGGACGAAGGCCTGCGCCGCGCGGTGGCCGCGCGCCTCGCCTTGGCGGGCGCACCCACGGATCCGGCGTCGGTGGTGATCACCGCCGGCGCCATGGAGGCCATAGTGCTGTCGCTCACGGTGCTGTGCCGGGCGGGCGACACCGTGCTGGTGGAATCCCCCACCTACTTCGGCGTGCTCCAGGCGGTGGAGCAGCTCCGGCTCAAGGTGGTGGAGGTGGCCAACCGGCCGGATGTGGGAATCGACGTG
Source organism: Pseudomonadales bacterium (assembly GCA_041686955.1). Classification (GTDB taxonomy): domain Bacteria; phylum Pseudomonadota; class Gammaproteobacteria; order Pseudomonadales; family Azotimanducaceae; genus UBA7803. Next base: position 9,821 of record JAWLCV010000028.1, read on the forward strand.
GCGGCGGTGGAGCGGGCCGTGGCCGGGGGCGACGTGGCGGCCGCGGTGCTCATGCCCAACTTCAACAACCCCACCGGGGCGCTCACCAGCGATGCGGACAAGCGTGCGCTGATGGAGATCCTGGAAATTGCCGGGGTGCCGGTGATCGAGGACGATCTGTACGGCGATCTGCACCTCGGGCCCGAGCGGCCCCGGCCGCTGCGAGCCTTCGGCGGCGGTCCGGTCGTCACCTGCGGCTCGGTGTCGAAGAGCATCGCCCTGGGCTATCGGATCGGCTGGGCCGTCTCCCCGGAGTACGCCGACGACATCGCCCGGGCGAAGTTCTGCACCTCGGTGGCCTGTCCCACCCTGCAGCAACGGGTGCTGTCCCGGTTCTTCGAAAGCGGCGGCTACGACCGCTACCTGCGGCAACTGCGCGAGGAGCTGGCCGTGGACCGGCGCCGTTACCGGGAGGCGGTGGCCGAGCACTTTCCATCCGGCACCCGGGTATCGGACCCGGCCGGCGGCGTGGTGCTGTGGGTGGAGCTGCCCGAGCAGGTGGACGCCCTGGCGCTGTTCCAGCAGGCCCTGGACGAGCGCATCGGCATCGCGCCGGGGCTGATGTTTTCCGCCAAGGGCGACTACCGGAACTACGTCCGCCTGACCATGGGCGCCGGCTGGAGCCCGCGGGTGGAGCGGGCCCTGGGCCGGCTGGGGGCGCTGGCGCGGGCCGCTGCCGCAAGGTGAGCAATCGGTGATGGGGCGCACGTTATTTCGGAACCCGCGGGTGCACAGTGCAACCATGGCACCCAAGGGTCTCAGTCGTGATCGCGCGGCCTTGGCGGTCCTGGCCAGCGGGACGCTGATCGTCGCGGCATACCTGGGGCTCGGCCGCGGCGCTGCGCCGGCGGACGAGCCCCCGTTGGAGCAGATCCTCACCGTGGAGCCGTGGTACTGCGAGGTTCGCGATCCTACCGGTGCACCCCTGGTGGTGAGCTCCGTGGAGACCTTCCATGCCGGAGGGCGCCTGGAAGGCCGAACGCGCCTCGAGGATCGGGCGGCGGGCCGGGTGCTGCTGGAATTCAGCTACCGCGGTCTGTGGCAGCTCGAGGACACCTGGCTCACCGAGGCCATAAACGCCTACGAGTACCTGCACGTGGACGACGCGCTGTTCACCCGGCAGCAGCTCGCCGCCATCGAGGCCGAGTTCGCCGAGCCGGAAGTCTCACGCATCCACGCCCTCACCCGCAGCCAGCTCGTCTACGGCGCGGAGCGCTCCCTCTATCTGTGTCACCGGGAGGGTGGCGACACCCGCGTGTGAGCCCGTCATCGCCCGAAGGCGCCCACCACCTCCAGATGGTGGGTGTTGGGGAACGGGTCCAGCACCTCGGCGTGCAACAGCTCGAGGCCCGCGGCCTGCAGCAGCCGGGCGTCCCGCGCGAACGAGACCGGGTCGCAGGAAACCAGCACCAGACGCCCTGCCCCGGTGGCTGCCAGCCGCTCCACCGCCTCTCGGCCGAGCCCGGCCCGCGCCGGGTCGGCGATCACCAGCCCCGCCCGGCACGGCCGCCAGCGCTCCACGGCCTGGTTGATCACCTCGGCGTCGCGGTGACGCAGGTTCGTCGCCGCATCGGCGCAGGCAGCGGGATTCGACTCCACCACCACAACGGGCAGCTCCGGCGGGGTGGCCGTGGCGGCGAGGGCGCCGATGCCGCCGTAGGCATCCACCACCACGTGGCCGTTCCACTCTGCGGGGTCGCCGGCGGCCCTGCGCACGGCGGCGGCAATGAGCTCCGCGGCTTCCGGCGATGACTGGAAGAACGCCCGGGCGCTCACCCTGAGCTCCACGCCGTTCACCCGCTCTCTGACGAAGGCGTGTTCGCCGGTCGCCACCTCGTCCGGGAGAGGGTGCGCCGGCTTCGTCGCGGCCGGGGACCACCAGGCGAGGCGGTCGCCGGTCCGGGCGCCGACGCGCAGCACCAGCTCCCGGGCACCGGGCAGGCGCAGGGTCTCCAGCAGCGACTGCAATCGTGGGTGCGCCACCGGACAGTGCTCCGTGGGAACGGCCCTGCGCGACCGTGCGGCCCGAAATCCGGGCGCACCGCGACCGTCGAGGGCGAGGCGCAGCGTGGTTCGGTAGCCGAGCTCCGGTATCGAGGCGCCGGCGACGACGCTGACACCGTTGATGCGCCCGGTGCGTTCCAGGGCGTCTCGAACCACCTCGGTCTTGAGCCGAAGCTGCGCCGCGGGCTCCACGTGTTGCCAGTCGCAGCCGCCGCAGCCTCGGGCGAGATGGGGACACGCCGCTTCCCGGCGCGCCGGGGACGGCTCGACGATCCTCTCCGCCTCCGCCCGCACGAAGTCGCGCTTGCGCTGCACTTCCCGGGCGAGCACCCGCTCACCGGGGAGGGCGCCGCCGAGCATGACCAGGCGGCCGTCCGGGTGCCGGGCCAGGGCGTCGCCGCCGGCCACCATCTTGATGGCGGTGAGCTCCAGAGCGGGTTTCACGTGCCGGTTCCTCGGGCGGGCCGCGGAGCATACATGGCTCGGCCCGGCGGGTGAATGCTGCGCCGTTCGCCGGGGTTGTGGTATTGATGGCGGGTGACGCTGCTGTTGACCATTAAACTGCTGATTCTGATCGCCGTGGCCAACGGCGCCCCGGTGATGGCCACGCGGCTCCTCGGCGAACGTTTCGCTCACCCCCTGGATGGCGGACTCTGCCTGTGGGATGGCCGGCCGCTGTTCGGTCGCAGCAAGACCGTCCGCGGGCTGCTGGTGGCCGTGGCGGCGACGGCGCTGGTGGCCGCCCTGCTGGGGTTCTCCTGGCGTACCGGGGCACTGTTCGGCGCCGCCGCCATGGTGGGGGATCTTTTCTCGAGCTTCCTGAAGCGCCGCCTCGGCATTCCGTCCAGCGGTCAGGCAGCGGGGCTCGACCAGATCCCCGAGTCGCTGTTCCCATTGCTCGCGTGCTACCGGCTGCTGGATCTCTCGCCGCTGGCGGTGGCGGTGGTGGTGGTCCTGTTCACGGCGGGACAGGTGGTGATCTCGCCGCTGATGTATCGGCTCGGCATCCGCCGCCGGCCCTATTGATCCGTTGACCCGCGGCGGTTGGAGGAGTAGCGTGTATCTACACGTAAGTCGTCGATCCTGATGAAGCGCCGCCCACTCCTCGACCCCAGTCACTGCGTGAGCAACAACCTCCACAAGACGGCTCGGGCGGTGAGCCGGGTCTACGCGGAAGAGATGCGTCCGGCAGGACTGGCGCGCTCCCAGTTCGCCATCCTCGAGCACCTGGCCCGCGGCGGGCCTCTGCCCCTCACCGAGCTCGCGCGCCGGCTGTACATGGAGCGAACCACCCTCACCCGCAATCTGCGGCCCCTGCAGCAGGCGGGTCTGGTGGCCCTCGAGCCGTCGGACGCGGACGCCCGGGTGAAGCTCGTGACCATCACGGAGGCCGGGCAGGGCAAGGTAGTTGAGGCGAGGCGCTACTGGCGTAACGCCCAGAGGCGCATCCTCGCCATGTTCGGCGAGTCCGAGTGGGAGGCTCTGGAAGCTACCTTGCGATCGTTGCGCAGGCTGGTGCGATGAGAGCTGTGTCGGCCCAACAAGGTGTAGATACACGTTCTGCCGCGGCGCCGGCAGTGTCCCTCACCGAGCGGATATTGCGGGACCCGCCCCTGCCGCTGCTGGTGCGCCTGGCCGGCCCCAATGCCGCAGCGTTCTTCGTTCAGGCTGCCGTCGCCATGGCGGAAACGGCCTTCGTCGGGCGCCTGGGCGCCGAGTCGCTGGCGGGGCTCGGGGTGATCTTCCCTGCGCTCATGCTGATGCAGATGCTGGCGAACGGCGCCGTGGGCGGCGCCGTTTCCAGTGCCGTGGCACGGGCGCTCGGTGCGGGTGATCGCGCCGGGGCGGAATCGCTCGTCGGGCACGCGGTGGTCATGGCGCTCGCTGCCGGGTTCGGCTTCTTCGTGCTGCATGCCCTGTTCGGGCCGCGCCTGCTGGCCGCGGTCTCTGCCTCCGCCGGTGTGGCTCACGCCGCGGAAGCCTACGCGGCCACGCTTTTCGCCGGCGCGGGCTTCGTCTGGCTCGCTGCCCTTTGCAGCGCCGTGTTTCGTGGCATGGGCAACATGCGCCTGCCGGCGACGCTCATGATCGTCGGCGGCCTCGTCCAGGTGCCTCTGGGCGGCACCCTCATACTCGGCTGGTTCGGAATGCCCCGCCTGGGGCTGGCGGGGGCTGCGGTTGCGGCGCTGGCCGTGGCCGCCGTGAACAGCGCGATCATGCTCTCGTGCCTGGTGCGGCGGCGGTCGCCCGTGCGGTTGACTCGAACCCGCCTACGCCGCGTGGTCTTCGCCGGCGTGCTGAAGGTGGGGGCTCCCTCCAGCCTGTCACCCATCCTAACCGTAGCCACCGTCACCGCGATGAACGGGCTCGTCGGAAGCTTCGGCGTCCCGGTCCTGGCCGGCTATGGCATCGTCGCCAGGCTGGAGTTTCTGCTGATACCCCTGATCTTCGGTGTTGGCGCGGCCATGACGGCCATGGTCGGCATCAACGTGGGCGCGGGGCAGATGGCGCGGGCGGAGCGGGTAGGCTGGCTGGGCGGCGCGCTGGCGGCGGGCCTGACCGGCGCCGTGGGGCTGACCCTGGCTGCCTTCCCGGGCCTGTGGCTCGAGCTGTTCACCCGCGACCCGGCCACCTGGGATGCCGGGGCGGCCTACCTGCGGGTCGTGGGACCTTTCTTCGCGTTTCAGGGCCTCGGCCTGTCGCTGTACTTCGCTTCCCAAGGGGCCGGCACCGTCGGCTGGCCGGTGGCCGCTACCGTGCTGCGATTCCTCGTAAGCGTGGGCGGTGCCGCCGTCGGGGTTCACCTGCTGGAGCAGGGTCTCGGTTTCATCTACGCCACGCTGGCCGTCGGCACACTCCTGTACGGGGTGGTGACCGCAGGGTCCGTGGGACTCGGCGCCTGGCGGCGCCAATCCGACATGCGGGGTCACAGGTCATGAACGAGCAGACCACGACGGCGTCGGGCAGCGATGCGGCCCTCGACCTGGACCGGGTTCTTCAGGTCGTGCCGGTCTACTCGGCGCAGGATACGTTCGTCGGCGCCGGGCGCGACTACGGGCCGCTCGGCATCTATGGCGGGCATCTGCTCGGCCAGGCGCTCGCCGCCGCGTTCGCCACCGTTGCCGTGGACCGGCTCGCCCACGCGCTTCACGCCCACTTCCTCGCGCCGGGCGCTCCGTCGGAGCCCATCCGCTACCACGTCGCACGCCTGCGGGACGGGCGCAATTACGTCACCCGTACAGTGCAGGCGTCGCAGCATGACCGTTTGCTCATGGTCGCGAGCGTCTCCTTCAAGGCGGCGGAACCGGGGGACGAGCATCAGCCGCCCATGCCGGCCGCGCCGCCGCCCGAGACGCTGATCCGCCGGCGCCGAGCCGCCGGGCGGGCTCCCTTGACTCTGCCCTTCGCCGACGGTGCCGGGGTAACCCTCGAGCCGGTGAACGAGTGGTCGCCCGCCGTGGGTGGCCCGCACGGCGGGCGCGCCCGGGAGCCTGCCATCCGATTGTGGATGCGCGCGGAGATGTCCGAGCAGGCAGCTAGCCGGGAGCGTCAGTGTGCGCTCGCTTACCTCTCCGACAACACGCTGATGTTCAACGCCCTGCTTCCGCACGGCCGGGCCTTCCCCGCCGGGGACACCGCCCCCAGCCATCGGGCCGCCAGCCTGGATCACAGCCTCTGGTTCCACCGCGACGGTGATCCCGGCCGCTGGCTTCTGTTCGACCAGCGGGGGCCCGTGGCCGCTGACGCCCGGGGGCTGAACCTCGGTCACCTCTTCGACCGCCGGGGCCGTCTGATCGCCAGCGTCGCCCAGGAGGCCATGATGCGCCGGCTCCGACCCGGGCGGGTGGTATAGTCCCCAGCCCGTACGCAGCATGAGCGCACCATGGATGGACGACTGATCGCCCTGCCGGGGGCGGTGAACCTGAGGGACTTCGGCGGGTACGCCACGACGGACGGCGGCCGGGTCCGGCGGCGCCGGCTGTATCGCTCCGGAACCCTCACCCACCTGTCCGGCGAAGCCCGGCTCGGCTTCGCCGAGCTGAACGTCGCGCTCATCTGCGACCTGCGCCGCCCCGAGGAGACCGCCGAGGAACCGACGCCGTTTCCACCCCATTCGCCCCGGCGCCTGGAGATTCCCATCGATCCGGGCAGCGCGGTGGCCATGCGCAAGCGCCTGGCGGAGGACGCCCTCGGCCTGAAGGAGCGCATCGACTTCATGGTGGGCATCAATCGCGAGCTCGCCCGGGATCACGCGGCCGATTACGCTCGCATGTTCGAAGCTCTGCTGGCGGTGGAGGAGGGCGGATTCCTCGTCCATTGCGCCGCCGGCAAGGATCGCACCGGCTTCGCGGTGGCCCTGATTCTCCACGCTCTGGGCGTGCCGGAGGAAACGGTGCTCGAGGACTACCTGCTCACCAACGAGGCCATGGACTACGAAGGCTACGTGCTGCCGCGGCTGATGGCCCGGTTCGAATCATCGGCGACCCCCGACCGCGAGTCGGTGATGGCCCTGGCCGGCGTGCGCCCCGAGTACCTGAAGGCCGCCTTCGAGGCCATCGAGGCCGAGTTCGTGGGCGTGGAGCACTACATCGAGCGTGCCGTGGGGCTGGATGCCGCGGCCCGCGAGCTCTTGCGCTCCCGCTTCGTGGAAGCCTCACCGGCGAGAGCGCGCCCGCCGCAGGTGGGCTGAGAGGCGCCGGGTGCCGGAGATCGAAGCCCGCGACCTGGTCAAGTGCTTCGGCGCCTTTCGCGCGGTGGACGGGGTGAGTTTCGCCGTGGCCGCGGGCGAGACCTACGGCCTGCTCGGGCCCAACGGCGCGGGCAAGACCACCACCATGCGCATGCTGGCGGGCCTGTCCCCCATCAGCTCCGGCACGCTGCGGGTGGCCGGCCTCGACGTGGCCCGCCACGGCCGTGCCGTGCGCGCGTGTCTCGGCGTGGTCACCCAGAGCGACGGACTCGACGAGGAGCTGACGGCGCGGCAGAACCTGGAGGTGTTCGGTTACCTGGCCGGGCTGTCGTACCGGGACGCGCGCCGCCGTGCCCGGGAGGTCCTCGAGTTCTTCGCGCTCGAGACCCGGGGGGACGACGAGGTGGCCGATCTCTCCGGCGGGATGCGCCGGCGGCTGGCCATTGCCCGCGCCCTGGTGGTCCGGCCGCGGGTCGTCGTGCTGGACGAGCCCTCCACGGGCCTCGACCCGGAAAGCCGGGTGCGGGTGTGGGAGGAGCTGGCGGCCCTGAAGCGTTCCGGCGTCACCCTGCTCATGTCCACCCATTACATGGACGAGGCCGAAACCTTGTGCGATCGGCTCGCCATCCTCCATTCCGGGCGCATCCTCGACGAGGGGACACCACCCGAGCTGGTGGCCCGGCACGCCGGCAGCGCCGCGGCCGAGATCCGTCCCCAGGCCGGCTCCCGGGAACGGGTGCGGCGGGTGCTCGCCGACGCAGGAGCGCGCTTTCGGGAGGTAGGCGCCCTGTTCCGGGTCACCGGACGCAACGGCCGAGCGCCCGAGATTCCCGCGCTGCAGGGCGCGCAGGTGACCTGGCGCACGGCGAACCTGGAGGACGTGTTCCTGTCGCTCGCCGGCCGAGGGCTGGTGGAGGAATGAGCTCGGTGTCGAACGGCGCGATGGACACGGCGGAGCTGATCCGTTGGCGCTCGGTGTCGGCGCTCTGGTGGCGCCACGTCCTGGCGCTGGCCCGGGTGTGGCGGGTCGCGGTGACCTGGTTCGTGGTGGAGCCGGTGTTCGTTCTGGTGGCGGTGGCACTGGGCATCGGCCGCATGGTGGGTGACGTGCCTCCCTACGGGAGTTACGCCGTGTTCGTGGCACCCGGCATCGTGGTGGGCACCGCCATGTTCCACGCCATCTTCGAGTGCTCCTGGAGCGCCTTCCAGCGCATCCAGCAGGATCTCTACGAGACCGTGCTCACGGCGCCGGTGACCGTGGCGGAGATCGTGCTGGCGGAGCTCGCCTTCGCCACCACCCGGACCCTACTGTCCACGTTGGCGGTAGGCGGCTTCGCCATCGGCTTCGGCTGGGTCCCGCTGTCGGCGCTGCCCGGGCTCCTGCTGGTCGCGGTGGGGGTGGGCGTGGTGTTCGGCGGCATCGGGCTGTTGTTCGCGGCGCTATCCCCCACGGTGCACGCGCTGTCGCTGGTGTTCACCCTGGTGGCCACGCCGCTGTACTTCTTCAGCGGCTCGTTCTTCCCGGTGGACGTGCTGCCGGACTGGCTCGAGCCGGTGGCGTGGGCGGCCCCCCTCACCCCGCTGGTTCACGTGAGCCGCGGCGTGGTGGCCGGAGACCTGGACTGGAGTCACGCCGCGGCGGCCGGTTACGCCGCGGGTCTCGCCGTGGCGCTGTTTCCCCTGGCGGTGGTGCTGCTGCGGCGGCGGCTGCTGAAGTGACGCGAACCCCGGGGCGGTGCCGTCAGGCGTTGGCCACGGAGTCCACGAACCCCAGGGACTGCATGTCGAACAAGCCCCGGTAGACGCCGTGAGGTCGGGCCATGAGCTCGTCGTGGCTGCCCTCTTCTACGATCTCGCCATGGTCGAACACCAGGATGCGGTCACACTGCCGCACGGTGGAGAGCCGGTGGGCGATGAGCAGGGCGGTACGGCCCTGCATCAGGGTGGCGATGGCTTCCTGGATGTAATGCTCGGTGATGGAATCCAGGCTGGAAGTGGCTTCGTCCAGCACCAGGATGGGCGCATCGGCGAGGATGGCGCGCGCGATGGCCACGCGCTGCCGCTCGCCGCCGGAGAGCTTGATGCCGCGCTCCCCCACCAGGGTGTCGTAGCCGTCGGCGAGCCGCTCGATGAATTCGTGGGCATGGGCCTTGTTCGCCGCGGCCACCACCTCCTCGCGGGTGGCCTCGGGGCGTCCGTAGCGGATGTTCTCCGCCAGGGTGCGATGAAACAGGATGGGCTCCTGGGGTACCAGGGAGATGGCCCGCCGCAGGCTTTCCTGGGTGACCCCGGCGATGTCCTGGCCATCGATGGTGATACGGCCGGCGTCCACGTCGTACAGGCGCTGCAGCAGCTTCACCAGAGTGGTCTTGCCGGCGCCGGATTCCCCCACCAGCGCCACCTTCTCACCGGCACAGACGTGCAGGTCGAAGTCCTCCAGCACCGGAGCCGGCTGGTTGGCGTAGCGGAAGGTGACGCCCTGGAAGCGGACCTCGCCGCGGCTCGCCCGCAGGGCCCGCGCTCCGGGCGCGTCCTGCACCTGGGGCGGCGTCGTGCTGATCTCCACCAGGTCGTCGAGCTCGTTGGCGGCCCGCTGCAGGTTGCGCACCTGCCAGCCGATGTTCCTGAGCTGGCCATTGATGATGAAGTACGTGGTGAGCACGTAGACGAGATCGTTCAGTCGGGCGTCGGCGGCGTCGGCCCGCGAGAGCACCAGGGTGAGAAGACCTCCCAGCAGCGCCACGATCATCACCGACTGAACCGCCCCCGAGTCCATGCTGCGCCGCCACGCCCGGCGCGCGCGAAGCTGCCAGCTCCCGGCCACCTCGTCGAGGCGGGCGTCCTCGCGGCGCTCGGCGCCGAAGGACTTGATCACCGTGTTGCAGGTGACGGCGTCGGCGAGAGCGCCCCCGAGGCGCGTGTCGGCATCGTTCGACGCCTGGTTGGCGGGGGCCACGTACAGCAGCGAGAGACCGATGCTGACGGCGATGAACACCGCCACCGCGCTGGCGAAGTAGAGCCCGAGAACCGGCTCGCGCAGGAACATGGCCACCGAGAAGCCGAGCAGGGTGATGAGCGCCGGCCCCAGGTCCACCACGGTGGTGTCGGCGAAGGTGTCGTAGGCCCACATGCCGCGGGAGATCTTGCGCACCGTGGCGCCGGCGAAATTGTTGGCGTGCCAGTCGGCGGAGAACCGCTGCACCTGACGGAAGCCGTCGCTCACCATCCGCCGCATGACGTCCGCGGCGAAGCGCACCCAGATCCTGAGATAGATCTGGCGGACCGCGAACACGGCGGCGAATGTGGCCAGCAGCCACCCCGCCGCCGACCAGGCGAGCCGGATGTCGGCCTCTCCGGCGGCGAACCGCTCCAGCGCCGCCACCAGCTCGGCGGAGCGCTGCGGTATCTGGATCTCCAGCAGCACCGCGAGCAGGACCCCGGCGACGATCACGGCGAACCGCACGGGGAATCCTCGCCAGTAACCCCAGACGAACGCGAAGACCTGGATGAAGGAGATGCGGTGGTTTGTCACGGTGACGGGGTATTCTCCACGAACCCGACTGTCGGGGCCAGCGCGGGCCGGCGCCGGGTCCTCAGAGGTAGGACAACCAGAACCGCAGGCCGTAGGCGACGATGCCGACCGTGGCCACGCCGCCTGCCCACAGGGCAGCGAACCAGAGAAGCTGGCGCAGCCGCTGACCGGCGGGCGCCATCAATGATAGCCCTCCCCGGGACGCACCTTGCCGCGGAAGATCCAGTAGGCGTACGCCGTGTAGCCGAGAATGATGGGCAGCAGGATCACGGCGCCCACGAGCAGAAACATCAGGCTCTCGTCCGGCCCCGCGGCGTCCCAGATGGAGATGCGCGGCGGCACGATGTACGGGTAGAAGCTGATGCCGAGACCGATGTAGCAGAGCACGAACAGGCCCTGGGCGTAGAGAAAGGGCGCTAGCTCCTTGCCCTGGCCGAGGCTCCGGTACAGGGCGGCCGTGCAGGCGATCACCAAGAGCGGAACGGGCGCCGTGTAGAGCAGGGCGGGCCAGCTGAACCAGCGCTCCATGTACTCGGGCTGCAGGAGCGGGGTCCACAGGCTGAACACGCCGATGAGCACGAAGGTGGTGAGCCCGGCGATCCGGGCGTAGCCGCGGGCCCGCTGCTGCAGCTCCCCTTCGGTCTTCAGCACCAGCCACGTGGAGCCGAGCATGGCGTAGCCGGCCACCAATGCCAGGCCGGTCACCAGGCTGAACGGAGTGATCCAGTCCCACCAGCCGCCGGCGTAGGCCCGGCCCTCCACCGGAATGCCCTGGAGCAGCGCCCCGAGCGTGATGCCCTGAGCCAGCGCCGCCACGACCGAGCCGCCGAAGAACGAGGCGTCCCAGGTGCTGCGGCCGCGCACGGTCCTGCCGCGAAACTCGAAGGCCACCCCGCGGAGCACCAGGCCCAGCAGCATGGCGATGATCGGCGCGTACAGGGCCGGCATGATCACGGCGTAGGCGAGCGGGAACACCGCCAGCAGACCGCCGCCGCCGAGGATCAGCCAGGTCTCGTTGCCGTCCCACACCGGGGCCACGGAGCTCATGGCCGTGGTCTGCTCTTCCTCGCTTCCGAGGAACGGGAACAGGATCCCCACCCCCAGATCGAAGCCGTCCAGCGCCACGTAGGCGAGCACGGCCACGGCGATCAGCACCGCCCAGATGAACGCGAGATCGAGCTCGAACATCAGCGCTTCTCCACTTCGCGTCGGCTCGGCCGGTACGCCGCTCCCATGGAGATGCGGGTGCCCGGCACCTCTTCCTCGGGCGGCATGCCCGGCAGCGCCACCTCGTCCGGGTTCTGGCGCATGAGGCGCAGGATGTAGAACGTGCCGGCGGCGAAGACGCCCAGATAGATGATGATGAACGCGACCAGTGAGCTGGCCACGGCCGGGGCCTCCACGGGGGAGGCCGAATCCGCGGTTCGCAGCAGGCCGTAGATGGTGTAGGGCTGACGGCCCACCTCGGTGACGATCCAGCCCGCGAGCACCGCGAGGAAGCCCAGCGGGCCGAAGAACACGGCCACCCGCTGCAGGGCCCGGTCGTCGTAGAGCCGACCGCGCATGCGTTGGATCAGACTCCAGATGCCGACGCCGACGATGCCGAAACCGATGGCGAGCATCACCCGGAAGCTCCAGAACACCCACGGGACCGGCGGCCGTTCCGATCTCGGCCAGGCGTCGAGTCCAATCACCTCCGCATTGGGATCGTGGTGCAGGATCAGACTGCCGGCCTTGGGAATCTCGAGCGCCCAGTGCACCGTCTCCGCCTCGTCGTCCGGCCAACCGACGACGATGAAAGGGGCTCCCTCCCGGGTGCGGTAGTGGCCTTCCATGGCGGCCACCTTCGCCGGCTGGTGCTCCAGCGTGTTCAATCCGTGCAGGTCTCCCGCCATAACCTGCAGCGGCCCCACCACGGTGGCCATCCACATGGCCATGGAGAACATCAGCCCGCCGGCTACGTTGTTGCGGTCCGCCAGCAGGTGCCAGGCCCCCACGGCGCCCACCACGAGCGCGGTCGTGAGGTAGGCGGCGAGCACCATGTGCACCAGCCGGTAGGGAAACGACGGATTGAAGATGGCCGCCCACCAGTCCGCGGGCACGTACTGGCCGGCTTCGTTCACGGCGTAGCCCGCCGGGGTCTGCATCCAGCTGTTCGCCGAAAGGATCCAGAACGCGGAGAGCACGGTACCGAAGGCGACCATCAATGTGGCGAAGTAGTGCAGTCCGCGGCCGACCCGGTTGACCCCGAACAGCATGACCCCGAGGAAGCCCGCCTCGAGAAAGAAGGCCGTCAGCACCTCGTAGCCCATCAGCGGCCCCAGGGTGGGACCGGACTGATCGGAGAACACGCTCCAGTTGGTGCCGAACTGATAGCTGAGCACGAGCCCCGATACCACGCCCATGCCGAACGCCACGGCGAAGATCTTCAGCCAGTAGCGGTAGCTCTGCAGGAACACGTCGCGGCCCGTGTACAGCCAGAGCCCTTCGAGCACCGCCAGGTAGCTGGCCAGACCGATGGTGAAGGCCGGGAAGAAGATGTGAAACGACACGGTGAACGCGAACTGGAACCGTGCCAGATCGAGAGCGGAAGACCAATCCACGTGTCTGCCTCCGTGGTCCTCGCGAGCAAAACGGCGACGCCGGCGCCATCACCGTCCGTCCCCGTTGGCGAACTGCGTATCACGAAACGTGCCAGGATAGGGGCTTCAGCAGCCGGCGGCGCGGCGGCTCTCGAGCCTTGGCCGCAGCCCTTGGAGATCGTAGCCGGCCCGGGCCGCGGCGTCGACGATGCGCGCAACGGGCTGGCGGCGCGCCTCGGCCAGGGCCCACAGCATCACCGAACGCGTTCCGGTGCGACAGAACGCCAGTACCGGGCCCTGCGTCGCCTCGAGCAGCTCGGCGAAGGCGTCCGCGTCGTCGTCACCGACCTGGCCGGAGATCACCGGCAGCGGCCGGTAGTCCAGACCGTGCTGCTCCGCGGCGGCGCGCAGCTCGGCCGACCCCGGCTGGTCCGGCGCCTCGCCGTCCGGGCGATTGTTGATCACGGTGCGGAACCCGTCGCCGGCGATGGTTGCGAGGTCCGTCGGCAAAATTTGCGGCGCCACCGCGAAGTCGGGAGAAAGGCGTCTGATGTCCATGAGAGCTCCTCGAGTTTCGTCAGCCGGCCAGCATGGCTCAGACGAGCCGAGAGGTCGACTGGATGAGGATGAAGCCGCCCATGAGAATCAGGAAGATGCCGAAGCTCTTGCGCAGCAGGGTCTGGGGCACCCGGCTGCCGATGTAGCTGCCGGCATAGCTGCCGGCGATGCCGAGCAGGCTCACCAGCACCAGGACGTCGACCTGGAGCTCGAGCCCTTGCTGGGCCAGCACGTCGAGGTATTTGTAGAACCCGCTGAAGGACTTCATGGCGATGATCACCAGGCTGGTGGCCACCGCGCTGCGCATGGCCAGCCCGCCGAGCAGCACCAGCGCCGGCACCACCAGAAATCCGCCCCCCACGCCGACCAGGCCGGTGATGACGCCGACCACCACGCCGTCGGCGCCGATCTTCCAGGCGGCCCGCGGGGCATGCGGGGTCTGCGTCAGATCCAGGGGGCGTAACATGAGCACCGACGCGACAAGCATGACCACGGCGAACAGGGCAAGCTGGAACGTGCCGGAGACGAAGCCTGCCAGATAGGCCCCCAGATAGGTGCCCGCCATGCCCGGCACGCCGAACAGCACCACCGAGCGCCAGCTCACCAGCCGGGCACGGATGTAGGGAAGGCTGCCGAATGCGGCGATGGCGCCGACGATGGCGAGCGATCCGGCGATGGCCAGCTTTTCCTCCTGGCCGAGCAGGTAGACGAGCACGGGCACCGTGAGGATGGAACCGCCGGAGCCGAGCAGCCCGAGGCTCAGGCCGATGGCGATGGCCCCGGGCCAGGCGAGCACGGCCGCCGGCATCAGCGGAAGGCCGCCGTCACGGAGCGTGTCCCGCCGGGCTCATCGCTGGCGAACGGGAATCTTGAAGTAATGAACGCCGTTGCCCTCCGCCGGCGGCAACTGGGCACCGCGCATGTTGAACTGAACCGACGGCAGCAGGAGTCGCGGCGCCGCCAGTTCCCGGTCGCGGCTTTCGCGGAATCGAACGAAGTCGTCCTCCGTCACTCCGCCCCCCACGTGCACGTTGTGATCGCGTTCCTCCGCCACCGTGGTGCGCCAGTGGTACTCGGACCGTCCCTCGGGAAGATAGTCGTGGCACAGGCAGAGCACCGTGTCCGGGGGCAGCCCCAGGATGCGCTGGATGGAGGCGTACAGGATGCGAGCGTCACCGCCGGGGAAGTCGGTGCGGGCGGTGCCGTAGTCCGGCATGAAGAGCGTGTCACCCACGAAGGCGAAGCCGTCGAACACGTAGGTGATGCATGCCGGCGTGTGCCCTGGCGTGTGCATCACCCGGAACTCGAGCCCGCCGAGAGTCGCGCGCTCGCCGTCGCCGAACAGGTGATCGAACTGGCTGCCGTCCCGGGCGAAATCGGCTTCGGCGTTGAACATGTCGCCGAACACCTCCTGAACCCGGGTCACCCGATCGCCGATGCCCATGCGGCCGCCCAGGCGTTCCTTCAGGTAGCGGGCCGCCGACAGGTGGTCGGCGTGGACGTGGGTGTCGAGGATCCACTGGACCTTCAGTCCGCTCTGCTCCACGTGGTCGACGAGACGCTGGGCGGAATGGGTACTGAGCTCGCCCGAGGCCGGGTCGAAATCGAGCACCGGGTCGACGATGGCTGCCGAGTCGGAATCGGGATCGGTCACCACGTAGCTGAACGTGAAGGTGTCCTCAT
Organism: Pseudomonadales bacterium; assembly: GCA_041686955.1. Classification (GTDB taxonomy): domain Bacteria; phylum Pseudomonadota; class Gammaproteobacteria; order Pseudomonadales; family Azotimanducaceae; genus UBA7803. The sequence goes on from JAWLCV010000028.1 coordinate 24,909, forward strand.
CGAAAAAGGCTTCGACCGTAGGCTTCATGGCTGCTCCTCGCGCGAGGTCGGCCGCTGACGGGCGGCGGATTGAGGGTGCGGGTTGCGGGAATTGTGCCAATCGCACGGTCGCTTGCCCAATGGTGTGACAGCCGTCACTGCCTGCACATTCCCTTACATTTTTGCCAAGACGGTCACGGGACGCCTCGGGCGGCTCCGTAGACTCCTGGGCAGTTGGGGGGCGAGCTCCGGCTCGCGAATCAAGGACCGATACCTCCAGAGCTTCCAGCATCACCGGGAGACTGTCCAGCCATGTTCGCACGGAGCGCCCGCCGCACGACCCTCATCGTCCTCTCTTCCTTCCTGTTCGCAGCGTGTTCCGGCAGCGCCGGGACGAGCGGCTCCGGGGACCCGCCGCCGGACGGCGAGCCCATTCGACTGTCCGGCAGCATTGGCGACGGCCCTGTGACCGGAGCCGAGGTCCGTGTGACGGACGCTGATGGGGCGCTGCTGGAGCAGACCGTCAGCGACGAGCTGGCGGGCTACCGGCTGAGCCTCGCGAGCGACGTCTCGCTGCCCGCGCTGATCGAAGCCACCGGGGGCACGGACCTGGTGACCGGGCGGCCCCTGGACTTCACGCTGCTGGGCGCCGCCACCGCCACGGGCAACCTCACCGTCAATGTCTCGCCTCTCACGACCCTGGCGGTCCGGGCGGCGCAGTGCATGGAGGGCGGTGTCACCGACGCGAACCTGAGCACCGCCTGGGACCGCATTCACGAGACCCTCGCCCTGGGTATCGACCCCGCGCTGGTGGCGGATCCCATGAGGGAGCCGGTGACGACCGCCAACGTCGAGGCCGTGGTGCTGGCGAACGAGGCGTTGGGGGAAGCGGTGCGGCGCACGGTGCAGGCGTTGTCCGCGGCGGCGCCTGCCGGCGGTGACGAGGTGCTGACCCAGCTCGGCTGCGCGCTGGTGCCCAAGGCCGCCGTCGGCGACCCGGCGGATCCCCGGCTGCTGGCCACCTTCCGCGCGGCGGAGCTCGCCGTGCGGCTGGAAACTCTGGCCGGACGGCTCGAGGTGGACGGAACCTCCGCCGTGAGCCGGATGAACGACGCCATCCGCGCCGTCATGCCCGGGTTCGCGGCGCCGGCGGTGGATCAGGTCGCCGTGACGGAGGCGGCCCGGACCCAGGCGGTGGCGCTGATTTCCCTGCTGCACGAAGTCGCCGGCAGCGCCGAGCTCGTGCGCCTGGCGGGGACGCTGGACACCGCCGCGGCCACCGAGGCGGCCGATGCGGTGGATGCCGCGCTCACCGCCGCCCTGCACGGCGATCTGCAGGCTCTCACCACCAATCTGGCCCTGGCGGACGACGCCACCGTGGCGGAGATCGAGCAGCGGGCCGTGCAGCAGCAGACCGCTGCCAGACCGGTGCTCTCCCTGGCCGCGACCCCGGTTCAGGTGGCCGCCGGCGCCAGCGCCACCTTGTCCTGGGCCTCCAGCGGCGCCGAGCGCTGCGTCGCCGGCGGCGGCTGGGACGGCCAGGTGGCATCGGAAGGGGTGTTCGAGACCCCGGCTCTGCAGAGCGACACCACCTTCGAGCTCGCGTGCGCCGGCGTCGGGGGCACCACGGCCTCCAGGGTGACGGTGACCGTGGACGGCGAGCCGGTCGGCGAGCCTGCCCCTCTGCCGGAACCGACTCCGGAACCGACACCAGAGCCCACGCCCACACCGGAGCCGACGCCGGAACCCACGCCGGAACCGACCCCCGTACCCGAGCCCACGCCGGAGCCGACCCCGGAACCCGAGCCCACGCCGGAACCAGAGCCCACGCCGGAACCTGCGCCCCAGCCGTCGGTGAACCTGACCGCCGCAGACGACCTGGTGCCCAGCGGCGGCACCACGGCCCTGACCTGGAGCGCAGCCGACGCCGACACCTGCAGCGCCAGCGGCGGCTGGAGCGGTGCCCGGAACACCGGCGGCAGCGAGACGGTGGGCCCCCTGTATCAGCGCACCACCTACAGCCTGAGCTGCAGCGGCGCCGGCGGCAACGCGGTGGCCATGATCTCGGTGTCGGTGAACGGCGAGGTGGCGTTGCAGTGGCAGGCGCCCACCCAGAACGTGGACGGCACCCCGCTCACCGACCTGGCCGGCTACAAGATCTATTACGGCCTCGCCAGCCGCGACTACGCCGAGCAGTTGGACGTGAGCTCGGCGGGAGCGACCAGCTACGCCCTGACCCTGCCCTCCGGGGCGTACTACTTCGCCATGACCGCGCTGGACGCAGACGGCAACGAGAGCGCCTACTCCAACGAGGTGGTGAAGACGGTGAACTGACCGGGCGGCGCTACGGCACCTCGATCCGGCCGAGCAGCCAGTCGGCTACCGACGGGTCCCGCAGTCCGCCGTAGGCCAGGGTCGCCGGAGCGAGGCGGGTGCGCAGGAAGGCGTCCGCCACCGCTTCCGGCACGTGCTCCAGGAGCAGCCGGGCTTGAAGCATCACCGCCATCCGCTCGGCGCGAATGCGCGCCGTGAAGGGATCGGCTGGCTCTGCGAGCTCCGCCTCGAGCGCGTCCAGCGCGGCATCGAATTCCCGGTGCCGGCCGCGGACCTCCGCCAGCACCGCCAGGAAGGTCTGCAGCACGTCGGGGGAGCGATCCACGGCGCGCATCATGTCCAGGCACTGCACGTTGCCGCTGCCCTCCCAGATGCTGTTCACCGGGGCCTCCCGATACAGCCGCGGCAGCACGTTCTCCTCCACGTACCCGAGCCCGCCCAGGCACTCCTGGGCCTCGTTCACGTGCCCGGGCGCTCGCTTGCAGATCCAGTACTTGCCGAGCGCCGTGGCCAACCGCACCAGATGTGCGTCCTCCTGGTCGCGGCCGCCGGCATCGAGCGCCGCCGCCACCCGGAACACCAGCCACAGAGCCGCCTCCGTCTCCAGGAGCAGATCGGCGGCCACGTTGCGCATGAGCGGCTGATCCGCCAGCTTCTTTCCCGATACTTCGCGGTGGCGGATGTGGTGGATCACCTGGATCATGGCCTGGCGCATGATGGCGGTGGAGCCCACCATGCAGTTGAAGCGGGTCAAGGCCACCATCTCGATGATGGTTGGGACGCCGCGCCCGGGCTCGCCGAGCAGCCAGGCGAAGGCGTTGTGGAACTCCACCTCCGAGGAGGCGTTCGAGCGATTACCCAGCTTGTCCTTGAGCCGCTGCAGCCGGAATCCGTTGCGGCTGCCGTCCGGCCGCCAGCGCGGCAGCAGAAAGCACGACAGTCCTTCCGCCGTCTGTGCCAGGGTCAGGAAGGCGTCGCTCATGGGGGCGGAGCAGAACCACTTGTGGCCGGTGAGCTCGAAGCACTCGGCGCCGCCCACGGCCTCGTTCTGCGGCGTGGCCCGGGTGGTGTTGGCTCGCACGTCGGTGCCGCCCTGCTTCTCGGTCATGGCCATGCCGATGGTCACCCCGGCTTTCTCCGCCGCGGGCCGGTTGGCGGGGTCGTAGCGGCGGGAGAGGATCCTCGGAATCCATTCGTCCGCCACCGCCCGGTTGGCCCGGAGAGAGGGAATGCTGGCGTAGGTCATGGTGAGGGGGCAGTCCGTGCCGGAGTCCGCCTGGTTGTGCAGAAGCTCCAGGGCCGCCCGCGCCGTGTGCCCCGCGGGCTGGCCCTCCCAGGCCAGGGAGTGCACGCCGTGGGCAATGGCGGTGCTCATGAGCGCGTGATACGAGGGATGGAAGACCACCTCGTCGATGCGCCGCCCATAGGCGTCGTGGGTGGCGAGCTCCGGCGGGAAGCGGTTGGCCAGGCGGCCGTGCTCCGTCAGCTCGCCGCCTGCCAGGGCGCCGTAGGCGGTGAGGGCCGGCCTGGCCCAGGCGGCGCCGAAGCGCTCCACCACTTCCCTGAGGCTCGCGTCGCAGGTGAACAGGTTGATGGGCCCGAGCGGCCCCGGCTGGTTGAAGACCTCGTGGGTGTCGAAGCTCATCGGGCGCTCCCGGTTGTGGCGCCGCTGCATTGAACCGCGGATGCCGGCGCCGCTCAAACGCTGCGAATGACAGGGCCGGGCGGGACGGGTAACGTGCTCCGGCCGCCAGCCGAGGAGCCACCATGAACATCCTGCTCGACCCCGTCGAGGCCCGCGTGATCGGCAGCCTGATGGAGAAATCCGTGGTCACGCCGGAGCAGTACCCGCTGTCGCTGAACGCGCTGGTGAGCGCGTGCAACCAGAAAAGCGGCCGCGAGCCGGTGATGAACCTGTCCGAGCGCGAGGTTCAGGATGCCTTGGATCGGCTCGCCAAACGTTACCTGGTGCGGGAGAAGACGGGCTTCGGCAGCCGGGTAGCGAAGTATCACTACCGGCTGTACAACGACGAGATCGGCGATTTCCGCTTCTCGGACGCGGACCGGGCGGTTGTCTGCCTGCTGCTGCTGCGCGGTACCCAGACGCCGGGTGAGCTGCGGTCCCGCGCCGGCCGGCTGTACCCCTTCGCCGACGTGGCCGAGGTGGAGGCGACCCTGGAGCGGCTGATGAGCTACGAGCAGGGCCCGTTCGTGGCGCCGCTGCCGCGGCAGCCGGGGCACCGGGAGGTGCGCTTCGCCCACCTGTTCAGCGGCGAGCCGGAGCCGAGCCGCGAGTCGGAGACGCAACCGGGCTCGGTGGAGGCTGCCACGCCTTCGCGGCAGCCCGCCGACACCGCCCAGCGGCTGGCCCGGCTGGAGCAGCGGGTGGCGGCCCTGGAAGCCGCGCTGGCCGGGGTGCTCGAGGGGCGGCAACCGGGGCCGTGAGCGGAAACCTGCAGACCCTGCTCGACGCTCTGTGGGCCAGCTTCGCCGCCGGGCTCGGGACCTCCGTCGGTGCCCTGGCGGTGTGGGCGTCGGGGCCGCTGTCGGCGCGGGCGGAGAACGTGATGCTCAGCGTAGCCGCCGGAGTGATGCTGGCGGCCTCGCTGTTCGGTCTGCTGCAGCCCGCGGTGAGTCTGGCGACGAACCAGCTCGGCGGAGCGATGCCCGGGGTGCTCGTGGTGATCGCCGGGCTCATGTTCGGCGGCTATGGCCTGCACGTGCTGCACCGGAGCATTCCCCACGAGCACTTCCACACCGGCCACGAGGGGCCCGCTTCGGAGCGCGTGCGCCGCATCTGGCTGTTCGTCATCGCCATCTCGCTGCACAACTTTCCCGAAGGAATGGCCGTGGGCGTGGCGTTCGCCCACGGCGACGAGAGCGTGGCTCTGCCGCTGGCCGTGGGCATCGGTCTGCAGAACGTTCCCGAGGGGCTCGCGGTGGCGGTGTCGCTGGTGGCCGCCGGCTACGGCCGAGCCACCGCGTTCCTGGCATCGAGCCTCACGGGTCTCATCGAGCCGCTGGGCGGGCTGGTGGGCGGCTCCGCCGTCTGGCTCGCCGAGGCCCTGCTGGCGCCGGTGCTGGCCATGGCGGCGGGCGCCATGCTCTTCATCATCAGCGACGAGATCATCCCCGAGACCCACCGCTCCGGCCTCCAGCACGTGGCGACCCTGTCGCTGATGGCCGGGTTCTCGCTGATGATGGCGCTGGACGCGCTGCTCGGCTGATGGAGGAGGCATCCCGTGGCTGACGGCTCTGGAAGTTCCGCGCCGCCGACCCTCTCGCCGGGCGCGGAGATGGTGGCCAACCGTCTGCGCAAGAACGTCAAGCGGCTGGCAGGCTGGCGCCGGCGGCAGGGCGTTACCTGCTACCGGGTCTACGATGCCGACCTGCCGGAGTACGCCGCCGCCGTGGACTGCTACGAGGAGGCCACGGGAGCGGAGCGGAGGTTCCTGCACGTGCAGGAATACCAGGCGCCGAAGGCGATCCCCGAGGATGTCACCCAGCGGCGCCTCGGCGAGCTGCTGGACGCGGCTCGGGCGGTGTTCGACGTGGGGCCGGAGCAGGTGGCGGTGAAGACCCGGGTCAGGGCCAAGGGCGGGAGCAAGTACGGGCGCATGGGCCACCGCGGCGAGCGGATACTGGTGCGGGAAGGCCCGGTGCTGCTGGAGGTCGACCTCTTCGATTACCTCGACACGGGCCTGTTTCTCGACCACCGGCCGGTGCGGCTGTCCATCGGCCGGCGCGCTGCCGGCACCCGATTCCTCAACCTCTTCTGCTACACCGGCAGCGCCACGGTGCACGCCGCCGCCGGCGGCGCGGTGGCGTCCGTGAGCGTGGATCTCTCCGCCACCTACCTCACGTGGGCGGCGCGGAACCTCGAGCACAACGGGTTGCAGGGTCCCGCGCACCGCCTGGTGCAGGGCGACGTGATGTCCTGGCTCGCCGCCGACCGCGGTCAGTACGATCTGATCTTCTGCGACCCGCCCACCTTCTCCAACTCGAAACGGGCGGCGGATTTCGACGTGCAGCGGGACCACGTTCGCCTGCTTCGCCTGGCCGTGGCGCGGCTCGCGCCCGGCGGCCTGCTGTTGTTCTCCAACAACTTCCGCCGCTTCCGCCTCGACGAGGCGGCGGTCGCCCGATTCGCCCAGGCCACCGAGATAAGCCGTGACACGCTGGATCCCGATTTCGCTCGGAATCCGCGGATACATCGGTGTTGGGAGGTGAGGTAGGGCGTCGCTGTCCGCTATCCGCTGTCCGCGATCCGCTGGAGGGCTATCGGCTGTCAGCGATCGGCTGTCGGCAAGAGGGCCATCGCCAGATTCTGGCGATATGCTTCTTGCTGATAGCCGAAAGCCGATGGCTGTCCGCCTTCCTGCGGAAGGCGGATAGCGGATAGCGGACAGCGAAACTCAAACATCAATGACAAGCCACCGCGCACCTCCCAGCATTCGCCACTCGGGCGTGCTGTGACACGACCGCGGCCGGTCTCGCGCCGGCCGCCTGCCGCCGACCCCTGGCCGCAACTCGCTGATCATGGAGGTGCAACATGAGGATCCGGGACCTGCTCGTGGCTGCTTGTGTCGTGCTGCCCATCGTGTCCGCAGACACGTGGGCGGACGAGGCCACGGCGTTGCTGGGCAACGAGCACGGCGAGCTCATCTACAGCCGCGGTGTCGACATGAACCAGTTGCCCGACGGGCGCGTGTCGCTCGGGCTGCTGATGACGGAGGACAACAACACCATGGCCCACGGCACCCTGTCCGCGGGGGTGCTGCCCGGCGCACGTCCTCTGGACGTGCGCATCGGTGCGCGGATCTATCTGGTCAATCTGGTGGAGCCGGACGATGACGTGCTGGCCATCGGCTTCGGCGCCAGCGCCCGGTACCGGCTGCCGCTGGACTGGATCCCGGTGCTGGAGCGGTTCCCGTTCTACATCGCGGCCAGCATCTATTTCGCCCCGGAGATCGTGACCTCGGGTTCGAACACCGACGTGCTGGACGTGCACATCATCCGCGGCGAGCTGGAGCTCGCGCCCAACATGGAGGCGATGGTGGGGCTTCGCACCCTGGACATCGACCGGCCCATCGGCCAGGACGACATCATCGACGAGAAGCTGTACGTGGGTCTGCGTGTCCGGTTCTAGCTCGGTCGATTGCTCCCACCCGGCCGGGGGCCGCTGTTCAGGGGGGGTTCCCTTCGGGGCCGAACCTTTGTAAGAATGCGGAAAGGAAGAGGGATCGCCGGAGGCGTGGCGACGGCATTGCCGGCCGCGCCGGGCGTAAGAGGAGGTCATGCATGCGGTAGCCCGCAACGGCCCGCTGCTCGGGCTGGTGCTCTCGCTGCTCTTGCCGCTGTGCTCAGCATGGGCGGTCACGGCGGCAGTGGGCCAACCCGCTCCGGAAATTTCCCTCCCCTCCATCCGTTCCGACGACGAATCCATTCGGCTTTCCGATCACCGTGGCAAGGTAGTTCTGCTCGATTTCTGGTCGTCCTGGTGTGCCCCGTGCCGGCGGGCCATGCCCCACCTCGATGCGCTGCGCGAGGAGTTTCCACGCAACGACTTTGAAGTGATCGCCGTGAACGTCGATCCCGTCATCGCCGACGGCCGACGTTTCCTCGAACAGGTTTCCGTGAGTTATCCCGTGGCGGCGGACACCGCCGCAGTCACCGCCGAGCGCTATGGCGTCGCCACGCTGCCCGTGTCGTTCCTCATCGACCGGGCCGGCGTGGTGCGCCACGTCTTTCGCGGTAGCGGGACGGAGGAGGTCGATCGCCTGCGGGCGACGCTCGAGAAGTTGATCGGGGGAGGCGGCGGTATTCGGCAGTAGTAGTTCCTGAAGGGCGCTGCGCCGTGGGAGCCACTGCTCCCACATGGAAAAATCTGGCTGGGGGACGACGATGATTATTGCGGTTGCGGTGATCGTGCTGGTGCTGGGGTCGGTGCTGTTTCACGTGCTGAGTCCCTGGTACCTCACGGAGCTGGCCTCCAACTGGAGCACCATCGACGACACCATCGCCATCACCTTCTGGGTCACCGGCTTCGTGTTCGTCGCCGTGAACCTGTTCATGGCCTACTGCATCATCCGTTACCGCTACGACAAGAACCGCCGTTCCGAGTACGACCCGGAGAACAGCAAGCTCGAGTGGTGGCTCACCGGCATCACTACGGTAGGGGTGGCCGCCATGCTTGCGCCGGGGCTGTTCGTCTGGAGCGATTTCGTCGACGTCCCGGAAGACGCTCACGAGGTGGAGGCCATCGGCCAGCAATGGCACTGGACCTACCGTTTTCCGGGGGAGGACGGCCAGTTCGGCACCGTGGACTCGACCCTCGTGAGCGACGACAACCCGTTCGGCATGGATCCGGACGATCCGCGCGGGCAGGACGACGTGCTGGTGGACAGCCCGGAAGTGCACCTGCCCATCGGCCGGCCGGTGAAGATGCTGCTGCGCTCGAAGGACGTGCTGCACAACTTCGCCGTGGCCCAGTTCCGCGTGAAGATGGACCTGGTGCCCGGCATGGTCTCCCACATGTGGTTCACGCCGACCCGCACCGGGCACTTCGAGGTGCTCTGCGAGGAGCTCTGCGGCGTCGCCCATCACACCATGCGCGGCATGGTGGTGGTGGACGAGGAGCCCGACTTCCGCGACTGGCTCGCCGGGCAGCCCACGTACGGCGAGCTGCTGGCTCAGCCCGGCGGGGACCCGCAACGCGGTCAACAGCTCTACGCGGTGTGCAGCGCCTGTCACGGCCCCGACGGCCAGGGCAACGCGCAGATGAACGCGCCGAAGCTCGCCGGCCAGGAACCCTGGTACCTGCGCCGCCAGCTCGAGTACTACAAGAACGGCGTTCGCGGTTCCGACCCGGACGACACCTTCGGCCGGCAGATGGCGCCCATGGCCGCGACCCTCTCCACCGAGCAGGCCATGCGCGACGTCATCGCCTATATCCAGACGTTCCCGGACCGGCCGGTGGAGAGCACCATCGCCGGCGACGTGGCGCGGGGGCGCGATATCTACCAGGTGTGCGGCTCATGCCACGGTTGGGACGGTCAGGGCATCGACGCCACCAAGGCGCCGCGCCAGGCGGGCATGCAGGACTGGTATCTGGCGCGGCAGCTCCACAACTTCAAGCGCGGCATCCGCGGGACCCACCCGGGCGACCTGTACGGCCAGCAGATGGTGCAGATGGCCAGCATCCTGCGCAGCGACGAGGCGGTGAACGACGTGGTGGCGTACATCAACACGCTGGCGAACGCAGAAAGCGCGCAGCTCGCACTGAACACCGGCGAGGAGGATTGACCCATGGCCCAGACCACTCACGATCAGTATCCGCTCGTCGGGCCCCGCGAGCTCGAGGAGATGGAGCTCTACCATCCGAAGACCTGGCTCGGGAAATACGTGTTCTCCCAGGACGCCAAGGTCATCGCCATTCAGTACTCCCTCACCGCCATCGCCATCGGCCTGGTGGCCCTGGTGCTGTCGGTGGTGATGCGGCTGCAGCTCGGCTTTCCCAACACGTTCGACTTCATCGACCCGTCGAGCTATCTGCAGGCCGTGACCATGCACGGCATGATCATGGTCATCTACCTGCTCACGGCCCTGTTCCTGGGCGGCTTCGGCAATTATCTGATCCCGCTGATGGTGGGCGCCCGGGACATGGTCTTCCCCTACGTCAACATGCTGAGTTACTGGGTGTACCTGCTGGCCGTGCTGCTGGTGGTGGCCAGCTTCTTCGTCTCGGGCGGGCCCACGGGCGCCGGCTGGACCCTCTATCCGCCCCAGGCGGTGAGCGCGGGCACGCCGGGAACGGACGGCGGCATCATCCTGATGCTGCTGTCGCTGTGCGTGTTCGTCATAGGCTTCACCATGGGGGGGCTGAACTACGTGGTGACGGTGCTGCAGGCGCGCACCCGGGGCATGACCCTGATGCGCCTGCCGCTCACCATCTGGGGCATCTTCATGGCGACGGTGCTGGCGCTGCTTGCGTTCCCGGCCTTGTTCGTGAGCTGCATCATGATGCTGCTCGACCGGACACTCGGCACCAGCTTCTTCATGCCCGCCATGACCTCCCTGGGTGAGCAGACCGCCCACGACGGCGGCAGTCCCATCCTCTGGCAGCACCTGTTCTGGTTCTTCGGGCATCCCGAGGTGTACATCGTGGCGCTGCCGGCATTCGGCATCGTCTCCGACCTGGTCGCCACCCACGCCCGCAAGAACATCTTCGGCTACCGCATGATGGTGTGGGCGATCCTCGCCATCGGCGGGCTGTCGTTCATCGTCTGGGCGCACCACATGTACGTCAGCGGCATGAACCCCTACTTCGGGTTCTTCTTCGCCACCACGACCCTCATCATCGCGGTGCCCACGGCGCTGAAGGTCTACAACTGGGTACTGACCCTCTGGCGCGGCAACATCCGGCTCTCGGTGCCCATGCTGTTCACCATCGGGTTCATCTTCACGTTCATCAACGGCGGCCTGACGGGGCTGTTCCTCGGTAACGTCACCGTGGATGTGCCGCTCTCCGACACCTACTTCGTGATCGGCCACTTCCACATGGTGATGGCGGTATCCCCCGTCCTGGTGATCTTCGGCGCCATCTATCACTGGTACCCCAAGATCACCGGCCGGATGCTCGACGACACCCTGGGCAAGTGGCATTTCTGGATCACGTTCCTCGGCACCTACGCCATCTACTACCCCATGCACTACCTCGGCATCGAAGGTCTGCCCCGGCGGTACTACGCCTACGGCGACACCGCCTTCATGTCCGAGTCGGCGCAGGACGTGAACGTGGTCATCACCCTGGCGGCGGTGGTGGTGGCGGTGGCCCAGGCTCTGTTCATCTACAACGCCGTGCGCAGCTACTTCAAGGGCCGCGAGGCCGGTCCCAACCCGTGGCAGGCCACCACCCTGGAATGGCAGACGCCGCATACGCCGCCGCGCCACGGCAACTTCGGTGACGAGCTGCCGGTGGTGTATCGGTGGGCCTACGACTACGGCGTGCCGGGTGCCCGGGAAGACTACATCCCGCAGAACGTGCCGCCGGAGGTGACCGTGGTGCCGCACGACGAGGAGCGGCATCCCGAGATGGACCCGCACCGCGATCCGGCGGAGGAGTCGCAGGAGCTATGACCGTCGCAGTCGTCATCTTCGCCACCCTGATGGCCACGCTCATCGTGTGGCTGGTCAGGCAGTCGGTGGCCGCCCGTCCGTGGGTGGCGGCAGGGAACGTTCCGGAGCTGGATTCCCAGGAACTGCGGGCCAGGCAGGTGATGCGGCTGGGGCTGGTGGTGCTGATCGCCGTGATCGCCTCCCTGTTCGGCCTTTTCGTCAGCGCCTACGTCATGCGCATGGAATACGCGGACTGGCGGCCGCTGCCGGAACCCGCCCTGCTGTGGGGCAACACCGGCGTTCTGGTGCTGTGCAGCGTGGCGCTGCAGTGGGCTTACCTGGCGGCGCGCGGCGGCCGTCGCTCCACGCTGAAGCTCGCGTTGCTCCTCGGTGGCGCTCTCAGCGTGCTCTTCGTCGCGGGGCAGTACGTGGTGTGGCAGCAGCTCAACGCCGCGGGCCATTACCTCACCAGCAACCCGGCGAGCGCATTCTTCTTCGTGCTCACGGCGCTCCATGCCCTGCACCTGATGGGCGGGCTGGTGGCCTGGGGGCGGGCCACGTCGCGGCTGTTCGGCGGCGCCGAGCCCGCGGCGGTAGCGCTCACCGTGGAGCTGTGCGCCGTCTACTGGCACTTCCTGCTGGCAGTCTGGGTGGTGCTGTTCGCATTGTTGTCGTCTACGTAAGGAGGATTCCAATGGCGGAATCGCACATGCTGCCAGGCGTCCCGGGCCAGACCCCGGGGATGCGCGGCCTGGTCTCGGACTGGGCGTCGGACCAGATGGCGTTCAAGAACGTCCCCTGGGGCAAGGCGATGATGTGGATCTTCCTGCTCTCGGACACGTTCATTTTCTCGTGCTTTCTCATCTCCTACATGACGGTGCGCATGTCTACCGTGGAACCCTGGCCGAGCCCCAGCGAGGTGTTCGCGCTGCACCTGTTCGGCCGGGACATCCCGCTGATCCTCATCGCCATCATGACGTTCATCCTCATCACCTCCAGCGGCACCATGGCCATGGCGGTGAAGTTCGGCTACGAGAAGAACCGCACCGCCACGTTCTGGCTGCTGTGCGTCACGGCGCTGTTCGGCGCCACCTTCGTGGGCATGCAGGCGTTCGAATGGACCAAGCTCATCGTCGAGGAAGGGGTCCGGCCCTGGGGCAACCCCATGGGCGCCGCTCAGTTCGGAGCGACCTTCTTCATGATCACCGGCTTCCACGGCACCCACGTGAGCATCGGTGTGATCTTCCTACTGATCATCGCCTTCAAGGTCCGTCGCGGTGATCTGGACGACGAGCGGCCCGGCTTTCTGACCGGGCGCAAGGGGCGCTACGAGATCGTCGAGACGCTGGGTCTGTACTGGCACTTCGTCGACCTGGTCTGGGTGTTCATCTTCGCATTTTTCTATCTCTGGTAGGGGACGGTCATGTCGAGCCAAGCCGTGCATCAGGAAGGTCAGCAGCACCCCATCGCCATCTACTTGTGGATTTGGGGGCTGCTGTTCGTGCTGAGCGCCATGTCGTACATGGTGGATTACCTGGAGTTCCAGGGCTATCTGCGCTGGAGCCTCATCATCATTTTCATGCTGCTGAAGGCGGGCCTGATCGTCGCGGTCTTCATGCACATGATGTGGGAGCGCATGGCCATCATCTGCGCGATCCTCATCCCGCCCGGGGTGATCCTGATTCTGATCGCGTTGATGGCGTGGGAGGCCGAGTACACGTTTCTCACGCGGCTGCTGTTCTTCGAGGGGCCGACCATCGTCACCGAGTAGGCGAGGAGCACCTGACCGGGGAGTATGTTATGAAATGGGGCGAGGGGGCGGGAGTCGATCCTGCGCCCTCGCCGGGCCGTTGCCAGCCGGCGGCCGGTGCGGCTACGGCAAGGTCTCGACGAACAGCCGCTTGAAGCGTTGCTGCCAGCTCACGATCCAGTGCGGCGTCGACCTCCCCGTGCCGGCTTGCTTGGCGGAGGGATGGTTTCTAACCACACGCTCCAGCACCTCGCGCTGACCGTCAGCCAGATCCACGAAGAACAGGTGCCGGCCGCGCTCCAGGTCATCCTTGAAACGCTGGAAATTGACGTTGAAGGTCTGGATGCCGATGAAGCCGCCTTCCCAGGTGAAGAATCCGAGCAGGACGATGGCCAGGAAGATGAAGGGAATCCAGCCGACCGGCGACGTGTGCCAGTCCGCCACGTAGGTGACCAGCAGCACGGCCACGGCTGATACGGCGCCTACCAGGAGCCCGTACTCGCCCGAGTGGATGACGTCCTTCTTCATGAGAGACTGGACGTCGTGCAGGTGCTGATGGGACTCGGCCTCGGCGTCGTCCATGGTGAGCACGTGGATCTGGGGCGTGGGAATACCCGCAGTCTCCAGATCTCTCTCCAGAGCCTCGAGATCGTCCAGGTCATCGCTGATGAAATAGTAGCGCTTCATCTTCATCGGTTGCCTCTCCCTTGCCAGCATGGCATCTCTCCCGTTCAATTCTGCGCCGGCGGGTGGCCGATGACAAACCAACCGTTCGACATTTGCGGAATAAGCAGGCGGATCGAAAAAACCCGAAGTAATAGCGGAAATTCGTCCAACTGGAACGAAGGTTGTATGGCGGGGGGCAGGCGACCACCAGGGGCGAGCATGAACTACCAGAACGAGACCTTCCGCGATCAGCGAATCGACCTGCACGGCAAAGCCTTCCACGACTGCACCTTCGAGAACTGCGAGCTGGTGTTCGACGGCGATCGCCCTCCAACCTTTCAGGACAACCGGTTCATCGATACCGTGTTCGTTTTCACCGGCGCCGCCACGCGGACTCTCTATCTGCTATCCAACATCTACCACGCCGGGGAAGGCGGCCGCGAAGTGGTGGAGCGAACCTTCGCGGACATCCGCGACCATCGGCTGCACGGGCACGAGATCCGCACCCGGGCGCCGCACACGGTGGATCACAGCCTGGGCTGACGCGACGCTCGCTTCCGCGGCAGCGCGGCGTTTCGTTCAGGTTGCGTTAAGTCCCGCGGTCATACCCTCGTACCGTCATCGGCATGAGGAAGGGACATGGCCGCGAACGCCGCCGTCCACCGGTGGATTGCCGTGCTGGCGCTGCTGTCCGGCAGCTCGGCTGCTGCATCGGCGAGCCAGGATCTGGGGCGCAGCTACGACGCTCGAGCCGACGTGGTCGCGGTGACCCCGCGCTACGTCTGGGAGGACGTTCGCACGCCCATGCTTGAGCGCGGGCCCGTGCGTAGCTGCCGTGGCTCCGCCCGCCCGCGTCGACCGCTTCCGCCCCCGGACTACCACGATCATCACGACCACGGATACGCAGGACCTGACGGCACCCTGGCCGGAATCATCGGCGGCGTCATCGGGGGCGTAATCGGCCACCAGTTCGGTGGCGGGCGAGGCAAGACGGCGCTCACGTTCGCGGGAGCGGCGCTCGGGGCTTCGGTGGCGCGAGACCGGGTGCGTCGCGGCTGGCGCGAGCCGGCCGGCCGATGCGCGGCGGCGACGGAGGTGCGGCGGATTCGCCGCACCGACGGGTACGACGTGACCTATCGGTATCACGGTCGGACCTTTCACAAAATCGTGGCCGAGCCTCCCGGTGACAGCGTCGCCGTGCGGGTGGAGGTTGAGCCGTTGGAGGCGCAACCATGAAGACGCGATCACGGCGCGTTCAGGGTGCGTTCATCCCCTCGTCATTAGCGTTCTGGAAAAACGGATGGAGGCGCGCCATGGCTCAATCATTCCCCGGGGCTCAATCATTCCCCGGGGCTCAATCATTCCCCGGGGCTCAATCATTCCCCGGGGCTC
>JAWLCV010000028.1:40246-48433 GCA_041686955.1 Pseudomonadales bacterium
GGCTCAATCATTCCCCGGGGCTCAATCATTCCCCGGGGCTCAATCATTCCCCGGGGCTCAATCATTCCCCGGGGCTCGATCATTCCCCGGTAGATCCTCGGCGGCCCAGCGGAGCCGGCGTGCGGGCCGGTGGCTGGTGGCGGCGCTCTGCGCCGGCGGCGCTCTGCTCCCTCTGCTCGCGGCCGCACGGGAATCCGGGCCCGTGGTCCGGCTCTTTCCCACCACGGTGCTGGAGGACATCCGCGAGACGGGCCAGGTGGCCGAAGCCATGGAAAACAGCCTGCAGGAAGTGATTCATCGGCTGGATCTGCAGCAGCAGCTCTATACCGAGAGCCTCTGCCAGGGCGCCGACGGCGATCAGGGCTGCGAGCGCATCGCCAAGCAGCTCGGGGCGACCTATCTCGAAATGCTCGAGGTGATGAACGAGCGGCTGCCGGCCATGGAGCAGGCGGTCAACGGCACGCGGGCGAGCCTGGAGAAGCGCCTGCGCGAAGAGCTGGGCCAGCGGACCACCCCCACCACACTTCAGGACACGCTCCTCGGCGAGGCGGGGCCCGAGGCTGCCGCAGCGGAGCGGCCGGCCCTGCGGGGGCGGTCCGGGGTGAGGCTGTCGGACCGATTCAAGCAGTACTACGAGCTGGTGGCCACCCGGCGGAGCGGCGGCGGCCAGTCCCTCGCGGTGGTGGCCGCGGACATCTATCTGGACATGGCGGAGGCGTCTGCGCTCATCGCCGCCACCGAGCAGGAGATCGCCCGGGCGTCCCTCATGGAACAGCTCAACCAGTCGTTCGGTCTGATCACGCCGGAGATGGCGGAGGTGGTTAACGGCGTCAAGGAGATCCTGTTCGGCGAAAACGTTCGGGAAGGACCCATCGCCGCGCCTCCCTACGAGATCGGCGACGCCGAGTTCGAAAGCCCCCTGGCCATGTAGCCCTCGAAACAAGGTGGAGAACGCAATGCGCACACTCGTACTTCTGACCGTCGCCGGCCTCATCGGCGCCGGTTGCGCCACCACGGGGACCAGCCAGTGCGGCAGCCGGCTGACAGGCAATCTGGAATCCGCCATGAGCGACGCCACCGCGCGGCTGGGCTCCGGCTGCGAGCTACAGTTCGACGGCTATTTCCAGGAGCTGCTGGCCATCGCCGAGGCGAACCCGGACCGGCGCAACCGCATGCGTTTCAGCGATTTTCTGCTGCGCGCCAACGACATGGGCGTGATCAGCCGGAGGCAGGCGGAGTCGCTCTACAACCGGTACTTCGGCGTGAAGTTCGTTTCGCTGCAGGGGGATTACAACACCTGCGCCCAGGCGTGCCCGCAGCGCGCACGGGTGCTCTCGGACATGCAGGCGGAGCTCCACGACAAGGAGCTGGGCCTGCTGCGCGCCAGCGCCGATCAGCAGAGCTTCTACCGCGCCGATCACCTGTTGAAGGAAACGGAGCTGGTGCTGGAAGCCACCTGCAATGCCTGTGAAGCGGGCCGCGGCCGATGAGTGAGGCCAGCGGCTTTCTGCCGGGACTCGGCCTGGGGGCGCTCGTGGCCCTGGCTGCCATGTTGCTGGTGGAGCCGGCCGGGACCGGAGGAACGGCGGGAGCCGGGCTCATCGCCTGGATCGAGCTGAACCTGGGAAGCTCCACCTGGCTCTTCGCCGCCGTGCTGGCGGCGTTCGTCGTGCACCTCGGCTGGCTGCGCCGGGTGCTCGTTCACGGTGGCGAGGAGCGCGCCGTGGTGGAGCTGGATCAGCTCACCGACGTGTGGATTCATCTGTTCATCGGCATCGGCGTGATCTGGACCGCCGTAGGCATGCGCAGCGCCCTGCAGCTCGCCCTCGGGGATCCGGACGAGGCCCTGGCGGACACGGCCGGTTCGGTCCTGCAGAAGCTGGTGGAAGGCGGCATCCTGCTGGCCCTTTCCACCACCATCGTGGGGGCCGTGGGTGGCTACCTGCTCAGGCTCGGAAAGACGTTGTGGGTGGGGGCCGCCCTGCACGCGCACTATCAGAGCCAGCAGCACCGCGACGTGCGTGAGCTGGTGGAGACGGTCCGGCGCCTCGAGGAAGCGCTGCCGGGGCTCGGTGCCCTTCCGGTCGGCACCTTCACGCGCCGGGGCGGGTCGCGCCGCGATGGCGACGGGCCCCGCAGCCCCTGGGACGAGCCGGGTCATGCGTCCGGGTGATCCCTTCGGCGGCACGGGGGAGCTGCTGCAGGCGGACGTCATGCGCTTCATGGCCATCATCGCCTTCTGCCTCATCGCCATCCTCGCCCTGGTGCGCAACACCGATCCGGCACCCGTTCGGGAGACCGAGGAGCCGCTGACGCGACCAATGCCGCCGAAGCCCATGCCGGTGCCGAAGCCGGCGGCGCGGCCCGAGCCGGCGGAGGAGCCCGCCCCGACGCCAGCGGCTCCACCGCCAGCGGCGACGGCAGCGCCGCCGGCGGCCCCACCCGAGGAGGCGAGCCTGAGCCTGCGCTTCGCCTCCGATCGGGACTTTCTCCGGCTGGTGAGCAGCGGCGGGGTGCGTCTGTTCGCCCTCGAAGGCGAGCGGGTGCTGGCGGTGGATCCGCAGCTTCGGGCCTCGCCGGCCTCCCTGCCGGGCCCGGTGCACGAGCTCCTGCCCGAGACCGTTCCGGAGCTGCTCACCCGAGCCATTGACTCGGGGCCGGCGCAGCGCCGACGCTGGGCCGTGGCCCTGCCGGCCCGCACCGCGGGACAGATTCGCCATTACGTTCAGCAGGGAGCCACCGGGGTGCTGGTCATCGACCGGTTCGGCGAGGTGCGTCATGTGCCGTGAGCGCCTGGCTCTTCTCGTCCTGTGCGGGCTCTTGTCCGGGCCCGGCCGGGCGGACGCGCCGGTGCTCCTCGATCACGAGCTCGGCGCCTGGCTGGAACGGGAGGTGGCCCCGGAGCTGGCTGAGACCCTGGCCCGGCACCCGCGCTTCAAGGGAGAAACGGTGCAGCTCGCCGCGTTCAGCCCCGGCGCCGGAGGGGCGGCGAGCAACGGCTTGACCCGGGCTGTGGAGCGACGGCTGCGGCAGCTTCTGCTCACCCGCGAGGGCGTGCGTCTCGCCGCCGAAACCGAGGCAGCGGAATGCGGTCCCCCACGGCCGGTGGCCTATCTGCTGCGCGTGGAGGTGACCTCCGCCGGCGCCCGCAACGGGCGGGTGCACGTGGGAGTGATCGACGTGGCAGAGTCGCTCTGGGTGAGCGGGGTCTCCTACACGTGGCAGGGAAGGCTGACCACGGCAGAGATCGGCGCGCTGAGCCGGCCGGTGATGGGCGGGCGCCCGGGGAGTCCCGGCAACCCCATCGCCTTGGCCGAGGCCGACCGGGTGGCTGCCGCTCTGAAGACGGACCTGCGCTGCATGCTGCCGTGGGGGCTCGACGGCGGGCTGTACGTGGCTTCGCCGGAGCCGGGTTCCCTGGCGCGGGTGGCGTCGGCGCTACGCTCGGAGCTCATGCTCGAGCCGTTGGCGGTCATGACCGCGGAGCCTTCCGAGGCCGGATGGCTGCTCGCCGTGGAGGCCGAAAACGCAGGCGCCGGGGTTCAGGAGCTCGCGCTGACGCTCACCGATGCGGTGACCGAGGAACGCCAGCGGGTGGGCTCGGTGTTCGTGGTCGGCACCGCGGGTGCTGCGGACCATCGCGGTGCCGGAGCTGACCCGGGCGCCGCGAAGCGCGCCGGCGCTACTCCGCCAGAGCTGCCCCTCGCCGCGGTGAGCACCCTGCTGTCGCCGCTGCGGATGGAGCCGGCTGCGCCCCGAGGCATCTGCGACAGCCGCCGGGCGCGCGTGAACAGCTGCGTGGAGATCGGCTTCGAGCTGCTCGAGCCGGCGTATCTGTTCGTGCTCTCCACCCAGACGCATCGGCTGGCCGAGGGCCCGTGCGGAGGATCCCTCGAACGCGCCCGTGCCGGCCCGCGGCGCTTCCGGATGCGCGTGCCTCCCGCCGGCTACGCCGTGAGCCCGGGCACGGCCGGCCCCGACGGCGGCTTCTACGTGCTCGCGGTGCGCGACCGGGCCCACGCGGCGGCGTTGCAGGCGGTGCTGGCGGAGGCGCCGGGAATGTGTGGGGGCGAGAGCCTCGCCACGAGCCGTTGGCTCGACGAGCTGGCCGCGGTGCTCGGCGAGCTCGGCCATCGGGTGGAGTGGCGGGCCCTGCACCTGGCCCACGACACGACCGGGATCGTGACGCTTTGAGGAGGAGACCATGCGATTTCTATTGGGCTTGCTGATGGGTGCGGCGGCCGTGGTGGCGGGGGCGCAGGTGCTCACGAGCTTGGAAGCTCCTTGGGCGCAACGGGCGGTGGCCGCGCTCCAGCGCACCGGCCTCGCCCTGGAAGCCCGGTGGCGGGCGGCTGCTCCGCGCGCCGCGGCTGCGCCGCGGACCGAGGCTGCGCCGCGGACCGAGGCTGCGCCGCGGACCGAGGCGGAAGTGGCACCGTCCGCGGCGGACGCCGCCGGCGCGGCGGCGGAGCTGCCGGCCCGGCAGCCCATTCCCAAACCGCCCGATCCGGAAGGACCGCCGGACGGCGCCGTACGATCGCCGCAATCCGCCGCGGTGCAGGCGCCCGATCATGCCCCGGCGGCGCCCCCGCCGGAATCGGGAATCGCCAGCGTGTGGTCGCCGTTCCACAGCGAGATGTCCGCGGCCGGCTTCGCCGAGCGGCTCAGCCGCTCGCTGGATCATCCCTTCTCGGTGGAACGCCGGGGCGCGGGGCGCTATCAGGTGGTGTTCCACTATGCCGACGCGCCCGAGCGCGAGGCGCTTCTCGCCGAGGCGGCGGTGGTGACGGGGCTGCCGCTGTGATTCACCCACTGCTGGCAGCGCTGTTCCTGGTCGTTGCGCTCCTCGTCAGTCTCCGCGTCGAGGCGGCGAGCTATCCGTACCAGTCCTGCTTCGAGATCGCATCGTCGCTGCACGACGTGCCCCTGGACGTGCTGCTGGCAGTGGCGGCCACTGAGAGCGCCTGGAACGCGGACGCGCGCTCGGCGGCCAACGCCCACGGCATCATGCAGATCCAGTGGCCCGGCACGGCGCGCCATCTCGGCGTCAGCCGCGTCTCCGAGCTCTACAATCCCTGCCTCAACATCGAGCTCGGGGCGCGTTATCTGCGGGAGCTTCTCGACCGCAACGGCGGGGACCTCGACCGTGCCCTGGCGGCCTACAACTATGGGCCGGGCCGGGTGGAGGGGGTGGCCGAGCTACCTGCCGGGGCCACCCGCTACGTCGACGCCGTCAGCGGCCACCGGGCGCGCATCCGCAAAGCGGCATCGGGGACGCTGAGCCGCGCGGCCGATGCGGAGCGGAATCACGTGCGCTTCGATCATCGGGCGCGGGCCCGGGCCTACGCCGCCACCTTGAACGCCCGGGTCCGCTCCGCCGAGTTCGCGAGCCGCCCCACGGAAGACGGCTATGTGGTCACCATGCGCATCGGGCCCGAGGGCTTGAGCCTGCACGATGCCGGATTGCTCCAGGCGCTCGGCTGGCCGGGCCTCGGAGCGCCGCCGTGAGCCGAGCTCGCACTGCCCTGCTGGCCGCTCTCTGGGTCACGGCTACCCCGGCCTGGAGCGGCGAAATGCTGGTGCAGGCGGCGGTGGTGGACGTGGTTCCCCTCGGCGGCGGGGCGGCTGCGGGCAGCGACGCCTGCACGGTTCCGCGTCCGGCGCCGGACGCGGGCCTGGCGGAGCTCCTGGCCTGGGATCTGCGCGCCGGGTGCCCGGACGTCCGGGCGGCGCGGCCCGCCGGTTACCGCGTCTTCTACCGCTGGGACGGCCGTACCTACGATCTGGTCACGCGGGAGCCGCCGGGCGACACCATTCCGCTGCGGGTCCGCGTCAGGTAGCTCGTTCCGGGGATCGGGCATCGGCCTGGGCGCCCGCCCAGGCGATGCCGCCCGCGGCGAGAAACGGCAGCAGCCGCTCCGCGGCGTCTCCCGGCGCGTCGGGCGCCAGGCTCAACAGCACCGTGAGGCCAGCGCCCACGGCCATGGCCGCGAGCCGGTGCCCCGGCGCCACCGGTCCGAGCCAGAGCAGGGCGAGTAACAGGGGGCCGAACGCATTGCCGAGCACCTGCCAGGCGAACAGCACGCGGCCGAAGATGGACGCGGGCACCAGCAGGGCCAGCAGCACAGCCGCGGCACCGAGTGCCAGAACCACCAGCCGGTCCGTCAGCACCGAGTAGCGGCCCCGGCGCAGGTCGTGACTCACCGAGCCGCTGGCTACCAGGAGCTGGCTGTCCGCCGTGGACATGATGGCCGCGAGCACCCCGCCGGTGACGATGCCGCCGAGCACCGCGGGCAGCAGCTCGAGGCTCAGCTCCAGCAGCACGGACTCGTGATCCGTGAGGCCCGGAGCCAGCAGCCGGCCGCACCAGCCGAGCAGCACCATGCCGCTGTAGATGAGAGCCGCCCAGCCCAGGGCCATGGCCCGGGCGGGGCCGACGTCGCCCGCGTCGCGGATGGCCATGAAACGGTTCACCACGTGGGGCTGACCGGGATAGCCGAGACCGATGCCGAACAGGCCCACGGCGAACACCGTGGCGTGGAGCAGGGACGGTGCGCCGGCGCCCGGGATCGCGTCGAGACGCCCCAGTCCCTCCGCCAGCGCCGCCGGGCCGCCCACCGCCGTCACCGCCGCCGCGGGCAGCACCAGGGCGACGAACAGCATCATCAGGCCCTGCAGGGCGTCGGTGACGCTGGCCGCCCAGAACCCGCCGAGCAGCACGTAGCCTACGACCACGGCGGCACCCGCCGTCAGCGCCACGGTCTCGGTGACCGGCAACGCCGCCGAGATGGCGGCGCCGGCGCCCTGGAACTGGGCGGCCACGTAGAGGCTGAAGCAGAACAGGATCAACAGCGACCCCAGGCGGCGAAGGCGCCACTCGGTCCCCGGGTCGCAGTCCTGGGCCAGGAACTCCACCAGGGTGAGCGCGCCGCTGCCGTGGCTGCGTGCGCAGAGGCGTGGGGCCACCAGGTACCAGTTGATGGCGAAGCCGGAGATCACCGCCGGAATCAGCCACGCCGCCTGCAGTCCCCATAGATAGGAGGCGCCGCTCACGCCGAGCAGGGACCACACGGACGACGAGCTGGCCGACGCGCTGAGGGAGGCCACCACCGGCCCGAGGCGCCGGCCGGCCAGGTGAAAATCGCTGCTGTCCCCCACCCGACGCTGGGCCCACACGCCGATGCCGAGCAGCGCCACCAGGTATGCGAGGAGAGTGGCGCCGATCACCGCGGGCGGTCCGCCTCGTCCGCGCATGGAAACCGCTGCGCCAGGTTGGCCAGCATGCCGCCGACAGTGGCGGCCAGACGCCGGTTGGCGAAGAAGGCGGGTATCCGGCCGGGGTCGAGGGCAAGTCCGAAGGTCACCTCCACCCGGTCTCCCCGCGGCCACAGCCGCCATTGTCCCCTGGCGCTCTGCATGCGCACGGCCCCTTTCTGCGGCGGCAGGTGCTCCGGAGCACCCTCCAGGTCCAGAATGATCCGGTCGTCGCGACTCGCCGGATGCTCGGAAAGACGGTAGACCATGTCCCTGGAGCGCAGGGGCCAGGGCGTACGGGTGCGCAGGTAGTACAGCCGCACCGCAGCGTCGCTCGGCAGGCGCCGCGCTGTCTCGGTGAACGGGATCCACTCGTCGAAACGATCGGGGTCAGTCACGAAGTCGTGCAAGGTCTGCAGGTCGGTGCAGACCACGGTGCTGCCACGAAAGGCGCGGAAGCCGGACTCCGTGGGGCGGCTCTCCACCTCGATGTCGCGAACGCTGCGGGCCGGTTGCCACGCCTCCGCGCCGGCGGTGGCTGCCGCCGCGCACAGCAGGGCGGCGGCGGAGAGGTGGTGGTGGAGCGGAATCATCCGAGGCCTCGCGCGAGCTCCACCGCATTGTGCGCCAGAGGGGATTCGGGCGCGAGGGCTGGCCCGGTACTATTGCCGCGGCCGAGCCGATAAGCTGGCGGAAATGGAGGCGGGGAAGGGCATGGGCCGCAAGATACTGCTGATCACCACCGACCAGATGCGCTTCGACGCGCTCGGCTGCAACGGTGGCGCGATTGCGCGCACCCCCGTGCTCGACGCCCTCGCGGGGGCGGGCATCAATTACCTGCGGGCCCACAACCAGAGCGTGGTGTGCATGCCCGCCCGCGCCACCATCATCACCGGGCAGCACGTTGCGCGCCACGGCGTGTGGATGAACGGG
>JAWLCV010000029.1:0-7161 GCA_041686955.1 Pseudomonadales bacterium
CACCGACGAGGTGCGCGCCTTCGCCGAGAAGTGGATCGGCAAGAACCTGGTGACCTTCCAGACCGACGAGAACGGTCAGCCGGTGAGCAAGATCTACGTCGAGAGCTGCACCGACATCGACACCGAGCTGTACCTCGGCGCCGTGGTGGACCGGGGCAGCCGCCGGGTGGTGTTCATGGCCTCCACCGAAGGGGGCGTGGAGATCGAGAAAGTGGCCGAGGAAACGCCGGAGAAGATCCTGCGCGCCACCATCAATCCCTACGTGGGGCCTCAGCCCTATCAGGGCCGCCAACTGGCGTTCGACCTGGGCCTGAAAGGGGATCAGATCAAGCAGTTCACGAAGCTGTTCATGGGCCTGGCGAAGCTGTTCGAGGATCTGGACTGCTCGCTGCTCGAGATCAATCCCCTGGTCATCACCACCGAAGGCAATCTGCACTGCCTCGACGCCAAGGTGAACATCGACAACAACGCCCTGTACCGGCAGAAGCGTCTGGCGGAGATGCACGACCCCAGCCAGGAAGACCCTCGCGAGGCTCAGGCCGCGGCGTTCAACCTGAACTACGTGGCCCTTGACGGCAACATCGGCTGCATGGTGAACGGCGCCGGCCTGGCCATGGGCACCATGGACCTGGTGAAGACCAAGGGCGGCAATCCCGCCAACTTCCTGGACGTGGGCGGCGGCGCCACCCGCGAGACCGTGGGCGAGGCCTTCAAGATCATCCTCTCGGACCACAACGTCAAAGCGGTGCTGATCAACATCTTCGGTGGCATCGTCAGCTGCGCCACCATCGCCGACGGCATCATCGGTGCCGTGGAGGAAGTGGGCGTGGAAGTTCCGGTGGTGGTGCGCTTCGAGGGCAACAACGCCGAGCAGGGCCGGGCGCGTCTGGCCGAGAGCGGCTTGAACATCATCGCCGCCAAGAGTCTCTCCGATGCCGCGGAACAAGCCGTCAAGGCAGCCGGCGGCGAAGTAGCAGGGGGTAGAGCATGAGCATTCTGGTCGACGAGAACACCAAGGTCATCTGCCAGGGATTCACCGGGTCCCAGGGCACCCTGCACAGCGAGCAGGCACTGAAGTACGGCACCAAACTGGTGGGCGGCGTGACTCCGGGCAAGGGCGGCAGCGAGCATCTGGGCCTGCCGGTGTTCGACACCGTGAAGCAGGCGGTCGACGCCACGGGCGCCACCGCTTCGGTGATCTACGTGCCGGCGCCCTTCTGCAAGGATTCCATCCTCGAGGCGGTGGACGCCGGGATCGAGCTGGTGGTCTGCATCACCGAAGGCATTCCCACCCTGGACATGCTCTACGTGAAGGCGGCCATCGATGCCACCGACGCCCGCCTGGTGGGCCCCAACTGCCCCGGGGTCATCACCCCCGGCGAGTGCAAGATCGGGATCATGCCCGGCGAGATTCACCTGCCGGGCAAGGTGGGTATCGTCTCCCGGTCCGGAACGCTCACCTACGAGGCGGTGAAGCAGACCACGGACCGCGGTTACGGCCAGAGCACCTGCGTCGGGATCGGCGGCGACCCCATTCCCGGCAGCCACTTCATCGACATCCTGGAGCTCCTGCAGAACGACCCCGGCACCGAAGCCATCGTCATGGTGGGGGAGATCGGTGGCACCGCAGAAGAAGAGGCGGCGGAGTTCATCAAGAGCAACGTCACCAAGCCGGTGGTGGGCTACATCGCAGGGGTCACGGCGCCGCCCGGCAAGCGCATGGGCCATGCTGGGGCGATCATCGCCGGCGGCAAGGGCACGGCGAAGGAGAAGTTCGCGGCCCTGGAAGCGGCGGGGGTGCGGACGGTGGAGAGTCTCGCGGACATTGGTGATGCGCTGGCTGAGGTGACGGGCTGGGGCTGATCCGGTCTCGGGAATCGCGTCGGGGGGATGTCGATGCCCCCCGCGTCCCCGGGCGGTGAGCGCGCTGCGGGACCACGCTCAGCCGCTCCGCGGTTCCCTCGCCTGGCGGAGTTGCCTCCGCTGGGCGGAGTCAATCCGCCGCGCTCGGCTTCGCTCAGATGGTCCCGCAACGCGCTCTCCGCCCGGTGCCGCTGCGTCGTTGGCAGGCCCCGGCGGCGTCGGATTCGGCTCGCCATGGGCTTGAAAATCGCCGGCCCGTCCCCAATGTCTGGCTGGTGATCGACGAACCCGTGGGAACTCGACGATCCAGCGGGCGGGGCGGGAGAAGGAATCCCTGGACCATTTCGGCGAAGCCGAGCGCGGCGGATTGCCGCCCGAAGGTCGCGCCGCGGCGCGGGCTTCGGGCGGCAACTCCGCCAAGCGAGGGAACCGCGGAGCGGCTGAGCCGGGTCCCGGGATTCCTTCTCCCGCCCCGCCCGCGGCGGTGTCGGCACACCCGTCGGGTTCGAACGATCGACAAACGGATAATGGGATACGCGACCATGGCAAAGCAGAACAAGGCACAGACGAGCTCCAGCGAAACCTACGGCTTCCAGACCGAGGCGAAGCAGCTCCTCAAGCTGATGATCCACTCTCTGTATTCCAACAGAGAGATCTTCCTCCGCGAGCTCGTCTCCAACGCCTCCGACGCCATCGACAAGCTCCGCTTCCGGGCCATCGAGCAGCCGGAGCTGGTGACGGACGATGCCGACTACGCCATCACGCTGCGCTACGACAAGGACGCCGGCACCATCACCGTGGCGGACAACGGAATCGGCATGACCCGCGAGGAGGTCATCGACCACCTGGGCACGATAGCGAGGTCCGGTACCGCGGAATTCCTGGCGAAGCTCAGCGGCGACCAGAAGAAGGATGCGGCCCTCATCGGCCAGTTCGGCGTGGGTTTCTACAGCGCGTTCATGGTGGCGAAGGAGGTGGAGGTGCTCACCCGGGCGGCCGGCACCGACCAGGGCACCCGCTGGGTGTCCCGGGGCGAGGACAGCTTCACCGTGGAGGATGCGGGGGAGCTGCCGCGTGGCACCCAGGTGATCCTCCACCTGACCGAGGACGCCAAGGAGTTCGCCGACGGTTATCGGCTGCGCAGCATCGTGCGCCGCTACTCGGACCACATCGGCGTGCCGGTGCGGATGCCGAAGGAAAGCGCCGAGGGCGCCCCGGAGGACGAGCTCGAGACGGTGAACTCGGCCAAGGCGCTGTGGACCCGGCCGCGCGCGGAGATCTCGGACGAGGAGTACAAGGAGTTCTACAAGCACGTCTCCCACGACTTCGAGGACCCCCTCACCTGGAGTCACAACAAGGTGGAGGGCAAGCTCGAGTACACGAGTCTCCTGTACGTGCCCAAGCGCGCGCCCTTCGACCTGTGGAACCGGGAGGCGCCCCGGGGGCTGAAGCTGTACATCCAGCGTGTGTTCATCATGGACGACGCGGAGCAGTTCCTGCCCCTGTACCTGCGGTTCGTCAAAGGCGTGGTGGACAGCAACGACCTGCCGCTGAACGTCTCCCGGGAGATCCTGCAGCAGGACGAGCGGGTGGGGACCATCCGCTCGGCGCTTACCAAGCGGGCCCTGTCCATGCTGCAGACTCTGGCCGGCAAGCAGCCCGAGGAGTACGGAGCCTTCTGGGGCGAGTTCGGCGAGGTGCTGAAGGAAGGCACCGGAGAGGATTTCGCCAACCGCGAGGCCATCGCCAAGCTGCTGCGCTTCTCGTCCACCCGCGAATCCGCCCAGGGCAGCCAGGAGCGGGTGGCCCTCGACGACTACCTCGAGCGCATGGTGGAGGGTCAGGACAGCATCTATTACCTGGTGGCGGATTCCTACGACACCGCCGTCAACAGCCCGCACCTGGAGGTGTTCAAGGAGCGCGGCATCGAGGTGCTGTTGCTGCACCACCGCATCGACGAGTGGATGATGGCCAACCTGTCCGAGTACGAGGGCAGGAAGTTCCAGGACGTGACGCGTGCGGATCTCACCCTGCCGGGCGAAGCGAAGGAGGAGGCGGAGGAGGAGGCCGCCGACGACGCTCTGACCGAGCGCATCGCCCGCGTGCTCGGCGACCGGGTGGAGAAGGTGCGCCCGAGCAAGCGGCTGAAGTCGTCGCCCGCGTGCCTGGTGCTGGGCGAGTACGCGCTGGGGCCGCAGATGCGGCGCATCATGCAGGTGGCGGGACAGTCGCTGCCCGAGAGCAAGCCGCAGTTCGAGTACAACGCGGAGCATCCCCTGGTGCAGCGCCTCGCCGCGGAGACGGACGAGGACCGCTTCGCCGAGCTCGTGCTGGTGCTGTTCGACCAGGCGAGCCTCGCCGGCGGCGCGCCGCTTTCGGACGCGCCGGCCTACGTGGAGCGCATGAACCGACTGTTGCTGGAGCTTCTCTCGACGTAACCGGGTAGCATTGCGCCTCATGGAGGTGGCCATCATCGGCGGCGGCAACTTCGGTACCGCCATAGCCAACATCGCTGCGAGCAACGGTTACGCGACGCATCTGTGGATGCGCGACGAGCGCCAGGTGGCGGACTGCCTCGCCCACGGGGAGAACCGGCGTTACCTGCCGGGTCATCCGCTGGAAGCGCTGGTGCGGCCCACGGCGGATCTGGCCGATGCGCTGGAGCGCAGCTCCGTGATCTTCATGACCGTGCCCAGCGCCTCGTTTCGCGAGGTGTCCGGGCAGCTCGCCCGCCATACCGACAGCGGCGACGTGGTGATCAGCGCCACCAAGGGTATCGAGCGCCACAGCGGCGGTGCCGGCTTTCTGCTCATGAGCCAGATCCTCGAGGAGCTGCTCCCCGATGCCCGCATCGGCGTCTTGTCGGGGCCGAATCTGGCGGAGGAGATCGCCGACCGCCACTACACGGGGACCGTGGTGGCGAGCCGCGATCCCGGCGTGTGTGAGGCCGTGCGCGAGGTGCTGAAGAGCGAGACGTTCCGGGTCTACGACAACAGCGACCTGTACGGGGTGGAGCTGGCCGGAGCACTCAAGAACATCTACGCCATCGTCTGCGGTCTCGCCAGCGGTCTGCAGGTGGGGCAGAACACCATCGCCATGCTGGTCACCCGCAGTCTCGCCGAGATGAGCCGGTTCGCGGTCTCCCTCGGTGCCAACCCCTTCACCTTTCTGGGGCTGGCCGGCGTGGGCGACCTCCTGGTGACCTGTACCTCGCCTCTCAGTCGCAACTTCCAGCTCGGCTACAAGCTGGCGCACGGACTCTCCCTGGATCAGGCCCTGGACGATCTCGGCAAGCTGGCGGAAGGGGTGAACACCCTGCAGGTGGTCTGCGAGCGCGCGCGCGAGCTGGAGGTTTACATGCCTCTGGCCACCGGCCTGCACCGGGTGCTGTTCCAGGGCGAATCCCTGGAGACCGTGGTGCGGGAGCTGATGACCGGCGGCCAGCCCGTGGACGTCGAGTTCGCGCGGCCCCGCGGCGCGGACGGCGCGGCCCAATGAGGCCGCCGGCCTCCGCCCGGTTCCTGCGCGGCGTCGGGTTCGTCCTCACCCTTTTCCTGGCCCTGACCCTGGCCCTGGCCCTGGCCCTGGCGGTGACCGGCTGGCCGCCGGCCGCCGGACAGGAGGCCATGGAGGACTCCGATCCCTACGGCGTGGAACCCCACCCTCGATCGTCGCTGGTGGCCCGGGAGCGCGACGACGAGGTGCGGCCCAGGGAGCTGGTGTTGAGCCGGGTCGACCGGATTCGTCGGGAGCTGCGCGTTCAGGAGACGCTGCGGGTGGATGCTTCGACGGAATGGGCCACCTACCTGATGCCGGACGGTGTGTCCGTGGCGGACGTGGTGCAGCACTACCGCCGCGAGCTGGGCAGCGATCTGCTGTTCAGTTGCCTGGGCCGGGACTGTGGCCGGAGCAACGACTGGGCGAATCAGATCTTTCAGCAGGCCATTCTCTACGGCCTGGACCGGACCCAGCAGTACGCCGCCTGGGAATGGCAGGGACGCCTGGTGTCGCTCTATGCGGTGGAGCGGGGCAATGGCCGGGTGTACGCCCGCCTCCAGGTGCTGGACCCCCGGAACGGAGTGGGGCTGTCCGCCAACGCGCTGCTCGGCAACCGCCTCGGCGAGCGCGGCTGGGCCATCGTCGACGACGTGGTGCCGCAGCGGGACGGCAGCTTCCGGGAGACGGCGCGAACGAGGCTGGCGGCCCTGGCGCCCGCGCTGGAGGCATTCGCCGGGCAGGACGTCTATCTGGTCTGCCACCTCGGCGGCACCGGGGCCGTGGAGACCCTGCTGTCCGCCTCCCGGCGTTGCGCCGAATCGGCGGTCGAGCTCATCGCGGCCGCCGCCGCCCGTGGTGAATCCGCCGCGCTCCCCGCGCTCCACGGGTTCGGTGCCGGGCCGCTGCTGCCGCGCCCGGGGTCGCCGGTCTCCCGACTGGAACTGGTGGTGCCCGAGGCACTGCGGTAGCGGAAGAGGCCGGCGTGACGCGAACGGTGGGGGAAGTCATCGAGGAGCTGGCGGCGCGGTTCGACGCCGCCGGGCTCACCTTCGGCCATGGCACCGACAATGCCTGGGACGAGGCGGTGGCGCTGGTGCTGGGGGTGAGCGGGCTACCCGACGACCGTGCGGTGCTGCAGCGTGCCCTCGCGCCGGAGCAGCTTGCGGAGCTGTCGGCGCTGGCGCGCCGCCGGATCGACGATCGCATTCCAGCGGCCTACCTGCTCGGCCGCTGGCGCTTCGCCGGTCTCGAGTTCCTCGTCGAGCCGGGGGTGGTGATCCCGCGCTCGCCCATCGGCCCCTTGCTGAGCCGGGGGCTGCGACCCTGGCTCACGAAGGATCCCGGCACGGTGCTGGATCTGTGCTGCGGCAGCGGCTGCATCGGCATCGCGGCCGCCGTAGCCTTCCCCCAGGCGCGGGTGGACCTGGCGGACGTGGATCCCCATGCGGTGGACCTCGCCCGCCGCAACGTGGCTCTGCATGGGCTCGAGGACCGGGTGCGTGTTCACCGCTCGGATCTGTTCGACTCGCTGCCGCCGGGCCGCTGGGACCTCATTCTCTCCAATCCGCCCTACGTGGACGCGGTGGACATGGCCAGCCTGCCCCCGGAGTACCGCCACGAGCCGGAGCTCGGATTGGCGGGAGGGCCGGACGGTCTCGACCTGGTGGCGCGGATGCTCGAGGCGCTGCCGGACCGGCTGGCGCCGGGCGGCACCTTCGTCTGTGAGGTGGGGGCCAGCGCACCGGCGCTGGTGCGCCGTTATCCCCGGGTGCCGTTCATCTGGCCGGAGCTCGAGGAGGG
>JAWLCV010000029.1:7261-48395 GCA_041686955.1 Pseudomonadales bacterium
CACCGGGCGCCGGCATCTGGCGATATACTTCGCCCTCGCTCTTTCCGGTAGCTCGCGCCATGGCAGGAAACACCTTCGGGCAACTCTTCAGAGTGACCACCTTCGGCGAAAGCCACGGCCCCGCGCTCGGTGCCGTGGTGGACGGCTGTCCGCCGGGACTCGCGCTCTCGGAGGCGGATCTGCAGCGGGACCTGGACCGCAGGCGGCCCGGGCAATCGAAGTACACCACGCAGCGCGACGAGCCGGACCAGGTACGGATTCTCTCCGGGGTGTTCGAAGGCGTCACCACCGGAACCGCCATCGGACTGGTGATCGAGAATGTCGATCAGAAGAGCAAAGACTACAGTAACATCAAAGACATATACCGTCCTGCTCATGCAGATTATACGTACCAGATGAAGTACGGTGTGCGGGACTACCGGGGCGGCGGGCGCGCCTCGGCCCGGGAAACCGCCATGCGCGTGGCCGCGGCGGGGATCGCCCGCAAGTACCTCGAGGAGCACGCCGGGGTTCGCATCCGCGGTTACCTCTCCGCCATCGGCAGCATCCGTCTGGACGTGAGGGATCTAGAAGGTGTAGACCGCAACCCCTTCTTTTCTCCGGATCCGGACCGGGTGAACGAGATCGCGGCCCTCATCGACGAGTTGCGGCGGGACGGCGATTCCATCGGCGCCGAGGTGTCGGTATTGGTGAGCGGCATGCCCGTGGGTCTCGGCGAGCCGGTGTTCGGCAAGCTGGACGCGGAGCTGGCGGCAGCGCTCATGAGCATCAACGCGGTGAAGGGCGTGGGCATCGGCGACGGCTTCGACGTGGTGGGCCAGCGAGGCACGGAGCACCGCGACGAGATCACCGCCGCCGGATTCCGCAGCAATCACGCCGGCGGCGTGCTGGGAGGCATCAGCAGCGGCCAGGATCTTCGTGTGAAGATCGCGCTGAAGCCCACCTCGAGCCTCACCACGCCTGGCCGTTCCATCGACGTGCACGGCAACGAGGTGGAGGTGGTGACCAAGGGCCGGCACGACCCCTGCGTCGGCATCCGCGCCGTCCCCATCGCCGAAGCCATGGTGGCGCTGGTGCTCATGGACCACCTCATGCGGCACCGTGCTCAGGTGCCGTCGGCGTAGCCCAGCAACACTTCCTGGAAGGCGCGGGCGGCGTTGGACGGCGAGCGGCGCGGGTTGGTGACGAAGCCCAGGCTGCGATGCAGCGGCGGCGCGTCCGTGTTCAGCACCACCAGCGGCGACTTGATCATGCTGGCCGGCAGCACGCTCCAGCCGAGCCCGATGCCCACCAGCATGGCGATGGTCTCCAGATAGTTGGTGGCCAGATTCGCCCGCAATGAGAGGCCCGCGTTGGCGAAAGCCTCCAGCACGATTCGCCCGGTGTAGGTGGCCGGGCCGGGCAGCACCGGGCGCGATTGCGCCAGCCGGGCCAT
Source organism: Pseudomonadales bacterium (assembly GCA_041686955.1). Classification (GTDB taxonomy): domain Bacteria; phylum Pseudomonadota; class Gammaproteobacteria; order Pseudomonadales; family Azotimanducaceae; genus UBA7803. The sequence goes on from JAWLCV010000029.1 coordinate 8,697, forward strand.
GGTCAGCCGACCCAGGCCTGCGAGCTCGTGCTCCTCGGATGCCACGAACACCAGCGGGTCGTCCCACAGCACCCGGCAATCCAGCTCCGGGTCCCCCTTGGGATTCAGGGTCACCACCGCGATCTCCATCTCGGCCCGGCGCACCAGATCGTGGGCTTCCTCGGAGTCTTCGAAGCGGATGTCGAGCTGCACGTCGGGATAGCGTCGGGTGAAGGTGCGCAGCGGGGCGGCCAGCCGGTGCAGGCCTACGTGGTGGGAGGTGGCGAGTCCCAGCTCTCCGGCCACCTGGCGATTCAGGTCCTTCAGCTCCCGCTGGGTGTCGAGCACCGTGCGCAGCACCGCCTCGGCCCGGGGGCGGAGCACCCGCCCGGCGTCGGTGAGGTAGATGCGCTTGCCCACGCGGTCGAACAGGCGGCAGGCCAGCGTGCCTTCCAGAGCCTGAACGCGTTTGCTGACGGCCGGCTGACTGAGGTGGAGCCGCTCCGCCGCCTTCGAGAAGGAGCCGCAGTCGGCTACCGCGAGAAACGCTTCGAGATCGTTCAGGTTCATTCCAAAATCTAATGATCTGAATAAAAAAGATGAATTTGTGTTATTGAACGCAGGCTTTTAGCATACGCTCCTTTCCTGAACAAGCCGCGAGGACATCGTCGAGTGGCAGGACGAACTCTCTACGACAAGGTGTGGGACGACCACGTGGTGGGCCAGCGCGCCGACGGTCAGACCATGCTCTACATCGACCAGCAACTCCTCCACGAAGTGACGTCGCCCCAGGCGTTCGAGGGGCTGGATCTGGCCGGCCGCCGTCCCTGGCGGGTGGACGCCAACCTGGCCACGCCGGACCACAACGTCCCCACCGACCGCAGGGAGTTGGGACTCGCGAGCATCGAGGACCCGGTGGCCCTGGAGCAGGTGGTCACCCTGGACCGGAACTGCAAGCGCTACGGCATCACCGAGTTCGACATCCTCGATCCACGCCAGGGGATCGTCCACGTGATGGGTCCGGAGCAGGGGGCTACCCTGCCGGGCATGACCATCGTCTGCGGCGATTCCCACACCTCCACCCACGGAGCCTTCGGCGCACTGGCCCAAGGGATCGGTACCTCGGACGTAGAGCACGTCCTGGCCACCCAGTGCCTGGTGCAGAGCAAGGCGCGCAATTACCGGGTTCGGGTGGATGGAACCCTGATGCCGGGGGTGGGCGCCAAGGATCTGATCCTCGCCATCATCGGCCGCATCGGCACCGCCGGCGCTACCGGGCACACCCTGGAGTTCATGGGGGAAGCCGTGCGTGCGTTGACCATGGAGGGGCGCATGACCGTGTGCAACATGGCCATCGAGGCGGGAGCCCGGGCGGGCATGGTGGCGGTGGACGACGTCACCCTGGAGTACGTTCACGGCCGCCCGTTCGCGCCGACAGGGTCCCTCTGGGATCAGGCGGAGGCCTACTGGCGGACCCTGGTGTCCGACCCGGATGCGCGGTTCGACACGTCGCTCGATCTGCACGCCGACGACATCGCGCCCCAGGTGACCTGGGGCACCTCGCCGGAAATGGTTGCGCCGGTGACCGGCATCACGCCCAACCCCGACGCGCTGGACGACCCCGTGGCCGCCGAAGGGGTGCGTCGCGCCCTGGCCTACATGGGGCTGGCGCCGGAGCAGCCCATCACCGGGATCCGCCTGGACCGAATCTTCATCGGTTCCTGCACCAACTCCCGGATCGAGGATCTGCGCGCCGCCGCGGCGGTGGTGAAAGGGCGCAAAGTGGCCTCCACTGTCAAACAGGCCCTGGTGGTGCCCGGGTCCGGCCTGGTCAAGGCCCAGGCGGAAGCGGAGGGGTTGGCGCAGATCTTCGTGGAGGCCGGGTTCGAGTGGCGCGCCGCCGGCTGCTCCATGTGCCTGGCCATGAATCCGGATCGGCTGCAGCCGGGCGAGCATTGCGCCTCCACGTCGAACCGCAACTTCGAAGGACGGCAGGGGCACGGCGGCCGCACCCATCTGGTGAGTCCTGCCATGGCGGCCGCGGCGGCCGTCGCGGGGCATTTCGTGGACGTGAGGGAGCAGCTATGAAGCCGTTCACCGTGGTGACGGGCACCGTGGCGCCGCTGCGCCGGGCCAACGTGGACACCGATCAGATCATTCCGAAGCAGTTCCTGAAATCCATTCACCGCACGGGTTTCGGCGATCACCTGTTCGACGCCTGGCGGTTCGAGGACGAGGGCCAGATCGGCGTCACGCCGAACGAGCGGCGGCTGAACAAGACGTTCGTGCTCAATCAGCCCCGGTACCAGGGCGCGGCCATTCTCCTCGCCGGCCGGAACTTCGGCTGTGGGTCCAGCCGGGAGCACGCGGTATGGGCTTTGCTGGAGTACGGCTTTCGTTGCGTCATCGCCCCGAGCTTTGCCGACATCTTCTTCAGTAACTGTTTCAAGAATGGTCTATTACCTGTTGTTTTGGAAGAAGAATCAGTCGAGGAGTTGTTCCGGCTGGCGGAGTCCGGGCCCGGGCTCACCGTCACGGTGGACCTGCCGGCGCAGCGTGTCTCGCTGCCGGACGGCACCGCCTACGTCTTCGACATCGACCCCAACCGCAAGCGCATGCTGGTGGAGGGCCTGGACGACATCGGCTTGACCCTGGCGGAAGCGGACAGCATCCGTCGGTTCGAGGCGGAGCACAGGGCACGGAGGCCGTGGCTGTTTCGATAGCTGATGGCTTCATCGGATAGGCGTCTCAAATGTCTGAAAAACAAGAAATTCTCGTTCTTCCTGGCGACGGCATCGGCACCGAAGTCGTGGCCGTGGCCCGAGCCGTGATGGAGGCGGCGGCGCGGCGCTTCGACGTACCCCTGCGCTTCACCGAGGGATTAGTGGGCGGCTGCGCCATCGACGAGACCGGGAGCCCGCTGCCGACCGAGACCCTGGAGCGGGCGCGCGCGGCCCGGGCGGTGCTGCTCGGCGCCGTAGGCGGGCCGAAGTGGGACGAGCTGCCGACCCTCGAGCGCCCGGAGCGGGGCCTGCTGGGATTGCGCTCGGAGCTCGGCCTGTTCGCGAACCTGCGCCCGGCGCTGCTGTTCGCGCCGCTGGCCGCGGCGTCGTCGCTCAAGCCGGAGCTGGTCGCGGGGCTCGACATCCTCATCGTTCGGGAGCTCACCGGAGGCATCTACTTCGGAGAGCCCCGGGGAATCGAGACCGTGGACAACGAGCGTCGCGGCATCAACACCTACGTCTACAGCGAGCACGAGATCGAGCGTATCGCCCGGGTGGCCTTCGAGCTGGCCGCCAAGCGCAACGGCCAGCTCTGCTCCGTGGACAAAGCCAACGTCCTGGAGGTGACCCAGCTCTGGCGGGAGGTGGTCACGGCGGTGGGGCGCGACTACCCCGAGGTGTCGTTGTCCCACATGTACGTGGATAACGCGGGCATGCAACTGGTGCGCGCTCCCAAACAGTTCGACGTGATGGTCACCGGCAACATGTTCGGGGACATTCTCTCCGACGTGGCGGCCATGCTGACGGGTTCGCTGGGCATGCTGCCGTCGGCCTCCCTGGCGGCGGACGGCAAGGGCATGTACGAACCGGTGCACGGCAGCGCACCGGACATCGCCGGCCAGGACAAGGCCAATCCGCTGGCCACCATACTTTCGGTGGCCATGATGTTCCGCTACAGCCTGGACGCGCCCGCGGCGGCGGACGCGGTGGAAGCGGCGGTGAACGGCGTGCTCGACGCCGGGTACCGTACGGCCGACATCCTCGGCGCCGCGCCGGCGGCCGAGCTGTGCCAGGTGGGGACCCGGGAGATGGGCGACAAGGTTCTCGAAGCATTGGAGGCTCGCACATGAAGGACGTGAACGTTGCCATTGCGGGCGCCACCGGCGCCGTGGGTGAGGCCCTGATCGAGATTCTCGAGCAGCGCGAGTTCCCGGTGGCGAACCTGCACCTGCTCGCCAGCGAACGCTCCGAGGGCAAGCGGGTGCGGTTTCGTGGGAAGACCCTGGTGGTGGAGCGTCTCGACCAATTCGACTTCTCGAAGGTCCAGATCGGCCTGTTCTCCGCCGGCGGCTCCATATCCGCCGAGTTCGCGCCGAAAGCGGCGGCCGCGGGCTGCGTGGTAGTGGACAACACCTCGCACTTCCGCTACGAGCCGGACATCCCCCTCATCGTGCCCGAGGTGAACGCCCACCGCATCGCCGAGTACCGGAACCGCAACATAATCGCCAACCCCAATTGCTCCACCATACAGATGGTGGTGGCGCTGAAGCCGCTGCACGACGCCGCCCGCATCACCCGGATCAACGTCGCCACCTATCAGGCGGTTTCCGGCGCCGGCGCCAGCGCCGTGCGGGATCTGGCGGGCCAGACCGCGGACCTGCTGAACGCCAAGGAGATCAAGCTCGGCAAGATGCCGAAGCAGATCGCCTTCAACGCCATCCCGCACATCGACGTGTTCCAGGACAACGGCTACACCAAGGAAGAAATGAAGATGGTGTGGGAGACCCGCAAGATCCTGGAGGACGAGCAGATTCAGGTGAATCCCACCTGCGTGCGCGTCCCGGTCTTCTACGGGCATTCGGAAGCCGTTCACATCGAAACCGAGAAGAAGCTCACGGCGGCCGAGGCGCGGGATCTGCTGCGTGAGGCCCCGGGCGTCGAGGTGCTCGACGATCCGGCCCACAACGGCTATCCCACGGCGGTGACGAACGGCTCGGGGACCGATCCGGTGTTCGTCGGCCGGATTCGGGAGGACATCTCGCACCCCCGCGGCCTGGATCTGTGGGTGGTGGCGGACAACGTGCGCAAGGGAGCCGCGCTGAACAGCGTGCAAATCGCCGAACTTTTGCTAAAAAGCCTCTTATGATGTAAAAGCCTACCGCGGTGCGATCGGTGAATCAGCGGCGGAAACGACTGCTGCAATTTGATAATTGGGGCAATATTCCGCCGCCGCTTCTGGGGTAAGGTCCGCTCGGGCACACGGATTAGGACTGGCCACGCACAGGATGGCAGTTGAACAACGGATCGGCCGGCTACGGCCCCGGCGGATCCCATCGATCAAGAGGCTCCCTTATGCTTGAGTACCTGCTCAGTCGTCTGCGTCTGCGCCAGGGCCGCACGCGCAGTCCCGGGCGCGCCGCGGCGTGCGCCAGAACGCTGGCCGCCGCCGCGCTGCTCGTCGGCGCGCCTGCCGGCTGGCCCCTGGGTCTCGGCGACATCGAACTGGATTCGTCGCTGAACGAGAAGCTCGAAGCCGAGATCGAACTGCTCGACCCGGCGGGACTGCAACCGACGGAAGTTCTGGTGTCGCTTGCATCGGCCGAGGACTTCGAGCGGGTGGGCGTCGAGCGCTTCTTCTTCCTCACGGACCTGCGGTTCGAGGTCACCTACGACTCCGATGGCGTCGGCAACATCAAGGTGACCAGCACCCAACCCGTCACCGAACCGTATCTGAACTTTCTGGTGGAGGTGCTCTGGCCCAACGGGCGGCTGCTGAAGGAGTACACCCTGCTGCTCGATCCCCCCACTTTCAGCCCGGCGCCGGCTCCCACGGTCTCGGCGCCGGCCCGGTCTTCGGCCAGCGAGTCCGGAGTTGGTCGGGTGGAGCGCCAGGCCACGGTGTCCCGCGGCACCCAGGTGCAGATGCCATCGGGGCCCGGCAGCACCGAGCCATCGCCCCTCGACGAGGGCATCGTCGACGGCGAGTACCGGATGACCGACCGCAGCGACACGCTCTGGAGCATCGCTTCCCGTACCCGGCCGTCCAACCGGGTGAGCGTGCAGCAGAACATGCTGGCCATTCAGCGCCTCAACCCGCAGGCCTTCCTCCACGGGAACATCAATCTGCTCAAGGCGGGCTACAGCCTGCGGCTGCCGAGCGAAGCCCAGGCGCAGGAGATCTCGGCAGCGGAGGCGAACCAGCAGGTGGCCCTGCAGACCGAGGATTGGCGCGCCCTGCAGCGCGGCGAGCAGCCGCGGCGTCAGGCGGAGCGGCGGGTGGCGACGAACGAGCAGCCGGAGCCGACCCTGCAGAGCCCCGTGGACGCCACCCCCGCCGGGGAGCCCCGTGTGATCCCTGCGGCGGCCCAGGGGGGCGAGCTGAAGATCGTGGCCGCGGTGGGCGACGGCGTAGCCGGGGGCACCGAGGCTGGCGCCGACCTGGATGCAGCACTGGAAGAACGCGACCGGCTGGGTCGGGAGGTCGAAGCGCTCACCGAAGCGCTCGATCGCGAAAAGGAGCTCGCGACCAACCAGATTTCGGTGAAGGACCGCCAGCTCGAGGTCAAGGATCAGCAGCTCGCGGAGCTCCAGGTGGAGGTTCAGCGGCTGCGCGAGGAGATGGAGCGGGCTCAGGCCGCAGCGGCCGCCCAGAGTCAAAACCAGAACGCGTCCAGCGAGGCTCGCGCATGGTGGCAGTCGCCCTATGTGCTGATGGTGGCCCTGGGCATTGTGGTTTTGCTTCTGGTGTACGCCCTGATCGCGGCGCGCCGGCGCCGGGCCCAGGAAGAGGACGAGTTCTTCGAGACTGTGGCTGAACCCGAGTCTGTGCCGGCGGCGGCCGCAACAGCAGGGGCTGCCGCGGCGTCCGCGATCCCGGACCTGGATGCCGAGGTGGACGACGAGTCTGACGGCGAGCCTTTCGGCGAGCCGCACGCTGAAACGGAAGCCTCGAGTCTGGACGACGATGCCGGGGAGCTGGATTCCGAGACCGGCGACGTCATCGGTGAGGCCGACATATACATCGCCTACGGCCGCTATCCCCAGGCCATCAGTCTGCTGCTCGGCGTCCTCGACGAGGACCCGGGCCGGAACGACGTGCGCCTCAAGCTGCTCGAGTTGTACGCCGAGACCCGGGACCGGACCGCTTTCGACGCCCATCTGGCGGAGTTGGTGGAGCGGTGCGACGACGAGGAGGCGCTCCTGACTGCCAGGGAGCTGGCGCAGCAGTTCGGTGACGGCGCGGATGACGCGGATGGCGCGGTGCCGGAGCCGGCGGCGCCGAGCTTCGATGAGCCACTGGCCGCGGATGCCGGGGATTCCCGGGAAGCGCCCGGCGAGCTCGCGCTGGAAGACATGCCGGCCGGGGGGGAGCGCACGGAAGCCGCGGTGCTCACGGGTCTCGCCAACGGCGCGGACGATTTCGAACTGGAGCTGGACGAGATCGCCGGAGAAGTCACAGAGTCCCGCTCGGACGAGGCACTCGGCGGTGATCTCGGTTTCGACTTCGACCCCGACGCCGACTCTTCCAGGGTGGAGCCGGACGAAGCGCCCGAGGAGGCGCCGACCGTGGCCCTCGCCAGCGAGGAGATCGACCTGGATCTCGACCTGGATCTCGACCTGGACGAGGCGGAGCCTCTGGCCGATGAGGCCTTCGACTTCGACGACGAGGGCGACACCGCCAGCACCAAGCTCGACCTCGCCCGTGCCTACATCGACATGGGCGATCAGGACGGCGCCCGCGACATCCTGAACGAGGTGCTGACCGAGGGTAACTCGGAACAGCAGCAGCGGGCCCAGGCCATGCTCGAGGAGATTTGAATCCCGCGCCGATGAGACTCGCACTCGGGGTCGAATACGACGGCAGCGATTTCCACGGCTTTCAGCTCCAGGCCAACGCCCCCTCGGTGCAGGGGGCGCTGGAGTCGGCGTTGTCACGGATCGCGGCGCAGCCGGTCCGGGTGGCGGCCGCCGGGCGCACCGATGCCGGCGTCCATGCCACCGGCCAGGTGGTGGGCTTCGCCCCGCCCGTGTCCCGGCCGCTCTCCGCCTGGATCAAGGGAACCAACGCACTGACTCCGCCCGGAGTGAAGGTGCTGTGGGCGCGTGAGGTGGCCCCGAGCTTCCACGCCCGCTATTCCGCCGTCGCCCGCCGCTACCAGTACCTGTTCTACGAGGATGCGTCGCCTTCGCCGCTGATGCGGGGGAAGGCGGTGCCTGTTCGACGGCTGGACGACGAAGCCATGCATCGGGCTGCCCAGGCGTTGCTGGGGGAGCACGACTTCACCACCTTCCGGGCGGCGGGATGCCAATCCGTGTCCGCGCACCGCTGCGTGCACCGCATCAGCGTGCTGCGGGCCGAGTCGCTGGTGGTGCTGGATCTGACGGCCAACGCCTTTCTTCTACACATGGTGCGCAACATTGCCGGTGCCCTGGTGCAGGTGGGCGAGGGCCGGGCCCGGGAAGGGTGGATCGCCGAGATCCTCGAGCAGCGTGACCGATCCCTCGCCGGTCGCACCGCACCGGCCGAGGGACTGTACCTGGTGGATGTCAGCTATCCGGGCTACGATCTGCCACCGGGCCGGCCGCCGGCGCTGCTGCGGGGCCTCGGCGGTTTGGACCGCTTCTAGCGGCTCCGGTAAACTACGCGGTTTCGCGGCCTTCGATACCATGACCACCCGAATAAAGATCTGCGGCATCACCCGCGCGGAGGATGCGGAGGCGGTGGTGCGCGCCGGCGCGGACGCCCTGGGGCTGAACTTCGTCCCGGGCACGCCGCGCTACGTCGCGGCGCAGAAAGCGGGGGAGATCGCCGGCAGCGTGGGTGGCGCCGTGGTCCGGGTGGGCCTGTTCGTCGACCCCGGGCGCGACGCGGTCCGGCGGGTGCTCGATTCGGTGGAGTTGGACGTGCTGCAGTTCCACGGCGAGGAATCCGGCGATTTCTGCCGCGGCTTCGGAGTACCGTTCGTCAAGGCCGTGAGGGTGCGGGGACCGGTGCCCATAGCCGCGCTGGAAAGCGAGTATGCCGACGCGTGCTGCCTGCTCCTGGACACCTACGTCCCCGGGGTGATGGGCGGTAGCGGTGAGGTCTTCGACTGGGATCTGTGGCCCGAGAGCCGGCTGCCGCTGGTGCTGGCGGGCGGCCTGACCGCGGAGAACGTGGCGGGCGCCGTGCAGCGGCTGCACCCCTGGGGCGTGGACGTGAGCGGTGGCGTGGAAGGTGCACGCAAGGGCGAGAAGGACGCGGCCAAGATTCGCAAATTCGTGGCAGAGGTGAAGAGTGCAGGGAGCTAACCGGTACGAGCAACCCATCGGGGGTCACTTCGGCCAGCACGGCGGCCGCTTCGTGGCCGAGACGCTGATGCACGCGCTGGAGGAGCTCGAGAACCTCTACGAATCGGCGCGGCACGACCCGGAGTTCCACGCGGAGCTCGAGCGCGATCTCGCTCGCTACGTCGGACGGCCCACCCCGCTGTACTTCGCCGAGCGCCTCACCCGCACCCTCGGCGGCGCGCAGATCTATCTCAAGCGCGAGGATCTGAACCACACCGGCGCCCACAAGGTGAACAACACCGTGGGCCAGGCGCTGCTGGCCAAGCGGATGGGCAAGCCGCGGGTGATCGCCGAGACGGGGGCGGGCCAGCACGGCGTGGCCACGGCCACCATCGCGGCGCGGCTCGGACTCCAGTGCCGGGTCTACATGGGCGCCGAGGACGTGCGCCGCCAGAGCCTGAACGTCTATCGCATGAAGCTGCTCGGGGCCGAGGTGATCCCGGTGGAATCCGGGTCCCGGACCTTGAAGGATGCCATGAACGAAGCCATGCGGGACTGGGTGACCAACGTGGACACCACCCACTACATCATCGGCACCGTGGCGGGCCCCCATCCGTTCCCAGCCATGGTGCGGGACTTCCAGTCGGTCATCGGTCAGGAGGCCCGGGCGCAGTGTCTGCAGGACCTGGGCCGGCTGCCGGACGTGCTGGTGGCCTGCGTCGGCGGCGGATCCAACGCCATCGGCCTGTTCCACCCGTTCATCGACGACGCCGAGGTGCGTCTGGTGGGGGTGGAGGCGGGCGGTCTCGGTATCGAGACGGGCAAGCACGCGGCGCCGCTGAACGCGGGCCGCGTCGGTGTTCTGCACGGCAACCGCACGTACCTCATGGAAGACGACGACGGTCAGATCATCGAGACCCACTCCATCTCCGCCGGGCTCGATTATCCCGGGGTCGGGCCGGAGCACGCGTTCCTGAAGGACCTGGGCCGGGCGGAGTATCACGCCGTCACCGACGACGAAGCTCTGGAGGCCTTCCGCCTGCTCAACCGCTGCGAAGGCATCCTGCCCGCCCTGGAGTCGAGCCACGCCATCGCCTGGGTGGCCAAGCACGCCGAGGCCCTGGGGCCTGATCGGGTGGTGGTGGTGAACCTCTCCGGCCGCGGTGACAAGGACATCATGACGGTGGCCGAACTGGACGGGATCAAGCTGTGAGCGCGAACGGGGGCGACGGCCGCCTGGATGGGCGACTCCGTGAGCTTCGCGCACGAGGCCGCAAGGCGCTGGTGACGTTCATCACCGCGGGCGATCCTCATCCGTCGGTGACGGTGCCCGCCTTGCGGGCGCTGGTGCGCGGCGGTGCCGACGTGCTGGAGCTGGGCATTCCGTTCTCGGACCCGGAAGCGGAAGGGCCGGCGGTGCAGGCGTCGTCGGAGCGGGGTCTGGCTCAGGGTATGACGCTGCGCGGCTGCCTCGACCTGGTGCGGGAGTTCCGCGCCGAGGACGACACCACGCCGGTGGTGCTGATGGGTTATCTGAACTCGGTGCTGGCCATGGGCTGCGAACGGTTCGCCCGGGCTGCCCGTGAGGCCGGGGTGGATGGCCTGATCATGGTGAACCTGCCCCCGGAAGAGGCCGGCGAGCTGGCGCCGGCGCTCGCCGACGCCGGCGTCCGGCTGATCTATCTGGTGGCGCCCACCACCACCGAGGCCCGGGCACGGATGATCCTGGAGCACGCCAGCGGCTTCGTCTATTACGTCTCCCTGAAGGGCATCACCGGCGCAGACCACCTGGACGCGGAGGCCGTGGGGGAGAAGCTGCAGTGGCTGCGCAGCCTCACCGAGCTGCCGGTGATGGTGGGGTTCGGCATCAAGGACGGCGCCTCGGCCCGGGCCGTGTCGGCTCACGCCGACGGCGCGGTGGTGGGCAGTGCCCTGGTGCGCACCATGGCAGCCCATGCCGACACTCCGGAGCGGATTCCCGAGCATCTGGAGGCCCAGGCGTCGGAGATCCGGCGCGCCCTGGACGAAGCGTAGTGCCCCAACCGGGGGTCATTCGGCGAACCATTCGGTGAACCATTCAGTGAATCACCTCGAGACCCCCGCGCGCAGTCTGAACGGATGGCTCCGTCACGCGGAGGGCGTGCACTCCGTCGGCATCGATCTGGGCCTGGAGCGGATGCGCCGGGTGGCCGAGGCCATGGGCTTCGAACCGCCCCACTACCGCTGCGCGCCGCGCAGCGTCATCGTCGCCGGGACGAACGGCAAGGGCTCGACCTGCGTGGCCGTCGAGGCGCTGCTCAGAAGCGCCGGACTGGCGGTGGGTACCACGCTGTCGCCCCACGTGCACAGGTTCAACGAGCGGGTACGCATCGAGGGCAGAGAACTCGACGACGCAACCCTGTGTGGCGCCTTCGCGGCGGTGGAAGCGGCCCGGGGCGACGTTCCGCTGACCTACTTCGAATTCTCCGCGCTGGTGGCCCTGCACTGCTTCCGGGCTGCCGCCGTGGATGTGGCCGTGCTGGAGGTGGGCCTGGGCGGGCGCCTGGATGCCTTCAATCTGGTCTCCGCGGACGTGGCCGTGATCACCAGCATCGGTCTGGATCATCAGGACTGGCTGGGCGACGACCTGGAGGTCATCGGGCGGGAGAAAGCCGGTGTGCTGCGGCCTGGCCAGCGCGTGGTGCTCGGCGCCGACGTCACCGAATCGGTGGTGCAGAGGGCCCGGGAGCTCGAGTGCCGGACCACCCGGCTCGGCGCGGACTTCAGCGTCCGTGAAGGGCGCGGGAGCTGGGGCGTGGAGTGGACGGGAAGGCGGCTCGCGGGTCTGCCATGGGGGGCGCTGGCGCCGCACAACTGCGCCCTTGCCATCGAGGCGGCTGACCATCTGGCTGGCCTGCCGGCGCACCGCGTTCACGAGGCCCTGGGGAGCGCCTGGCTGCCAGGGCGCATGGAAACCTTCTGCCTCGCACCCGAAGAGCGCCTGCTGCTGCTGGACGTGGCCCACAATCCGGCGGGAGCGGCGTTTCTGCGCCGCCAGCTCGAGGCGCGCTATCCGGGGCGGCGCTTCGTCGGCCTGCTCGGCATGCTGGCGGACAAGGATGCGGCGGGGGTCAGCGCGGCGCTTCAGGGGCTGATACGCGGTTGGGTGTGCGTGCCCACCCAGAATCCCCGGGGGCAGACGGGGCAGGCGCTCGCCGGGAAGCTGACGTCCGGCGGCGGGGCCTGCGAGGTCGCGGCGGCGGGTGACCTGGTGCAAGGTCTGGAACGTTGCCTTTCGAGGTGCCGGGGCGACGATGGTATCCTCGCGTTCGGCTCGTTCAGCCTGGTGGAGCAGGTGCGCAACCTGCTCGCGGCGGGGGGGATCGAGGCCGCGCCCGTTGGACCGATGGATCTCCGGATTTGAAAGAGCAAACCCGCTATCGCGTGACCGGCAGTCTCTTTCTGCTGGCCCTGGCGGTGATCTGTCTGCCGATGCTGTTCGACGGCGCCGGGCTGCCGGCCCGTGAGCTGCCGGACCTGCCCGAATGGGAGGCTCCGGCGGCAGAGCAGATTCCGGCGCGGCCCATGGACGAGAGCGTGCCCGGGACGGTACCCGGGCGCAGTCGGCAGATCCCGGAGTCCGACGTGGTGGCCCGGGTCGAGAAGCTCAGAGCGCAGGTGGACGAGGAGGGCTTCCTCACCCAGACCGGAACCCGGTTCGGCGAGCCGGTGCTCACCGCGGCGAAGCGCGACACCGAGGTGTGGGCGGTGCAGGTGGCCAGCTTCCGGCAGGCGGGCAACGCCGAGGACTTCCGCACGCGGCTGCGCGAAGACGGTTACGAAGCGTTCATCTCCACGGCCAAGGCCGACGAGCAGGTGCTGAGCCGGGTCGCCGTCGGCCCGCTGCTCGACCGTGAGCGGGCCGAGCGGCTGCGCGGCGAGCTGTCGGCCCGCTACGATGTCCAGGCCCGTCTCGTGGCGTTCTCGAACTAGGGGGGCGGAGGATGGCGACGGCGGACATCCTGATCCTGATCGTGGTGCTGGTGTCGGCCCTCATCGGGCTCGCCCGGGGCCTGATGAAGGAGGTGCTGTCCCTGGCGTCGTGGCTGGCTGCCTTCGTCCTGGCTCTGTATTTCGCGGCGCCCGGGGCGGAGCTGCTCGCGGGCCAGCTCGCAGACGAGTCCGTGCGCCTCGTGGTGGCCTTCATCGTGATCTTCCTCGTCACGCTGCTGGCCGGCGCCGTGCTGCAGCGTCTCGCGGGAACGCTGGTGAAGACCACGGGTCTATCGGGTACCGACCGTTTCCTCGGGTTCCTGTTCGGCAGTGCCCGAGGCGCCCTGGCCTGCATCGTCGCGCTGATCGCGCTGCGTCAGTTCGCCGAGGGAGGAACCTGGTGGCAGTCCTCGGTATTGGTCCCCGAGCTTTTGGCATTCGAGCAGGAAGTGCTGGACCTGGTAGGTTGGTTCCAGCACTGGGTCCTTCAACTCAACCGAGAGTGATATGTGCGGCATCGTCGGCATCGTCAGCAGTTATCCCGTCAACCAGCAGATCTATGACGCCCTGACGGTGCTCCAGCACCGCGGCCAGGATGCCGCGGGCATGGTGACCTCCGACGGCCGCAAGCTTCATCTGCGCAAGGGCAACGGTCTCGTGCGGGACGTCTTCCAGCAGCACCACATGCAGCGGCTGGTGGGCAACATCGGCATCGGCCACGTGCGCTATCCCACCGCGGGATCCGCCAGCTCCGCCGAAGCTCAGCCCATGTACGTCAACTCGCCCTACGGCATCACCCTGGCCCACAACGGCAATCTCACCAACGCCGAGCGGCTGCAGGCCGACCTGTTCCGGGAGGACCTCCGCCACGTCAACACCGACAGCGATTCCGAGGTGCTGCTCAACGTGTTCGCCCACGAGTTGGAGGCCCAGCGCGCCCACGAGCCCGCGCCGGAGGACATATTCGCGGCGGTGGGCCGGGTGCACGAGCGCTGCCGCGGCGCCTACGCGGCGGTGGCCATGGTCATCGGCGTCGGTATCGTTGCCTTCCGCGACCCCCACGGAATCCGTCCGCTGGTGTTCGGCAAGCGCGACGGCGAGCACGGCCGGGAGTACATGATCGCCTCCGAGTCCGTTGCCCTGGACATCCTCGGCTTCGATCTCATCCGCGACGTCGCTCCGGGGGAGTGCATCTTCATCAGCAACCGGGGGGAGCTGCACACCCGGGTCTGCGCCGAGAACACGCAGCTCTCTCCGTGCATCTTCGAGTTCGTGTACCTGGCCCGCCCCGACTCCATCATGGACAACGTGTCGGTGTACAAATCGCGGTTGCGCATGGGGGAGCATCTGGCCCAGCGCATCCTGGAGCGTTTCTCCGGCCGCGGCCACGACATCGACGTGGTGGTGCCCATTCCCGATACCGGGCGCACTGCCGCGCTGCCGCTCGCCCACCAGCTCGACGTGAAGTACCGGGAAGGCTTCATCAAGAACCGCTACATCGGCCGCACCTTCATCATGCCGGGCCAGAGCCAGCGCAAGAAATCGGTCCGCCAGAAGCTCAACGTCATCGAGCTGGAATTCAAGGGCAAGAACGTTCTGCTGGTGGACGATTCAATCGTCCGGGGTACCACCATTCAGCAGATCATCGAGATGGCCCGGGAGGCGGGCGCCAGGAAGGTGTACATGGCCTCGGCGGCGCCGCCGGTCCGCTACCCCAACGTCTACGGCATCGACATGCCCACCGCCAACGAGTTCGTCGCCCACGGACGCAGCGAGGAGGAGGTGGCGCGATTCATCGGCGCCGACCTGCTGGTGTATCAGCGCATCGACGACCTGGTGCAGAGCGCCCGCGAGGGCAATCCCAGGATCCAGAGCTTCGACTGCTCGGTCTTCGACGGCAATTACGTGACTGGAGACATAGACGCCGCTTATCTCGAGCGTCTATCGTTGAACAGAAGCGATGAGATGAAACAGCGCCGTGACTCCGAGTTCAGCAACGATCACACGGTCATCGACCTCCACAACCACGCGTGAGGCACGAGATCGCGTTCAGGCGCTGCTCGAGGCTCTGAACGGCGTTCTGCTGGGCAAGGAACCCCAGATCAAGCTGGCGCTCACCTGCCTGCTGGCGCGCGGCCACCTGCTCATCGAGGATCTCCCCGGGATGGGCAAGACGCTGCTCTCCCACGCCCTGGCGCGGGTGCTGGGGCTGTCGTACCACCGCATCCAGTTCACCAGCGACGTGCTGCCGTCGGACATCATCGGCACCTCGGTGTTCCAGCGGGAGACCGGCGAGTTCCGGTTCATCGAGGGCCCGCTGTTCGCTCAGGTGGTGCTCGCCGACGAGATCAACCGGGCCACTCCGAAAAGCCAGAGCGCGCTGCTCGAGGCCATGGAGGAGCATCAGGTCACCGCCGACGGCGTGACCCGGCCGCTGCCGGAACCCTTCTTCGTCATCGCCACCCAGAATCCCTCCACCCAGATGGGGACGTTTCCCCTGCCGGAGTCGCAACTCGATCGCTTCCTCATGCGCATCGAGGTGGGTTATCCGGACCCGGACGCGGAGCGGGAGCTCCTGAAGGGCGGCGACCGCCGCCGCGCCCTGGAGTCCATGACGGCGATACTCGATGTGGCCGAGCTCACCGAGCTGCAGCGGGCGGTCGAGGCTGTGCGGGTTGCCGATCCGCTCATCGAGTACGTGCAGCGTCTGGTGGCGCACAGCCGGCGCGGCAGCGAGTTCGCCTTCGGGCTGTCGCCGCGCGGTGCGCTTGCGCTGCTCCATGCCGCCCGGGCCTGGGCCCTGGTTCACGATCGCGGCCACGTGGTGCCCGAGGACGTGCAGGCGGTCCTGCCGGCGGTGGTGGAGCATCGGCTGCGTGAGGCGGCGGACTATGCCGGTCACGGCGGCGGCGCGCTGGCTCAGCGGCTGCTGGCCGCCGTGGACGTCGTCGGCTAGCGCCGCGCGCTCGAGGGGCACAGCGGCGGTGGCTGAGGCAGCCTCATCCGGCGTCCTCGGCCGGCGCTTCGGCCGCTGGCTGGACCGGCGTATTCCGCCGAGCCCGGTCATCGAGCTGTCTCAACGCAACATCTTCATCTTCCCCACCCCGACCGGTTTCGTGCTGGGCGGTCTTTTGCTGCTGCTGGTGGTGGCCGCCATCAATTATCAGGCAAGCCTGGTGTACGGGGTCGCTTTCCTGCTCGGCAGCGTGTTCCTCGTGGCCATTCTCTACACCTTCCAGAACCTCTCGGGGCTGCGGCTGGAATTCGTGGGTGCCCGACCCGGGTTCGTCGGCGAAGAGGTGGAGGTGAGCCTGCGGGTGGTGCGGCCGAAGGACGGGCGCTGGCGCAGCCGCGGGCGGGAAGGCATACGCATCGGCTTTCCCGGCGGTATCCTGCGGTGGGCGGAGCTCCATGATCAGGAAGCGGATCTGTTGCGTCTCTACGTGCAGGCGGGGCATCGCGGTTACCTGCGCCCCGGGCGCCTGCTGGTGGAGACCCGGTATCCGCTCGGGCTGCTGCGGGCCTGGACGTGGGTGGACATGGACGCCCGGGCGCTGGTGTATCCGCGGCCCCTGTTCGGCCCGTTCCCGAGCTCGGTCAGCGGCCGCCGCGACGAGGGCGAGCTCATCGATCCTCAGGGCAGCGAGGACTTCACCGACATCAAGACGTATCAGCCCGGGGACCCGGTGAAGCACATCATGTGGCGCTCCTACGCCCGCGGCGACGAGCTGATGGTCAAGCGCTACGCCAGCTTCCTGGAGCCTCGCCTGTGGCTCGACCTGGATGCCGTGCCCGGCGATGTGGAGGAGCGGCTGTCGCGGCTCACCGGGCTCGCCTTGCGGGCCACCCGGCTGGGGCGGGAGTTCGGCGTGCGCCTGGGCGCGCGGCGCATCGAGCCGGGTACCGGCGAGGCGCACCTGGAGCGGGTGCTGAGGGAGTTCGCCCTTCATGGCCTCGGCTAGCGCCCCGGGCGCCGCCCGCGGGGTGGATCGGCAGATTCCCCGCAATACCCTGGCGCTGCTCATGGTGGCCCAGGTGGCGGTGGTGATCCCTTATCTGTTTCATCTCTCCCCGTGGATCATCGGCGTGGGTCTGTTCTGCGGGTACTGGCGCGCCGGCGTCTACCGCGGCCGCTGGAACTACCCCCGGCGCTGGGTGAAGACCGTTCTGGTGCTCTCGTCCGTGGGCGCCGTGGCGATTTCCGGGGCGCCGCCGTTCAGTCCGGAGGCGGCGGCCTCGCTGCTCATTCTCGCGTTCGCCCTGAAGCTGGTGGAGATGAAGAGCCGGCGGGACGCGTATCTGGTGATCTTCCTCGGCTACTTCATCATCGCCACCGAGTTCCTGTTCAACCAGTCCATCACCGTTGCGGCGTACCAGGTGGCGGCCATGATTCTCGTCACCGCCGCCATGGTGGGTCTCAATCAGGTACCCACCCGGGTGCGGCCGCTGGCGAGCCTCAGGGTGGCCGGTATCCTCATCCTGCAGGCATTGCCGCTGACCCTGGTGCTGTTCCTGTTCTTTCCGCGCATCGCGCCGCTGTGGAGCATGCCGCTGCCCTCAGCCGCATCGACCGGCATCAGCGATCGGGTCAAGCCGGGCGACGTGGCGGAGCTCACCCGCTCCGACGAGCTGGCGTTCAGGGTCGTGTTCGACGCCGGCGTCCCGCCCAAACGGGAGCTGTACTGGCGCGGGCTGGTCTATTCCCGCTTCGAGGAGGGCACCTGGTCCGCGGGCGGGGGGCTGCCATCCTGGGAGGAGGGGGAGCGGCCCGAGGTCGGCTCGGGACCGGGGGTCAGCTACGAGGTGTTGCTGGAGGCGACCCAGGCGAACTGGCTGTTCGCCCTGGAAACCCCCACGGCAAGCACGCCGGCGGCGGCCCTCACCCGGGACTTCCGGCTCGAATCGGAGGATCCGGTGCTGTCCGTGTTCCGTTACCGGGTGGAATCCCGGCCGGGGTTGGCCACCGACGCCGTGCAGGCGCTGCCCCCAGCCCTCCACGCGCGGGAGACGCGGCTGCCGGAGGGCGAGAGCCCGCGGGTCCGTGCCCACGCCCGGGATCTCTGGCAGCGCACCGGCTCGGCCCCGGCCTTCGTCGCCGCGGTGCTGGCGGAGATCCGCAGCGAGCCCTTCTTCTACACGTTGCGGCCGCCCGCGCTGGGCGACCGGCACAGCATCGACACCTTCTGGCTCGACAGCCGGCGGGGATTCTGCGCCCACTACGCCGGCGCCCTGGTGTTCATGCTGCGCGCCGTGGGCGTACCGGCGCGCATGGTGGGGGGGTATCAGGGTGGCGAGGTCAATCCCATCACCGGACATCTCATGGTGCGCCAGTACGACGCCCACGCGTGGGTGGAGTACTGGGTACCGGGAATGGGCTGGCAGCGGGTGGATCCGACGGCCGCGGTGGCCCCGGCGCGAATCGAGCGCGGTCTGGAGGCGGCCCTCTCCCAGGAGGATCGGCAATCCCTCTCGGCCCTGACCAGCGCGCGCTTCCAGAGCATGGGCCTGCTGCGCCAGGTGTTGTATTGGGCCGATTCCCTGGAACACCGCTGGAACATGTGGGTGGTGGGTTACGACGCCCAGGTTCAGGCGGCCTTCCTCGGCGACGTCCTCGGCGACGTCACCCCGGCACGCATCGGCGCGGCGGTGCTCGCTGGCGGAGCCGCCAGCGTGGCGGTGGTGGCGCTGGCGCTGTTCTGGCGCCGCCGTCCTCCGCCGCGGCATCCGGTGGAGCGGCTGTTCGGCCGATTCTGCCGTCGGGTTGCCGGTGCGGGCTGGAAGCGGGCACCCGCGGAGTCGCCGGGGGCGTTCATTCGCAGAATCGCCTCCGCCGGAGGCCTGGGCGACGCCCAGGCTACGCGGCTCGTCGCCGAGCTGGAGAGGCTGCTGTACAATCCCGGCGCCGAATGGGGCAGCCGCGATCTCCGCCAGCTCCGGGGCCAGCTCCGGCGGCTGCAGTTGCGGCTGATGCTCGGCTCCGTGCGCTAATTTGCCATCTCCGGTTCGATCATGCTGAGACGTACGCCCTGCGTGGGCACCTGCTCCACCACCTACGGCGACCTGGTGTGCCGGGGCTGCAAGCGTTTCGCCCACGAGATCGTGCAGTGGAACGCCTTCGACCCGGAGCAACGTCAGGCGGTATGGCAGCGGCTGCTGGCGCTGCGCGCCGGCGCGGTCGCCACGGTCCTCGAGGTCCGAAACGAGGTCCGCCTCAGGGAGTACGCCCGTGAGCGGGGCCTGTCGGGGGCGGACGAGCTGGACGCTCCGAACCTGGCCTACGAGCTGCTGCAGCGCCTGCAATGGCGGGAGCAGGCCCACCCCCTGGCAGAGCTGGGCCTGGGGCTCGCGGAGGATGCCCACCCGGCCGGGCGTGGACCGGCGGAGCTGCTCGCCGCCATAGACCGGGAGTTCTACCGGCGCTCCCTGGCCCACTACGAGCGCAACTACAGGATCCCGGCCGAATGAGCCGTTCCGCGCCAGGCCTCGACCGGGTACTCCGGTTCCTTCGCTGCCGGAGCCCGGGCATCTGGTTCGATCAGGCGGCCGAGGAACTGCCCCTGCTGCTCATCGACCACGCCAACTGCGAGAAGAAGGCCGCCGGGACCGCTCTCAGCCTGCTCTACCGCTACGTCGACCGTCCCGAGCTGCTGTTCCGCATGTCGCGTCTGGCCCGGGAGGAGCTGCGCCATTTCGAGCAGGTTCACGCCCTCATCCGAGCCCGCGGCATCGACTACGTCCACGTGACGCCGAGCCGGTACGCGGCGTCCCTGATGGCCCGGGTGCGCCGCTCCGAGCCGTTCCGGCTGGTGGATACTCTGCTGGTGGGCGCCGTGGTGGAGGCCCGCTCCTGCGAGCGTTTCGCCGGCCTGGTGGACGTGGTGCCGGCGGCGTTGGCCGATCTGTACGCGGGTCTCCTGGCGTCGGAGGCCCGCCACTTCGAGCACTACCTCGACCTCGCGCGCCGTTACGCGCCGGAGCCGGTGGAGGAGAAGCTCGACGAGCTGCTCCGCGCCGATGCCGAGTTGTGCACGGCGCCGGATCGGGAGTTCCGCTTTCACAGTGGGCCGGTGGAGCGCTGACCGCTGACCGCCGAAACCTCTACTATGCGATGCCGATGCAGAAGAGATTGAGCGTCCCGTCGTCGTCCTCCCGCAAATACCAGCCGCAGCGCTCCCAGGCGCCGAGGACGTAGCGCTCTCCCCAGGGGTGGCGGTGAATGCCGGGGCGGTGGGTGTGGCCGTGAATCAGCCGACGGGCCCCGTGCCGATCCATCACCTGTGCGACCTCGTCCGTGGAGACGTCCATGATGTTCTCGGCCTTGTTGGCGTTGGTGGCCGCGCTCTGCGCCCGCATTCCCCGGGCCAGGGCGCGGCGCTCCTCGAGGGGCCGGCGGAGGATGTCCGCCTGCCACTCCGGCGACCGTAGCTGGGCGCGTACCTGCTGGTACTCCCGGTCGTCGATGCAGAAGGCGTCACCGTGGGAGAGAAGCGTGTGGGCGTCGAGCAGGTGAGGGTCGGGGATCAGCGTCGCACCTGCCGCCCGCGCGAAACCGTCACCGAACAGAAAGTCCCGGTTGCCGTGCATGACGAAGAGCCGGACGTGGCGCGCGGCGTCGGCCAGGGCGGCGGTGAGCGCGCGGGCCAGCGGCCCGTCGTCGTCATCCCCCACCCAGACCTCGCAGAGGTCGCCGAGCAGGTAGATCTCGTCCCCCTGGCGGCTCGCTTCGGAGATCAGCCGCACCAAGGCACGGAAGCGGGCATCGTCCGGCTCCGCGAGGTGCAGGTCCGATATGTACAGCCGGCTCACTTCACCCGGCCTTCTGCCGCCAGCAGCGTGTTCTGCAGCATGGCCACCCGCGTCATGGGACCGACGCCCCCGGGGACCGGCGTGATCCAGCCGGCGTGCTCCACCGCCTCGTCGAAGACCACATCGCCATGAAGCTTGTTGTTGGCGCCGCGGGTGATGCCGACGTCGATGACGATGGCGCCGGGCTTGATCCAGTCACCGCGCACCAGCCCCGGCTTGCCGACGGCGGAGATCACCACGTCCGCGGCGGCCGCGGCGGCTCGGGCGTCCCGGGAGAACTTGTGGGCGGTGGTGACCGTGCATCCGGCCAGCAGCAACTCCAGACCCATGGGCCGGCCGACGTGGTTCGATGCGCCGATGACCGTGGCATCCAGGCCCCGGATGGGGACGCCGGTGTGCTCGAGAAGCTGCATGATGCCCTTCGGCGTGCAGGAGCGCAGGGTAGGACGGCGCAGGGCCAACCGGCCGATGTTGAACGGATGCACGCCGTCCACGTCCTTGGCCGGGTCGATGAGGTCGATGATGCTCGCGGCGTCCAGGTGATCCGGAAGTGGCAGTTGAACCAGGATGCCGTCGATGCTGGCGTCGGCGTTCAGCACCCGGATGCGCTCCACCAGATCCTCCTGGGTCACGTTGGCGGAGAGGTGCTGGACGTCGGAGTGAAAACCGACCTCCTCGCAGTCCTTGCGCTTGTGGCGCACGTAGATCTCCGACGCCGGATCGTTGCCCACCAGCACCACGGCGAGCCCCGGCGGCCGCAGGCCGCTGGTGGTGCGGCTGTCCACCCGTGCCCGAATCTCGGCTCGCAGTGAGCGGGCGATGGCGTTGCCGTCGAGGATCTGTGCGGTCATGGGCATGTCTCCGAAAGGGGGCGCGGAAGGGGGTTTCCGCGGGCGCATTCTAGCAAGGGCCGTGTGCGAGTGGTTCGGCTTCGGGCCCGGCTCGCCCGCGATCCGCCGCGGCGGCTTCCGCAAGATTCCTGCCCGGCGCGTCATTTGACGCTCCACCGCCCCGCCATTATCATCGCGCGGTTTCCTGTACGGCGGGGTATAGCGCAGTCTGGTAGCGCGCCTGCTTTGGGAGCAGGATGTCGGGAGTTCGAATCTCTCTACCCCGACCATATTCCGATCGTCCCGGCCGAGCCGTCGGTCAGCCGCCTGCGAGCCGCCGGAAAACGCTCCCGCAGGGCGCCCGTAGCTCAACAGGATAGAGCATCGGCCTTCTAAGCCGACGGTTGAAGGTTCGAGTCCTTCCGGGCGTGCCATTCGGCGTGCCATTCGGCGTGCCATCCGGCGAGCCATCCGGCGAGCCATTCGGGGGACTCGGCACATGGCCGGACCCCCCTGACGGTGTGCCCCGGGTGGGAGTATGATGCACGCCGGGCGCGCCTCTCGTGCGCGCCAGAGATTGATGGTGGACGTAGCTCAGTTGGTAGAGCTCCGGGTTGTGATCCCGGCGGTCGTGGGTTCGAGCCCCATCGTCCACCCCATTCATTCCGATTCACGTCGGTTCCAACTCGGTAGCAAAACAAGTATTTCGAACGAGACATGCAGATTTCCATAGAGACCACATCGGGCCTCGAGCGCCGGCTGACCATTTCCGTGCCGTCGGAGACTTTCGAGGAGCAGATCAGCCAGCGTCTGAACGACGCCGCCAACCGGGTGCGTCTGCCCGGTTTCCGCCCCGGCAAGGTGCCCTTGAAGGAGGTGCGTCGGCGTTACGGCAAAGCCGTGCGTGCCGAGGTCGCCGGTGACCTGATGCAATCCAGCTTCGTGGAGGCCGTACGGCAGGAAGATCTCTCCCCCGCCGGGCAACCGAGCCTGGAAGTGGTGAAGATGGAGCCGGGCAACGATCTCGAGTTCACCGCCACCTTCGAGGTGTTTCCTTCGGTGACCCTGGCCGACCTCAGCCGGGCGGAGGTCAAGAAGCCGGAGGCGGAGATCACGGAGGCCGACGTCGACGACATGATCGAGCGGCTCAGGGATCAGCGTAAGGAATGGGTCGACGTGGAGCGGCCGGCCGAGGAAGGCGACCGGGTGACCCTGGATTTCGAAGGGCGCCTGGATGGCGAGGTGTTCGAAGGCGGGCATGCCGAGGATGCATCGTTCGTGGTGGGCGCAGGCCAGATGATCGAGGACTTCGATGCCGGTGTCCGGGGCCTCGCCGCCGGAGCGACGGGGGAGTTCAATGCCACGTTCCCCGACGACTACCGCGCCGAGCAGCTTGCCGGCAAGACGGTTACGTTCTCGGTGAAGATCAAGTCCGTCGCCGAGCCCAAGCTGCCCGAGCTCGACGAGGAGTTTTTCCGGAATTTCGGGGTCGAAGAAGGCGGGGTGGACGCGTTTCGTGCCGAGGTGCGCGGCAACATGCAGCGCGAGATGGACGCCGCCGTGCGTCGCGTGCTGACCAGCCAGGTGATGGATCAGCTCGATGCCCTGCACCAGGTTCAGCTTCCCAGTGCCCTGATCGCCAACGAGATCGAAAACCTGCGCCGGCAGATGCTGCAGCAGTTCCAGATGTACGGCCAGGCGAATCAGCCGCAGCTTCCGGACGACCTGTTTCGCCCCCAGGCGGAGCGTCGAGTCAAGGTGGGGCTGGTGGTGAACGAGATCGTCTCTTCGGCGGGGCTCGAAGCCGACGCCGACAAGGTTCGGGAGCGCGTTCGTGAGATCGCCCAGGGGTATGCGCAGCCCGAGCAGGTGGAGAACTGGTATTACAGCAATCACGAGCAGCTGCACCAGATCGAGATGGCCGTTCTCGAGGACGCGGTGGTCGACCACGTGCTGCAGCAGGCGCAGGTCGAGGTGGTGCCGAGCAGCTACAAGGACGTAGTGGCTGGCAAGGCGGTGCCCGTCGAGGAAGAGGGTGACGCGCCGGAACAGACAGCCGAAGCCGGCGGCAGCGAGCCGGACGATGCGGCGCAATCACAGCAGAGCTGAGGTAGACATCATGAGTGATTCCTTCGATTCCAAGGTGCTCCCCATGACCAACCTGGGGCTGGTGCCGATGGTGATCGAGCAGTCGGCCCGGGGCGAGCGGGCCTACGACATCTATTCCCGTCTGCTCAAGGACCGCATCGTCTTCCTGGTGGGGCCCGTGGACGACAACGTGGCCAACCTGGTGGTGGCGCAGCTTCTGTTCCTGGAATCCGAGAACCCGGACAAGGACATCAACCTCTACATCAATTCCCCGGGCGGCTCGGTCACCGCGGGCATGTCCATTTACGACACCATGCAGTTCGTGCGCTGTGACGTCAGCACCATGTGCGTGGGTCAGGCGGCCAGCATGGGAGCGTTCCTGCTCGGCGCCGGCACCCCCGGCAAGCGCTTCGCGCTGCCCAACTCGCGCATGATGCTGCACCAACCGTCCGGAGGTTCCCGTGGGGTGGCCGCGGACATCGAGATCCAGGCCAAAGAGATCCTGCTGATGCGGGAGCGGCTGAACAAGATTCTCGCGGAGCACACCGGGCAGACGGTAGAGCGGATCCGTGAGGACACCGACCGCGACTTCTGGATGAGCCCCCAGGAGGCCGAGGAGTACGGCCTTGTGGACAAGGTGCAGATGCCGCGCAAACGGGTTGCGAAGGCGGCCAACGACTGATTCACCCAGCCTTTCGACGGGGTCGGATGCGCGTCCGGGCGGCCGATTAGCCGCCCGGCGACGGGCCCTTCTTGACTAAAATCTCCTTCACCTGGCGGGGCTTGCATTATGGGCATGAACCACGCAAGGTAAGGATTGCGGGAACGATCGAGGTACCTATGGCGGGCGATAACGGTAAGAGCGACGACTCAGGCAAGCTGCTCTACTGTTCTTTCTGCGGCAAAAGTCAGCACGAAGTGCGCAAGCTCATCGCGGGACCCAGCGTTTTCATCTGCGACGAGTGCGTCGAGCTGTGCAACGACATCATCCGCGAGGAAGTCGCCGAGAGCGGCGAGACCAAGGGCAGCGACCGGCTGCCGGTGCCTCACGAAATCAACGCCATTCTCGACGAGTACGTGATCGGTCAGGAGCATGCCAAGAAGGTGCTCTCCGTGGCCGTGTACAACCACTACAAGCGACTGAACTATAAGGGAAAAAAGGACGACGTCGAGCTGTCGAAGTCGAACATCCTGCTGATCGGCCCCACGGGCAGCGGCAAGACGCTGCTCGCCGAGACCCTGGCGCGCCTGCTCGACGTGCCGTTCACCATCGCCGACGCCACCACCCTGACCGAAGCCGGATACGTGGGTGAAGACGTCGAGAACATCATTCAGAAGCTGCTGCAGAAGTGCGACTACGACGTGGAACGGGCCCAGGTGGGCATCGTCTACATCGACGAGATCGACAAGATCTCGCGTAAATCCGACAACCCCTCCATCACCCGCGACGTCTCCGGAGAAGGGGTTCAGCAGGCGCTGCTCAAGCTCATCGAGGGCACGGTGGCGTCGGTACCGCCGCAGGGCGGCCGCAAGCACCCGCAGCAGGAGTTCCTGCAGGTCGACACCAGCAACATCCTGTTCATCTGCGGCGGCGCGTTCGCCGGCCTCGACAAGGTCATCCGCGACCGTTCGGAGAAATCCGGCATCGGCTTCTCCGCCGAGGTGAAGGGCGAGGAAGACCGTAAGAGCATCGGCGAGACTCTACGCAACGTGGAGCCGGAAGACCTCATCCGCTACGGCCTCATTCCCGAGTTCGTAGGACGTCTGCCTGTGATCGCCACCCTCGAGGAGCTCGACATCGACGCCCTCGTGCAGATCCTCACCGAGCCCAAGAACTCTTTGACGAAGCAGTATGTCAAACTGTTCGAGATGGAGGGCGTCGAGGTGGATTTCCGCGAGGACGCGCTGCGCGCCGTGGCCCGCAAGGCCATGGAGCGCAAGACGGGCGCCCGGGGATTGCGCTCCATTCTGGAGTCGGTGCTGCTGGACACCATGTACCAGCTTCCGGCTCTGGATTCGGTGACCAAGGTGGTCATCGACGAGAGCGTGATCGAGGGCGAAAGCGAGCCCATGCTCATTTACGAGAACGTCGATAAGGCCCAGGCCGGGCCGAAGGACTGAGCTGCGCACGCCATACACCCCCGCCGCCGACCGGGCGGCGCACGCGCCACCTCGGGCGCCTCTGTTGTGAAACCACTCATGCGATGAGTCGGGGAAGGCGGTTACAATCCGTGCACAAGCCGCTCCGATCCATTGCGAAGGGGCTGTTAGCATCCCCGAGAAACCGTTGCCCCGTGACCCGGGGCCCGCGTCCGCCAGAGAACGGGCAGTCATTCGTCGAATGGAGGTAAGCGCACTCGTGGCATCTTCGAAGCAAATCCGCGTCCCCGTCCTACCGCTGCGCGACATGGTGGTGTATCCCCATGGCGTGCACCCGCTGTTCGTGGGCACGGAAAGCTCCATCCGTGCCCTCGACGCCGCCATGGCCGACGACAAGCAGATCCTGCTGCTCGCCAAGCGTGACGCCGACGTGGAGTCGCCCGGCGCGGCGGAGCTGTTCACCGTCGGCACCGTGGCCACCGTGCTGCAGCTCTTGAAGCTGCCGGACGGCACGGTGAAGGTGCTGGTGGAAGGCGGGGCGCGCGCCAGGGTGCGCGAGCTGGAGCTCGACGAGAGTTACGTTACCGCGGCCGTGGAGCCCCTGGCGGAGCCCGAGGTGGAAGGCCGCGAAGCGGAAACCCTCGTTCGCTCGATCATGGAGCAGTTCGAGCAGTACGTGAAGGTCAGCAAGAAGGTGCCCCAGGAGGTGCTGTCGTCGCTGTCGAGCATCGACGATCCGGCGCGTCTGGTGGACACCATCGCCGCGCAGATGTCACTCAAGATCGAGGACAAGCAGCAGCTCCTGGAAGCGGTGGATCTCAAGGAACGCATCGACGCCTTGCTGTCGCTGATGGATTCGGAGATCGATCTGTATCAGATCGAGAAGCGCATTCGCGGCCGGGTCAAGAAGCAGATGGAGAAGAGCCAGCGCGAGTACTACCTGAACGAGCAGATGAAGGCGATTCAGAAGGAGCTCGGCGATCTGGACGATGCGCCCAACGAGGTCGAGGAGCTGCAACGGAAGATCGACGAGAGCGGCATGACCCGCGAGGCCAAGGAGAAGGCCGAGCAGGAGCTCGCCAAGCTCCGGCAGATGTCGCCCATGTCCGCCGAGGCCACCGTGGTGCGCAGCTATCTCGACTGGATGATCAGCGTGCCCTGGAAGAAGAAGAGCCGCGTGCGCAAGGACCTGGCCGTGGCTCAGCGCATTCTGGACGAGGATCACTACGGGCTCGAGGAGGTCAAGGATCGGATCCTCGAGTACCTGGCGGTACAGGGGCGCGTGCGCAAGGTGAAGGGCCCCGTGCTCTGCCTGGTGGGTCCCCCGG
Organism: Pseudomonadales bacterium; assembly: GCA_041686955.1. Lineage (GTDB taxonomy): Bacteria > Pseudomonadota > Gammaproteobacteria > Pseudomonadales > Azotimanducaceae > UBA7803. The sequence continues at coordinate 35,793 of JAWLCV010000029.1, forward strand.
GGGTGGGAAAAACCTCCCTGGGTGAGAGCATCGCCCGCGCCACCAACCGCGAGTTCGTGCGCATGGCCCTGGGCGGGGTGCGGGACGAAGCGGAGATCCGCGGCCACCGCCGCACCTACATCGGCTCCCTTCCCGGCAAGGTGCTGCAGAAGATGGCGAAGGCGGGCGTCCGCAACCCGCTGTTCCTCCTCGACGAGGTGGACAAGATGGGAATGGACGTGCGCGGCGACCCGGCCAGCGCGCTCCTGGAAGTGCTCGACCCGGAGCAGAACCATAACTTCAACGACCATTACCTCGAGGTCGACTACGACCTGTCGGACACGTTCTTCATCTGCACGTCCAACTCCATGAACATCCCGGCGCCGCTCCTGGACCGGATGGAAGTGATCCGACTTCCGGGATACACCGAGGACGAGAAGCTCAACATCGCCCGGCGGTACCTGGTGCCGAAACAGGTGCGTCTGAACGGGCTGAAGGAAGGCGAGCTTACCCTCGACGACGACGCCATCGTCCACCTGATCCGCTACTACACCCGGGAGGCGGGAGTGCGGGGGCTCGAGCGGGAGATCGCCAAGCTCGCCCGCAAGGTGGTCAAGCAGAAGTCCATGCTGCGTGGCCGGGAGCAGCGCCGGCCGGTGGTCGTCGGCGCGGATCTGATCGAGCAGTACAACGGCGTTCGCAAGTTCAGCTACGGCCTCGCGGAGGAGGAGAACCAGGTGGGCCTGGTGACCGGGCTGGCGTGGACCTCCGTGGGGGGCGAGCTGCTCAACATCGAGGCGGTGGCCGTGCCGGGCAAAGGGCGCCAGACCCGCACCGGCTCGCTCGGCGACGTCATGAAGGAATCCATCCAGGCGGCCCTGACGTTCGTGCGCAGCCGCGCCGCGGTGCTCGGCATCAGCGCGGACTTTCACGAGAAGTTCGACCTGCACGTGCACGTTCCGGAAGGCGCCACGCCGAAGGACGGCCCCAGCGCCGGTATCGGCATGTGCACGGCGGTGGTTTCCGTGCTCACCGGCATACCCGTGTGTGCGGATGTCGCCATGACAGGCGAGATCACGCTGCGGGGGCAGGTGCTTCCCATCGGCGGCTTGAAAGAGAAGCTGTTGGCGGCACAGCGCGGCGGAATCCGCCGGGTGATCATTCCCAAGGAGAACGAGCGCGACCTTAAGGAAATCCCGGAGAACGTGAAGGCCAGGCTCGAGATCATTCCGGTGAAGTGGATGGACGAGGTTCTGGAGATCGCGCTGGAGCGTCGGCCGCGTCCCGTCGACGACGACGGTGCGCAGTCCAAACGGCCTCCGGAAGCTTCCGCCGGGGACGGCGAGGTTTCGATCAGTGCTCACTGATGGTTTCCATCAGTGAGCGCCGACCCAGGCGCCGGTTGCAGCTATCTATGGGTGTTGGTATAAAACCGCGTCTAACGCGATAACACCAACGCAAAACATCCATTTTTCGGCGTGGCGCCGCCCGTCATCGCTGATCACTGAGGGCCTACTGTGAACAAGACCGAACTCATCGACCGCATTGCCGAAGCTGCCGACATCTCCAAGGCGTCGGCCAGCCGGGCGCTGGACGCCACTCTCGAAGCCATCACCGACTCGCTCAAGGCGTCGGACCCGGTGTCGCTGGTAGGGTTCGGCACGTTCACCGTCAGAGAGCGGGCGGCGCGTACCGGCCGCAATCCGCAGACCGGCGCGAGCATCCAGATCGCCGCAGCCAAGGTGCCCGCGTTCAAACCTGGCAAGGCGCTCAAAGACGCGCTGAACTAGGTCGTTTCGGGGACAATTCGATCCCGGAAAGAAGGCGCAGCAACGGCGCCTTTTTTCTTGTGAAGACGCCGGCGTCCTGCCGGCGTTGCTGTTGAGGACACCGCGATGCTGCAGAAGATGCGTGACCAGACCCAGAGCCTGGTGTTCAAGGTGCTGGTCGGGATCATCGTCGTCGTGCTTGCCATATTCGGTTTCGGCGCCTTCAACCTGTTCGTCACCGGCGACCCGGAGGTGGCCAGTGTGAACGGTGAGGGCATTACCCAGAACGAACTGGCGGTCGCCACGGAGCGGGAGCGCCGGCGCATCGCGGCCCAGATGGGCGGTGAGATCGACCCCAGCCTGATCGATCCAGTGCAGTTGCAGGGCGCGGTTCTGGACCGACTGGTGGCGCGTGCCGTGCTGGCCCAGGCCGCCGAGGATCTCGGCGTCGCGGTGAGCCGGGAGCAGATCGACCGTGAGCTGGTGGAGAATCCCGCTTTTCAGGTCGACGGCAAGTTTCAGCCGAACCTGTACCGCCAGGCCGTGCAAACCATGGGTTACACGCCGCAGGGCTTCATGGACGACACGGCGGAGCTCATGGCGTTGCAGCAACTGCAGTCTGCGCTGATGAACTCCGCGTTGCTCACCGACCGGGAGCTCAACGTGCACGCCCGGCTGCTGGCGCAGCGCCGCGACGTGGCCTACCTCGCGTTCACCGCGGACGCGTTCCGTGACCAGGTGGAGGTCACGGACGAAGAGGTGCGCTTGCGCTACGAGGAGAACCAGCGCGCGTACACCACCGAGGAAGCCGTGGATGCAGCGTACGTGATCCTGTCAGCCGACGATCTGATGGACGATCCGGCGGTGGAGGTGGCCGAGGCAGACGTCAGGGCCGCCTACGAGCAGGAGCGTGAAGCGGCGCCAGCCCAGGAAGAGCGGCGCAGCCGCCACATCCTGCTCGAGACCGGTGACGCCCGCAGCCCGGAGGCGGCGCGGCAGGCGCTCGAGGACGTGCGCGTCCGCATCGAGGGTGGTGAAAGCTTCGCGGATCTGGCGCGGGAGCTGTCGGAGGATCCCGGATCGGCCGCCCAGGGCGGCGAGCTGGGTTTCGCCGGGCGCGGCGTGTTCGATCCGGCGTTCGAGGAGGCCCTGTTCGCTCTCGAGGAATCCGGGCAGATCTCCGCGCCGGTGCAGACGGACTACGGCTATCACCTCATCCAGCTCGAGGAGATCCGCATCAACGAATATCCGAGCTTCGAACAAGCGCGTGGAGAGATCGAGCAACGTCTTCGCCGCGATCAGGCCGACGTGCTGTATCAGGAGCGCCTGCGGGAGCTGGACAACCTGGCGTTCGAGCAACCCGAAAGCCTGCAGGGGATCGTCGATGCAATGGGGCTGACCCGGCAGACCGCCGAGGGCGTCACGCGCGATCAGGGTCCGGCGCCGTTCGACGCCCCCGACGTGCGGCAGCGGCTGTTCGGCAGCGAAGTGCTGGAGCAGGGTTTCAACAGCCCCGCGGTGGAGCTCGGCCCGGACCGGGCCGTGGTGATGCGGGTCACCGAGCGGCACCCTCCGGAGCAGATCCCCTTCGAGGAAGTGGCGGAGCAGATTCGCAGCGAGATCGAGACGGAGCGGGCGCGGGCGCTCGCACGAGAGGCTCACGCCGCGGCGCAGGCGCAGCTCGCGGCCGGCGAGGGCGCTGCCGAGGTGGCTTCCGCTCATGGCCTCGAATGGCGGACGTTCGAAGCGGCCCGCCGCAGCCAGGCGGGCGTTCCTCGCCCGGTGCTGGATGCGGCGTTCGCCCTGCCGCGGCCCGGCGATACCGGCAAGAGCATCGGCGACGCCGTGCTGCCGGATGGCGGGCTCGCCCTGGTGACGGTGACCCGAGTGCAGGACGCGGACGTGGCGGCGCTGCCGGAGGCCGAGCTGGACGGAATGCGCCGGTTTCTGGGGAACCGGGTGGCTCAGCTCGAGTTCGGCGGCTTCTTCGAATCGCTGAGAGAGGAAGCTTCCATCCGGCGGGCGGACTGACGACAGGGCCGCCGGCGCGGCAGCCGGCGGCCGCTCATGGCCTACTCGGCCGCCGACACGTTCACGTAGATCAGCAGCTTCTGGCCGGGCTGCAGATACTTGTCGACGTCCAGCGCGTTCCACTGGGCGATGTCACGAACCGCCACGTTGAACTTGCTGGCAATGGTGGACAGGGAGTCACCGCGCCGCACCCCGTAACGCACCTTGCGGATCACGTCGCGGCCGGCGGCCGGGCTGGCGCCGGCACCGGGAATGGCGAGTCTCTGACCCACCCGAAGCACGTCCCTGGGGCCGATCTGATTGACCTTGACGAGACGGTTCAGGGGCACCTCGTAGGCGCGCGCGATGCTCCACAACGAATCCCCCGGCTTGACCTGGTAGTCACCCTCGGCGGCGCGCCGGGCTACCGGGTAGGCGGTAGCCGCTTCGCTGGAGCGCGGGATGAGCAGTGCCTGCCCGGCGCGGATGCGGGTGCTGGGGAGGCGATTGACGCGGCGCAGCGTCGCCACGTCGGTGTGGTGGCGGCGCGCCAGGTGGCTCAAGGTCTCTCCCTGGGCCACTTCGACCCGCAGCCAGTGCACCCGCTGATCCTCGGGCACGGCGCTGATGGCGGCCTGACCGGCTTCCGCCAGGGCGATGGGCACGTGAAGGTGATGGGGGCCGTCGGGCGGTGTCGCCCACTGATTCAGCGCCGGATTCCACTCGTAGAGCGTCGCTACGTCCAGTTCCAGGACGCTGGCGGCCTTGGCGAGATCGAATTGACCATGGGTGTCGATGGTGGCGAAAGCCGGCTCAGGGTCCAGGGACGGGAGCTCGAGGCCGTGGCTTTTCGGATCGGCGATGATGGCCGCCAGCGCGAGCAGGCGGGGCACGTAGGCGCTGGTTTCCCGGGGGAGATCGAGGTCCCAGAATGCCGTGTTGCCCTTGGCCTTGCGCAGCGCGCGGCGCACGTTGCCTTCCCCGGCGTTGTAGCCGGCTACAGCCAGGTACCAGTCGTCGAGCCGGCTGTGCAGGTGCTCCAGATAGTCCAGGGCCGCCCGGGTGGCGAGCACCGGATCCCGCCGGGCGTCGATCCACCAGTTGCGGGGAAGGCCGAAGTGCTCGGCGGTAGTGGGGATGAACTGCCAGAGACCGGCGGCGCCGCCGTGGGAGAAAGCGTAGGGGTCCAGGGCGCTTTCAACGATGGGCAGCAGGGTGAGCTCGCCGGGCATGTTGCGGCGCCGGACCTCCGCGTGGATGTAGGGCAGGTAGCGCTGCATCCGTTCGCGGATTCTCGGCAGGTACTGGGGGTGGCGCTTCAGCCACGCGAGCTCCTGCTGGACGCGGCGTTGGTTCAGAGCGTGGTCCAGGGCGAAGGAGCTGCGGATCGGCGCCCACAGGTCCAGGGGCGCAGCGATGGTCTTCTTTGCGATCACGGGAACCGTGACGGGCTCCACCGTCATCACCGTGGTGCTGGCGCCGGCGGGCAACTGTGCGAGGTCCGCGGCCTGGGCTCCCGCGGGTGCGACCCCGGGGAGCTGGCACGCCGCGAGGCTGGCAAGTGCCGTCACCGCGAGCACGCGCGACGAGCGGATGTAGGGTGGAGTGGTTGCTCTCATCTGGCCCTGCCTTCAGAATCGTGCCGGTACTGTGCGGTAAGTGTAGTTGCTTGGCAAATTCACCGTCACAACGTCTCGCCGACTGGCTCTCCGGCCCCCAGGGGACGCGCCTGCTGCGTGAAGAGTCGGCATGCCTCAGCGAGGCAGCCCGACGCTTTCACGGCGATACGCTGCTCTGGGTAGGGTGCCACGGGGCCAGCAGCCGAACCGTGCGCGGGTGCATGGTTCGCAACCATCTGTTCGCCTCCGAGGCGTCGGGCCCGGCCCCTGGGGAGGTGGCGAGCCTGCGGTGTGCTCTGGAGGCGCTGCCGCTGCCGAACAACAGCCTGGATGCCATGGTTCTGCACCATGCTCTGGAGGTGGCCGCCGACGCCCGCAGCGGGCTTCGGGAAGCCGCCCGGGTGCTCGCGCCCGGGGGGCGGCTGGTGGTCTGCGCTTTCAACCCGGTCAGTCTGTGGGGGCTGCGCCGGGTCTATGCCCGGCTTCGTCCCGACACGTTCAGCGGACTGCGCTTCATCACCAGCTTGCGGCTTCTCGACTGGCTGGCTCTGCTCGGCTTCGAGCTGCAGGGCAGGGTGCAGTACCTGGCTTACACACTGCCCTTCGCCGGCGACCGCGGCGACGTCGCAGGGATCGGCCGGGCCGAGGGCGCGCTGAAGCGGATGCAGCCCCCGGTGGGCGGGGTGTACGTGGTCTCGGCGGTCAAGCAGGCGCTGGCCATCCGCCCCCACTGGGCGCCGCAACGGATCAAGCGGGCGCCGCTCATTCCCGCGGCCTACCCCAAGTCGGCCATGCGGCGGGCGCAGACCGCCGAGGCCAGGGTGCTCAATTTCAGCGACTGGAAGGATCTTGAGCGAAGCCGTTGAGATCTTCACCGACGGCGCCTGTCGCGGGAATCCCGGCCCCGGGGGATGGGCCGCGCTGCTGCGCTACCAGGGGCGGGAGCGAATCATCAGCGGCGCCGAGCCGGAAACCACCAACAATCGCATGGAGCTCAGGGCCGCCATCGAGGCGCTGGCGAGCCTGAAGCGGCCGGTACGGGTGAGCCTCACCACGGATTCCCAGTACGTCCGCCAGGGTATCTGCCAGTGGATGGCGAACTGGAAGCGCAACGGCTGGCGCACCTCCCAGAAGCAGCCGGTGAAGAACAGAGACCTCTGGGAGCAGCTCGACGAGCTCACGGCCCGTCATCAGGTGGAATGGCACTGGGTGAAGGGCCACAGCGGGCATCCGGAGAACGAGCTCGCGGATCGCGAAGCGAACAAGGCCATCGACGCCATGCTGGCCGGCTGCTGAGCGTTTTCTTTGCAGGGGTAAGGGGGAGTTCTGAGACAGATCGTTCTGGATACGGAGACTACGGGCCTGGAGGTGAGTCAGGGGCACCGGATCATCGAGATCGGCGGCGTGGAGATCGTCGACCGCAAGCTCACCGGCCGACACTTTCACAAGTACGTCAATCCCGCGCGCGAGGTGGACGACGGCGCGTTCGAGGTGCACGGCCTCAGCAACGACTTCCTCGCGGACAAGCCGCTGTTCGCGGAGATAGCCGACGAGTTCCTGGAGTTCGTTCGCGGCGCCGAGCTCGTCATTCACAATGCGCCGTTCGACGTGGCCTTTCTGGATGCGGAGCTGGCGCGGCTGGGGCGGGGGCAACTGACCGTGGCCTCGCTGTGCCGGATCACCGATTCCCTGGCACTGGCGCGCAACAAGCATCCGGGTCAGAAGAACAGTCTGGATGCCCTGTGCCGGCGCTATCAGGTGGACAACTCGGCACGGGAGCTTCACGGCGCGCTGCTGGACGCCGAGATCCTCGCGGACGTGTTCCTGGTGATGACGGGCGGGCAGACCCAGCTCTTCGGCACCAGCCAGGACGGCAGCGCGCAGAGCCACGGAAACTGGGCGCCCAGGTTGACGCTGCCCTCGGATCGGCCGCCGCTCAGGGTCATACGGGCGTCGGCGGAGGAGCTCGCGGCCCACGAGCGGATGCTCGACCTCCTCGACGCCGAGGCCTCTGGCGGCAGCCTCTGGCGGCGGGTGCCCGAGCGGGAGGAAGCCGAGCGGGAAGTGGTGTAGAGTTCCCCGCCATGTGGCCCCTCGACCCTGACGAATTCGAACCCGCCATCCGCCCCGCCGACGACGTCGATCACGACGAGAGCTGGATGTTTCTGGCCGTCGACGGCCAACTCGCCTGCATCTCCGAGGGAGGCGTGCCGCGGCCCATTACCGGCTCCGAGCTGCGCTGGCTCGAGGTGGAGATACGCTCCCGGCACTACCTGGGGCGGTTTCGCGGCCGCCATTGCTTCGCCGTGGAAGCCCAGGGCCGGCTCCCGGAGGGCTACGCGCTCAGCGGGCTGCGGGCCTGGCTGGGTCGAGTCGAGCCGGCCGTGTTCTATCTCGCCGGCCGGGCCCAGCAGACCGTGGAGTGGCACGACACCCACCGTTACTGCGGACGCTGCTCCTGTGAGATGGAAGATCACCCCGAGGATCGGGCCAAGGTCTGCCCCCGGTGCGGGCTCGTCAATTACCCGCGGCTGTCTCCCAGCATCATCGTCCTGGTGACCCGGGGAGAGGAAATGCTGCTGGCGCGCAACGCCAACTGGCCCACGGGAATGTACAGCACTCTGGCGGGGTTCGTGGAACCCGGGGAGTCGGTGGAACAGACCCTGCACCGCGAGGTGGAGGAAGAGGTGGGCATCAAGGTCAGGAACCTGCGCTACCTCGGCAGCCAGAGCTGGCCGTTCCCAAACTCGTTGATGCTCGGGTTCCACGCGGAGTACGACTCCGGGGAGATCGTCTGCCAGGAGGGCGAGATCGCCGACGCACGCTGGTTCCGCTACGACGATCTGCCGAACGTGCCCCCCGCGACCGCCATCTCCCGCTGGCTCATCGACGACTTCATAGCGAGAATCCGCCGCTGAAGCGGCCGCCGTTTCATTCGGTGGGCGTGGCGGGCAGGCTCGCGCTCTGGAACATTGACATCAGCGCGAAGGCCCACATCAGGTAGCCGTCGCTTCGGAACCTGCCGGTCATGAACGCCTCGAAGGCGTCGGCCCGGCCCGACAGCAACGCCGAGGCCGTCTCCTCGTCCTGGAAGATGAAGGTGGCGTCCGCTTGCTCGTCGGCGGGCAGGTCGAAATCCAGGCGCCCGTGGCGCACCCGAAACCGCAGGGTTGCTTCTCCGGCTTCCAGCCGGAACACGGCGTCCATCCCGGCGGCGGCCGGTGGGTGGAAGCTCTGTTCGAGATGCGCCTGCAGGGCGGAGAGGCTCATGGCGCGGAAGGGTAGAGGATCGCTGCCGGGATGCCTAGTGCCGATGGCGCTCCCTCCCGGGCTCCCGCGAGCGCCGGGGCTTCGGTGGACGCTCTCGATGCACTTCCAGTAGAGTAGCCGGCTTTCCCCGGCGCCGCACCCATGGAATACGTCTACGAGTACTTGAGCTTCCTGGCCCAGACGGCCACCATCGTGGTCGCCGTTCTGGTGGTGATCTCGGCCATCGCCGCCCACGGCATGCGGCGTCAGCACCCCCCCGGCGGTCATCTCGAGGTTCGCAAGCTCAACGATCATCTGAGCGATCTGAAGGTGTCCGTTCAGCAGGCCATGCTGACCCCGGCCGCTGCGCGGAAGCTGCGCAAGCAGGAGCGCAAGGCCCACCGCAAGGCCGCCAAGGAGGAAGCGCGGGCGCTGAAGAAGGCCAAGACGGAGGGGGAAGCGACGCACCGTAAGCGCATCTACGTCATCGATTTCCATGGCGACCTGCAAGCGACCGAGGTGCATCACCTGCGCACGGAGGTGACCGCAGTGCTGGCGGCGGCTCAGGAGGGGGACGAGGTGCTGGTGCGCCTGGAAAGTGCCGGGGGCATGGTTCACGGCTACGGGCTGGCCGCATCCCAGCTCGACCGGGTGAGAAGGCACGGCATTCCGCTGGTGGTGACGGTGGACAAGGTGGCGGCCAGCGGCGGCTACCTGATGGCCGTCGTGGCCAACCGCATACTGGCTGCCCCGTTCGCGGTGCTCGGCTCCATCGGCGTGGTGGCCCAGATTCCCAACGTCCACCGGCTGCTCAAGCGGCACGACATCGACGTGGAGATGCACACGGCGGGCAAGTACAAGCGCACCTTGACCGTGCTCGGAGAAAACACGGAAGACGGGCGGCGCAAGTTCGTGGAGGAACTCGAGGACGTTCACCGGCTGTTCCGCGAATTCGTCGGCAGCCATCGCGCCGAGCTCGACGTGGAAGCGGTGGCGACGGGCGAGATCTGGCACGGTCAGGACGCGCTGGACCGCAAGCTGGTCGACGAGCTTCGTACCAGTGACGAATATCTGCTCGAAGCCAGCGAGAGCGCCGACATCTACGAGGTCCAGTGGGTCGAGCACAAACGGCCCCTGGAGCGGCTGCTGGCGCACGTGGAAACCAGCCTCGACCGGGTGGCGGTGCGCTGGGTGGAAAAGATCAGTCAATGGAGGGGAGGCCTATGAGTACCTTTCACGCCCTGCTGGTGGAGAAGCTGGACGACGGCTTCGCCCGTAAGGTGGTGGAGCGCAGCATCGACGAGTTGCCCGAGGGCGACGTGCTCATCGACGTGTGCTATTCGTCGCTGAACTACAAGGATGCACTTTCGGCCACCGGTAACCCCGGCGTCACCCGTAAGTTTCCGCACACCCCCGGCATCGACGCGGCGGGTGTGGTGACGCACTCCGACAGCGACGAGTTCTCTGCCGGCGACGAGGTCATCGTCATCGGCTTCGATCTCGGCATGAACACCCCGGGCGGCTTCGGGCAACGTATCCGCGTTCCCGCCGGCTGGGTGGTGCCCCGGCCGGAGGGGCTCAGCCTGCGCGAAGCCATGATTCTCGGTACGGCGGGCTTCACGGCGGCGCTGGCGGTGGACAAGCTCGAGCACGCGGGCATGACCGTGAACAGCGGACCGGTGCTGGTGACCGGCGCCACCGGCGGTGTCGGCTCCGTGGCGGTGATGTTGCTGGCGAAGCTGGGCTACGAGGTGGCCGCCGTGACCGGCAAGCCCGAGCAGCACGACTTCCTCAGGTCGCTGGGGGCGACGAGCTTCCTCTCCCGGGAGGATGCGCGTGCCGGGGCCGACCGGGCGCTGTTGAAGGAAACCTGGGGCGGCGCGGTGGACACCGTCGGCGGTGAGATCCTGTTCAACGCCGTTAAGAGCCTGCGCTACGGCTGCAGCCTCGCCGCGTGCGGCCTGGTGGACTCGCCGCAGATTCCCGCCACGGTGCTGCCGTTCATCCTGCGCAACGTAAACCTGCTGGGGGTGGATTCGGTGGAGCTGCCGAGGCCGCGTAAGGCGGAGATCTGGCAGAAGCTCGCCGGGGCCTGGAAGCTCGACGCCCTGGAGCGGCTCGAGGAACGTCTCACCTTGAGCACCTTGTCCGACGCCATCGACCGGATACTCGCCGGCAAGATGGTGGGCCGCGGCCTGGTGGACCTGAACGTGTGAGGAAGGCGCCGGACCGCCCGGGCGGCCGCGTTCAGTCCCGCCGCAGCCGCGGCGCCACCGCGATGGGGCTGGGAAAGCGGAAGATCACCGCGTAGGTGGAGATAACCATGGTGAGCACCGTCGCCCCCTGAATGACGTGAGCGGCCTCGTTCCCGAGCAGCGCGGTGGCGCCGGCCACGTAGGAGACCAGAAGCGAGAACTCCGAAGCCTGGCCGAGGCGGTACCCCGCCTCCCGGGCGGTCTCCGCGGTCTCGCCCTGCCAGCGCAGCAGGGCGCCGAAGACCAGTGGCTTGGTGATCACCACCGCCACCGCCAGCAGCAGGGTTTCCGGCAGCACCTCGAGCAGCAGGGCGGTATCGAGCCCCGCGCCCACCGAGAAGAAGAACAGCACCAGAAAGAAGTCTCTGAGCGGCCGCAGGCTCTCGGCGATGTACTGGGAGATGGGGCTGATGGCCAGGGCCACCCCGGCGACGAACGCGCCGATCTCGTACGACAGACCCATCAGATGGGCCGCGTTGGCGATGCCTAGGCACCAGCCCAGTGCGAGCAGGAAGATGAACTCCTGGAATGCGTCGAATCGGGCGATGAGGGGCAGCATCAGATAGCGCACCCCCAGGAACGACGCCGCCATCAGCACGGGCAGCGCCAGCAGAACCACGCCCAGGCTCGCGAGGGTCTCCGTCAGGGTCTCGCCGTAGCCGGCCAGCAGGATCAGGGCGAGAATGGCCAGGAGATCCTGGATCAGCAACAGGCTGACGACGATCTCACCGATGTGGCGATGGTGCAGCACGGTGGTGGGCAGCAGCTTGATCCCGATGATGGTGCTGGAGAAGGTGAGGGCGATCCCGGTGACCACGGCTTCCGAACTGGAGAAGCCGAACGCCAGCATCGGCGCATAGCCCATGACGAAGAAGGCGGCCGTGCTGACCAGAGCGGTCACCATGCTCTCCCGGAGCATGTTCTTGAGCTTGGCGGGCTGCAGGTCGAGACCCACCAGGAACAGCAGAAAGATGATGCCGATCTCGGCGATCTCCGAGAGCAGCCCTGGGTCGGAAACCAGGCCGAAACCGTGGGGCCCGAGGATCGCGCCTACGGCGATGTACGCGACCAGGAGCGGCTGGCGGGAATAGAGGGCTGCCGTGGCCAGCACCGCGGCCCCGGTGAAGATGAGAAAAAACGATCCGATGATGCCGGAGATAGGCGCCTCTTGAACGGCTGGGTACGAGCGACGCGCCATGATAACCCGATCCACGCCGGCCCGAGTCGGCAACGGCCGGCCGATTGAGGCGTTCAGGGGGTTTGGGTAGACTCCCCGCCGCCGGGAGGCGCCCGGTTCACATCATGACAGCGAGGACCACCAGTGACGGCGAAAGACCAAACCCCCGAGGAGATTCGCGCGGCCGACCGGAAGGCCGATGCGAGGGCGATTCTGATCATCTTCACCGCGCTGGTGCTGGGCGCCATCCACTTCGCTTCGGGCTGGACCTTCCACTTCTGACGATCGCCGCGAAGGCTGTTCGCTGATACCAGCGGATAGCGGATAGCGGAAAGCGGACAGCGGAAGGCGAACAGCGATTGGCGATCGGCAAGAGTTGGCCGTCGCAGCGGAAAAGCTATCGGCGCCGCGATCGGGCCGGAAAGCGAATTTCACGTCCTCGCGCCGCCGCTCCGCGGTTCCCTCGCTTTGCAGAGTTGCCGCCCGCGGCGGCGCCTGCGGCGCCGAGCGGGCGTCAATCTGCGCCGCTCGGCGGCGCGACAATG
>JAWLCV010000030.1:0-47933 GCA_041686955.1 Pseudomonadales bacterium
CGCTGTCCGCTGTCCGCTTTCCGCTGGAGAGCTTTCGGCGGTCGGCGGTCGGCGGTCGGCAAGAGGGACATCGCCAGAATCTGGCGATTCCTCTCCTGCGGATGGCGGATAGCGGATAGCGGACAGCGGACAGCGATCTCAGCCACTCGCCGCCTTTCGGGCGCCGCGCTCGCCCGCCCCGCGCTTACCGTCGTAGAGGAACTCCGAGCCGTCGAGGTCGATGGCCGGGATCTCCACCCGCTCCGTCCAGTAGTCCTGGTTGTGCCGCCACTCCGGCTTGTCGCCGCGGCGCGGCAGCTCGTCGAGGCCGCGCATCAGATAGCCGGGATTGAAGTCGTCCTGGTCGATCCAGGGCAGGATCTTCATGTCCTGGTCTTCGTCGCGCAGGGCCACCTCCACCCGCCGCGCACCGATCTCGTCCATGTGATTGAGGAGACCACAGACGAAATCGCCCAGCATGTCCACGCGCAGGGTCCAGCTCGCGCGGAAGTAGCCGAACACCCACACCAGATTGGGCACTCCGGTGAACATCATGCCGCGATAGGTGATGGTGTCGTGCCAGTCCACCGGCTCGCCGTCCACGAAGAACGGGATGTCGCCCATGACCGACAGGCGGAATCCGGTGGCGGCGACGATGATGTCCGCCTCGATTTCCTCGCCCGAGGTCGTGCGCACGCCCTTTTCCGTGAACGTCTCGAGGGTGTCGGTGACCACGGTGAGCTTGCCCGCTGCCGCAGCCTTGAAGATGTCGCCTTCCGGGCAGAAGGCCAGGCGCTGCTGCCATACCCGGTACTTGGGGGTGAAATGCGGCTCGAACTGGAAGTCCTCGCCGGCGTAGTGCCGGATCAGCGCCTTCAGCTCCTCGAAGACGGCCTCGGGCTCCGTGCGGCATCGCCGGGTCATGGCGTCCTGGTCGTGCATGATCTGCGTCCGCACCACGCGATGGATGGTCGGCTCGTCGATGCCGATCTCACGCAGGCGGTCGGCCAGCTCGTTCCTGTTCTCGCTGCAGAAGAAGTAGGTCGGCGACCGCTGCAGCATGGTCACGTGGGCAGCCTTGTCGGCGAAGGCCGGAATGACCGTGGCGGCAGTGGCGCCCGACCCGATCACCAGCACGCGCTTACCGGTGTAGTCGATGGCCGGGTCCCAGAGCTGGGCGTGCACGAACAGGCCCTGGTAGTGCTTCATGCCCGGCCAGTCCGGGATGTAGGGCTTCTCGTGGTCGTAGTAGCCCTGGCACATCCACAGGAAATTGCAGGTGTAACGGACCGTCGCACCGTCCGATCGCCGCGTCGCCTCCACGGTCCAGAGATCGCTGCCGCTGTCCCAGCTACACCGGGTGATGCGGTGGCCGTAACGGATGTGCGGGCCGATGCCGTTCTCGTCGATCACCTCGCCCATGTACTTCAGGATCTCTTCGGCGCTGGCCACCGGCGCGCCGACCCACGGTTTGAACCGGTAGCCGAAGGTGTAGAGATCGGAGTCGGACCGCACACCCGGGTACTTGTGGGTCTCCCAGGTACCGCCGAAGGTGTCCTTCATCTCGAGGATGACGTAGCTCCTGGCCGGGCACTGCTGCTGCAGGTGATAGGCCGAGCCGATACCCGATATCCCGGCCCCGACGATCAGCACGTCGACGTGGGTGGGGACACCGGCCTGCGGTTGTGATCCTGCAGCTGCCACCATGACTTGCTCCTCTTTTGTGGATGTCCGCGTGGTCATGGTTGCGGCAGGAGGCGCTCCCTCGCCTTGATCGCAGTCAAATGAAAAGCCGCTAGCGGATTCGGAGCAACCCCTCCTGGCTGGCCGACGCCACCAGGGTGCCGTCACGGCTGAAGAACTCCGCGTGCACCAGGCCACGGGAGCCCTCGGCCACGCTGGTGCGCTTGTGGAACAGCAGCCATTCCGTCACGGCCACCGGACGGTGAATCCACAGCGCATGATCCAGGCTCGCCATCTGCAGGGTCGACCGCGGCTGGGTGGTGTTGTGAGGCAGGGCGCCGGTGGACACCAGACCCATGTCGGAGGCGTAGGCGAGCAGGCAGCGGGCCAGCGACTGATCCTCCACGTCGCACTCGCCGCAGAAACGAATCCAGACCGGATTCCAGAACCGGTTCGACTGCCAGGCTTCGCTGCCGAGCGGAAACACCGAGCGCATCTCGAACGGACGCGCCCGCCCCGCCATGGGGCTCTGGCCGGGGTGGTCCGCGTCGAGCCGGGCCGCCACCGCCAGGTCGTCCTCCAGCTCGTCGGGCAGGGGCACGTTGGGCATGGGATGGGCGTGCTCGAAGCCCCCTTCGGTGATCTGGAACGACACGTCCATGCTGAAGATGGCCTGACCCTGCTGAATGGCCACCACCCGCCGGGTGGCGAAGCTCGCGCCGTCGCGGATCCGCTCCACCTCGTAGAGCACCGGGCGCATGGCATCGCCCGCGCGGATGAAGTAGGCGCGCAGCGAGTGCGGCAGGCGCGCCTCGTCCACGGTCCGGCTGGCCGCCCGCAGTGCCTGAGCCAGCACCTGCCCGCCGAACAGCCGGAACCGCCCCCGGGTCTCGTTCACGCCGCGGTACAGGTTCTGCTCGATGGGCTCGAGCTCGAGAACCTCGAGCAGCCGCGCGGCCCGGCTGCGCTGGTCGTCTGGAGTATCGGTCTTCATGATGCGCAGTATACCTTCGTGCATCGACGGCCACGGCGCGGGATGCGACCATTGGCCCATTCGTCCCAGGAGATCCACCATGCAAAGCCGCGAAATCCGCCTCAAGCAGCGCCCCGTGGGCATGCCCCGGCACGACGACTTCGAGCTCGCCACCGTGGAGGTGCCCGCTCCGGGCACGGGCGAGGTGCAGGTCCGGAACCTGTGCATGAGCGTGGACCCCTACATGCGCGGCCGCATGGTGGACCGCAAATCCTACGTGCCGCCGTTTCAGCTCGGCGAAGCCCTCACCGGCGGCGCCATCGGGCGGGTGGTGGCCAGCGCGCACCCCGAGTATCGGGAAGGCGACATCGTGGAGAGCCACTATGGCTGGCGGGAAGCTTTCACCGCGCCGGCGACCCAGCTCAAGCCGCTCGGGGAGCTCACCGCGCCGCCCTCCGCCTACCTGGGGGTGCTGGGCATGCCGGGCATGACGGCCTACGTGGGGCTGTTCGGCGCCGCCGGGCTGAAGGACGGCGAAACGGTGTTCGTCTCCGGCGCCGCCGGGGCCGTGGGCAGCGTGGCCGGGCAGATCGCCCGGCTGAAGGGCTGCCAGGTGGTGGGCAGCGCCGGCAGCCCGGAGAAGGTGGCCTGGCTCACCGGAGAGCTCGGCTTCGACTACGCCTTCGACTATCACGAGGGGGATCTGCTGGGGCACCTGCGGCAGGGAGCCCCCGAGGGGCTGGACGTGTACTTCGACAACGTGGGCGGCGATCACCTGGAAGCGGCGTTGTTCCACATGCGCCCCTTCGGCCGTATCGCCCTTTGCGGAGCTATCTCGCAGTACAACGCCACCGAGCCCGTGCCCGGGCCGAGCAACCTGGTGATGGCCATCGGTCTCGGACTCACGCTGCGCGGCTTCATCGTCTCGCACTTCGACTATCTGGCCGACGACTTCAGGCGCGACATGGAGGCCTGGGTGCGGGCCGGCGACGTGAAGTACCAGGAGACGGTTCACCACGGCATCGACAAGGCGCCCGATGCGTTCATCGGCTTGTTCACCGGCGCCAACGTCGGCAAGATGATCGTCAAGCTAGCCGACTGACGACGCGCCCGCCGACATTCTGCGTTCACCTCGTTGTTGACCGGAATGGACGGCGGGCGTAGTATGCCCACCCGCTGAACCCAGGAGGGTGCGATGCACGACTATCTGCGCACATTGCTGCGAACCGAGCCGTTCGCTTCCGCGCGTGCAGATCGCATCGCCGCCGGAGGCGATCCGGCCATCCGGTGAGCGAGCCCCGAGTCCGCGTTCAGTAGTCTCCCGGCCCGCTCACCACCCGAGCGGGTTCTTCGTCCAGGCCTTTCCGGCTCCGTCTCGTCGTCACCCGCTCGTAATCCCTGAACCATCGGCGGCGCCCGAACGGCACCGCCCCGAGCGGAATACGACGAATGAACGACCCCCACCGCGTTTCGCTGTGGCAGATCACCCGGGGCGAGCGGCTTCGCTACGTCGGCGCCATCATCGCCATGGCGGCCACCAACGCCTTCATGTTCGGTGCCCCGCTGGTGGGCAAGTACGCCATCGACGTGGTGGTGGAAGGCGATCTGCAGCGCGCCGCGCCGCCCCTGGCATGGCTCACCCGCAACCTCGCCGCCGCGGATCCCTACGCCACCTACCTGTGGTTGTCGGCCGCGGCGGCGGTACTGCTCACCGGCGTGGCGGGATTGTGCCTCTATGCCCGCGGCCGGCTGGCCGCCGTGGCGTCGGAGAGCATCGTCCGGCGGGTGCGGGAGGCGCTGTACCGCCGCCTGCATCATCTGCAGGCCGGCTTCTACGACACCGCCGACACGGGCGATCTGGTGCAGCGGGCGAGCTCCGACGTGGAGACCTTGCGCGTCTTTCTCGCCAGCGACGTGGTGGAGATCGGCCGCGCGCTGATGCTGGTGGCCTGCGTGATGCCGTTGCTGTTCTGGATGGACCCGGGACTTGCTGCCCTGTCGGTGTGCCTCATGCCGCTCCTGACCCTCTGCGCCTACCTGTTCTTCTCGCGGGTGAAGACCGTGTTCCAGCAGACCGACGAGGCGGAGGCCGCCATGACCGCCACCTTGCAGGAGAACCTCACCGGCATTCGCGTGGTGCGTGCCTTCGCCCGCCAGGGCTACGAGATCGACAAGTTCGCGCTGCGTAACGCGGCGTTTCGCGACCACAACCATCGGCTGATCCGGCTCATGGGCCTGTATTGGGGCACGAGCGACCTCCTGGCCATGTCCCAGGTGGGCATCGTGCTGTTCGCCGGGGCCGCGTCGCTGCGCGCCGGGACTCTCACCGTGGGCACCCTGTTCGCGTTCATGACCTACGTCACCATGGTCATCTGGCCCGTCCGGCAGCTCGGCCGGGTGCTCACGGACACGGGCAAGGCGGTGGTGAGCCTCACGCGAATCGGCGAGATCCTCGCCGCCCCGGAGGAGTCCACCGAAGCGGTTCCCGCCGCGCGGGCCCGGGGGGAGATCCACATCGAAGGCTTGAGCTTCGGTTACGAGCCCGGGCGGCCCGTGCTTCGGGCCGTGAGCCTGCACATCCCGCCCGGCGAGACCCTGGCGCTGGTGGGGCCGCCCGGTTCGGGCAAATCCACCCTCATCCGCCTGCTGTTGCGGCTCTACGAGTACCACGACGGGTCCATTCGCCTGGACGGCCGGGAGCTGCGAGACGTCAACCGGCAATGGCTGCGGCGTCAGCTCGGCGTCGTGCTGCAGGACCCCTTTCTGTACTCCCGCAGCATCCGGGCCAACCTGGCCGTGGGACGGCCGGACGCCGCCGAGCACGAGCTGCTGGACGCCTGCCGGGAAGCCGCCGTGGCCGACGCGGTGGCGAGCCTGCCCGCCGGATTCGACGCCATGGTGGGAGAACGGGGCGTGACCCTGTCCGGCGGTCAGCGCCAGCGCCTGGCGCTGGCCCGCGCGCTGTTGAAGGATCCGCCGGTGCTGGTGCTCGACGACTCGCTGTCCGCCGTGGATACCGGCACCGAGGCCCGCATCCTCGAGGCGTTGCGGCGCCGCAAGGGCCGGCAGACCACCCTAATCATCGCCCACCGGCTGTCGTCCGTGATGCAGGCCGACCGGATCCTGGTGCTGGACGAAGGCCGGGTCGCCCAGCTCGGCGACCACGCCACCCTGTCGAGCCAGCCGGGCCCGTACCGCCGGCTGTGCGAGATCCAGGGGGCGCTCGACGCCGCCGTTCGCGATGACCTCGCCGCCGCGGGGGGCGAGAGCCGAGGAGAAGCTCGTGGATAACTACGACGACGACAACTACGACGACGGCATCGACGAAGACGCCCTGGCGGCGCGGGTCGAGACCCGGCTATGGGGGAAGCTCTTCGCCTACGCCCGGCGCTATCCCGGTGAGCTGGCGGGCCTCGCCGCCTGTGCCTTCATCACCGCCTGCGTGGAGATCACCTACCCGCTCATCACCCGGGGGGTGGTGGATCAGGTGGAGGCCCAGGGTTTCGATGCCCGCCTCGGCCCCTGGCTGCTCGCGTATCTGGGGTGCACCATCGTCCTCGCCGCCGCCATCGGCACGTTCATCTGGCTGGGCGGCAAGATTCGCACCCACGTCAGCCACGACATACGCCGGGACGGCTTCGAGAACCTGCAGCGCCTGTCGTTCTCGTTCTACGACCACCGGCCCGTGGGCTGGCTCATGGCGCGGATGACCTCGGACTGCGAACGCCTTTCCAACATCCTGGCCTGGGGCTTTCTGGACCTGGTGTGGGGCAGCACCGTCATGATCGGCATCGCCGCCGCCATGCTGGTGATGAACGCCAAGCTCGCGCTGCTCGTGCTGGCCGTCATCCCGGTGCTCGGCTGGGTTTCCGCGCGTTTCCAGCGCCGCATCCTGTCGAGCGCGCGTCAGGTGCGCGCCACCAACTCGCGCATCACGGCGTCCTACAACGAAGCCATCATGGGCGTGCTCACCAGCAAGGCGTTCGTCCGCGAGCAGGCGAACGCGCGGGAGTTCGAGCACCTGGCTGGGACCATGTACGGCTCGTCGGTGCTGAACCTTACCCAGGCGGCGATCTATCTGCCGGTGGTGACCACGCTGGCGAGCCTCACCACCGGGCTCGCCCTCGCGGTGGGGGGAATGGACCTGCTCGGCGGCGCCATCACTGCCGGCACCCTGGTGGCCTTCATGGCGTACACGCGCCACTTCTTCGATCCGGTGGAGCAGCTCGGCCACTGGTTCGCCGAGATGCAGATGGCGCAGGCCTCGGCGGAACGGATTCTCAGCCTCATCGAAGCGGAGCCGGAGATTCGCGATTCTGCCGACGCGGCCTCACCCGCGGGAAGCCGGGAGCCGATCGGGCGCATCGACCTCGAGAACGTGAGCTTCGGCTACGATCCCGCGCGGCCCGTGCTCCGGGACGTCAACCTCACCGTGCGGCGCGGCGAGACGCTGGCCATCGTCGGCCCCACCGGCGGCGGCAAGAGCACGCTGGTCAACCTGATCTGCCGGTTCTACGAGCCCACCGGCGGCCGGGTGCTCATCGACGGCGTGGATTACCGCGACCGTCCTCTGCACTGGCTGCAGTCGAATCTGGGCATGGTGCTGCAGAACGCCCACGTGTTCAGCGGCAGCATCCTGGAGAACATTCGCTACGGCCGGCTGGACGCCAGCGACGACGAGGTGCGCGCCGCCGCGCGCCTGGCCGGCGCCCACGACTTCATCGAGCAGATGCCGGACGGCTACGCCACGGAGGTCGGAGAAGGCGGCGGCCGGCTCTCCGCGGGGCAGAAGCAGCTCGTATCCTTCGCCCGGGCGATCCTGGCGGACCCGCAGATACTGGTGATGGACG
Source organism: Pseudomonadales bacterium (assembly GCA_041686955.1). Lineage (GTDB taxonomy): Bacteria > Pseudomonadota > Gammaproteobacteria > Pseudomonadales > Azotimanducaceae > UBA7803. The sequence goes on from JAWLCV010000030.1 coordinate 7,486, forward strand.
AGGCCACCTCGTCGGTGGACACGGAAACGGAGCAGCGCATCCAGCAGGGCCTCGCCAACGTGCTGGCGGGCCGCATCGCCTTCGTCATCGCCCACCGGCTCTCCACCATCCGCAATGCCGACCGGATCATCGTGGTGGACGGCGGGCGCATCGTGGAATCGGGGAGTCACGAGTCGCTCATGGCGGCGCGGGGACGGTACGCCGAGCTCTACCGGCAATCGGCGGTCACCGGTCAGCCGGCCGGGGTGATTCAGAGCTCCCGCCTCAATCCGGCGTAGCCCGGATGCGGCTCGAGATACACCTGACGCTCGATGTACTCGTCGGGGAACCGCTTCAGATGGTGCTTCAGCAGGGTCACCGGGGCGAGCAGCGGCAGCTCGCCACGGCGGTAGCCGTGGATCACCTCGTCGAGCTCCCGGCGGGCGGCGCCATCCAGGACCCGCTTCAGATAGCCCTGCAGATGCGACAGCACGTTGGCGTGACCGCGCCGGCCCGCCGGCCGCGACAGCCCTTCCATGAGTATCGACAGATAGCTCCGCGCCTTGCCGGGCAGGTCGGTCTTCAGGTCGGCCAGCAGGCGTCCGGCACGCTGGTAATGGGGCACGCTGTGGGCCATGAGCAGATACTTGTATCGGCTGTGGAAGGTGACCAGGCGGGCGGCGGTGACGCCGGCACGTTCCAGGGACTGCCAGTGGGCGTAGGCGAAGGTGCGGGTCACGAAGTTCTCCCGCAGCACCGGGTCGTGCAGCCGCCCGTTCTCCTCCACCGGCAGGTCGGGCCACTCCTCCGCCACTGCGGCGGCGTAGGCGCCGCGCCCGCTGCGCTCCGGCGGGGCACCGTCAGATCCGGGGCCCGGGCGATACACCTTGACCCGGAACAGACCGCAGCTCGGCGAGCTTTTCATGAACACGTAACCCACCACCTCCTCGAGCAGCGCATGCTGGGCGCGGGCGAAATCGCGCAGCGCCTGAGTGACGTCCCGGGACGCATCCCGGACTCCCACCACCCGCACGCCGCTGCCGGTGCTGACCAGACGGATGGGCTCCCGGGGCGTACCCAGGCCGATACCGACCTCGGGGCAGATGCCCAGGTAGGTGAACAGCCCGTCCAGGGCGGCGTGGGGAAACGACGAGCGCGCCCCGCTGCCGTCGTAACGGACGTGGCTGCCGAGCAGGCATTCGCTGATGGCCAGAGGCAGAGGCGGCTGGGGGCGGGGCGGGAAGCCTTCCGCCTCGAGCCGCCGGCGCCGCCCGGGGGCGGCAGAGGGTGGTTCAGCCACGGGTGGCGAGGAAACTCCAGAGCCGGTCGGGACCCAGGGCCGCCAGATGGCGGCCCAGGCGTCGCTGCCAGTGCGCTTCGTTGCCGTACTCGTCGCGCCAGGCCCAGGCGCGTCTGGTGAAGTGGTGAAGCTGGTGCTCGTGGGTGAAGCCCATGGCGCCGTGCACCTGGTGGGCGATCTCCGCCACCACGCCGGCGGCCTCCCCCACCCGGGCCTTGGCTGCCGCCACCTCCAGCTCGAAGCGGGCATCGTCCAGGGCGTCCACGGCGGCGTCCGCCGCCCGCGACGCCGCAGCCACCTCGCCCGCGGCGATGGCCAGACTGTGCTGAATCGCCTGGAAGCGGGCGATGGGCCGCCCGAACTGCTCGCGCTCGTTGACGTAGTCGAGACACAGCTCCAGAACCCGCTCCAGGCAGCCGGCCATGGCCGCGATCCGACCGAGGGTCAGGTACTCGAAGGCGGGCTCGGTGAGGGCGATGGCGGCGGCCTCCGCCGGAATGGCCACGGCGTCGCGCGGCTCACCGGCCATGTTGCAGCCGCGGGCGACGGCATCCGGCTCCGGGGTGACCAGCACGCAGCCGCTGCGCCCGGCTTCCAGCCCGAGCACCAGTTCCGCCGAGCGTCCCCAGGGCACGTCCACCACCCGGTCGCCCACCACCCGGCCCACGCTGGCGAGCCGCTCGCCGTCGCCGAGCCAGCGGTTGGCCAGCACGATCTCGGCCAGGGGCAACGGCACGGCATGGCGGCCGCCGAGCCGAATCACGGCGAACGCCTGGGCCAGGCTCACGCCGCTGTCGGCCAGCCCCAGCTCGTGGAAGCCGTTCTCCCGGAGGGTCTGCCACAGCGCCGCAGGGAACTCGCCCTGCTCGGCGGCATCCAGCAGGGCCTTGTCGCACAGATCGCCGAAGATCCGCGCCGCCGCGTCGGTGAGAAGGGTATCGTGATCGTCCATCAGCGCAGCCCCAGGCCTCGGGCGATGACACCCCGGAGAATTTCCCGGGTGCCACCGCGAATGGTGAATGCGGGTGAGAGCAGCAACGTGTCCGTGAACGCCTGGCGGAAGCTGCGCTGACGCGGATCGTCCTCGGGGAGATCCATCAGCGCCAGGCGGGCGATCTCCGGCAGCAGCTTCTCGAAATCGTTGCCCAGCGCCTTGACCAGCGCCGCCTCCACGTTGGGGCTCTTGCCCTGATCGAGCATGCCGGCCACCGAAATGGACATCCGGCGCAGCGTCATCAGGTGCGCGCCGATGCGGCCGATGGCGGCCGCAAGCTGAGGCTCCGGCCGGTCGCCCGCCGCCCGCACCAGCTCGACGAACACGCGGAAGGAGGAAAGAAACCGCTCGGGGCCGCTGCGCTCGTAGGCCAGCTCGCTGGTGACCTGCTCCCAGCCGTTTCCGGGCTCCCCGACCACCCGATCCTCGGGCACCAGAACGTCCTCGAACACCACCTCGTTGAAGTCCTCGGCGCCGGCGATGTTGCGAATGGGACGGATCTGCGCGCCGTCGTTCTTCAGGTCGACGATGATCTGCGACAGTCCGGCGTGGCGGTTCTCGGAAACCGGCGCCGTGCGCACCAGGGCGATCATGAAGTGGTTGCGGTGCGCGTCGGTGGACCACAGCTTGGTGCCGTTGATGAGCCAGCCGCCTTCCACCTGCCGCGCGCTGGTTCTCACCGAGGCCAGGTCGGAGCCGGAGTTGGGCTCGCTCATGCCGATGGAGAAGTAGCTTTCGCCCCGGGTGATGGGCGGCAGGTAGTGCTGGCGCTGGGCCTCGGTGCCGTAGCGCAGGATGAGATTGCCGCTCTGACGGTCGGCGATCCAGTGAGCGCTCACGGGCGCTCCCGCCGCCAGCAGTTCCTCCGTGACCACGTAGCGATCGAAGAAGCTTCGGCCGGCGCCGCCGTAGCGCTCGGGCCAGGTCATGCCGATCCAGCCGCGCGCCCCGAGCTTGCGGGAGAACGCGGGATCGTGACCGGTGGTGAAGTCGGAGTTGGGCCGTTCGAGATGCTCCGCGGCTTCTGCCAGGAACTCCCGCACCTCGGCCCGCACGGCCTCGCTGGATTCCGGGAGCTTGACGCGATCGAACTGCAGCACGGTGGGGGGCACTCTCGATGGAAGGACGGCTAAGTTACTGTCGTGCTCCCACCAATGCAAACGGCCCCGTCGCCCGCGGCGGCGGCATCGCCCGCGTTGTGGGCGGAGCCGCCGGTTCGTACACTGGCACCCTCGACTCGGGAGACCGTCATGACCGACAAGCCCTCGTACCTCGGCCTGCTGAACGCCATCGCGCTGGCGGAGCGCCGCGCCTTCGAAGTGCTCTCGGCGTGGCGCGACGCGACCGCCGACCGCGAGCTCGCCGGCGTGCTCGACGTGGTGGCCATCCGCGAGCAGGAGCATGCGGCGGCCTTCACCAAGCGGCTGTGCGAGCTGGGCTACTCGGTGAAGGAATCCCCTTGCAGCGCCAGCGGCGAGTTCGAACGTTCCCTGGCGGTGGCCCGCTCCCGGGCCAGCGACCTCGAGAAGTTCCGCGAGGTGCTCGGCTACGGCGCGGGCGGCGACGAGGACGATCCGCTCGCCCGGCTCTTCGACGACCAGAGCATCGACCGGGAGACCGGCGCCCTGCTCGGCCGCTTCATCGCCGAGGAGCGGGACAGCGAACGGCGCCTGAAAGGCCAATGGCAGCGGCTCCAGTCCGCGCCGCCCGCTTCGGCCAGCGACGAGGCCCTGCTCACCGACATGGCCGCGCGCATCGACCGCCTGGCCCGGACCATCGAGGAGCTCAAGGCGCTGCGCCGCTGATCTCAGCCCCCCATCACCGTAACGATGATCTCCCGCTCGCCGCGGTGGTGCCGGTGCTCCCAGAGATAGAGGCCTTGCCACGTCCCCAGGGCCAGCGCCCCGTTCATCAGCGGAATGGAGACGCTGACCGCCGTGAGCGCGCTCTTGATGTGCGCCGGCATGTCGTCCGGCCCTTCGATGGTGTGGGTATAGAGGGAGTCGCCTTCCGGCACCAGCCGATTCAACCAGGCGCTCAGGTCCCGCCGGACGCTCGGGTCGGCGTTCTCCTGAATCACCAGGCTCGCCGAGGTGTGGCGGATGAAAACCGTGACGAGTCCCTCAGTTACACCGGAACAGGCCACCGCTTCGCGCACTCTGTGCGTGACGTCATAGAGTCCCTGCCCAGCAACGGATAGCTTCAACGTGAAGTTCATGGACGATCTTGCGTGGACGGAGGGCCCAGCATAGCGGCGCCCCTGTCACGACAACAACTCGAACCCCGAAATGAAGCATCCGAACTCGCGGCCATGGCTGATGGCTGCCACGACGGTGGCGGCAGCGACGGGGGCTTGGCTCGCCTGGGATCAGACCATCTCCCTCGGCGCCGCGGGTGTGCCGGCGGCCATCCCCGCCGGCTGGTGCCTGCTGCTGCTCGCCGGCGCCGGCGCCCTGGGTTTCGCCCACGCGCTGCGGCGGCGCGGAACGGTTGCCGGCGCCGCGCGGGACGGCGACGCGGTGGTCGTCGGCCATGCAGATGGTGACTCGCCTCCGGACCTGCTGCTGGAGCTCGATGCCCAGGAACGCATCCGCCGCTGTGGACCACTCGCCGACCCGCTGCTGCAGCAGCCGCCCGAGGCGCTGCTGGGCACCAGCCTGATCGAGCTGCTGCCCGATCGGGTGCGCGATCAGGTGGTTGCTGCGGTGCGCTCGGCGCGCCGCGACCCCGGCACCGCCGTCGAGCTGCCCATGCTGCGCCTGCAGACCCGGGACGCCGCCGGGCGGCCCCGCCCAACGGAGCCCATGGAGCTCGTTCTCAGTGCCGACGGCGGCGGCCGGGTGGCGATCCAGGCACGGCCGCAGCAACGGCCCGATGCGCTGCCGCTGGCGGCCGGCGACGATCGCTTCTACCGGGTGTTTCACCTGAGCCCCGACGCCATCGTCATCGTGCGCAACGAAGACGCCACCATCGTCGACTTCAACGAGGGCTTCACCCAGTTGCTCGGCTACACCCGGGAGCAGGCGGTGGGTCGCACCGCTCCCGATCTCGGGATATGGCCCGATCTGCAGGGCCGGGACGCGCTGCTCGAGCAGTTCCAGCGGGAGCGGCGGGTGAACGACATGGAGACCAACCTCCGGAGCGCCGACGGCACCCTGGTGCCGGTGGAGCTGTCGCTGCGCTACATGGAGCTCGAGGGCGAGCTGTGCGTGCTGTGCATCGGCAGGGACATCTCCAAGCGCGTCCAGGCCGAGTCCGCCGCGCGCAGCAGCGAGGAGAAGTTCACCGAGGTCTTCAACCAGAGCCCGGACGGCATCGTCATCCTGCGCGCCAGCGATCTCACCATCCGTGACGTCAATCCGGCCTTCTTCACCGGCTCGGGCTACGCCCGCGAGGAGCTGGTGGGGCAGCCGGCGACGGCGTTCACCCCCACCACAGACCCGCGGACACTGAGTGACACCTTCGCCACCCTGTCCCGGGAGGGCCGGATCGCCAACCGGGAGGTGGTGTTCCATACCCGCGAGGGCCGGGAGATTCCCGCCCTGGTGAGCGCCGCGGTGACGGAAATCGACGGCGAGTCGTGCTTCCTGTGCATCGTCAAGGACGTGAGCGAGCTGCGCAACGCCCAGGAGCAGCTCCGGCGCAGCGAGGAACGGTTCCGGGGAGCCTTCGAGAACGCTCCCATCGGCATTCTGCTGCTGGACAACCACGGCCACATCTTTCAGGCCAACCGCTTCGCCACGGAGCTGCTCAACTATCCCGACCAGGCACTGAACGGCACCCACATATCCCGCCTGGTGCCCGGGGACGAGCGTGCGGAGCTCAAGGAGCAGCTCGAGCGGCTGATCCGCGGCCGCGAGGCCACCTTCCGCGCCGAACGCCGGATGCTGTGCGCCGACGGCCTGGAGATCTGGACCAACTGCCACGTGGTGGTGCAGCGGGACGGGGACGGCGAGCCCCTGTACTGCATCATGCAGATCGCCGACATCACCGAGATGAAGACCAGCCAGCGGCGCATGGAGCGGCTGGCGTTCTACGACACCCTGACGGAGCTGGCCAACCGGCGGCTGTTCAACGACCGGCTGCAGCAGGCGGTGGAGCGCTGCCGCCGGCACCGGGAGCGGGCGGCGCTCTTGTATCTCGACCTGGATCAGTTCAAGCGGGTCAACGACACCCTGGGCCACGAATCGGGCGACGCGCTGCTGCGGGAGGTGGCCAACCGGCTGGTGCGCTGCGTGCGCAAGGAAGACACGGTGGGACGGCCCGGCGGTGACGAGTTCACCATCCTGCTCTACGACATCGAGGCGCCGGAGCATGCGGGCCAGGTGGCGGAAAAGATCCTGCGGGCACTGCAGCAGCCCATCACCATTCTCGGCCACCAGCTCATCGTCACCACCAGCATCGGCATCACCGTGATCCCCGACGACGGCGTGGAGCCCAACGCCCTGCTGAAGAACGCCGACCTGGCCATGTATCGGGCCAAGGAGCAGGGCCGCAACAACTACCAGTTCTACAGCGAGGAGCTGAACACCAACGCCGTGCGCCGGCTGCGCACGGAATACGAGCTGCGCCGGGCGCTGGAGCGCAACGAGTTCGAGCTGCACTTCCAGCCCATGGTGAGCCTGGCGGACCAGTCGGTGGTGGGCGTGGAATGCCTGCTGCGCTGGAACCACCCCGAGCGCGGCATGGTGCCGCCGGACGAGTTCATCGGCATCGCCGAGGAGACCGGCGCCATCGTCGAGATCGGCAACTGGGTGATCGAGGAAGCCTGCGCGGCGGGCCAGCTAATGGTGGAGCAGCGGGGCGCGCCCCTGTCCATCGCGGTGAACATCTCGCCCCGCCAGTTTCGCGATCCCAATCTGGTGGACACCATCCGCGACAGCCTGCGCCGTGCCCACCTGGACCCGGCATACCTGGAGCTCGAGATCACGGAGACCATGCTGATGGAGGACGTGGAGGCCGCCGCCACCATCGTCGAGCGCCTGCACCAGCTCGGCATTCGACTGGCCATCGACGACTTCGGCACCGGCTACTCGTCGCTCAACTACCTGAAGAAGTTTCCCATCAGCACCGTGAAGGTGGATCGCAGCTTCGTCGCCGACATCCCGGAATCCAGCGACGACATGGAGATCACCGCCGCCGTCATCGCCATGGCCCACCGGCTGCGCATGCAGGTGGTGGCGGAAGGTGTGGAAACCCAGGCACAGCTCGAGTTCCTCACCGAGCAGAAGTGCGACTTCGCTCAGGGGTGGCTGTTCAGCCGCGCCCTGCCCTTGGAGGCGATGCGCCGCATCCTCGACCCCAACGTCCACCTGCTGCGCAACGGCGCGGTCACATGAACGCGAGGCTCAGCCACGGCACGTAGGTGATGACCGCCAGGGCCGCCAGCAGCACCAGCATGAAGGGCCAGCTCGCGGTGTACAGATCGTGCAGCGGCCGCTTGAAGCGGTAGCTGGCGATGAACAGATTCATGCCCACCGGCGGCGTGAAGTAGCCGATCTGCATGTTCGCGAGAAAGACGATGCCCAGGTGCACCGGGTGGATACCGTACCCCACTGCCACCGGCAGGATCAGCGGCACGACGATCACCAGGGCCGAGAAGATGTCGAGCATGGCGCCGAGCACCAGCAGCAGCACGTTCAGGAGCAGCAGAAAACCCACGGCGCTGTGGATGTGCGCCTGGATGAGCTCGAACAGATACTGCGGCACTTCGGCATCCACCAGGAAGTTGGTGAAGGCCAGGGCCACCCCCAGCACCAGCAGAATGCCTCCAACCATCACCATGGACTCCACCATCACGCGAGGCAGCGCGCGCAGACGGATCTCCCGGTACAGCGCCACCTCCGCCACGGTGACGTACACCGCCGTGAGCGCCGCAGCCTCCGAGACGGCGACGATGCCGCTGTAGATGCCGCCGAGCACCACCAGGGGCAGCGGCAGTTCCCAGCGGGCGGCCACCAGGGCCGCCCCCAGCCGCTGCCGGGAGAACGGCACCCTCGGCACGGCGCCGCCCCGGTGACGCCACAAGGTCCAGGCGATGAGCAGCGCGAGCATCAGCAGCATGGGAAGCACGCCCGCCTGAAACAGCTCGAAGATGGTGAACGGCTCCCCCACGTCGAGCTGCTGGGCGATAATGCCGTAGAGGATCAGCGGCACCGAAGGCACCAGCAGCAGCCCCAGGCTCCCGGAGGTGGTGACCAGCCCCAGGCTGAAGCGCTCGTCGTAACCCGCCCGCTGCAGCGCCGGCAGGAGCAGCGCGCCGAGGGCGACGATGGTCACGCCCGAGGCCCCGGTGAGGGCCGTGAACACGGCGCAGGCGACGAATCCCACCATGGCCAGGCCGCTGGGCAGACCGCCGAAGATGCTCTGCACCAGATTCACCAGCCGCTCCGAGGTGCGGGCTTCCGCCAGCACATAGCCGCTGTAGGTGAACAGCGGCAGCGCCACCAGAAGCGGCGTGTCGACGATGCGGTACACCTCGATGGCCACGATGGCCAGATCGATGTCCGAGGCGAAGAATCCCAACATCGCCGCACCCAGGAGCACGGCGAACAGCGGCGCGCCGGCGAACAGCGCCAGCACCAGGAGGGCTGCGCCGGCCCAGATCATGGCGGCCGAACCGCGTGCAGCAGGTACCGCAGCGCCATGACCGCGGCGCCGATGGGAATGACGATCTCGCACGCCCACGCCGGTACCGAGGCGAAGGCGGTCATTCCGTCCTGATAATCGAGCCAGACGAACCGGGCGCCGTGCCAGGCAAAGAGCCCGCAGACGGCCGCCGTGAACGCGCTGGTGAGCCGCACCAGCCTGCGGCGCCAGCGATCGTCGAGGAAACGGGTGAGCAGATCCATGCGGATGTGCTCGTCGCGCCGCGAGGCCACCATGCCCCCTACCAGGGTCACCCACAGCACCAGCACCCGGACCAGGCCGTCCCCCCACAGCAGGCCGCCGCCGAACAGGTTGCGGGCCGTGACCTGATAGGCGGCCACCAGGATCATGGACCCGAGCAGCACCGCCAGCAGGCCGTCCTCGGCGGCCTTCAGCGTGCTGGATAATCGGTCAATCAAGCCGGGCCCGGTATTCTTCGATGAGCTCGCTCATGGTGTTCAACAGCTCCCCGGACACCAGCCCCTCCGCCACCATCTCCCGATTGGCGCGCTCGGCGTACTCCCGCCACTCGATGACGTCGGCCTCGTTCGGCGTCACCCGTTCGAGCCCCTGGCCGAGCAGCGCCTGCATGGCGCTGGCATGATCGCGCCGCGCCCGGGCGTTGACGTCCGCCACCACCCCGGCCATCACCTCGCGCACCACCGCCTGGTCCTCGGCGGAGAGCCGGGAGAACGGGCGCTCCGCCACGCCGAGCAGGCCGTAGACGTAGAGCAGGGGCATATCCATCACGTAATCGAGCTGGGTGTGCCACTGCAGCGCGATGGCGCCCACCGGGGGCACCGCCACGCCGTCGATGAGGCCGGTCTGCAGGCCGCTCAATACGTCGGCGATGGCCAGCGGTATGGGGCTCACCCCGAAGCTCTCCAGCGCCCGGGCCGAGCCGGGGTCGCCGTCCGGGGTCCACACCTTTCTCGCCTGCACGTCGGCGACGCTGGTGACCGGCCGCTTCGACATGGCGTAGGCGAAGCCCACTTCGGCCAGGCCGAAGGAAACGTAGCCCGCTTCCTCCAGACCCGCGAGCAAGGCCGGGTCCAGGCGCTCACGGACGTAGTCCACCTCGTCGTAGTCGCGGAACACCAGGGGCAGACCGTAGAGCTGAATGTCCTCGTAGGTCTGAACCAGCCCGCCGGCGGTGAGCACCGCGCCGTGAAGCTGCCCGAGCCGGATCTTCCGCAGCACGGCCTTGTCGTCTCCCATCACGCCGCCGGGATAGAACTTGAACGACACCCGGCCCTCGGTCCGTTCCTTCACCGTCTCGGCGCCGGCGCGCAGCAGCCGCATCCAGGTGGATCCTTCCGGCGACACGGTTGCGATCTTCAGGGTGGCGCCGTGGGCGGGCACGGCCAGCACCAGTGCCGCGATCAGCACCGCTGCCGGCGCGGCTGCCAGCGCCGCCGTGGCGCGGCCACGACGGAGGCGGAAGAATCCCAGGTCAGAAATACTCATCGGCAGATTCCAGTAGCTCGGCAGCCCGCTCCTGGGCGACCACGTTGATCAGGGTCAGACCGGGCGCTCGCGGATCCGCGGCCAGCACCTCCCGCAAAAGACGGTCGTGCAGCTCGCGGTCGAACACCAGGCGGCCGTATTGCTCCGCATAGAGTACCTTGGTCATGAGGTTGCTGCCTTGCGACAGCGTCACAGCCCGCTCGAAGTGGGCGCGCCCCTCCTCCGGACGGCCGCCCATGGCGGGGGGCAGCAGGGTCTCGAACACGCCGAGGTACAGATGGGCGCCGCCCTGGTCGTAACCGGCATCGAGCTCGACGATGCGGCGCATGAGGGCCTTGACCCGGGACAACTCGGCGATGGCGGCGAAATCGTCGCTGTTCGCCTGAATCCAGCCCGCCCAGCTCGTGCCCAGGCGATAGAGCAGCGGCACGTCCCGGGGCCTGCGCTGCTGCAGCCACGCCTGGTAGTCGTCCAGCGGCCGGGAACGCACGCCGCAGCCGTTGCCCACACCCGCACACACCGCCCGCTCGGCCAGACTGAGCGCCTTTTGGTTCAACGCAGCGCTGCGCTCCGGGTCGTCGACGAACGCCGCCGCATAGGCCGAGTTGAGCTGGGCCGCCTGGCTGAGCAGGCCCGGGTTCTCCGGGTTCCGCACCAGCAGCCCATCGATGAGTATCAGGTACGCGGGGGCCCCGTCGCGGACCATGGCCAGGTCCGGGTTGTCCAGAATGGCGTGGCCGAGGTCGTCTGCCATGCCGCCGGCCATGGAGCCCACCAGGCTGGCGCAGCCGCCGAGCCCCATGAGGAGCACGGCCACCAGCGCCTTCGCCTGGAGCACCCGCTCAACCACGCGCCAGCGCCCCGCCGGCGATCTCAGCGCATTGGCCTTCGGCATGGGCAGTCATGCTCCCGTTCCGGCTCCCGACCCTCGGAGGGGCGGCATTTAACGGGGGCCCGGCGGTGAAATCAACCGACGCCCCGCCGCGGCCGCCGCGCGGGGACGGCTCCGTCAGGCCGCGAAAGCACGCCCACCGCAGCTCCGCCGCGAACCGCTCCGGCGGCTCGGCGAGCAGGCGCGCCAGCGCCTCGGCCCCCGACTCGTCCCCGGCCAGGTCCAGGATCCGCCGGCCTTCCGCGACGAGCGTCGTGAGGCAGCCGGGAGCCGGAGGAAGCAGCTCCAACACCCGCACCAGGCGGCCGAGCCGACGGTGAAGGTCACTGTGAGCCGGCCGGCGGGCCTGTTGGTGTGCCGTTCGGCTAGCCGTTCGGCGAGCCGTTCGGCGAGCCCTTCGGCGAGCCATTCGGCGAGCCCTCCGGTACAGGCGCTCGATGCCGCGGCGCAGGTCGGCTTCGCCGGGGGGCTCGCCGTCGACCAGCTCCCCCAGCCAGCGCGACTGTTCCATCAGCAGGGTCTCCAGGCGCCGCTGCGTGGCGGGCTCGAGCCGCGCCTTCTCCCCCGCCAGCAGCGCCGCACACTCACGCTGGCGCCGGAGATTGCCCTTCACCGCCTGCCAGCGTTCCCGCCCGAGCACGAACCGGAACGCGTGCCAGCAGGCTTCGGCGCCGGCGAGCGACTCCGCCAGCATCCGCCCGGCACCGGGCTCGCCGGGCCGCGACAGCAGCTCCAGGGCGCGCTGGTTCGACTCCAGCGCTCCCAGCTCCAGGCGCCGGGCAAGGGGTGGCTCCGCGAGCCTGTAGGTGAGATGCCACATCGGGGGGGATGCTATCGGGGCCGGCGTTACGGCGTCCAGCCGAGTGCTGCTAGACTGCCCCCCCTTCGATCGTCCAGGAGCCGTCGATGACCGAACCCGAGAACCTGGTGCTGGTGGAGCGCGACGACGGCGTCACCACCGTGACCCTCAATCGCCCCGGGGCCTTGAACGCGCTCTCGGCGGCCCTGCGCAAACGCATCGTCGAGGTATTCACCGAGCTCGCCGGCGATGCCGCCACCGAGGTGGTGATCCTCACCGGCGCCGGCCGGGCCTTCACCGTGGGGCTCGACCTCAAGGAGCTGGGGGGCGAGGTCTCTGCGATGGAGTCGGTGTCGAGCCAGGTGCTGAGCGACGCCCTGACGGGTCTCGGCAAGCCCATCATCGGCGCCGTCAACGGCTTCGCCATCACCGGCGGCTTCGAGCTGGCGCTGATGTGCGACCTCCTCATCGCCTCCACCGAGGCCCGCTTCGCGGACACCCACGCGCGGGTGGGGGTGGTGCCGGGCTGGGGCCTTTCCCAGCGCCTGCCGCGACTCATCGGCGCCAACCGGGCCAAGGAGCTCTCCCTCACCGGCAACTACCTGGACGCCCACACCGCGTGCACCTGGGGCCTGGTGAACCGGGTGGTGGAACCGGAGCAGCTCATGCCCGCCTGCCGTCAGCTCGCCCGGGACATGCTCGATACCGACCCGGTCACCCGCACCGAGATCAAGCGCCTCATCGACGCCGGCTGGGAAAGCACCCTGCGGGAGGGGCTGGCCATGGAGCAGGAGGCGTCCCGGGTTCACAGCCAGACCCAGGTGACCCCGGAAAAGGTCGCCGAGCGCCGGGCGGCGATTCAGTCCCGGGGGCGAAGCCAGAGCCGCGGCGACTGATCAGCCGGACTCGACCTCGCGGATCAGATCCATGACCCGGCCCAGGGTGGCGAGACGTTCCTTCAGATCCCGGCCGGCGGGCTCCACCCGCAGGGTAGTGACTCCGGCGTCCCGGTAGGCGCGGATGCGTCCGCGCACGGCGGCCTCGGCGCCGAGCAGATTCGCCTGCACCACCATCTCGCTCGGCACCCGCGCCGCCGCTTCGTCCCGCCGCCCGCTGACCCAGAGCCGCTGCACCTCGGCAGCCGCCTCGTCCCAGCCGCCCCGGCGATAGGCTTCGTTGTAGAAATTGGTGGTGGGCGAGCCCATGGCGCCCAGGGTGAAGGCCATGCCCCGGCGCAGGGGCGCGACCAGGGCTTCCAGATCGTCCCCGAACGCCACCGTGCCGCCCACCTGAATGTCCAGGTCCTCGAGCCGCCGGCCCGCGGACTCGGCGCCGCGGCGGATGTGCGCGAGATGGGCATCGGCGTGCTCCGGCGTGAACGAGGTGCCGAGCCAGCCGTCCGCCGCCGCCCCGGTGTACTCCAGGCTGCGCGGGCCCAGGGTGGCCAGGTAGATGGGGATGCGGTCGTTGCCCGGCTGCGCCAGGCGCAGCGCCTTGCCCTCGCCCCCCGGCAGCGGCAGGTCGTGAAACCGCCCGTGGTACTCGAGCTTCTCGCCGGCGAAGGCCAGTCGCACGATGTCCACGGTCTCCCGCAGGCGGGCCAGTGGCGCCTCGAACGGCCGGCCGTGGAGCCCTTCCACCACCTGGGGCCCGCTGGCGCCGAGTCCGAGGATGAAGCGGTCGTCGGACAGCGCCGCCAGGGTCAGGGCCGTCATGGCGGTCATGGCCGGCACCCGGGCGCTGATCTGCATGATGCCGGTGCCGAGGCGGATCCGCTCGGTCTTCGCCGCGAGGTACGCCAGGGGCGTCACCGCGTCCTGGCCCCAGGCTTCCGCGGTCCACACCGTGTCGACCCCCAGCCGCTCTGCCTCCTGGACGTACTCGACCTTGCGGTCGAAGTCCCGCTTGCCGCCGGACGCCGGACCACCCACCGCGATGCTGACTTTCATTCGTGTCCTCCTCCCTGTGGATCGCGCATAATAAGCCGGCGAACGGATGCCGAGGGAGGGGTACCATGCAGCATCGGCACGGCTGGCTGGCGGCCGGCGCGCTGTGGCTGGCGGGAATCGCGTGGAGCGCCGGCGCCGAGGTGCCGTACCGGCTGCCCGGCGGCGCGGCGGAGCCGGACCATCCGTTCATCGCCGCGGGCTTTCGCGCCCTGTTCACCTGCTCGGCGCACTTCGCCATGGGGCGCGACCTGGAGGACATCCTCGCCGTCGAGCTGGCGGACACGGCGCCGCTGGAACTGCCGGTGCCGGAGATCGACACCGAGCGGCGCCTGGTGCGGGCCGCCGACGGCGCCGGCCACGTGCGCATCGCCGCGTTCCGGGACACCATGGGCTGCACGATCCTGCCGCCCCACTGGCGCGAGGCGGACGTGGCCCGACTGCCGTACGTGTCCCGCGCCCGGGGCTCCGCCGACCCGGAGGCCGAGTTTCCCTTGGGCGAGCGCGCCGACCCACAGCCCGGCCCGGCGCAGCGACGACTCCTCGAGCGTGCCTTCGACGGCGCCAGCTACGGTGACGGCACCGTGACCGCGGCGGTGCTCGTGGTGAAGAACGGGCGCCTGGCGGCGGAGGTCTACGGCCCCGGCTTCGGCCCCCGGCGCGGCTATCGCACCTGGTCCACCGCCAAGAGCATCACGGCCACCCTCGTCGGCATGGCCGTGCATCAGGGCCTGGTCGACCTCGACGCGGCTGCCCCCGTGCCGGAGTGGCGGCAGCCGGCGGACCCGCGCCAGGCCATCACCCTGAAGCACCTCATGTGGATGTCCAGCGGCTTGTGGAGCCAGGGCAGCAACACCAACGCCCTGTACTTCGGCGGCCAGGACGTGATCAGCGCAGCCACCGGCACGCCGCTCGAGGCCGAGCCGGGCAGCCGCTGGAAGTATGCGAACAACGATACGTTGCTGCTGCTGCGCAGCCTTCGGGCGGTGCTGAACGACGACCAGCGCTACCTACGCTTCCCCTACGTGGAGCTGTTCGAGCCGCTGGGCATGCACCACACCTGGATGGAGACGGATCATCTCGGCAATTTCGTCGGCTCCAGCCAGGTGTACACCACCGCCAGGGATCTGGCGCGCTTCGGCCTGCTCTATCTGAACGACGGTGTGTGGCGAGGGGAGCGGCTGCTGCCAGAGGGCTGGGCGGAGTTCGTCGCCACTCCGGCGCCCGCCCAGCCGCCCGCCGAGATGCAGTTCGGCTACGGTGCGCAGTTCTGGCTGCTCGGCGGCTTGCCCGGCATCCCGCCCGGCACCTACACCACCATGGGCAACAAGGGCCAGTACGTCACCATCGTGCCGAGCGAGGATCTGGTGATCGTCCGCACCGGTGTGGATCTTCTGGGAAGCCGGTTCGACGTCGGCCGCTTCGTGGCGGACGTGATCTCAGCGTTCGGCGCCTGACCGGGCGAGGGCGTCGCGCAGACAGGCCAGCGCACCCACCAGCCCCGGATCCTCGTCGAGAATCAGGTACAGCGGCACCTCCCGGATCAACCCGGTCATGGGCCCCCGCTCTTCGAACCGGCGCCGCAGCGGGCTTTCCGCCGCGAAATCCGCCAGCCGCGGCACGATGCCGCCGCCCACGTAGACGCCCCCCAGCGCATACACGGTGAGCGCCAGGTTGCCGGCGGCGGCGCCGAGCAGTCCGAAGAACAGCTCCAGGGTCTGATGACACACGGGATCGGCGGCATTCTCACCCCGCGCGGATATCTGCTCCGCCGCCAGATCCTCGGGCTCCGACCCCCACAAGTGACACACGGCCCGGTACAGCCGTTCGAGGCCCGGACCCGACAACACCGTCTCCCAGGACACGTGGCGGTGCTCCATCTGCAGCACGGCCACCAGCTCGGTCTCCAGCGGGCTGCCCGGCGCCAGGTCCGCGTGCCCGCCTTCCGAGCCCAGCACCCGCCAGCCGCCGTCCCACGGCACCAGCACGCCCATGCCGAGACCGGTGCCCGGCCCGAGCACCGCCTTTACGCCCGCCTGCGGAGCGGCACCGCCCAGTTGCCGCAGACGTTCCAGCTCCGGCAGCGACCGGGCCTGGGCGATGAAGTCGTTCACCAGCTCCACCGGCCGCCCCAGGTGCGCCGACAGCTCGCTCACGTCGAAGGTCAGCGAGCCGTTGGTGATCGCGCCGCGCCCGCCCTGCACCGGCCCGGCCACGGCCAGGCATGCGGCGGCGATGGCCGGCCGGCCCAGCTCGTCGAGCGCCGCATCCACCAGATCCACGCCGCGCGCCGCGCTGGCGGTCTCCAGCCGCACCGTCTCATCGGCGAGACCGCCCTCCCCGGCCAGGGAGAATCGGGCGTTGGTGGCGCCGATGTCGGCCACCAGGTACCACCCCGGTGCGGTCATCGCGGCAACACGCCTTCGGCCTGCAGGCGCCGTAGCTGCCGCCGGAACATGAGCTCGGTGTCCAGGCACTCGTGGAAGCCGAGCTGGCGGATGCGGATGGTGCTCAACAGGGTGTTGGCGCCGGTGCCGCCGAAGCCGAACACCGCGTCGGCGAACTGCCAGGAACTGCCGATCACATCCGCCATGGTCAGCGGCCGCAGTCCGTGCTCCGCCACCAGACGCTTCCACACCGGCTCGTGCGCCGGCATGTACTCGGTCAGGCGCCGCGGCTCCGGCTCGCCCACGGGCATGGCGAACACCGCGGCGAAGCTGGGCCACAGGGCGCCCCACTCCAACACGTCGCCGTTGGTGACGTTCAGGATCTCCCCGCCGCAGGCCGCCTCGGTGCCGGCCCAGAGGATGGCGCTCGCCAGCAGATCCGCGTCGGTGGCCTCGGTGACGAAGCCGGCGCTCCCGGGGAAGCGCAGGGGCTCGTCCAGCGCACGGCTGACCGCCGCGTAGACGCCGATGGCGGCCACCAGGTTCATGGGGCTGCCCAGCGCGGCGCCGCAGACGATCTGTGGCCTGAATACCGTGAAAGTCCAGCCGCCCGCGGCGGAGCGCTCCCGCACCAGGTCTTCCTGGTTCCAGTAGAAGTTGTCCCCGGGGTGGCGCGGATCGCTTTCCCGGCCCGGCAGCTTCATGCGCCCGAGGTGGGCGCCGTAGGCCTTGGTGCCCTGCAACAGCGACAGATGCTCCAGCGGCTGCACGAAATCCAGGACGTTCCGGAGCATCTCGGTGTTCACCCGAATCTGTTCCGGGTCCCGCCAGCCGGCCACCAGATCCGGCTTCTCGTACAACGCCGCGTACACCACGTGGCTGACGTCGGCGAACTCGGCGCCGGCGAAGGTGCGCGCGCAGGCAGCCCGGTCGGTCAGATCCAGGCTCACGAATCGGGCGGTGGTGGAAAAGTCCGGCGCGCGCCGGCTGACGGCGATGGTCCGGCCCGGCGCGGCCCGGTCCAGGGCCTGAACCACCGCGCGGCCCACCAGACCGAGCCCCCCCAACACCAGATACTTGCGCTGCTGCATGAGGCCCATTGTCCGGCGGCCGCGCCGGAGCATCAATGCGTTTGCGCTACCCGCCGGCGCCGGGGAACCGGGCGGCCCAGGGCTCCGGCGCCAGTTGCGCGGCGTGGGCCACGTTGCAGACGGTATGGTAGAAGCCCACCAGCGCGAACAGCTCGAACTGCGCCGGGACGTCCCACCGACGTTGCACGGCTTCCTGGGTAGCCTGGCAGAGGCGCGCGCCGTGGCAGAGCTCGTCGCAGGCATCGAGCAGCACGGCCAGGGGCTCGGGCCAGAGCGAGCGATCGGGCCTGGGCTCCAGGGTGCTCGCCACCTGGGCATCGCTGAACCCGGCCGCGGTGGCGAACGCGGTGACGTGAACCCCCCATTCGTACTCGCACCGGTAGTTGGCGGTGGTCCGCAGGATCACCGTCTCGCGTTCCGCCAGGGTCAGCGGGCTGTCCCGGTCGAGCAGCCCGCCGGCCGCGAACTTGGCCAGGTGCCGCGGGCTGCGCGCGAATACCTTGAACAGGCGGAGCAGTTCGCCGTCCCGGTGGGGGTAGCGTTGCAGCAGCTCGGCCACGGCCGGTAGGTAGGGCGGCTCCAGGGGGGTGAGGCTCGGCGTCATGGATCGGCTCCCGTGTGCTACGTATAATGTAGCGATCGCCGAACTGTACCGCTACGTTTTACGTAGCGCAAGCCGAGAGCGCGCCATGAGCCGGAAATCCGTCCGCAGCAGCCACCCGATCAACGAGATCCTGGACATCCTGGGCACGCGCTGGACCCTGCGGATCCTCTGGGAGCTGAGGGACGGGCCCCAGTCGTTCCGCGCGCTGCAGGCACGCTGCGAGCGGGTCTCGCCCACGGTGCTGAACCAGCGGCTGGCGCTCCTTCGCGAGCACGGGATCGTGACGCTCGAGTCGCCGGGCGGTTACCGGCTCACCAGCCAGGGCCGGGAGCTGGGGGAGATCCTGATGGCGCTGTCGCGCTGGGCGAAGCGCTGGTCCGGAGACGCCGATTAGCGGGACAGGCTGGCGAGGAACTCCAGGGTCCGATCGTAGGCGCCCTCGTCCACGGCCGCGATGGCGGCGTTGAAGTGAGTCACCCCCATGTCCTCGAGGCGCCGCAGCGCGTCCCGCAACACCGATTCGTCTCCGGCGATGGCGATGTCCGCCGGACCGCGGGCGCCTTCCCGGTCGAGCATGGCGCGATAGCTCGGAAGCTGTCCGTACACGGTCAGGGACTGGGCGATCCGCTCCCGGGCCTCGTCCGGCTGGTCGGTCAGCACGATGGGGAAGCCGCCCACCACCAGGGGATCGGGGCGTCCCGCCGCGGCGGCCGCGGTGCGCAGGCGCTTGATGATGTGACCCTCCATGGTGTTCGGCCCCACCATCCAGGTGTTCGTGCCGTCCGCCAGCTCGCCGGCCAGCTCGAGCATCACCGGACCGAGCGCGGCGATAACCACCGGCAACCGCGTCGCATCCGGCACGTCCAGGGTCACGTTGCTCACCCGGTACCGCTCACCCTGAAAGCTCGCGGTCTCACCCCGCGCCAGCGGCATGAGCACCGACAGGTACTCGCGCATGTGGCGCGCCGGCTGAGCGTACGACAGCCCCAGCATGTCCTCGATGACCAGCTTGTGGGAGAGGCCGATGCCGAGCACGAACCGGTTGCCGCTGGCCGCCGCGGTGGTCAAAGCCTGCTGGGCGATGGCCATGGGATGACGCGGATAGGTAGGCGTTACCGCCGTGCCGAGGCCGATACGGCGGGTTTCCCGCCCCACCACGGCCAGGGCGCCGATGGCGTCGTGGGAGAAGATGTTGGCCATCCATACGTCGTCCACGCCCGCCGCCTCGGCCCGTTTGGCCGTGGCGACGATGTCGTCCAGGGTGCGACGCTGGCCGTCGCCGCCGATCATCACTCCGATGCGCATGCTGTGCTCCCGTGACCAATGACCGCACAATACTGCAAGCGCCCGCACGGGCACCACCACGAGGAAGGGAGACGAGTAATGGACGTGAAGGATTTCGCCGAGCTGGAGAGGGACTTCGATGCGCTGACGCGGCGCATCGTCTGGTGCACCGTGGCTACCGTGGACCGCCGCGGCCGGCCCCGCTCGCGAATTCTGCACCCCGTCTGGGAGGGCCGGACGGGCTGGATCGCCACCGGGCGGCACAGCCACAAGGCCAAGCACCTGGCGGCCAACCCCTTCGTGTCGCTCTGCTACTGGGACCCGCAGCACGAGCAGGCCATCATCGACTGCCACGCGCGCTGGCGCGACGAGCCCGAGGTGCGGTCGCGCGTCTGGGATCTGCTGAAGTCCACCCCCGAGCCGGTAGGCTACGATCCGGCGCTGTTCTGGTCGAGCCCGGAGGACGAGGGGTACGGCGTGCTGCAGCTCGAACCGTGGCGGCTCGAGGTCTGGTCGCTCCAGGCAATGGCCCGGGGCGAGCCGGCCCGGGTGTGGCGCCCCGAGCCGCGATGACGTCATAATCGACCGTTTTTCGGCGAGGTACACCATGGCAGCATCCAACGAAACCATTGCCATTCTCGGCGGCACCGGCGATCTGGGCACCGGCCTCGCCATCCGCTGGGCCAAGGCGGGACACCGGATCGTCATCGGCTCCCGCACCCTGGAGAAAGCCCAGGCGGCCGTGGCCAAGCTGCACGAGATCAGCCCGGACACGCCCGCGGACGCCATGGAGAACGCGGATGCGGCAGCCGCCGGCGACATCGTGGTGCTCACCGTGCCCGCCGAGCATCAGCTCTCCACCCTGGAGCACGTGAAGGCGGGGCTGGCCGGCAAGATCCTCATCGACGTCACCGTGCCCCTGGTTCCCCCGAAGGTTGGCACCGTGCAGTTGCCTGCGGAGGGCAGCGCCGGCAAGCGGGCTCAGGAACTCCTCGGCGACGAGGTGCGGGTGGTCAGCGCGTTCCAGAACGTGGCCGCCCACCTGCTGCAGCAGGACGTGCAGATCGAGTGCGACGTGCTGGTTTCCGGCAACAGCAAGGAGGCCCGGCAACGGGTCATCGAGCTCATCGCCGCGGCCGGCATGAAGGGCTGGCACGCGGGCCCCATCGCCAATTCCGCCGCCGCCGAGGCGTTGACTTCCGTCCTGATCCAGATCAACCGCCAGGGGGAGATCTCCCACGCCGGCATCAAGATCGTCGGTCAGGGCGATCACTGACGCCGTGAACGGCCAAGGCGCAGTCACGGTGGTGCCCCTGCCGGGGATTCCCCTGGTGCAGCCCGGCGACGACCTGGCGGCGCTCATCGCCGACGCCATCGCCCGGGCCGGCATGGGCCTCGCCGAAAGCCTGGCCGACGGTGACGTGGTCTGCGTGGCCCAGAAGATCGTCTCCAAGGCCGAAGGACGTCTGGTGCCCCTGGCCACGGTGACTCCGAGCCCGGAGGCACTCGCCCTGGCCCGGGAGACGGACAAGGATCCGCGCCTGGTCCAGCTCATCCTCGACGAATCCGTAGAGGTGGTGCGCAAGAAGCCGGGAGTTCTCATCGTCCGCCACCGCCTGGGCCTGGTCGCGGCCCACGCCGGCATCGATCAGTCCAACGTGGAGCACGGGGAAGCGCCGGAAGACGAGATGGCCCTGCTGCTGCCCGAGGACCCCGACGCCTCCGCGCGGCGGCTGCGCGAGGCGCTGGAAGCCCGGAGCGGGCGCCGGCTGGGGGTGGTCATCACGGACAGCAGCAACCGCCCCTGGCGCCTCGGCACCATCGGCGCGGCCATCGGCTGCGCCGGCATCCGTGTGCTCGACGACCGCCGCGGCGGACGCGACCTGTTCGGCCGCGAGCTCAAGGTCACCCTGATCAACCGCGCCGACGCTCTGGCCACCATGGCCACGTTGGTGATGGGGGAAACCAGCGAAGGCACGCCGGCGGCGCTGATCCGGGGCCTGCCGCCGGACCCGGTGGACGAGCCCGCACGCAGCGCCATCCGCCCCCTGGAGGAGGACATGTTCCGCTGATGGCACGGGCCGCGAAGATCCTGGCGCTCACCGGCGGTGTCGGCGGGGCGAAGCTGGGGCTGGGGCTCGCCCGGCTGCTGCCGGCGGACGCGCTGGCGTTCGCGGTGAACACCGGCGACGACTTCCGCCACCTGGGGCTCGAGATCTGCCCGGACCTGGACACCCTGGTCTAC
Organism: Pseudomonadales bacterium; assembly: GCA_041686955.1. Classification (GTDB taxonomy): domain Bacteria; phylum Pseudomonadota; class Gammaproteobacteria; order Pseudomonadales; family Azotimanducaceae; genus UBA7803. The sequence continues at coordinate 29,122 of JAWLCV010000030.1, forward strand.
ACCCTGGCGGACCTGGCCAATCCGGAGACCGGCTGGGGCCGGCGGGACGAGACCTGGAGCTTCATGAGCGCGCTCGAGGCCCTGGGCGGCGAAACCTGGTTCAAGCTGGGTGACAAGGACCTGGCCATGCACGTCACCCGCACCCGGATGCTGGCGGAGGGCGCCACCCGGACCGAGGTGGCCGCCGCACTGGCCCGCGCGCTCGGCGTGGATCATCCGATTCTGCCCATGTCCGACGATCCCGTGCGCACGGTGGTGCACACGGAAGCCGGTCCCCTGGCCTTTCAGCACTACTTCGTGCGCGACCGGTGCGCGCCGGCGGTGAGCGGCTTCGAGTTCCAGGGCGTCGGTGACGCGCGGCCCAATCCGGCGATTCTCGAGTGGCTGGAGCAGGCCGACGGGGTCGTGATCTGCCCCTCGAACCCCTTCGTCTCGGTGGATCCCATGCTGGCGCTGCCCGGCCTGCGGGAGGCGCTCGCCGCGGCGCGGGCGCCGGTGGTGGCGGTCTCGCCCATCGTCGGCGGCACCGCCATCAAGGGTCCGGCGGCGAAGATGATGAAGGAGCTCGACCTGCCGGCCGGCGCCGATCAGGTGGCGAGGCACTACGGCGACCTGCTGGACGGGTTCGTCCTGGATCGCCGGGACGCCGCGGCGGCGGAGCGGATCTCCGTGCCCACTGTCGTGACCCAGACCGTGATGGTAACGTTGCCCGATCGAACGGATCTGGCGGCGGCGGTGCTCGGCTTCATCGACGAGCTTCGCTGACCTCGCGGCCACGGCCGGAGAGCACCATGTGGGCCATCGTCCCCATCAAGAGTCTGGAACGGGCGAAACGCCGGCTGGCCGACGTGCTGAGCCTCGAGGAACGGCGCGCCCTCATGCTGGCCATGGCCCGGGACGTGCTCTCGGCCCTGGTGCGCTGCCGGCGCCTCTCCGGCGTGCTCATCGTCTCCCGCGCCCCGGAGGCCGACGCCCTGGCCCAGACCTTCGGAACCGAACGCTTCACCGAGAGCCCGGATGCGGACCTCACCGCCGCCCTCATTCAGGCGTCCGAGTACCTCGCGGAGCACCTGCACGCCCGCGGCGTGATGATCGTGCCCGCCGACGTGCCGCTCATCGATGCCGAAGAGATCGACGACATCCTGTGCCATCACGAGTCGGTCACCGTCATCCCGGACGACGAGCACGTGGGCACCAACGGGCTCATCTGCTCGCCGCCCGACCGGATCCGCTTCCGATTCGACGGCCGCAGCTTCAGGCCTCACGTGGATGCGGCGTTCGCCGCAGGAGTGCAGCCACGGGTGGTTCCTTCGCCGCGGTTCGCCCTGGACGTGGACACTCCGGCGGACCTCGTCGCCCTGCTGCAGCAGGGCCCGGCCACCCAGACGGCAGCGTTCCTGCATCACTCGGGCATCGCCGGACGGCTGGCCGGCGTGACCGACGCGCCGAGCGCCCGGGGCATCACGCCGGGCTGATTGCCGGGCGCAGCGCCGGCCGGCTGACCCTGCGGCTCCAGCCGGGGTCGGCTGGGGGCCGGCTGGACGCCCAGCCGTTCCATCCCCACAATGAGCCCTCCCACTGCAACCCCAGATTCATCATGACCCATCCTCTGGAACGCGCGAACCGACTGGCCGAGACGGGCCAACTCCCGGACCGGGATCTGGCCCTGGCGCTGGCCGAGGTGGAGGACACCGCCGCGCTGGCCGGGCTGGCGGCCCGGCTGCGCGACGACGGCTTCGGCAACGTGGTCACCTATTCCCGCAAGGTCTTCATACCGCTCACCCACCTGTGCCGGGACGTCTGCCACTACTGCACCTTCGCCCAGGTGCCGCGCAAGCTGAAAGCCCCGTACATGACCGTGGAGGAGGTGCTGGAGGTGGCCCGGCACGGAGCCGCCATGGGCTGCAAGGAAGCGTTGTTCACCCTGGGTGAAAAGCCCGAGCTGCGCTACCGCGCCGCCCGGGAAGCTCTGGATGCCATGGGCTTCGCCTCCACCGTGGACTACCTCGAGCACGTAGCCGAACGGGTGCTCGAGGAGACCGGACTGCTGCCCCACCTGAATCCCGGCACCATGACCGCCGACGAGCTCGCGCGGCTGCGCCGGGTGTCGCCGTCCATGGGCATCATGCTGGAGTCCCTGTCCGAGCGGCTGTGCGAGAAGGGCATGCCCCACTACGGCTCGCCGGACAAGGTGCCCGCGGTGCGGCTGGAGACCCTGGAGCTCGCCGGCGCTGCCCGGGTGCCCTTCACCACGGGGATCCTCATCGGCATCGGCGAGACCCGCCGCGAGCGGGTGGAGTCGCTGCTGGCGATCCGCGACGTCCATCAGCGTCACGGCCACATCCAGGAGATCATCGTCCAGAACTTCCGCGCCAAGCCGGAAACGAAGATGGCCCGGGCCCCGGAGCCGGATCTGAACGAGCTCTTGTGGACCATTGCCGTGGCGCGGATCCTGTTCGGCCCCGGCATGAGCGTCCAGGCCCCGCCCAACCTGAGCCCCGGAGTGCTGCCGCGCCTCGTGGACGCGGGCATCAACGACTGGGGCGGGGTTTCCCCGCTGACGCCGGACTTCGTCAATCCCGAGGCGCCCTGGCCCCACCTCGAGGAGCTGGCCCGGGAAACCGCGGCGGCGGGCAAGCACCTGCACGAGCGCCTCACCGTGTATCCGCAGTTCGCCCGCGATCTGCCTACGTGGGTGGACGAGGCGCTGCACGAGCGCGTGCTCGAACTGGTGGACGCCGAGGGCCTGCCCCGCACCGACGACTGGTCCCCGGGAGAGGCGGTGGAACCGCCGGCGGAGGTGCTGGCGGCCATCTCGCGCGCCCCCGGCCCGGTTTCCACGGTGGTGCGGCAGATCCTCGATCGCGCCTGCGCCGGGGCCGACCTCGAGGAGGCGGAGCTCCTTCGCCTGTTCGCTGCCCGGGGAGACGACTTCAGCGCGGTGGTGCAGGCGGCGGATCGGCTGCGCCGGCAGGTGAACGGCGACACCGTGAGCTTCGTGGTCAACCGCAACATCAACTACACCAACATCTGCTATTTCAAGTGTCAGTTCTGCGCGTTCTCCAAGGGCAAGCTCTCGGAGAACCTGCGCGGCCGCCCCTACGATCTCTCCCACGAGGAGATCCAGCGGCGCACCGCGGAAGCGTGGGCCCGAGGCGCCACCGAGGTGTGCATGCAGGGCGGCATTCACCCGGAGTACACCGGCGACACGTACGTGGCCATTCTCGAGGCGGTGAAGGACGCGGTGCCCGACATGCACATCCATGCGTTCTCGCCGCTGGAGGTCTGGCAGGGCGCAGCCACCTCGAACCTGGACCTGGAAAGGTACCTGCGCCGCCTGAAGGATGCCGGCCTCGGCACCCTGCCCGGCACCGCCGCCGAGATCCTGGACGACGAGGTGCGGCGGATCATCTGTCCCGACAAGATCAACACCGAGCAGTGGCTCGAGGTCATGGAGGCGGCCCACCGGGTAGGCTTCCGCACCACCGCCACCATCATGTACGGCCACGTGGAGCGCCCCGAGCACTGGGCCCGGCACCTGCTGCGCATCCGCGCGCTGCAGAAGCGTACCGGCGGCTTCACGGAGTTCGTGCCCCTGCCCTTCGTGCACATGGAGGCGCCCATGTACCTGAAAGGCAAGGCGCGCCGCGGCCCTACGTTCCGCGAGTCGGTGCTCATGCACGCCGTGGCGCGCCTGGCGCTGCACCCGCACGTCACCAACATCCAGGCGAGCTGGGTGAAGCTCGGGTATGCGGGCGTGAAGGCTTGCCTGAACGCCGGCTGCAACGACCTGGGCGGAACGCTCATGAACGAGAGCATCTCCCGGGCCGCCGGCACCACCCACGGGCAGGAGACGTCACCCGAGCTCATGCTGGACATGATCCGCCACGCCCAGCGCCAGCCGCGTCAGCGCACCACGCTGTACGAGGACGCAAGCCCCGAGCGGGTGGAGGCGGGCCTCGCCGCCGGCGAGCTCACGGACATCGTCAACACGCCGGCTCGAAGCTACGAGCGCAAGCGCCGCGGGCCCCTGCTGCGGCCCGGGCTCATCGATGCGGTGGAGGTGAGCTGAGGGCACCGAATGAGGCCGACCGCCACCGGCAAGTCGCCCCTGGACACGGTGGATTTCTACCTGCTGGACCTCTTCACTCGCGTCGTGGAGCAGGGCAGCTTCTCCGCGGTGGCGTTTCAGCACGAGGTCGCGGTGTCGTCCGTTTCCCGGCAGATCAAGAAACTCGAGGATCTCCTCGGCGTTGCATTGCTGGTGAAACGCGGCGCCACGCGACTGGTGCCCACGGAAGCGGGCCTGCACTTCTACCAGAAGGCTAAAGCGATCCTCGCCTCCTGGTCGGACCTGCGGGGCGGCCTGCAGGATACCGTGTCCACCCCTCAGGGGGTCATCCGCCTGGGATGCATCACACCGGTGGGCGAAAAGCTGCTCACACACTTCCTGCCGCCGTTCCTCGAAGCCAACCCCGGCATCAAGGTCGACCTCATCCTCGACAACACCTACATGGACGTGGTCGCCGAGCGGCTGGATCTGTACATCTACCACGGATCGCCCACCGGCGACGCCATGGTCATCCGCAAGCTCTGCGATGGCCGCGTGGGGATCTACGCGGCATCGAGCTATCTGGAGCGGTTCGGCGAGCCGACCACGCCAGAGGATCTCGCGCACCACAACTGCCTGGTCTATTCCAACGAGAACATCGCCTACGACAAGTGGGTGTACCGGCGGCGGGGGATGACGGGCTCGGTACGTGTGTCCGGCAACCTCCAGGTGAACACGTCCCAGATCCTCATGTCCCTGCTGGTTCAGGGCGTCGGCATCAGCATGGCGCAGTCCTGGCGCGTGGAGTCCTACGTCCGGGAGGGCCGCATCAAGCGGCTTTTCCCGGACTATGACGAGTTTCTCCTGCCCTTCATGGGTGAGGACGCCATCTACGCGATCTATCCCCAGCAGCGTGCCCTGCCGGCGAGGACCCGAGCGTTGCTGGATTACCTGGTGGTGCGGTTTCGCGAGGCTGACACCGCGCGCTGATTCTCCCCGTCCCGATAGCACTCCTTTGCCCTTTCCGCAAAGTCGTTTTGCCCGCGACCGAGTGTCCTTAATGGTCGTGGGTGACCAAGAATGGCCCTGCCTTCCGATCGGGGAACAAGGGGAGAAAAACGCCGTGAACAACCAACGTCTGCGCGCCGGTGCACATCAATTCGCTCTCTCGACGGCCAGCATCCTGGCCATGGCCAGCGGCGCCGTGCTCTGCAGCAGCGCACCGGCCGCGGAGAGCGCGACCGTACTCGAGGAGGTCATCGTCACGGCGCGGCGGGTGGAAGAGCATGGCCAGGACGTGCCGGTCTCCATCACCACCTTCTCCGACGACGAATTGCAGAAGCGCGGGGTCTTCGAATTCAGAGACATCACGCTGAGCAACCCGAGCGTCAAGATCAACGCCGGTGGCGCCGGCACGGCGATCAGTTCCACCGTGGCTGTCCGGGGAAACCTGCAGAACGACGTGTCGGTAGTGGCTGATCCGGCCGTGGGCACCTACATCGACGGCCTCATCGTGTCGCGCACCTTCGGGATGAACGGTTACCTCGTGGATCTGGACAACGTGCAGACGCTCAAGGGCCCCCAGGGCACCCTGTTCGGCCGCAATACCACAGGGGGCGCCCTGATGATCCAGACCCGCAACCCCGAGCTCGGCGAGCTCGGCGGTTACGTGCGCGCCGAAGCCGGCAGCTACGACCTGCGACGCGTCACCGGCGCCGTCGACGTGCCGTTGGGCCAGCGCGCGGCGCTGCGTCTGGTGGCGGAGGACGTGGATCGCGACAGCTACGCCGATTACACCGACGGTTCCACCTACGGCGACGAAAGTCGCTCCACCTATCGGGCAAAGCTGCTGTTCGCTCCGGACGACCTCACCTCGGTGCTGCTCTTCGTCGAGTCCGTCGACGTCGAGGCCTCAGAGGCCATCAACACGGGCACTCAGCCCAACGATCCGCAGTACGACGACATTCCCAGCGACATCATCCCGGGGGTGCTGCCGCTGCTGCTCGGCACCCAGCAGAGCTCCGCCGAGGCCAATGCCTTCGGCGTGAATGTCACCCGCACCCTGAAGGCCGGCGAGCTCAAGTTCATCGCCGGCCGACGCGAGCTCGATGTGGCCATCCACACATCGCTGCCGCCCTTCCTCGGACACTCGATCCAGGACAAGCCGGATAACGAGCTGACCACCGCGGAGCTGGTGTTCACCGGCGAGTTCATGGGCCAACGCCTGGGCGTCACGTCCGGCCTCTACTACTACGACGAGACCACACGGGAGGCCCAGCGCAGCTTCCTCGACGTCTTTCAGCCCGGTCTGCAGACGGGACGCGCCACACCCGTCACGGATTCCCGCTCGAGCTCCCTGTTCACCCAGTTCAACTACAGCCTCACGGAAGACACCCGGATTCTGGTCGGCGGCCGCTACACCCGCGACGACCGGCAAACGAAGGGTGATCACGGCGACCTCATCGGCCTCACCTACGAGTCGGACGAGGACGAGTTCGACTACCTCGTCTCGGTGGACCACCGCTTCACCGATGACCTGCTCGCTTACGCCAGCATGTCCAGCGGATATCGCGCCGGCTTCGCGGCGGTTTCCCCGGCTCCGGACAACCTGCACTGGACCGCGCTGGACCCCGAAACGGTCACCAACTACGAACTGGGCATCAAGAGCGAGTGGCTCGACAACACCGTGCGCCTCAACGCCGCCGCGTATCGCCAGAACTATCAGGACTACCAGGCGGCCTTCATTCTCGGCTCCGTGCGCGGCTACAGGAACTACGACGCGACCCTCGAGGGAGTCGAGCTGGAGCTGACCTGGTCTGCCACCGAGCACCTGCAACTGGGAGGCAGCTACGGGCACATCAGCGCCGAGACGGACGACGGGCTGGCACTGCCGAACATCCCCGATACCACATACAGCGTGTACGTCGCCCAGGCCCTGGTGACGCCGATCGGCGAGGTGGCGCTTCGAGCCGACTACAACTGGTCCGACTCCTGGTTCTCTCAGATCTTCTCGCCGGAGTTGTCCACCGTGGACAGCCTCGGACTGCTGAACGCGAGCGCCACCCTGACTTCCGGCCGCTGGACCGTGATGGCCTACGCCAGGAACGTGACCGACGAGGCTTACTTCACCTACATCAACGAGTTCGACATCGGCGGCGACGTGTACTACGACGCCGGCACCCTCGGCATGCCGCGTACCCTGGGCGTGGCCGTGACCTACCGCTTCTGACGGAGACAGCATGTACAAAATCGGCATCGACATCGGCAGCACCTTCACCGACGTCTACGTCATCGACCAGGACGGAACCCCCTACACCGGGAAGGTCTCATCCGACCACCAGAGCCTGGAGACCACGTTCGATCTGGCCATCGCCAAAAGCGCGGAGATCACCGGCAACTCGGTGGAGCAGTTGCTGGAACGCAGCGATCTGATCGTCAACGCCACGACCGTGGCGACCAACGCCATCGTCACCCGCGGCGGAGCCAGGATCGGCCTCATCACCACCGCGGGCTTCAGAGACGTGATCTACATCGGCCGCATCGTGCAGAAGGTCGCCGGCCTCGAGCAGGACGAGCTCCGGGATTTCTTCAAGCTCACCAAGGCCGACCCCATCGTGCCCCGTACCCTCGTCGAGGAAATCAGCGAGCGGATAGACTGTGAGGGCAACGTCCTCTGCCCTCTGGACGAGGACAGGGCCCGGCAGACGGTGGGGCAACTCCTCGAGAAGGGCGTGGAGGCCATCGCCGTGTGCCTGATCTACGCCTTCAAGAACCCGGCGCACGAGCAGCGAATCAAGGCCCTGATCGCAGAGATGGCACCGGATCTGCCGGTGACCATTTCTAGTGAAATCTCCCTGCGGGCGGGCGAGTACGAGCGTACCGCCACCACTGCCGTCAATGCCTACGTGACGCCCAAGGTACACGCGTACGTGGATGGCATGACCCGGGGCCTGCGCAGCAGAGGCTACCAGCACAACCCACTGATCATGCAGTCCTTCGGCGGCGTCGGCCTGCCGCACTTCATCAAGTCCCGAGCCGTGAGCTGCGTCGCCTCAGGGCCGGTGGCCGGGGTAATCGGCGCACGGACACTCGGGGAGCATCTGGGCTACGAGAACCTGCTGACCACGGACATCGGGGGCGCCAGCTTCGATGTGGGCATGATCCACAAGGGCATGCCGAAGCTGCAGCACGAGCCCGTCATCTCGAAATACAACCTGCAACTCTCCGTCATCGACGTGATCAGCATCGGCGCGGGTGGCGGCTCCATCGCCTGGGTCGACGATCTCGGCGTGCTGAAGGTGGGGCCGCACAGTGCACAGTCCGTGCCCGGCCCCGCCTGCTTCGGCCGCGGGGGCAGCGACCCCACCGTGACTGACGCCGACCTGGTGCTGGGCTATCTCAATCCCGACTATTTCGCCGGCGGCGCCATCAAGCTCGACAAGGACAAGGCGATTGCGTCGCTTTCGACACTGGCCCGAGAGATTAAGGCCGACGTGGTCGAGACCGCAAAGGGCATCTTCGACATCATGAATGCCCAATGCGGCGACCTGATCCGCATGCACACCGTCAAGAGTGGCTTCGATCCCAGAGACTTCGCCGTGCTGGCCTACGGCGGCGCCGGACCGACCCACGCAGCCTGGTATGCCCGAGAACTCTCGCCCAGGAAGATCATCATTTCGCCCCACGCCGGTGTGTTCTCGGCATCGGGCCTGCTCGCTTCCGACATTCTCAGCCTCTACGAGATGTCCGATCCGATGACCCTGCCGGCCGATGCCGGACGCTTGCGGCAAGCCTTTGCGCAACTCGAAGCCAAGGGCCACGAGGAGTTCGAGGCGGCAGGCGTCCGCGAGGAAGACCGCGTGCTGCGGCGCTCGGTGGCGATGCGCTTCTCCAATCAGGGGCGCACCCTCGCCATCCCCGTGGGGGAGACGACCGACGAGGAGGTGCGGGGCCTCGGGCAGCGTTTCACCGACACCTATGCCGCCAGCTACGGAACCGATGCAGTACACGTGGGCGCCCCCATCGAGATCTCCGGCTACAGCCTGGAGATGATGGCCAGGATCCGCCGCATCGAGTTGCCACGGTTCGCGCTCGGTAGCGCTGATCCGGCCCCTGCCCTCAAGGGACACCGGGAGGCCTACTTCGACCAGGGCTTCGTCAGGACGCCGGTCTACGACATGGCGCGTCTCACCGCCGGCATGGCCATTCCCGGCCCCGCCATCATCGAAGACCGGCTGACCACCGCGGTGATCGCCTGCGGGCAAGTGGGTGAAGTGGACGAATTTCTCAACATCCAGATCTCCGTTTGAGGAGCGCTCAGAGGAACCCACATGGCTGATCAATTCGACCAGATTACCTACGAGATCCTGAGAAACCGGCTGTGGAAGATCAACGAGGAGATGTGCGCGATCTTCGCCAACACGACCCCCTCGTCCCACGCCATCGAGGCCAACGATTTCAACGCCGCCATCATGACGCCCGAGGGCGACGCGCTGGTGCTCGGCGCCTACATCAACGTGCACGCTTCGGTGATCCAGGGCACCGTCAAGACCATCCTGCGCGACCTGGCCGACAACCCCGGCATCGCGGAAGGAGACATGTTCCTGGCCAACGACGCCTTTACCTGCACCGTGCACGGCTGCGATGCCATCGTCGCCGCCCCCATTTTTCACCGCGGGGAGCTGGTGTGCTGGGTGGGGATGATCACCCACGAGCTCGACGTCGGCGGCCCGGCGCCGGGCAGCTTCAGCATCGAGGCGAACTCCATGTTCGAGGAGGCGTTCTACTTTCCGCCCATCAAGATCGTCGAAGGCGGCAGGTTGCGCCAGGACCTGCTGAGCCTGTGGAAATACAACTCGCGCATGCCGTACCTCCTCGACGGCAACATTCGCGCGCGCATCGCGGGCATCAACGCCGCCAACCAGCGGATCGCCGAGACCATCGAGCGCTATGGCGGCGATTCCCTGAAGGCCACCTTCGCCAAGATGGCCGACGACACCGAGGCACGCCTCAAGGCACGCCTGCGGGAGCTACCCGACGGCACGTGGCGCAACGTCGGCTACCTCGAGATGAAGAAGGAGCTCTATCCGTTCAGGGTCGCCATGACCAAGAAGGGGGACCGCCTGACCTTCGACTTCACCGGCACGGCGCCCCAGGTCAACGCGCCGAACAACATGACCCTGGGGGGCACCCGCGGCTGCGTGGAGGCTGCCGTCATGCCCTTCCTCTGCTGGGACATTCCCTGGACCGTAGCGGGCCTCTGGCGCTGCATCGACGTGGTCACCGAACCCGGCACCCTGGTCGACGCCCAGCGGCCCGCCGCCACGAGCGCGGCGATTCTCAGCGCCATGGAGCTGCCCAACGTGCTCGCCGTGGCCATCGGCCAGATGCTGGCCTGCAGCGACAAGTACCGGCACCGGGGCGTGGCCGCCTATTCGGCATCCGGCCACGGAGTCCACTGGGAAGGGCCGGACGAATTCGGCAACACCGTGGTGTTCCCCCTGGGGTTCATCGTCGAGGGCGGCGGAACCGGCGCTTGGGCCTGTCGTGACGGGGTGGACAGCGGCGGCTACGTGGTGGCGTCGAGTGCCTGTATTCCCAACCTGGAGCCCCTGGAATCGCATACCCCGGTAGTCCACCTGTTCTGGCAGGAACTGCGGGACCAGGGCGGCGCGGGCAAGTACCGCGGCGGCATGGGCACGGGAACGGCGTTCTTTCCCTACGGCCTCGAGCAGACCCGGGACACCGGCTTCATGGGGGTAACCGAAGTGCCCATGGGTGGGGGCGTCGCTGGCGGCTATCCGGCCGGGAATCACCGCGACCTCATCATCCGTGACTTCAAGGCGCTGGACATGCTCAGACAAGGCCGGACGTTCTCCTGCCTTCAGGACGTCCTCGACAGCGCCCTCGAACGCGGATTGAAGATCGAGGTGTGCCGTCAGGCCTACGACGGTTACATGAGCAAGGACGACCTGAAGATCGTCCTCGGCGGCGGCGGCTGCGGCTATGGCGATCCCATCGACCGCGACCCGGAAGCGGTGCTGCGGGACGTGACCGACGGCGTGGTCAGCCAGGACTGCGCACGTGACATCTACGGCGTGATCCTCGACATGGATGCCCTGACCGTGGATTTGACAGCAACCGAAGCCAGGCGCAGCGCTATCCGCGCCGAGCGTCTGAGCTGACCCCGAGGAGGCAGGACCATGAGAATCGCCGAGAATCTGCAGCTCGTCAGCGATGGCGACTCCAGGGTCGTCGCGTGCTACCGCTGCGGCCACGTCTACGGGCCCGCGACCGACAACGTCAAGGAGCACGCCCGAATGAAGACCTTCCCCATCACGAAGGCGGGGCCCATGCTCAACCCCTGGCGCGCCGTGGACGACTTCGAGCTGCGGGAATTCTACTGCCCCGGCTGCGCCACCATGATTTGCGTCGAGCTGAACAGGACCGGCGAGCCCATTCTCTGGGATATGGCTCTCGATCCCTGACCGGGTCCGGGCGCCGCCGCGGGGCTATCGTGTCCGCACGGCGATGTTGTTGATCACCCGCTGCACGTAGCGCACGCCGGCGGCCACCTCCCCGGCGCGCGCCTTCTCCTGCTCGGTGTCGACGAACCCGCCGAGCGAGACGACGCCGCGATTGGCTTCCACTTCCACGTCCAGGGCGCTGACGTCGTCGGCGCGCGCAAGCGCCGTGCTGACCCGGGCTTCCAGGGCCTTGTCGTCCAGGTACTCGCCGACCCGGCGCGACTGCTCCTGGACCACCAGGTTGTTCTCCACCGCGATGACGCCGGCCACGCCCTCGACCACTTCCGTGGCAGTCTCCTTCTCTTCCTCGCTGTCGGCGGTGCCGTTGAGCTGCACACGGCCGCGGAACACCTCCACGTCCATGTCCAGCCCGTCGGTGCGCGAATCCGATACCAGGGCCGTCTTCACCCGGCCGAGCAGCACGGTGTCGTCCACGGTTTCACCCGCCGATCGCCGCGTCTCGGTGGCGGCGCAACCCGCCAGCAGTGCCGCGAGCAGCCAGGCCGCCAGAGTCCATCGCGGGTTCCTCGGGTTCTTCATCGATGCCTCGTCGCGTCCGTTTGCCGGCCGCCAGTGTAGACACCTTCCCGGCTCTGACGGTTGATACGGCGCAATTCCCCAGATCGCCGGCATGGCACTTGCAGCGAGCAAGGCCGAATCCACGGCAAGGAGTTCGCGATGAGGATCGTTGCAATACCGGCTTTGACGGGAACGCTGACCCTGGGGCTGATGTCCGGCGTCGCGGTAGCCCAGACCGAGCAGTCGGAGTGGGATGCCGCAGCCGAGACGCAGCACGCCGCCACCGCGGGCGGCGGGCAGGACATGACCGGCCCGGCAGAAGACGTCCAGGAGGCCGTGAACGTGGTGGCGCAAATGCAGCAGCAGGATCCGGAGCTGGGCAGCGCGCTGGCGCAAGCGAAGGGGGTGTTCCTCATCCCCGACTACGCGACCGCGTCGCTGCTGATCGGCGGCGCCGGCGGTGAGGGCGTCATGCTGGCCCAGCAGGAAGACGGCCAGTGGAGCAGTCCGGTGTTCTACGACGTGGGCAGCCTGAGCCTCGGCGTTCAGGCCGGCGCCGCCGCGGGCTCCATCGTCATGCTGCTCATGTCGGATGAGGCGGTCGAGAATTTCGAGCAGGAGAACAACTTCTCGCTCAACGTCGAGGCGGGGCTCACCCTCCTCAACTGGTCGGCCGAGGCGGAAGCCGATTGGGGCCGCGGCGACGTGGTGGTATGGACGGACACCGAGGGCCTGCTGGCCGAAGCCGCCATCGGCATCGCCGACATCAACTTCGACGAAGAGGAGACCGCCGAGTATTACGGCCAGGAAGTGACGCCGCAATCCGTGCTGGCCGGCAACATCGAGGATCCCCAGTCGGAGACCCTGCGCACCGAGTTCGCGGAGTTCTCCGCCCAATCCGGAGTCGAAGCGAGGACCGAGTGATGGCCAAGGTGGCAGTAGTACTGGCGGACGACTTCGAGGATGCCGAGTACCGCCAACCCGCGGATTGCCTGTCCGAGGCAGGTCACTCGCTCACCGTCGTGGGCTCGCGGCAAGGGACCGAGGTGGAAGGGAAGCGCCACCACGAGCGCGTGAAGGTCGAGGCAACGCCCGGGGACGTGCGCGCCGAGGACTTCGACGCGCTGCTGATTCCGGGCGGCTTCTCGCCGGATCACCTGCGCACGGACGCAGCCATCGTCGACTTCGTCCGGCGCTTCCACGACAGCGGCAAGCTCATCGCCGCTGTCTGTCACGGGCCGAGCCTGCTGGTGGATGCGGATGCGGTGCGCGGTCACCGTCTCACCTCCTGGCCGTCGATCCGCCGCGATCTGGTGAACGCAGGCGGCGACGTGGTGGACGAGGCGGTGGTGGTGGACGGCAACCTCATCACCTCGCGCAAACCCGACGATCTTCCCGCCTTCTGCGACGCCATACTCGAGCGACTCACCCATTGAGGAGACCAGCCATGCCAGGTAAATGGAGCGACAAGGACGAGCGCCAGTACGAGCACATCAAGCGCAGCCAGGAGAAGCGCGGCACCAGCGAGCGCCGCGCCAAGGAGATCGCCGCGCGAACCACCAACAAGCAGCGGCGTGAGGAGGGGCGGACCCCCAACCGGACGACCCAGGGCACGGGTAATCCCAACGCCCCATTGGAGCAGCGCTCGAAGCGGGAGCTGTACAACCAGGCGAAACGGCTCCACATCGCCAACCGCAGCAAAATGAGCAAAGAGGAGCTGGTGAAAGCGGTGCGCGCCCACCGCTGACACCAGCTCACGCCGCCTCGGCCACCACCCGCTGGGCTCGAGCCGCCACCAGCAGCGGCACCATGAGTCCGGCAAAGATGGCCAGGGTGGCGCCGGCCAGCAGCCACAACGTCGTGCTCATGCCCCACAGGTCCAGCACCTGACCCACCCACGGGCCGGTCACCGCGAAGGCGCCGCGGAAGCCGAAGCTGGCCAGGGAGTTCGCCGTTGCCCGGAAGTTGCCGGGAACCCGGCGGTTCAGCGCTTCCTGCAGCACCACCAGGCCCATGCCCCGGGCGACGAAGAAGCTGGCGCTGGCGACGAAGCCGCCGGCCGCGCCCAGCAGATCGAGCCCGAGATACCCGGCCGCCGGCAACAGCCCCACGAGCACCAGCAGCCCCGAGGTGCCGAGCCTCGCCTCGGCCAGGTGCGCCCAGCGCCCCGACATGGCCGCCAGCGCCGTGAGCGCCGCCCACAGATAACCGAAGGCGCCCAGCGGTATGCCCTGCTGCTGCCACAGCTCCTGGATGAGCCACACCGCGTAGAAGGTGGTGAGGCTCCAGATGCACAGCGCCAGGAACGTCAGGCGCAGCACCCGGCTGTCCGCCAGGAGGTGCCGGCAGATGCGCCCCATGTTGCGCAGGTGCCCCGACTGGTCGAGCCGCGCCACCGGCGGCTCCACCAGGCGCAGCGACAACAGCAGCGGCACCCAGCCCACCAGCGCCTGAACCCAGACCACCAGATCCATGGAAACGAGCAGCAACAGGCTGCACACCACCGCCGCTGCGGCCTCGGAGATGGTGCGCATGGAGTACAGCCGCCCCACCACCTGGCGCTGCTGGTCCTGGCCGCGGCCGAGGGCCGCTTCGCTGTCGTAGAGCAACGCGATGTCTGCGCCGGATATGAGACTGCTCGAGACGCCGAGCGCGATCTCGAACAGGGCCAATCCGGCAAACCCGTCGGCGAATACCAGCAGGCTGTGGCCGATTCCGGCCACCACCGAGCCCACCACCAGGGTGGGCTTGCGGCCGAGCAGGTCGGCGGCGTAGCCGGAGGGCACCTCGGTCACCAGAACGGCCAGCGCGAACAGTGCCTGCAGGGTGAAGACCTCCTGCATCTCCAGCCCCTTCGACTGAAAGAAGGGCACGGCGATGGGCACGATCACCAGGAACACCTGGAAGAATCCCAGGGCCAGGGTCGTGGTCAGATTTCTCTGCAGGGTCTGTTGTGTCGACCGCGCGTTCATGGATCTTGCTCTCGCTCGTCGTTGTTGTTGTTCGCTCCCATAACGAAGAACCCCGGAGGCTTTGGGGCTCTCCGGGGTTCTTCATGCACGTCGCTCACGTTCGATGAAGCTTATCCGCTCGAGCCGCCTCCTTCCGGGCCCATGGCCACCACGCAGGCGCGCAGCCACTGCGCCACCACGGTGGTGTCCAGGAATTCGATGTGGATGATGGAGTTCATCGTAGGTGCGTTTACATTTCTGTCGGGAAAACGAGGCGCGGGATCATCCTCCTCTCACCCGCGAGTGTCAACCGGAAATCGCGTATCGGCCGCCACGCGCCGCGGGCTGGCCCGCGGCGGGCGGCTTCTCCATACTGGCGGGAATCCATCGGCGAGCCATTCCATGACCCTCAAGGTCGGCCTGATCGGCTGCGGTCACATCGGCACCTTCCACGCCCGAAACCTGAAGACCATCCAGAGCCGTGGGCTCGAGGACATCAGCTACCACGCCGTTTGCGATCTGGAAATCGCCCGGGCAGAGCGTTTCGCCGCCGTAGCCGGATGCCCGGTGGTGACGGACAACGCGGGGGACGTGATCGAGCTGTGCGATGCGGTGTACGTGTGCACGGAGACCGCGGAGCATCCTCATCTGGTGGCTGCCGCCGCAGCAGCGGGCACCCATCTGTTCTGCGAGAAGCCGCTCGCCAAGTCACTGGAAGAGGCCGAGCGAATGGCGACCACGGTGAACGCCGCCGGCATCACCCATCAGGTGGGCCTGGTGCTCAACTACAGCCCCGTCTACCGGGTGCTGGCCGACCTGCTCGCGGACGATCACGGGGCATTGCTCACGGCGCACCTCCGGGACGATCAGTTCTTCCCGGTGGGCGGCCACTACGGCTCCACCTGGCGCGCGGACGTAGAGCGGGCCGGCGGCGGCACCCTGCTGGAGCATTCCATCCACGACGTGGACCTGCTCTCCCGGCTGTTCGGGCCCATCGAGCGGGTGCGCTGCCGTATCCGCAACGTGGCCGGCTACCCGGGCATCGAGGACGTGGCGCTGGTGACCCTGGAGCACAGCGGCGGGCATCAGACCACCCTGTCGTCGGTGTGGCACCGGGTGGGCAGCCGGCCCTCCAGCCGGCATCTGGAGGTGTTCTGCGAGCACGCCCGGTTCGAGACCTTCGACGACTACTTCGGCACTCTGAGCATCGAGGTGGAAGACGAAGCTGCGGTGACGCTGTCCTCCGACGAGGTGCTCTCCCGATTCATGGCGCTGGAAGGGCTCCACACCCGGGACGAGGATCTGCGCAGCCTGGCGGGACTGTCGGACCGGCGCTTCGTCCAGGCTGCCGTCGCGGGCGCGGCCTCCGTGCCGAACTTCCACCACGCCCTCGAGGCCCACCGCATCGTCGACGCCTGCTACCGCAGCGCCGCCGAGGACCGGGAAGTGGAGATCGCCCGCTGACGAGACGGGCCCGTGAAGGCCACCGCCTTGGTGCCGGCACCCCTTTCCCGGTAAGCTTCCAGGATTCCCGCTATCCCCGGAAACCATGAGCGGCCTGGATCTCGGAATCATCGGCAACGGGATGGTCAGCGCGCTGGTGAACCGGCGCGCCGACTTGGTGTGGTACTGCTACCCGCGTTTCGACGGCGATCCCGTGTTCTGCAGCCTGGTCAACGGCGACCCGCAGAACCCCCACCCGGACGGCACCTTCGGGCTCGAGCTCGATGCCCTGGCGTCGAGCTCCCAGAGCTATGTGGAGAACACCGCCGTGCTGAGAACGGAGCTGGAAGGCCGCTCCGGGGCGGCGCTGGAGGTGCTGGATTTCTGCCCGCGGTTTCGTCACTACGGCCGCTACTTCCACCCCAGCACGGTGATCCGGATCATCCGCCCGCTGCGGGGCGACCCGCGTATCCGCATCCGGCTACGGCCCATGAGCGACTACGGCGCCGAACGCTGCGTCACCACCCACGGCACCAACCACCTGCGCTTCGTCGGCTCCCCCGGCGGGGTCATACGTGCCACCACCAACGCGTCCATCAGCGCGCTGGTGGAGGAGACGCCGTTCGTGCTCGATCGGCCCGTGGCCGTGGTTCTCACCGCCGACGAGAGCCTCCAGGAAGCGCCCCTCGACGTGGCGGAGCGGTTCCTGCGCAACACGGTGGACTACTGGCAGAGCTGGGTGCGCCGCCTGTCCATACCCTTCGAATGGCAGGACGAGGTGATCCGTGCCGCCATCACGCTGAACCTGTCGGTGTTCCGGGACACGGGCGCCATCATCGCCGCTCCCACCACGTCGCTGCCGGAGGCGGCGAACATGACGCGCAACTGGGATTACCGGCTGTGCTGGCTGCGTGACAGCTACTTCGTGGTGCGGGCCCTCAATCGCCTGGGGGCCACCAACGCCATGGAGGACTTCCTGCGCTACATCAGCAATCTGGTGGCGACCCTCGATGCCAGCGGCGGCGTGGAGCTGCAACCCGTCTACGGCATCAACGGCGCGGCACGGCTCGAGGAGACGGAAGTACCCCACTTGTCCGGGTATCACGGCACGGGGCCCGTGCGGGTGGGCAACCAGGCCTACGCGCAGCGCCAGCACGACGTCTACGGCGCCGTGGTGATGGCCCTGACCCAGCTCATGTTCGACGCACGTATCACCACGGTGCACCGCGAAGCCCTGCTGCCCAGGCTGGAGCGGGTGGGCCAGCTCGCGGTGGACTACTTCGAGCAGCCGGACGCCGGCATCTGGGAGTTCCGCGGCCGGGCGCTGGTGCACACCTACTCGTGCCTCATGTGCTGGGCCGCCTGCGACCGCCTGGGTCGCATCGCCGACCACCTGGGGGATGAGGAGCGGGCGGCCCGCTGGCACGCCGAGGCCCGGCGGATGCACGAGACCATCCTGGCCCAGGCGTGGTGCGACCGGCGCAACAGTTTCGTCGCCACCTTCGGCGGCGAGACCCTGGATGCTTCGCTGCTGCAGATGTTCGAGCTCGGCTTCCTGCCCCCGGACGACCCGCGGATGCTGGGCACCCTGGCCGCCGTGGAACGGGAGCTCCTCTGCGACGGCTTCGTCTACCGCTACCTCGAGGAGGACGACTTCGGCGCGCCCGAGAACGCATTCGTGGTCTGCACGTTCTGGCTGGTGGACGCGCTGGCCATGGTGGGCCGGCGCGAGGAGGCCCGGCACATCTACGAGCGCCTGCTCGAGTGCCGCAATCACCTGGGGCTGATGGCGGAACACATCGACCCCAGGACCAACGAAATGTGGGGCAACTTCCCCCAGACTTACTCCATGGTGGGCATCATCAACTGCGCGCAACGGCTGTCGACGCGCTGGGAGGACGCAATTTGAGACTGGTGGTGATCTCCAACCGGGTGCCGCTGCCCACGGCGAAGACGGGCGCCGGAGGGCTGGCGGTTGCGCTCAGGGATGCCCTCTCCGAGACCGGCGGCATCTGGTTCGGCTGGAGCGGCAGCCAGACCGCGGAGCGCAAGTCCGTGCCGTCGGTGGTCCACGAGGACAACATCGCATTCACCACCCTGCCCCTGACCCAGCGGGACTTCGACCGCTACTACCTCGGCTACTCCAACAGCGTGCTCTGGCCCCTGTTCCACGAGCGCCTCCACGCCATGGAATACCAGGAGACGTTCCGCGCCGCCTACGAGGACGTCAACGCCTACTTCGGCCAGGTGGCGGCGTCGCTGCTCGCGCCCGGCGACGTGGTCTGGGTGCAGGACTATCACCTGATTCCCCTCGGCCGCGAG
>JAWLCV010000031.1:0-45146 GCA_041686955.1 Pseudomonadales bacterium
TTTCCCCGAGGCTACCTGCAGCTTCACCCCCACCCCGCCATCAACTACCAGCTCAATCGGCTGCGGCCCGCGGCATCCACGGAGGAGCTCGCCGCCGCCGGCGAGCGGGTGACCAACCTGCGGGAGTGGAAAAGCAGCATGCTGGAGCTGGCAACCGAGGCGGAACGGCAAGGCCGGCTTCTCCACGCCAGCACCTACTACCGGGCAGCGGAGTTCTACATGCTGCCGGACGACCCGGACAAGGCGGACGCGAACCGGCGTTTCCTCGCGCTCTTCGACGCCGCCACCCGCGAGCTGCCACTCGAGCGGCTGGAGGTGCCGTTCCAGCAGGGGTCCCTGCCGATGCAGGGGTCCCTGCCGGTGATCCGGCTCCGGGCGAGCGGTACGCCCCGGGACGTCCTGGTGGTGCACGGCGGCTTCGACTCCTACATCGAGGAGCTGGTCTTCAGCTTTCTCGACTTCCCGCAGAACGGCATCGAGGTCCTGCTGTTCGAGGGTCCGGGCCAGGGCCAGGCGCTGCGGCGCCATGGTCTGACCATGGACCCGGCCTGGGAACGCCCGGTGGCGGCCATCCTGGATCACTTCGCCATCGGCGCCTGCACCCTGATGGGACTCTCCCTGGGCGGCTACCTGGCGCCCAGGGCCGCCGCCTACGAACCGCGCGTGAAGCGCGTGATCGTGAACGACGTGCTCGCGGACTTCTTCGACTGCTTCGCCTCCAAGGGCACCGGCGCCGAGGCCGCGGCGCTCATCGCGGATCTGCTCCGCCAGGGCCGCCTCGACGAGCTCGATGCCCTGATCGAACCCCTCGTCGCCGCGGACGAGACCACCGCCTGGGTCGTCCGCCACGGCATGGCCGTGTGCGGCGCGGAACGCCCGGCGGGATTCTTCGACTGGCTGACGCGTATCCGCACGGCGCCGTTCTCGGAGCGGATCACCCAGGACGTGCTGCTGCTGGCGGCCGCGGAGGATCACATCGTGCCGCTGCACCAGTTCTTCGACCAGGCCCGGGCGCTGACCAATGCGGCGTCGCTGACGGCGCAGCTCTTCACCGCCGCCGACTGCGCGGAGCATCATTGCCACGTGGGCAACATGACGCTGATTCAGCGCTACGTGCGGCGTTGGATCGACTTTCAGCTCGAAGCGGAGCTCGAACGCAGCCGGCGCGCCTCCGCCTCCAGTACGAGCAGCACCGCGAGCGCCAGGGCCAGCGGGGCCAGATAGTAGAGGACCCGGTAGACCAGGAGCGCCGCCAGGAGCTCCGAGGCGGGCAGGCGATGACCGAGCAGCAAGACGAAGGTCGCCTCGAGAACGCCGAGGCCCGCGGGGATGTGGGTGGCCACCGCGGCGATGGCCGCCAGCAACAGCACGCCGAGCACCGTGGGAAAGGACACCTGGGCCGGCAGCAGAATGAAGATCACGCCGGCGATGGTCAGCCAGCTCGCACAGGACACCACCAGTTGCAGAAGCCCCATTCCCAAGGGCGGCAGCTCGAGCTCGAAGCCCCGGACGGAGACCGTCCGGCGGCGTGCGCGGGCGCACAGCCACAGGTAGACGGCGACCACCACGATCATGGCGATCCCCAGCGCCTGAAGCGCGGCGGCGCCGAGCGCCCAGCCGGAGGGCAGCTCCATCCCCCGCAACGCGAACAGCACCCCGGCGAGCAGCAGGTAGCCCAGCCAGTTGGAGACCACGCTGAAGGCCAGCACCCGGGTGATCACGCCCCGGCCCACGCCGTACCGGGAGTACAGGCGGTAGCGGAAGGCCATGGCGCCGATGATGGGACCGAGATTCAGATTGAACGCGTAGCTGACGAAGGCGATGCTCATCACCCGCGGAGCGGAGAGCCCGTGCCGCGCGTAGCTCCGCCCCAGCAGATCGTAGAAGGTGTAGATCAGGTGCCCCGCCAGGGCGAGGGGGGCGGCGCCGAGCAGCGTGGCGGCGCCGTACTCTCCCACCGCCCGAGCCACCTGCCGCCACTCCACGTCCCGCGCGTTAATCACCAGCAGCGCCACGACGATGCCGAAGAACAGCAGGGTCAACGCCGTGCGCACGCGGCGCGAACCGAGCCAGCGCCCGATCTGATGGCCGCGCGCGGTATCCGCGACCACTCAGGCCGCCTCGTGCTTCACCGAATCCGCCTCGGAGGGCCGCGGGGTGGAGAGGCGCGGCCGGTGTGCCGGCAGCAGACCGGCCATGCGCGGAAACCGACGAAGAAAGTGAAACACCAGAAAGCCCACCACGGGCCGCCAGAAGACCCGGGTGGGCGTCTCGTCGCGACGGACCTCCCGGCAGCTCTCCTCGACCAGGCGCTGCACCCGGCCGCGCACCGTGCGGTTGAAGGTTTCGTCGCGCACCACCACGTTCGCTTCCAGGTTGAACCAGAGGCTGAGCGGGTCCAGGTTGCTCGACCCCACCGTCACCCAGTCGTCGTCGATGAGCGCCAGCTTGCCGTGGTACTGACCGTCGCGGTACTCCATCAATCGAATTCCGCCCTCGAGCAGATAATCGTAGAGCAGCCGCTCGGCGAATTTGGCGATCTTGAGATCCGGCTCCGCCTGCATGACGAGGCACACGTCCACGCCCCGGCGGGCGGCCTGGCGAATCTCCCGGAGCAGCAGATGGCCGGGAAAGAAGTAGGCGTTGGCGATGATCACCTGGCGGCTGGCCTGGCGGATGGCCGCCCGGTAGTGCGTCTCGATGGCCGTGCGGTACCCGCGTCGGTTGTCCCGGACGATGAACAGCGCCCGCATGTCGCCCCGGCTCATGGCCCGGGAGTCCTCCCAGGGCCCCGCATCGCCGGCCGCCCGGTCGTCGCCGTGAGCACCGGCCACCGCCTGCCGGGCCAGCGCGTGAATGTCACACACCACGGGCCCCTCCACCCGCACGGCGAAGTCCCGCTTGGCCTGCGGGCCCGAGTCCAGCAGGTGGTCCTCGGAGAAATTGATGCCGCCGACGAAT
Organism: Pseudomonadales bacterium; assembly: GCA_041686955.1. Taxonomy (GTDB): domain Bacteria; phylum Pseudomonadota; class Gammaproteobacteria; order Pseudomonadales; family Azotimanducaceae; genus UBA7803. The sequence goes on from JAWLCV010000031.1 coordinate 2,962, forward strand.
CCGACGGCTGCGTCCACCACCACCAGCTTGCGGTGCAGACGCCGAAACCACGAGACGCGCAGCAGCCAGCGTGGCCGCTTCGCCTCGAACAGATGAAAGCACACCCCCGCCCGGACGAGGCTGTCGATGAAGGCAACGCCGAGGTCCATGGATCCCCAGGCGTCCACCGTCACCTCCACGCGGACCCCGCGCTCGGCGGCGGCGACGAGCACCCGCGCCAGCTCGTTTCCCACCCGATCCTCGCGAAGGATGAACGTCTCGAGAAACACCTCGTGCCGGGCGGCCTCGATGGCTTGAAACACCCGCGGGTAGAACTCCTCGCCGTTCTCCAAGAGCTCGACGAAGTTGCCGTCGCGCCAGCGCGGTGTCACGACGCCACCTCCACGATCAGGGGCGCATGGTCCGACAGATGGGACCAGGGGCGGGTGGAAAGCACCCGGGCCCGCCTCACCCTGGCATTGCGCAGGTACACGCGGTCGAGGGGCAGGAGCGGCCAGCGGGCGGGAAAGGTTCTCGGCACGTCCCGATCGAGCTCGGTGAACGCCTCCCGCAGGCCGCAGTCACCGGCCAGGGTGAGGTGGGCCTGAAGCCGCCAGTCATTGAAGTCGCCCGCCACCACCAGGGGAGCGTCGGGCGGCACCCGATCCCGCAGCCGCTCGCAGAGCAGCCGGGTCTGGGCTCGCCGATGCACCTCGGTCAGGCCGAAGTGCACGCACACCGCGTGAAGCTCCACCCCCCGGGGCAGCCGGAGCACGCAGTGCAGAAGTCCCCGCTTCTCCGCCTCGGACAGCGACACGTCCAGGTTCTCGTACTCGGCGATCGGGTACTTGGACAACAGAGCGTTGCCATGGTGGCCGCTGGGATAGACGGCATTGCGCCCGTAGGCGAACTCCGGCCACATCTCGTCGGCCAGAAACTCGTAATGAGGGACCTCGGGCCAGTCCATGAAGCGCAGGGCATGCCGTTGGTGCCGTCCCAGCACCTCCTGGAGAAACACCAGGTCGGCGCCGGTGGTCCGCACCGCGTCGCGTAGCTCGGGCAGAATGAACCGCCGGTTGAACGGTGTGAAACCCTTGTGCGTGTTCACCGTGAGAACCCGCATGGACCACTCGGCGGCCCCGGGTTCCGTCCACGGCGCCGGCTCATCCCGTCGAATCGTTCGCTCCTCACCGGCTGTGGTGCCGGTGGCCGGTACCCATGGATGCCCGGCCTGCAATTGCCGGACCAGGATCCTCGCTCGCGGCGGGCGGGTCAGCCGACGTTGCGGATGCGGGGGATCTTGAGCATGGGATGATCCGCGGGCTGGTAGGTCACCACCAGCGCGCGCCGGGGCTTCGCGGATCGATTCGGCAACGAACCGTGCACGGCGTGGGGGCTGAAGAAGACGAGCGAGCCCGCCGGAACCTCGAGCAGCACCTGTCGGGTTTCGTCGAAACTCGCCGGATCGGTGAAGAAACCGCCGAGCTGACTGCCGTCGGCGGTGCCCGGCAGGCAGCCGCGGCGGTGACTGCCGGGAACGATGCGCAGGCAGCCGTTGCCCTCGTCCGCCGCGTCCAGGGCCACCATGACGTTGGGCAGCCGGTCCACGTGCGCGCTGTCGTGAATCCAGTACGGTGAGTCCTGGTGCCAGCGGAACCCGGAGCCCTCCCGGGGACGCTTGAGGTTCAGCTTGTCCGTCCACAGGGCCACCCGCTCGGAGCCGGTGAGCCCGCGCATGGGATCCACCAGACGGGGGTCGTCGATCAGCGCCTCCCAGCGCCGGTCGAAGACATGGGCCGGCTCCACCACCCGCACCGTCGCGCTGCCGCGCTCGTGCTCGAACTGGACGGTGGCGCCTTCGGCGTCGACGAAGCGGTTGCCGTCGAGGTAGTAAGTTCGGCCGGAGCCGCCGAGGCCAGCCGCGGCCGCGGCGGTCCGCTCCGCCGCGTCCCGAAGATCGGCGAGCTCCGCCGCGGTCAGCACCGATTCCCGAATCAGGAATCCGTCCGCAGCGTAGCGCCGCTGCTCTTCCGCTGATAGCTGGTGGGTCATGAGACGGGCCGGACTGAGCTGCGCGCAAACATAACACGGGTCGAGCGGGGTGGCGCGAAGATTGCTTCAAAGCCGCGGAAAGCGCCGAACAGCACCACCGCCGTGAGCATCATGAACCCATTGTGCCGTCTGCTGGTTTCCTTGCCATGCCTCCTCGGCGCTGCCGCCGGTCACGGGCAGACCGAGCTGCGGCAGACCGCGCAAAGCCTGTTCGAGCCCATCCCTGCCCAGGCGCCTTCGCCGGCCGGCGTTCGCAGATCACCGGAGCTGGTCGAGCTCGGCAAGATGCTCTACTTCGATCCCCGGCTGTCCGAGAGTCACGCCATAAGCTGCAACTCCTGTCACGTGATCGGCCTGGGCGGAGCCGACCTGCAGGAACTGTCGCTCGGTCACCGATGGCAGCGAGGAGCGAGGAACGCGCCAACGGTGCTCAACGCCGTGTTCAACACGGCGCAGTTCTGGGATGGGCGGGCCGCCGACCTGGAAGAGCAGGCCGGCGGCCCGCTGCTCAATCCGGTGGAGATGGCCACCACGGAAGAACACGTAGTGGAACAGCTTCAGGGTATTCCCGGTTACGCGGACGCTTTCCGGTCGGCCTACCCCGCCGAGAGCGACCCCATCACCTTCGGCAACGTACGCGACGCCATCGCCGCATTCGAAGCAACGCTCATCACGCCCGACGCGCCGTTCGACCGTTGGCTGGCCGGCGACGACGGGGCCATGTCGCCGGAACAGCAGGAAGGTCTCGGGCTGTTCATCAGCAAGGGCTGCGCGGCGTGCCACAGCGGCGTCAATCTCGGTGGCGGGATGTACGCTCCGTTCGGAGTCGTGGAGAAGCCGGGAGCGGACATCCTGCCGCCCACCGACAAGGGGCGATTCGTGGTGACCAGAACGCCCAGCGACGAGTACGTGTTCAAGGTGCCGACCCTCCGCAACATCGCCCTGACGCCGCCGTACTTCCACTCGGGCCAATCGTGGGATCTCGCTCAGGCCGTGGCGGTGATGGGATCCAGTCAGCTCGGCATCGAGCTCAGCAGCGAGGAGGTGCAGCGGATTACCGCCTTCATGCACGCGCTGACGGGCGAGCAGCCGCGCATCGTCTACCCGATCCTGCCGCCGAGCGTCGCCACCACGCCGCGGCCACGCCCCTAGTCGGGCCTCGCGGCCCCCTCGTTCTTCAGGAACGACTCGAGCACGGCGAGAAAGCCGGGCGTGTTCTGCGACGCCACGTTGTGACCGCAACCCGGCACCACCGCGAGCTCGGCCCCGGGCACGGCGGCGGCGAAACGCTCCGCGGCCTGCGGATCCAGCACGTTGGAGTCGCCGCCACGAACGATGAGCAACGGCAGCTCCAGGCCCGCGAGATCCGCGAGGCCAGGCGCGCCGGGTAGCCGTGTGGCGCCTTCGCTTCCGGCGTCCCGCGGCGCGAACCGGCGGCGGTCGGCCTTGCTCACGTAGCGGCCGTCCGCCCGTCGGATGAGGTTGTACTTCACGGTGCGCTCGATGTGCGCACGCGGCCGGTAGGGATCGTACCGCTCCACCCGGTCGAGGAATTCCTCGAGATCGTCGAACTCGATGTTGCGGCCCACGAAGTCGCGGATCATCCGGGTGCCGTGCTCGTTCACCTCCGGGCCGATGTCCACCACCACCAGGGCGCGCAGCAGTTCCGGGTGGCGGCACGCCAGGGCCAGGGTCACCATGCCCCCCATGGAATGGCCCACCACCACCGGCCGGGCGATGCCCAGGGTGCGGATGAACGCAGCGGCATCCTCGGTCATCTCGTCCACGCCGTAGTGGGCGCCGCGGCTCCACTCCGAGTCGCCGTGCCCGCGCTGGTCGAGGGCGTAGACGTGGTGGCTCGCGGACAGGCTGAGGCTGACCAGATCCCAGGAGTGGGCGGACTGATTGCCGCCGTGCAGCAGCACCAGGGGCGGCGCGTCCGGTTCGCCCCACTCCAGGTAGTGAAAGCGCTGGTGACGGAACACGGTGTTGCACGACCGGTAGCGCGCCCGCGGCGGGGCCGTGATACCGAGTTCCGCCGCACTGCGCAACAGGCTCGCGAACTCGTCGGAGCCCGTCATGTCCAACGGCTCGAGGCCCTGGCTGAACAGGTTCAGGTACACCCTCGCGCCCCGCCTAGGTCCGCCGTACCCGCGGATACGATGGCGCGATGCCGCCCTGGTTCTCGCCCCAGCCCTCGACGCCGTTCCACTTCCAGTGGAACAGACCCGTGGCGGTGCCGTGGTTGCTCACCTGCTCGCCCACCGCCTCCAGGCGGCGCCCCAGCATATCCACCCCTTGGTACTCGATGCGCCAGATCCAGCCGTGATCCGGATCCACCAGGCAACGCCGCTGACCTTCCACCAGATGCGCCCACACACCATCGCGAACCAGGTAGCCGGTGTTGGTGAAGTCGCCCCGATCCTCCTCGCCTTCGATGACCATGGTGTACACCAGGAACGCGTCCTGCGCAGACGCGGTGCCGAAGATGTAGCCGATGTTGAACGGCTTGCGCAGCGGCTTGCCCACATCGGAGTGCTCCCCCGGCTCGGCAACCGGCGCGCGTTGGGGTTGCCGGCCCCCCGAGGAATCGTTGGCCTGGGCCGAGACCCGGGGCTTGCGGGGGCTCCAGCTACGGTCGCGTACGGAGTAGCAGTCCACGTCGATGCGCTCCCCGTTCAGCACGATCTCGCCGGTGACGTGCATGGCCTGGTCGAAGTGACGGCCCCGCCAGAAGGGCGCGCAGCCCGCCGGGTGGGGATTCGGCTCCATGACGCCTTCGAACTGGAGATCCGCCTCGAACTTCCCCGGGTCGGAGTAGCTCATGCGGTACTTCATCAACGGCTCGATCATCTGGATTCGGTTGCCGTTGGGCAGCGCGATGTCACGCAGGTCCCGCGGCCCCGGCGGCATGGCGAGCCCCTGCTGGTTGCGCTGATACAACGCCGGCTCGTCGCTCGCGTCCCAAACCCAGGCACCGCCGTTGCACAGGCCGTGCTCACCCTGGTTCTTCAGCACCTGGTTGTAGAACCAGCCGCCGATCTTCCGCTCCGGAACGTTGAAGGAGGTCCAGAACGTCTCCATCCACCAGGGATGATCGGCACCTTCGAAGTCGTCGTGGAAGCGGTCGTCTTCCGCGGTGATCGTCCAGCCGGTCAGGTCGTCCGTGTTGGCCATGTCGTGCTCCCGTTATGCTGCTGCCCAGCCGGCCATGACGGCGCTGCGCCGCCGATGCACGCTGGGTACTCCCATGAACACCTTGTCGAATACGGCGCGCTTCAGCCAGACGTGCAGACCGTATTCCCAGGTGTAGCCGATGCCGCCGTGTGCCTGTGTAGCTTCCCGGCCGGCGTGAACGAAGCGATCGCAGATGTGAGCCTTGGCGATGGCCGCCATGCGCGGAGCTTCCTCCGGCAGAGCGTCGAAGGCGTGGGCCGCGTACCAGTAGAGTCCCCTAGCCGGCTCCACCTCCACCGCCAGATTGGCGAGCTGGTGCTTGAGGCCCTGAAAGCTGCCGATCAGACGCCCGAACTGTTCGCGCTCCAGGGCGTATTCCACCGCCAGATCCACGCAACGGCGGGCGCCGCCGAAGGCATCCGCCGCCAGCAGCACCAGGGCCGCATCGCGCAGGCGCTCGCCGCTCGTGGCCAGAGGCTGGCACGGCGTGGCATCGAAGTCCACGTGTGCCACCCGCCGGGTGCCGTCGAGGCAGGGAAGGTGCCGAACAGCCATGGTCTGCCCCGGATTCTCCACCAGCACCAGGGCGCCGCCGGCCACCCCGACCACCATGACGTCCGCCATGGCCGGGTAGAGTACGTTGGTCTTCCCGCCGCTCAGCTCGCCGCCCGTCGCCGGCACGGCGAGCCGCCACTCGTCGGGCTGCCAGCGGCCGTCGGCTTCGTCCAGGGCGACCGTGGCCATGGCGGTGCCTGCCGCCAGCGCCGGCAGCCAGCGCTCGCGCTGCTCGTCGCTGCCGCCCTCGGCGATGGCGAGGGTCGCGAGCGTGTGGCCGAGGATCGGTCCGGGGGCCGCGTGCCTGCCGAGAATCTCGGCCACTACCGCGGCATCCAGCATCCCGAGACCGATGCCGCCGTGCTCCTCGGGCGCGAGTATCCCGAGCACCCCCATCTCCGCCAGGGCCTGCCACAGCTCGGCATCGTGACCGTCGTCGCTGTCGAAGATCCGGAGCAATCGCTGCCGGTCCAGCCGTTCCTGCAGCAGACGATCGACGGTGTCCTGCAGGGCGAGTTGCTGTTCGCTCAGCTCGAACTTCATTTGCCGTCTCCCTGACCCTCGCGAGGCAGACCCAGGCCCCGCTCGGCGATGATGTTGCGCTGAATGTTGGAGGTGCCGCCGGCGATGGAAACCCCCAGCGAGCCGAAGAACTGGTTCATCCAGCGCTCGTTGCCCACCTTGTGACCGTGCTCGTAGCTGGGCAGAAGCAGGCTGTCGTCGCCGATGATCTCCTGCGCCAGGGCGGCGATGCGATGGCCGATGTCCGTGACCACGAGCTTGTTCATGAACGACACCGGCCCCGGATCCTTGCCGCCGAGATTCATGCTGAGCTGCCGGTAGGTGGAGAATTTGTGGGCCTGGAGGTATCCCTCGAGCTCCGCCAGGCGGTCCTGGATGACGGGATCTTCGATGGCCGGACGGCCATTACGCGTGCAGCTCCCGGCCAGGGCGATCAGCTTGTCGAACTGGTCGAGATAATTCTCCACTCCGCCGATGCCCGTACGCTCGTGCTTCAAGGTGGTGCGCGACACCTGCCAGCCTTCGCCGCGCTTGCCCACGATCCAATCCGCCGGCGTGCGCGCATCGTCGAAGAACACCTCGTTGAAGCCGCTCTGGCCGGTGATCATCTTCAGCGGGCGGATGGTGATTCCGGGCTGCTCGAGATCGAGCAACAGGTACGAGATGCCTTCGTGCTTCGGCGCGTCGGGCTCGGTGCGCACCAGGGCGAACATGTACTTGCAGTTCTGGGCGTTGCTGGTCCAGATCTTCTGGCCGTTGATCACCCACTCGCCGTCCACCAGCTCGCCGCGGGTGCGCACCGATGCCAGGTCGCTGCCGGAGCCGGGCTCGCTGTAGCCCTGGGCCCAGTCCACCTCGCCGGCCAGGGTGGGCGGGATGAATTTCTCCTGCTGCCAGGGCTCGCCCCGTTCCAGCAGGGTGGGCACGAGCATGCTGACGCCGATGCCGGGCGGTTCCATGGGCGCCCGCGCCCGGCGGAACTCCTCGGTGATCACCTGCCCCTTCAGCACGTCCAGGGGCTGCTCGCTGCCGCCGAACCGGCGCGGGATGTTGCGGAACAGATAGCCCCGCTCGGTGGCCTGCCCGCGAAAGGCCCTGATGCGCTCCGGGTCCCGCCGGTCCTCGGGCGACCAGCTTTCGTCCAGGAACGCACGCACCTCGGCGCGGAAGGCTTCGTACTCGGCACCGTAGCTCAGATCCATGACCGGGATTCCTCGGGTTGCTTCGGCAGCAGGCCCCATTTTACGGCGCTGCGCCCAACGTTCAACGTAGTTATATGATTTATCGGCGGACGCTCCCTGGACGGGAGGTCTGCCTCACGCCAGGTCGGGATGGTAGCGGGTCAACAGCTCCTGCCGGTTGGCCTCGGGGATCGGGATGGGCCGGCGCGCCTCGATGTCGAAGGCCAGCGCCACGCTCTGCATCACGGCACACAGCTCCGCGGTGTCTGCGTCGTAGATCCAGCGCGTCGTGCTGTGCACCTTGTCCTCGATCAGCGTTTCGGCCTGGTAGGAAGACAGCCGCTCGCCCGCTTTCGGCAGGCGCGTCAGCACCTGACGGCTCTCCATCATGGCCCAACCGAGCAGGCGGCCATCGGTCGTGCGGAAATTGTTGTCCCGGATGGCCCGGTCGCCGCGGCGCCGGATACCGTGCACCACCATGAACAGGGTGTTGGAGTCGTCGATCCGGAGGAAGCCGTTGCCGTCGCACCACGCCTCGTCGAGCAGGAGCGGCTCCCGGCTGACGCGCAGGCCCCGCCGCTCCGCTTCCGCCATCGGCAGGTCCGTGCGCAGCGGGCCCAGCACCAGGGAACGCGGCCGGGCGTAGTCCGGTACCTCCACCTGCCGCTCGGCCGCGCGCCGGCGCAGCGCGACGGGAAGTTCCCGTGGCTGCCGCGTGGCGCGGTCCTGTACTTCCAATGTCTCCACGAAGGTGGCGGCCACGTCCCCGGTCTGCCGATTCACCAGCTCCAGGTAGGCTCGTAGAGCCGTCCGTGACGTTTCCAGCACGCCGCCCCTCACGGCGAGCGGCGCGCCCTCGAGTTGCTCCTTGCGGTATCGGATGTAGACGTCGGGGAATCCCAGCACGTCGGGGCCGCTTTCCAGGCAGTCGGACTCCAGTCCGAGCTCGCGAAGCAGCCGACCAGACGCGCGCTGGGCATTGACCGAGTAATAGCGGGTATTCATGTGGCCGAGACCGTCGATCTGCTCCGGCAGCACGGTGGACTCCCACAGATGAATGAGGTCGGCCATCAGGAACGCTCCGACTTCTTGCGTACGCGCGCCATGATGTCGGCCACGGCCTGGCGCTGATTGCGGGATTCCAGGGAGAACAGGTAGCGGCGCCGGTCCGCCTCCTCCTCCGCCTGGGTCAGGTTGTCCTTGATCAGGGCCAGGAGCGATGCGGGCGTTCGCAGCATCCGTTGCGCCACCGACAGGGTGTACTCCCGCAGCTGTGCAGCGGGCAGCACCCGGTTCACCATGCCCCACGCGTACGCTTCCTCCGCGGTCAGCTTCTCGTTCAGGTAGTAGAGCTCCCGGGTGCGCGCCGTGCCGATGATGCGGGTCCAGAACAGGGAGCCGCCGTAGTCCCCGGACAGGCCGTTGGCGGAGAAACTGGAGGCGAAAACGGCATCGTCGGAGGCGTAGCGCAGATCGCAGGCGGCCGCCAGGCTGCACCCGGCACCCACCGCGGGCCCGCCTACCATGGCGATGGTGGGCTTCGGCATGGTGTGCAGCAGCATGGGGGCATGCAGGTCGAACCGGGTCAGGTCGCCCTCGGACGAACCGGGGGCCGCGCCCATGGGCCGGTCGTCGCCGTCGGCCCGGCGCACGCCGCCGTCCTTCACGTCGCCCCCGGAGCAGAAGCCGCCGTGAGCTCCTTCCGGCGCGGCCCCGGTCAGGATCACGACTTTCGCCTCGGGGTTGGCCGCCATCTCCTGCACGGCCCGATCCAGGGCCTCGATGAGCTCGCCGTTCAGGGCGTTGCGGCGATGGGGACGATTCAGGGTGATGATGCCGATGCGATCGGTGATCTCGGTGAGAACCACCGGTGTATCCGCTGCGGAGTTGGGGGGTTGGCTCATGGAGTCGTCCTCGGAATGCTCTGATAGGTCGATGGGTGGCGGCGGAGACGCGCCGTGTCAGGAGCCCTCATGCCGCGACCGCTTCCGGCCGCGGAGTCCCGTGAACTCGGGAGGCCGCTTCTCGAAGAAGGCCTCGATGCCTTCTTCGAGGTCGTGGGCGCCCATGGTCCGGTTCACGTGCATCGCGTAGAGGTGGTAGGGAAGCAGGGCGTCATACTCCTGGCGCAAAGGGGTCTGCATCAGGTGCTTCGTCAACCGGTGGGCAATGGGCGGGCCCGCAGCGATCTCGCGGGCGAGACTCAGGGTCCTGTCGGCCAGCTCGTCGTGAGGCACCACGTGGCTCACCAGCCCGATCCGTTCGGCTTCTTCGGCGCCGATGACCCTGCTGGTGTACATGAGCTCCATGGCTCGCGAGAGGCCTACGGCCGCCGGCAACAGCACGCCCTGCGCGTCGTAGACTGGCAAGCCGGTTCGAGAGAATGCGGTGGTGAAGCTCGCCTGCTCCGAGGCAATACGGATGTCGCACTCCAGAGCGAACGTGAGCCCCCCGCCGGCACAGGTGCCGCCGACCGAGGCGATGGTGGGCTTGGCGACCTGAAACAGATGTCCGAGGGCCCAGTTCTTCCAGGCGGCTTCCGGAAAGCGCTTGCGCCGGTTACGGCGGATGCCGGGGGCGTCTTGCGGCGATGTCCGAGCCTTGTCGAGCCCCACGGAGAAATAGTCGCCATTGGCATTCACGACCACCACCCGGACGTCGTCGTCCTCTTCCGCTTCCGCCGCGAATTGAGCGACCGCGTCCACCATGGCGCCGGTCAATGCGTTGCGCGCAGCGGGCCGGTTCAGAGTGATCGTGGCAATGTGGTCACGCTTCTCGTAGAGCACGTCTTCGTATTGATCCGCCATGGCTTCCCCGCGACGCTCAGTAACCGTTCGTCACAAGCGGGATCACGCGCCCCGCTGCTCCGCTTCACGCTTTCGCCGCTCGAAGCTCTCGCGCACCGGCTCGAACTCCGGCATGCCGAGCCCATAGCGTCTGAGCCAGTTGCCACCGTCCAGCACGAGGGTATGGCCGGTGAGATAGGCGGCGTACGGCGAGCACAGGTAGGTGGCGGCCCAGCCCAGCTCGCGGGGCTCGCCCACCCGCAGCGCGGGCATGGTGCGGCCCATACGCTCCAGATTCCGCGTGTTCATGGCAAGCGCCTGCTCCGAGCGGTCGGTGGCCGGAAAGAGGCCCGGGGCGAGGCAGTTGACCCGGATGTCGTCCGGCGCCCACTCCACGGCCAGGGACATGGTGAGGTTCGTCACCCCGGCCTTGGCGGCTGCCGAATGGGCGGCGACGGGCCCGCCCGTCCACGCGTAAGTGGCGCCGATGTTCAGGATGGAGCCGCCGGCGCCGCGGGCGATGAGGCGCCGGGCCAGCTCCGTGGAGCAGAAGAACGTGCCGTCGAGGACGATGCTGGTCACCGCGCGCCAGGCGTTGGCGCTCATCCGCTCCGCGGGCACCGGAAAATTGCCGGCGGCGTTGTTGATGAGGATCGAGATGGGCCCGAGCGACTCCTCCACCTGGTCGAAGGACCGGGCGATGGCATCGGGATCGCGCACGTCCACCTCGGTGCCGAAAGCGCGGGCGCCGAGCGCCTCGATGGCCTTCACGCCGGCCTGCCGATGCTCGACGTTTCGGCTGGCGATGGCCACGTCGGCGCCAGCCCGGGCGAACTCCAGGGCGATGGCCTTGCCGAGCCCGGTGCCGCCGCCGGTGACGTAGACGACCCGGCCCGCGAACGTATCCGCGGGAAGCATGCGGTTCCCCTCAGGGGGCGGAGCTGCCAGTGCCATGATTCATTTCCCCTTGAAGTTGGGTTTGCGATTCTCGCGCAGCGCCGCGCGCGCTTCCTTGTAGTCCTCGGAGGTGAACAGCACCGTCTGCGCCATGAGCTCCTGACGGATGCCGTTGGCAATCGCGCCGGTGTGCATCTGATCCACCAGGGTCTTGCCCAGATTCACCGCCAGCGGCGCCTTCTCGGCGATGGCCTTGGCGATCTCCAGAGCCCGGGCGTCCACCTCCTCGGGTTCCACCAGGAAGTCGAGGATCCCCCACTCGTAGGCGGTCCGGGCGTCCACGAAGTTGCCGGTCAGGGTCATGTACTTGGTGCGGCTCGGGCCGATCAGGGCGTTCAAGAGCTGGGTTCCGCCGGTGTCCGGCAGGATCCCGTACTTGATCTCCGGCAGCGACACCTTGGCGTCGCTGGAACCCACCCGGATGTCGGCGGACAGCGCCAGCTCGAAGCCGCCGCCGATGGCGTAGCCTTTCAGCGCCGCCACCACCGGCTTGTCGCTGTACAGGCCGTGGATGCGCCCCAGGGTGTGATGGCGCACGAAGGCGTAGTCGGACTCGCCGCCTTCCCGGGTGCCGAGCTGGGTGACGTCACGCCCGGCGCAGAACGACTTGCCCGCACCGCGGATGAGGATGACTCGCGCCTCCTCGGTTCGTCTCGCCCAGTCCCAGGCTTCCCGGCTGGCCTGGGACATGGCGTTGTTCATGGCGTTGTGCTTCTCCGGGCGATTCAGCGTGATGACGCCGACGCCGTCCTCGAGATGGTGCAGGACGAGCGATTCCACGATCCTTCCCCTCCGATTGATTACCGAAACCCGTCAACGCCGGCTCGTGCCGGTGTTGCGGCGAACGTCCTTGAACGGCACGCCGCGATCCGCCGCCGGCTCCCGCGGCATGCCGAGAATCCGTTCGCTGATGATGTTGCGCTGCATCTCGGTGCTGCCGCCGCCGAGGCAGCTCGCCTGACGGAACACGTACCCGTGGCCGTAGCGGCTGGCCCTCTCCTCCCCCGCCTTCCAGGCCACCGCATCCGAACCCGCCAGCTCGAAGCCGATGGTCGCCCGGCGCGCGGCGAAGGTGCCGCCGAACAGCCGCAGCAGGGCGCCGGCCGTGGTCGGCAGGGCCCCGGTCTCCATGCCCTTCACCACCCGGTCCACGAGCTGGACCTGCACGGTTTGCAGCACGTACGCCTCGGCGAGCTGCTGCCGGGCGGTCCGATCACCGGCGAGGCCCGCGCGACGCGTCAGCTCCACGAGGTCGTCGATGGATTCCTTCCGCGTGCCCGCAGTGCCGCTGGCGTAGGGCGAAGAGCCGCCGGTGGAGCTGCGCTCGTGATGGAGCAGCCGCTGAGCCACGGTCCAGCCGTCGTTCACCTGGCCGATGACGTTCTCCGGAGGAATGGGAACGTCGTCGAAGAACTCCTGGCAGAACTCGATGGCGCCGTCGGACTGGCGGATCCGATTCACGGTGACCCCGGGCTGCCGAATCTTCACGATGAACATGGTGAGGCCCTGGTGCTTCACCGCATCCCAGTCCGTGCGCGCCAGGCAGATGGCGTAGTCGGAAAAGTAGGCGTAGGAACTCCAGATCTTGGAGCCGTTCAGGAGCCATTGCCCGCCGTCCCACTTCGCCGACGTGAGGGCGCCGGCCAGGTCGGAGCCGCCGGAGGGCTCGGACATGAACTGCACCCAGAGCTCGTCGCCGCGGATCATGGCCGGCAGATGACGGCGCTTCTGCGCCTCGCTGCCCATGTCCAGAAGGGTCGGCGCGATGATGGTGAAGGTGGGGGTATTGAAGAGCAGGGGCATCTCGTAGGGCCGGCACTCCTCGGTGAACGCCCGCTGGTGGGCGGGGGTCAGCCCCTGACCGCCGTACTCCCGGGGAAAGCACAATCCGGCGAAGCCGCCGTCGTAGAGCTTGCGCTGCAGCTCCCGGGCGCGGGCGGCGTCTTGCTCCGACACGTCCATGGCGTTCCAGGCCGGCGCGCCCGGGGCCAGCCGCGGCATGTTGGCCGCGAGCCACGCCCGGGCGCGGGCGCGGAAGTCCTCCACGCTTTCCGTGCTCATGCGGCTTCTCCTCCCGCGACGTCCAGCAGCGTGGCGGCGATGGCCTCGCGATGCTCCGCCGGCTCGCCGTACATGGTCCGGTTGGTCGCCACCCGGCGCAGGTACAGGTGAATGTCGTGCTCCCAGGTGACGCCGATGCCGCCGTGCATCTGCACGCAGTCCTGGACGATCTCCGGCGCGTGGTCGCCGGTGTAGCTCTTGGCGATGCGCGCCAGCCGGCCGGCGGCCGGATCGCCGGCAGCGATGGCCGCCAGCGCGGCGGACGCCGTGGCGTGACACGCCTCCGACCACGTCTTCATATCGGCGAAGCGGTGCTTCAGGGCCTGGTAGGACGCCAGCGGCCGGCCGAAGGAGAAGCGGTCGAAGGCCCACTCCAGGGTGAACTCCAGGACCCGCCCGGCGGCGCCGGCGCTCTCGGCGCTGGCAAGCGCCAGGGCGAGCTGGAACTGCCGCTCCACGTCCGCCGCCGCGCCGCCGGCCCGGCCCACCAGCGCCGACTCGGACACGTCGACCCCGTCGAAGCGCACCTCGGCGAAGCGCCGCGCCAGATCCAGCCCTTCCAGGAGCTCCACGGTCACGCCCGGCGCATCGGCTGGGACGAGGAACTGGGTGAGAGCGCCGTCCGCGCGCGCCGTCACCAGCAGCAGCTCCGCTCGGTCGCCCGCTTCCACCGGGGTCTTCACACCGCTCAACCGGAAGCCGTGCGATGTGGGCTCGGCCTCGAGGGCGATGGCTTCCGGAGACCACGACCGGCCGCCCTCCGCCAGGCACCAGGCCGCGACCCGCTCGCCCGAGATCAGCTCGGGCAACACCTCGTCGCGCTGCTCGCGGCTGCCCGAACGGGACAGGGTGGCGGCGACGATGGCCGACGGCAGCACGGGTCCGGGGCTCACCAGCCGGCCCATCTCCTCGGCCAGGATGCCGAGGTAGATCGCACCCTCGTCACCGAGACCGGCGCCGCCGTCCTCCTCGGCCACCAGCAGGGACGTCCAGCCCAGCGCCGCAGCCCGCCGCCACCAGCCGCGATCGAAGCCGCCGGTCTCCGCCAGCCGGCGGACGGTGCCGAGCGGCGTCTCTGCTTCCAGAAATCGCCGGATGCTGTCCAGGAACAACGTCTGTTCCTCGCTCGCCTCGAAGTGCATGCTCCCCTGCGCGCCCAGTAGTAAACTTATTTAGACGATACTCCATCGCGCCGGAATCGCAAAGAGGGGATGCAGAGCCGTGCGCAGCCGCCGGTGAATTCCGGCGTGCCACGGGCTATCCACGCTAGTCCACGATGGCCTGCAGCGTCTCGGCCAGCCACTGGCGGGTGGCGGGAGACACGTCGCCCGCCAGCGGTTCGAGGGGCAGCAGGATGCGGAAGGTGAAGAACCCGGTGGCCACGGCCACCAGGCGCGCGGCGCGCTCCTCGGCGTCCGCGCCGCCGAACCACTCGATGAGGGGCTCGATGATCCGCGCCTGCAGCAGCCGCAGCGCCACCTTGCGGGCGTTGGTGTCTGCGGTGGCGAGCACGAGCATGGGCAGCGGGTTGATCTGCTCCGGGCCGGCCTGGGTGAACAGCCGTGCCAGCCGCTCGCCGAAATCCCGCCGGCCGCCGCCGGTCAGAACGTCCACGTCCAGGACGTCACTGAGAGCCGCCTCGAACAGCTTCTCCTTGGAGCCGAAATAGCGGCTCACGAGGGCGGGATTCACCCCCGCCATGGAGGTGATGTCGCGCAGCCCCGCCTCGCTGTAGCTGCGCGTGGAGAAGATCTTCTGTGCCGCCCGCAGGATCGCTTGCGCGGTGCGTTCGGCGTCGCGCACCTTTCCGACGGAGGTGTTCAAGTAAACCACCGTTGACGTCATGTAAACCTGCGTTTATTTTACGGTGAAGCAGCGAGACGACGCAATTTCGACCCTGGACGCCCTGAAGGAGAGCCGCCATGCAAGCCCCTGAACACGTTCCTTCCCACCTCGTGCTCGAAGCCGATCCACGGCACGCCCACGTCTTCGACCCGGACCCGTTCGCGGCGAACGTCGCGGTCCGGGAACTGCCGGAACTCTACTACGCCACCGAAGACGGGCTGCGGGGCCGGGGCGGCCACTGGGTGGCCACCACCGATGCCGTCATCCGCGAGATCCTGCGAGACGCCGAGCGTTTCTCGAGCAAGGGCATCGCGGGATTCTCCATGCTGCTCGGGCAGGACTGGCCGTTGATTCCGCTGGAGATCGACCCGCCCCTGCAGACGGAGTTTCGCCGGGTGATGGCGCCGATCCTGGCGCCGGTACGGGTCAGGCAGATGGAAGACGACATCCGCGCCCTGGCCGTCGCGCTCATCGACAAGGTCAAGGACGCCGGCGAGTGCGACTTCGTCAAGACCTTCGGCACGCCGTTGCCGGTGGTGATCTTCATGCGGCTCATGGGCATGCCGCTGGACCAGCTCGACACCTTCCTCGACTGGGAGAACCGGCTGCTGCATTCCCTGGATCCCGCCGAGCGTGTCGCCGCGGCCCAGAGCATCCATCAGTTCCTCACGGAGCTCATCGCCGAGCGGCGGGCCGAGCCCAAGGATGACCTGGTGAGCCTGGCCGTCACCATGGAGGTCGAGGGGCGCAAGCTCACCGACGACGAGATCATGGGCATGTGCTACCTGTTCTTCGTCGGCGGCCTGGACACCGTGGCCGCCACCCTCGGATACATCTTCCGCTACCTGGCCACCCATCCCGAAGACCGCAAACGGCTGGCCGAGGACAACGCGCTGATTCCCGACGCCATCGAGGAGCTCATGCGCCGCCACTCGGTGGTGTCCACGCGCCGGCTGGTCACCCGCGACATGGAGTTCCGCGGCGTCCAGCTCAAGGCAGGGGAGTACATCGAGTGCGACCTCAGCCTGGCGGGCACCGATCCGGAGGCTTTCGCCGACCCGCTGGAGGTGGACATCGCCCGCAGGCCCAACCCCCACCTCGCCTTCGGTGGCGGGCCGCACCGGTGCTTCGGCTCCAACCTGGCCCGGGCGGAGATGCGCATCGGCATCGAGGAGTGGCTCGCGCGCATTCCGGAATTCGAGATCAAACCCGACGCCGAGCTGCACTCACACGTCGGGGTCAAAGGGCTGGACTGCCTGCCCATCACCTGGAAGTAGCGAAACGGGCGGGCGGGTCCTCCGCCCGCCCGCTCGAGGCGGCGGCCGCCGAGCTCAGTCCTCGGCGGGTGCCGTCACGCCGACGATGTCCTCGGACGTCACCACCTTCCCCGGCCGATAGCCGCGGGGCGCGATCCCTGCCAGCGACACCGGTTCCGTGCTGACTCCGGCGGCGAGCGCGCGAAGAGCCGCAACGGTGCATTTCTCCCGGCCGCCGGCCCGCGCCATGCCCTCGAACTGGAACTCCCGGAACACGTTCTGGTGGGTGATCTTGTCGATCTCGTCGTCCGGAATGCCACCGGGCACGCTCTGGATGCTGCGCCAGAGGCCTTCGGGATAGTCCGGCCACAGGCAGTCCGAATGGGGGTAGTCCACCTCGAGGGTGATGTTGTCGACGCCGATCCGGTGACGGTTGGCCAGCCCCACGTCGTCCTCGATGAAGCAGGTGATGATGTGCTCCTTGAAGACGTCACTGGGCTTTCTGTCGCCGTAGGTCTTGTTGGTCCAGGCGCCATGGTGGCGGTTGGTGAAGTCGGCGCGCTCGAGCAGATAGGGAATCCAGCCGATGCCGCCTTCGGACAGCGCCATCTTCAGGTTCGGATAGCGCATGAAGGCTTCCAGGGTGATCCAGTCGGCGGCGGCGTTGGAGATGGACATGGGCATGCTGGTGATCCACGCCTCGATGGGTGACTCCGGCGACGGATGCGGCACCGGGTTGCCTGAGCCGATGTGGCAGTTCAGAACCACCCGCTCACGGTCGCAGATTTCCCAGAGCGGCTCCCACTCCGGGCGATGAATGCCGGGAAGTCCCATGCCCGCCGGGTTCGAGGCGAAGGAGATGGCGCGGCAGCCCTTCGCCAGTACCCGCTCGATCTCCTTCACCGTGAGCGCCACGTCCCACATGGGAACCAGGGCGAGGGGGATGAAGCGGGTGGGATGCGCGCCGCACCAATCGTCGATGTGCCAGTCGTTGTACGCCTGCAGCACCCGGTAGGCATTGGCCGGATCGGTTTTCGCCCGCTCGACGAACAGGCCGCCATGAAAGCCGGGGAAGGTGGGGAAGCACAGTGACGCGAAAACCCCGTTGGCGTTCATGTCGTCCACCCGCGCATCCACGTTCCAGGCGGCCTTGCGCATGTGATCGTAGCGCTGGGGCTCCATGCCCCATTCGTTCTTGGGACGCCCTACCACCGCATTCAGGCCGATGTTCGCCCGCACCAGATCGCCCCACACCCAAGCCTGGGTACCGCTGCGCTCGACGATCCGCGGCGCATCCGCCAGTTCCTTCGAGCTCAGGTGACCTTCGAACATGTCCGGCGGCTCGACGATGTGGTCGTCGATGCTGGCGATCACCATGTCTTCCATCTTCATAGCGCGCTCCGAAGTATTCGATCGTTTACTTATATGCCAGCGCGACCGGCCGATCAACCGGCATCCGTGGAACCCCTTACCTCCGCTGTCCCTGGGCTGCGCAAACAACTAACCTGTAGAGATAATTGATAGGTACGCAGCAGATCTTCGGGAGAGGCCGATGTACGACGTGATGCAGGGAGTGAAGGTCATCGAGTGTGCCGAGCACACGTTCGTTCCGGTGGCGGCGACCACCCTGGCGGACTGGGGAGCCGACGTGATCAAGATCGAGCGCACCACCGCCGGCGGCGACAGCTCGAGGCACCTGGCCATCCTGCAGCGTCCGGGGCAGAAGCTGAACGGTTTCTTCGAGGTCGCCAATCGCGGCAAACGCGGGCTGGCTCTGGATCTCACCCGGCCCGAGGGCCGGGAGATCCTCTACCGGATCATTCCCGAGACGGACGTCTTCATCACCAGCCTGCGCGAGAGCGCGCGCCGGAAGATGGGCATCCAGCCCGACGATCTCATGAAGCTCAATCCGAAGCTGATCTACGCCCGCGGCACCGGCTACGGGCTCAGGGGACCTCTGGCCGGCGCGCCGGGATTCGATCATCCTTCCGCCTGGTGCCGGGCGGGATCCGCCTTCGCCCAGGACCCGCGGGACGGCAGCCCGCCCCCGGGACAGCCGGGCTCGGTAGGAGACCTCACCGGCGGGGCGACCCTCGCGGGGGCCATCGCGGCGGCGCTGTTCCGCCGGGAACGCACCGGCAAGGGGGCGGTGGTGGATCATGCGCTGTACCTCATGGGGTCCTACATCATGACCCAGAGCCTCGCCAGCGCGAGCCTTGCAGGCGCCAGCCCCGACGACCCCGTCGGCCCGCGCCCCGCGGGCCCGGGGCACCCCCTGATCCATTCCTACAAGACCAGCGACGACCGCTTCCTGCAGCTCTGCTTCCTCATGGACCGCTGGTTTCCCGACCTGGCGCGCCGCCTCGGCCGCGAGGAGCTGATCGACGACCCGCGCTTTCGGGACGAGCCCAGCAAGATGGCCAACGCCCGGGCGCTGATCGACGAGTTGCAGAAGGAGTTCTCGAAGAAAACCCTCGCGCAGTGGTGCGAGCTGCTGGTGGACTGCGAGGGGGTCTGGGCGCCCCACTATCGCCCGGCGGAGGTGCTAAACGACGAGCAGGCGCTGGTGAACGGCTTCGTCACCCCCGTGACCACCCACGACGGCGAGGAGTACCTGGCCGCCGCCACCCCGGGACAATTCGACGAACGCCCCGTGGGCGAGCTCGCCGCAGCGCCGGCCTGGGGCCAGCACACCGATGAGATCCTCACGGAATGGGGCCTCGGCCCGGTGGAGATCGCCGACCTCGAGGCCCGAGGCATCATCGCCAGACAGGCGTAGCAGCGCCGCGGCTGCTCAGTTCAGGCCCGGGCCACGGCGCCCCGGGCCGGCCCGCCCGGCAGCAGCAGGGGCCCGAGCATGGCCACCACCAGCAGCCCGGTGAGGCTGAGGAAGGCCAGGGAGTAGCTGCCGAAGGTGTCGTGGATCAGACCGGCGAAGGGAGAGGCGGCCATGGTCACGGGCAACATCACCGGAACGAGCAGGCCGCGCGCCCGGCCGAAGGACGCGCTGCCGAAGACGCTTCCCACCGCCAGGCTCTGCAGAGAGCTCAATCCGGAATAGCCGAAACCGTAGACCACAGCCGCCGCCATGGCAGTGGCGGAATCGGCCGCCGTTGCCAGCGTCACCAGCGACAGCACCTGAACGGCCAGCGACAGCCATACCGAACGGCGCACCCCGAGGACGTCGGACAGCCAGCCGATGACGGGCTTGCCCAGCGCTGCCGCCCCGGCCATGGCCGACACCGCCAGCGCCGCCCGGGCTTCGCCCACGCCTATGTCGAGCAGGTGCCCGTACAGGTGCAACAGCACCGCGCCCAGCACGCAGAGCATGGCGCTGAAGATCAGCGCGATGGCCCAGAAGGCCGGCGTTCCGAGGATTTCCCGGGTGGTCATCCCGGGCGGCGGGGGGACCGCTCCCGCGTCCGCCGCCGGTTCACGGCGGCCGTCCACCGCCTCGCCCATGTCCTCGGGACGGTCGCGCATCAGGATCCAGGTAGCCGGAAACAGCACCAGCAGCACCAGCAGGGAGTAGCCCTGAAAGCCGCCCCGCCAGCCGAAGGTCGAGATCAGCTCGTTGGCCACCGGCGGCATGACGACGCCGGCGACGGATGCCCCCATCACCCCCAGGGCCAGCGCCAGCCCCCGGCGCCGCTCGAACCAGGTCACCACCACCTTCTGCCAGGGGATGGTCCCCATGGCTGCCATTCCGAGCCCGAACAGCACGCCCATCACCAGATAGAGCTGCCACGCCTCGTCGCAGCGCGACAGCAGGTAATAACCCAGCGCCACCACCAGGGTCCCGGCGGTCATCACCCGGCGGGGGGAATGACGGTCGAGGACCCGGCCGAGGAACGGCGCGAAGGCGGCGGCGACCACGGTCTCGATGGAGAAGGCCAGGGCGACTTCGAAGCGGCCGCCGAACGTCTCCGCCAGGGATGGCAGGAAGACGCCCCGGGTGTAGGAGAACAGGCCCGTGCCGAGGAACGCCAGCAGAGCGGAAGCGGCCACGATCACCCAGCCGTAGAAGAAGGGCAGGCGCCTCATGGCGACCTCGGGACTCCGCCCCGCGGCGGCCTCACGACCAGCTTATGGACTTGAT
The DNA here is from genome assembly GCA_041686955.1 of Pseudomonadales bacterium. Classification (GTDB taxonomy): domain Bacteria; phylum Pseudomonadota; class Gammaproteobacteria; order Pseudomonadales; family Azotimanducaceae; genus UBA7803. Next base: position 23,432 of record JAWLCV010000031.1, read on the forward strand.
CTCGGTGAAGTCCTCGAGGCCGTGACGTCCCCACTCGCGGCCGATGCCGCTCTGCTTGAAGCCGCCGAATGCGCCGGCCTGACCGATACCGGCCATGGGCTGCCCCCAGCCCGGCCCCTGCCCGCCACCCGGACCGGGATCACCTGCGGGCGGCTGGCCGACACCGGTGGCCGTCATGCTGCCAGCGCGGATTCTTCGGGCCACGTTGAAGGCGCGGGCGGTGTTCGCAGCCATCACGCCGCCACCGAGGCCGTAGATGGAATCGTTGGCGATGCGGGCCGCGTCGTCGTCCTTGCCCGAGTAAGGAATTACAGTGAGCACGGGCCCGAAGATCTCCTCCTGGGCGATGCGCATGGCGTTGTTGCCCACCAGCACCGTGGGCTCGTAGAAGAAGCCCTTCTGCAGGTGCTCCGGTTTCTTTCCGCCGGTGACGAGCTCGGCGCCCTCCGCCAGGCCCGACTCCACGTAGCCGTGCACGCGCTCGCGCTGCTGCTCACGAATGAGCGGACCCAGGGTGGTGGCGGGATCCCGGGGATCGCCGATCACCACCTGCTCGGCGGCCGCTCTGACCCCCTCGAGGTACGCGTCCATGAGGGACTCGGGCATGAGCAGACGGGTCTGCAGCACGCAACCCTGGCCGCAGTGGGTGAGCACGGCGCCGAAACCGATGGAACGCGCCACCGCCTCGGGCACGTCGTCGAGCACCACCTGGGCGCTCTTGCCGCCCAGCTCGAGCTGGAGCCGTTTGATGGTCTCGGCGGCCCGCGCCATGATCCGGCGCCCGGTGGCCGTGGACCCGGTGAAGGTGATCATGTCCACCATGGGGTTGCCCGTGAGCTCGTCGCCCACTTCGCCGTGGCCGGTGATGACGTTGAGCACGCCGGGAGGCAGCTCCGCCTCCTCCGCGGCCCGGGCAATCTCGAAGGCGTCCAGCGGGGTCCACGGGTGGGGCTTCAGAACCACCGAGCAACCCACCGCCATGGCGGGAAAGACCTTCACCATGTTGAGCATGAAGGGAAAGTTGAACGGGGTGATGGCCGCCACCACGCCGACCGGCTCCCGAACCAGCGCGCTGCCTGCCATGCCGTTGGGACCGCCGGTGGGGGGCGATGCTTCCACCCATTCCACCAGGTTCTGCACCTGCTCGGCGTTGAAGTGGCCGATGCCGATGGAGCCGCCGCACTGCACGAAGTCCGTCATGAGGCCGGTGCTGCCGGTCTCGGCGACGATGAGCTCGCGGAGCTGATCGTGGCGTGCCTGCAGGATGTCCGCCATCCGCTTGAGCACGGCCCCCCGCTCCCTGGGCTTCATGTACGGCCAGGGGCCCGCGTCGAAGGCCTCGCGCGCCGCGGCGATGGCCCGGCGCGTGTCTTCCACCCCGGCCTCCGGAACCTCGCCGATGAGCTCCTCCGTGGCCGGGTCGATGACCTGAATCGGGCTCGAGGCCGAACCCGACGTCCAGCCACCGTTGATGAAAAGGTCGTAGTTCCAGGCCATGGCTCTTCCCCTCTGGTGCACTGGCAGACGCAATTTGGCAATCCTGGTCCGTCCGGGGGCCCCGGGACCTGCCGTCCTTGCCCCCGCGTACGGACTGTAGTCTACTTCATTAAACAAGTTAGATAGTAGGGAGGCCCGTCAGATGAGCGAGGGATTGTTCGGCTACGCCGGAAAGCGCGTGCTGGTGGTGGGGGGCGCCACGGGGATGGGGGCGGCGGCCGCGAAGCTCGTCAGCGACCTCGGGGCCGAAGTCGCGGTGATGGACGTGGTCGACGTCGACTACCCCGTGGCGCAGGCGATCAAAGTGGACCTGCGGGATCGGGCGAGCGTCGATGCCGCCATCGACGCCCTCGCGGGGCCGGTTGACGTGGTGTTCGCCTGCGCCGGCGTCGCCGACGGCACCCCCGGCATCATGCTCATCAACTTCACCGCCCAGCGCCATCTCGTCGAGTCCATGCTCGACCGCGGTCTGCTCAAATCGGGCGGAGCCGTGGTGATGATCTCCTCCGTGGCCGGCCTTCCCTGGCAGCAGAACATGGCGCAGGTGCTCGAGTTTCTGGAGACACCGGACTGGCAGAGCGCCGCGGCCTGGGTGGATGCCCACGAGGGCACCGACAATTACAGCTTCAGCAAGCAGGCCATCAACGGTTACGTCGCCCGGCAGGCCTTCCCCCTGCAGAAACACGGCGTGCGGATCAATGCCGTCCTTCCGGCGCCCACCGACACGCCCCTGGCACGGGCCAATGCCGACGTCTGGCTCGCTTTCGGCCAGGACTATCGGGAAGCCGCCGGAGTAGACGTGCTACAGCCGGAGCAGGTGGCCAGCGTCATGGCGTTCCTCGGCAGCGCGGCGGCCAGCGGCGTCAGCGGGACCACCCTGCTGGTGGATTGCGGGCAGATCGCCGCGGGCCTCACGGGCGCCTTCGAAGCCCCGATGATCAAGGCCCTGCTGGGCGTCTCCTAGCGCGGGGCCAGACTCGTGTCGGAGGCTGCCGGCGAACCCGGCGGCAAACAGCTCGGCGGACGCGCCTTCGTGGCCTTCTATGCCGTAGCCGCCATCCCGGTGGGACGCTACGCGGACCGGAGCAACCGGCGCAATCTGCTGGCCGGCGCCATCGCCGTGTGGAGCACCGCCACCGCCATCGCGTTCATCCTGGTGGGCACCGGAGCGGGGGTCATGGCGGGAGCGTTCCTCGCTGGCCTCATCAACGACCACTACGGCTGGCGAGCCGCTTTCGTGCTCCTCGGCGCCCCGGGGCTCTTGCTGGCGGCACTGGTATGGCTGACCTTCCCCGAGCCGGTGCGGGGCGCCTAGGACAGCGAACGGGCCCGCCAGGGCATCGACGAGGACAGCAGGTCCATCGGTCGCACCCTCCGTTACCTTGCCCGGATACCGACGTTTCCGGCCCACGGAAATGGGACTTTGGTTCGGGCTTTCGTCCGGCCTCGGCGCCATCATGGCCAGCCTCATCGGCGGCCCCGCCAGCGACTACCTGGCCAGGAGCGGCAAGCGCTGGTATCTGCTGTTCTGCGCGGGCGCCACGGCCATCGGCGTGCCGCTCTCCCTCAGCGTGCTGACCGCCCAGTCCACTTCCGTGGGCGTGGCCATGATGCTCGTCTACGCCACCCTGGCCGGCACCGTCACGGCGCCTTCGGTCGCCGCCGGCCTGGCCATCGTCCGCCCCCGCATGCGGGCCTTCATGACGTGGTGAGCTACCTGTGCATCAACCTCGTCGGCGCAGAGGCCGGGTAGCCGGCTACTCGGGTCATCGCACACCTGAGCCATTCGGGAGCGCCGCTACAGCTTCGGCAGCACCTCCCGTTCGAACAGGCGCAGGCTCTGCCAGGCGAGCTCGGGATCGAGCCCGGCGATCAGCGGCTTGAAGTGCAGCGCGCCGTCCTGGCGTGCCAGCTCCAGGCACTGCTCGGGGGTGACGATGCGATAGGCGCTCGAAGCGAGCAGCTCGGCCGGATCGGACACGTGGTGGTAGACGGGGTTCGGCACGCCCTCGAGCCAGCGCGCGTAGTCGTTGTTCTCGTGGAGCGCGTGCGGCGCGATGCGTTCCCAATCCCCCTCCGGGTCACGGGTCACGTGCAGGAACAGATAACCCCCGCTCCCGGAACTCCGCGTTTCCGGTACCGGCTTGCCGAGCGACCGGAGGGCCTCGGCGTAGTCTTCCATGAGCGCGGGGACCACCGGCCGGAAGCCGTCGGCGATGCGCGCAGCCCGCTCGGCGGCAGCCCTGGACGACCCGCCGAGGACGATCTCGGGCCGTGGCCGCTGCGCCGGGCGCGGAAGAATTCTCACCCGGCGCCCCTCGAACTCGAAGGGCTCCCCCGTCCACGCCTGCTTCAACGCCGCGATGCCGCACTCCATGCGCGAAGGCCGCCGGGACATGTCCAGCCCGAACTGCTGATACTCCTCGCGCCGGTAGCCCGCGATGGCGGTGACCCGTAACCGCCCGTTGGCGATGAGATCGAGCACCGCCAGGTCCTCCGCCGCGCGCAGCGGATCGTACAGCGGCAGCAGCACGATCACGCCGATCTCCACCCGGGTGGTTCGTGCCGCCGCGGCGGCCGCCATGACGATGGGGGACGGCAGGTAACCGTCGCTCGAGGCGTGGTGCTCCATGAAGCCCACGGCGTGGAAACCGAGCCGGTCCGCCCACGCGCACTGATCGAGTGCCGCCTGGTAGAGCGAGGCCGGATCGGCGCCGAATTCCGGGGCCCGCATGTCGTAGGCAAGCGAAAGGTGTGTCATCGACGGCTCCCGCCTAGCTGCCGCGCAGCTCGAGGAGATCGATGGACGCGTCGCGCGGCTGCATGAGCATGTTCACCACCGCCTGCGCCGTGGTCTGCGGTGCGATGCCGGGGCCGGCCTCGGCCAGGTATCCGCCCGCCTCGGCCTCCTGGAAGAATGCCTGTGCGCGCTCCGGGTCCCAGTTGGATCTCTGCCGCTCCGGCACCTCCACGTGCCCGGAACGCAGCACGCCGACGCGGATGCCGAGCGGCCTGAGCTCGCTCTTCAAGCCCCGGCTCAACGTCTCCACCGCCGCCTTGGTGGCGGCGTAGGCCGCCAGGTACGGAAACGGACGGAGCACCGACTCGCTGGAGAGGGTGATGATGTCGCCAGCACCGCTCGCGCCCATTCGCTTGATGGCCTCGCGAATGCAATGCAGAACGCCGAGGACGTTGGTGTTCACCACCGTGGCGAGCTCCTCGTCGGTTGCGTCACCGACCTTGAAGATGGGGAAGACCGCCGCGTTGTTGATGAGGACGTCGGCGCAGCCGAGGCGCTCGTCCACGGTCTCGAAGGCCGCGCGCACACTCGCCGGGTCGGTGATGTCGCATACCACCGGCACCACACCGCCGATCCGTTCGGCAGCCTGCGCCAGCCGATCGCGGCGCCGCCCCAGGATCGCCACCCGCGCGCCCTGACACGCCAGGGCCTCGCTGATGTAATAGCCGATGCCGTCGTGGCCGCCGGTGACCACCGCGATCCGGCTCTCCAACTTCCTCAGGCCGCTTTCCTGCATTCGCCGGGATCCTCCCCTGAACCTTCCCGGAATATATCTAACATAGTTACCTATTGGTATAGTTTCCCGGGCTACCACCAGGAGCATCGGAACCATGCGCGCGATCTGCGACAAGAAGCTGTGTCAGGGACACGGCCGCTGCGAGGCCATGGCGCCGGAGATTTACGTGCTGGACGCCAACGGCTACCTGGAGGCCGAGATCATCGAGGTGCCCGCCGGGCTCGAGGAACGGGCACGGCTCGGCGCCGAAGCCTGCCCTGAGCAGGCAATCACCATCGAGGAGTGACCCTCCCCCGGCGTCAGGGTCGGCGTCCGGCGAACCAGAAGGCGAGCACCACCCCCGGCAGCACCGCCAGTGCCAGGCCCAGGAACACCGCGCCGTAGCTTCCCGTGAAGTCCCGCAGCCAGCCCACCAGCACCGGCGCCAGGCTCGACGTCATCAGCAGCGGCGACATGAGACCCACCGCGCGCCCGTAGTGGCTGCCGCCGAAGGTGTGCGCCACCATGGTGCCCTTGATGGGGAGCACGCCGCCGATGAACAGTCCGAGAGCGGCGACCACCGCCACCAGCAGCTCGGGCGGCACGACGGTGACCAGCCACAGCGAGGCGGCCATGCCCACGGCGGCCAACGCGAACACCCAGCGGTGCTCGATTCGATCCATGAGCCAGCCGAATCCCAGCTTGCCGACGATCATGGCGACGGCCATGGTGGAGACCGCCATGGCGGCCGCGGCGGCGTCCAGACCGGCATCGCCGGCCAGCGGAGCGATGTTGTACTGGAAGCCGGTGACCAGGAAGTACATGGGGGTGAACATGACCACCAGCACCCAGAACGCCGGCATGCGGACGATGGCGAGCATGGAGACGCCTTCGCCGCCTTCTCGGGCGGCCGCCGCCCCGGTTGGCGGGCTCAGTCGGCGCGGGTTGCGGGCCAGAACCCACCAGGCCGCCGGCAGCAACGCCAGGGCGACCCCCGCCAGCACGTGATGGGCCGCGCGCCAGCCCACCGAGGCCACCAGGTAGGTCACCAGAACCGGCAACGTTGCCCCGCCCACCGAGGTGCCCATGGCGGTGAGGCCCAGGGCGAGCCCCCGCCGCTCCGGGAACCAGCGCACGGACATGGCCTGGGCGGCGAACGGGCCGGCGAACGAGACCGCCACGGGCATCAGTGCACCGTAGACGAGCAGGATCTGCCAGAAGGCGCTGGCGACGGACACGAGCAGGAGGCCCAGCGCCATGGCGAGCAGCCCCGCAACGACCAGCAGCCGCATGGGCAACCGGTCGAGGGCCGGGCCCACCAGCGGCCCGGCCAGCCCGGCGACCGCGCTGTAGAGCGTCGCCGCGAACAGCGCTTCGCCCCGGGTAACCCCGAACTCGCTGGTCCAGGGCGCCACCCAGAAGCTGAAGGAGTACAGCAGAAGGCCCACGGTGAGGGCCTGCAGGAGCATGCCGAGGGCCAGCACGTTCCATCCGTGGTACCAGAATGCCTCGGTGCGGGTGCCGGCAGGAACGCTCATGAGCTCACGCCTGGTAAATGACGAACGGCGTGCCAGCCGGAGCCGGCACGCCACGAGCGCGCAGCCGACCTAGAAATCGACGCCGAACCGTAGCCCCCACAGCCGGGGCCGGCCCGGCGTACGGAAACCATCCTGCACCCCGGCCGCGTTCGCCGGCACGGCGTGACTGCCCACCGTGTTGTGGAAGATGTGCTGAACCACGGTCTCGTCGGTGACGTTGTCGACGAACAACTCCGCCGAGTAGCGCTCGCTGCCGGAAACCCAGCGGGCGCGGAGGTTGAGGATGCCGTAGGCGTCCACGAACTCCACCGGATCGTTGTCCACGCCGGTCCAGATGTCGTCCTGCCAGCGGCCGTCGGCCTGCAAAGTGAGCCAGCCCAGGGAGTCCATGGGAACGTGATAGCGCAGCACGCCGTTCACGCTGATGTCGGGCGCCTGAGGCAGCTCCTTGCCATCCAGGGGCCGGCCATCGGCCGAGATGCTGGGATCCGCGGAGATCTCGGTATCCAGCAGACCGACTCCCAGCATGGCCTCGAACCGCTCGTTGGGTGCCCACGCCAGCTCGAGCTCGGCGCCCAGGATGTCCGGATCACCGGCATTGATGTAGAAGACGATGGGATTGAAGTCTTCGTCCACGCTGCCCACCAGCGCCTGCAGACCCTTGAACTCGTTGTAGAACACCGCCGCATTGAATCGCAGGGTATCGTCGAGGAAGAAGCGCTTCATGCCGAGCTCGAAGGAATCCACCGTTTCCTCGTTCACGGGGCCCCGCCGCTCCACGACGGACTGGGGATTGAAGCCGCCGCTCTTGAAGCCGTGGCTGAACTGGGCGTAGTAGAGCTGACCGTCCACGGGGCGCCACTCCAGCCCCAGCTTGCCGGTGGTGGCCTGGGTCGCGATCTCGTCGGCGCTGCCGCCGGCGCCCGGCGGCGGACACGGTACCGTGCACTCGAGCTCCGCGAGCTTGCGCGTCTCGTCGGTGTACCGTAGGCCCGTTACCAGGGCGACGGTCTCGCTGATGGGCGATTCGAGCTGGGCGAACAGCGCCCAGGAATCGGTTTCGGTGGTTGTGTCCGCCGGATTGGATATGACCAGCGGATCGCTGCCGGGGATGGTCACCTTCACCACGGTGCCGGACAGGCTCGACTGCTCCGCCGTGTAGTAGTAGGCGCCCGTGGTCCAGCTCGTGCCTTCGTAGTCGCCGTTCAGGCGAATCTCCTGGGAGAACTGCTCCGCTTCCGATTCCCAGCTCGTGTTGATGTCGTTCTGCAGCACCGTTTCGGTGTAGTCGTAGGTGTCGATGTCGTACCCGAACTTCTGCTCGTACTCCTCGTAGGCGGTGATGGTGGTGATGGTGGCCCACGCCTGATCACCGACGAACTTCACGTAGCCCCCGGACGCCTGATACTCCATGGGGAACTGAGCTTCCGAGTAGCCCTCGTCGACATCCTGACCGTCCAGCACCACACCCAGGTCGTTGGCACAGCGGCCGGAGAGGATGGCGTCGGCATGACTCTGGTCCGTGGGTCCGCCGATGACGGGCAGGCCTCCACAATACTGAGTCAGGTCGTTGGGATCGAGGCCGAACAGGGCGAGCGGCGTCGGCGTCGTGCCGTCGTTCTCCGAATAGTGGTAGTTGGCCTCCATCTCCCAGCGCTCACCCAAGTCCACGGCAAGGATCCCGCGCGCGGCGTAAGCATCCGTCTCGGCGTTGTCCTCACCCGTCAGCTTGTTCTCCTGCCAGCCGTCGTCGTTGTGATACTTGAAGGCGACCCGGCCACGCACCCCGTCCGCCAGCGGGCCGCTCAGCGCCAGCTCGCCGATGACCTGGTTGTTGGCGCCGTACTGGAGGCTGGCGTTGCCTTCGAAGGTGTCCGTGGGCTTTCGGGAGATGTACTGGGTCACCCCGGCGGTGGTGTTGCGGCCGAACAGGGTGCCCTGGGGCCCGCGCAGCACCTCCACCCGCTCGAGGTCGAAAAGCTGCATGGCGCCGGCGCCCTGGGAGGCCAGGTACACCTCGTCCAGATACAGACCCACCGACGCCTCGTTGACGTTGCTGAAATCCACGAAGCTGATGCCGCGGATGCTGAAGAACGGCGGCCCCCCGGGGCCCCCGAGGCCGCCGGCGAAGAAGTTGGGAATCTGATCGGTGATGCGCTGGGCATCCTGGAAGTTGAACTCCTCGATCTGCTCCCCGGACAGGGCCGTGACGGCGATGGCCACGTCCTGAAGGCTCTCCTCCTTGCGCTGGGCGGTGACCACCACCTCCTCGATTACGCTGGCCCGGGCGCGCTCCCCTTCGGCGGCCACTGCGGTGCCGATGCCCGCCCAGGCGCCGAGCGGCAGCATCAGCGCCGCAAGACGATTCGATGCTTTCATGTTCCCTCCATTTTATCGGCCACGTTCCCGCCCCCTGCAGGACCGTCCGCCATGCTCCTCGAAACACGCCTTCGTAGCCTATCGCCGAGCCGCCGTATTGTCTATATGATTGTTATCATTTACTGATATTTCCGGCCGTCGCCGGTGCGCTGGCCTCGAGCCGTTGGTATGCTCGCCGCATGTCAGACGTCGACGTACCGTTACACACCCTCCGGCTTCCGGCCGCAGGCGTATCCCTGGCCGCGGACCGTTACGGAAACCCCGCCGATCCGCCCGTGCTCCTCTGGCACGGCGGCGGCCAGACCCGTCACGCCTGGGGCACGGCGGCGCGGCGCCTCGCCGAGAGCGGCCGCTCGGCCACGAGCATCGACCTCAGGGGCCACGGCGAGAGCGACTGGTCGCCGGACGGGATGTACGGCATCGAGGCGTTCGCCGCGGACGTGACCGCGGTGGCCGCCGGCTGCCGGACCCCACCCGTGCTGGTGGGCGCTTCCCTCGGCGGCCTGGCCTCACTCCTGGCGGTGGCGCAATCCTCGGGGAACATGGCCGCCGCCCTGGTGCTGGTGGACGTCACGCCACGGGTGGAACCGGCCGGAGCGGCGCGGATTCGCCGCTTCATGGAGTCGGGCCAGGGCGGCTTCGCGAGCCTCGAAGACGCGGCGGACGCCATCGCCGCCTACCTTCCCAGCCGTCCGCGCCCGAAGAATCTCTCCGGGCTGCGCAAGAACCTGCGCCAGCGGCCGGACGGCCGCTGGTACTGGCACTGGGACCCGCGCTTCATCAGCGGCCGCGACGGCATCGATGGCCAGCGGGGGCCAGCGGATCACGACCGGATGGCAGCGGCAGCACAGAAGATCACCATGCCGACACTGCTGGTGCGGGGCATGATGAGCGAGATCGTGAGCGACGCGAGCGTCCGGGAGTTCCGCCGACTCATGCCGCACGCGGAAGTGGTGGAGGTGAGCGGCGCGGGCCACATGGTGGCCGGCGACCGCAACGACCGCTTCAACGACGCGGTCATCGGCTTCATCGACCGCGTCGCGCCGACCTGAGAAGAGCTGCGCGCTAGCCGAGCTCCTCGACTATGCTCCACAAGGTGCGCAGCATGTGGATCAGACGTTCACCTTGTAGGCCAAGTCGGTGGCTTCGTCACCGGTCATGCCGCGAAAGCCCCAGCAATGCGCCGGCTGCTCCTTGATGATGATTTCCACGTCCACCGGCGATATGCCGAGCTCACCTTCGATGCGCTCGAACAACAGCTTGATCAGCCTCTTCTTCGTCTCGACCTCGCGACCGATCATCATGTTGATCTCGATGACGGTGTACGCGTCCGATCGGCCACCAGGATAGTAAAAGTCGCTGCTGTCCATCGGAATGAAGCGATGCGCCCGCTTGTCCTTCGGCATTCCCAGCGCACTCATCATGCAGCCGTGAATCACGTCGGACAGGCGAGCCTTGATTTGATCGAGGTACTCGTCAATGCCATAGATGACGATCATTCGATTTCCTCCACTATCGTGGAATGGGCGGTCGACAAATGATGCTCGAGAAGCACCAGACGATCGTTGCCCCAGAACAGCTCACCGCCCGCGATGAAGGTGGGGACACCGAAGATTCCGAGAACCCTTGCTCGCTCCATGACCTTCGCCAGAGCCTCCGCCGTGCCGGGGCTATCGAGCTCTGCCCGAAAGCGATCCGCGGGAATGGCGCAGCGCTCCGCAGTTTCCAGGATCCGATCGGTCCCGATCCGGGTCACATCCCCCTCGGCGAACATCGCCGAATAGAGCCCCCGCGAATAGGCTTCCACATAACCGAGTCGCTTCGCCGCAGTCGCGGCCAGAGCCAGCTCCTGTGAATCGAACGTCACACGGTTCCGGGGCTCTATGTACGGCACGCCGTAGAAGGCCGCCCATCTCTCGGCATCACGCCGACGGTATTCCCAATCGTACTGACCCGACGTGGGCCGGCCGAGCGGACTATCGGCCCGCGCCGCAATGAGGGCAGGACTATTGAGCGGATGCCATTCGAACGAACAGCCGTACTTCCGCGCAATGCGATCGAGTTGCGTCGATGCGAGGTACGAGTACCGACTGCCGAGGGAATAGTAGAAGTGAACCGTCGTCATCTCGCTCGCGCTTCCTCAGGCTGAACCAGCTCAAAATGCTCCACCACCGGGAACGGGTCATAGAAGTGATGGAGAAGCCGCTTCCAATCCTGGTACTGCGCCGACTGACGGAAGCCGATCTCGTGATCCTCCACGCTCCGCCAGCGTACCAGCAACACGTACTTGCCCTCGGCCTCCAGACATCGCTGCAACTCGTGGCCCCGGTACCCGGGCATGGAAGCGATGATGGATTGAGCATTGGCAAAGGCCGCCTCGAAGGCATCGGCCTGGCCGGAACGAACGTTGAGGATGGCAACTTCCAATATCACGTGGGACTCCTATTCACAAAGGCAGCAACGGCGAGGCACTTCAAGCCCTCGAGGAGCCCGCATGCTTCGGATACTCATCGCCAATCTCGTACCAAGCCGCCTTGGACGATACGAACGCATGATACTGGTTTTTCGTCCGCACAGCGGTATCCAGCGTGCCAACGCGCAGCCGCTTGACCTCCGGAATGTCGTCGCGCGCACTGTACAGCGGGCTCCCGCACTCTACGCAGAACACCCTGACTTTGCCGGGAGAGGCGCGATACTCCTTCAGAGACTCCTGCCCCTGAAGAATCCTGAACGCTTCGCTCCGGACCGGCGCAACGGCCACGAAGGCGCCACCCTGGGCCTTCTGGCACTGGCGACAATGACATCGGGAGATCTCGTCGATCAGCCCGTTGTACTCGTAGCGGATGCGGCCGCAGAGGCAGCTGCCATGGTGCATGTGAATCTCCGTCGGGCTAGGCGCAGGCCTCGATACTTCGATCTTCGTTGCTCAAGAGGTGTCGCGCGCTCTGGTGCCAAATGACGTATCCATCGCCACCTACCGTCAGAGCTATGATCAGTACAGGACGCGTTTGTACCTTTGGTACATCGAATCAGGACTCTCGGGCTCTCCACCGATCCCGAGGTGGTCCTTCAGCATTTCTCCTGCTGAAGGCAACACCTGCCTATCGATTTTAGCAGCGTCATTCCACAGCTTCGCGCGCATCAGCGCCTTTGCGCAATGGAGATAAACCTCACGGAGGTGAACCAGGACGACAAGCTTTGGCAGCTTGTCACGCTCCATGCACATGGCTCTGTACTTCTCGTCCGTCCGAAGCTCAGCGGATCCATTTGCCCTAAGGACTTCATCCACGCCAGGAACCAGAAACATGAGCCCGATCGCATCGTTGTCCAGGATGTTCACATAGGTATCCAAACGATTGTTGCCAGCCCAGTCAGGTATGAGCAAGGTCTTTGGATCGAGGATCTTCACGAATCCAGGGTTTCCGCCTCGCGGAGAGCAATCCGATTGGTTGTGCGAGTTGCGTGAGGACACCGCGATGAAAGGACACAACTCGATGAAACGACGGCAATGGACGTCTATGTGCCCGATGTCCTTCCTGACTGCACGTTCCGTGGGCTCGGCATATAGTTGGCGCAGTTGTTCTACCGATGTGACCTGGGACATCTGCCTTCCTTCATCTAGCGTCGACCGAGTCAACCGCCGACGAGAACTCTCATGTGTTTTTCACACTCGCCAAGTGCTGCGCGCTAGCCGAGCACCTCGACGATGCTCTTGGCGCCGGTGTGGCGCAGCACGATCTTGCCCGACCGCTCCAGATGCTTGCGCTGATGCACTTCGGCCCCTTCGCCGTCGCCGGCGTCGATGAGCTCCATCAGCTTGTGCCCCGAGCGCACGCTCAGCTTGGCGAGCTCCGCGTCGTAGCGTTTGCCGGTGACGTTGAGCAGGTGAGCCGCCAGGATCCGGTGAATGACGTGGCCGATGAGCGCCAGCGTCTCGTTGCCGGAACCTTCGATCACCTTGAGGTGAAACGCGGCCGCCAGGTGAGAGTAGGCCTCCCGGTCGTCGATGTGCTCCTCGATCTCCGCGAGCAGCTCGCGCAGTTCCTTCATGATCCGCGCCGGGTGCCGCTCCGCCAGCAGCCGCGCCGCCGCGGGCTCGATGAGCATGCGCGCCTGGAACACGTCCGCCACGGTGGTGTCGCGCACCTGCAGGTACAGGCCGGCGTATCGCGCCACCACGTCCACGTCCGGCAGGTGCACTCGGGCGCCGCCGCGGGATCCCCGGGCCACGGTGATGAGCTGCTCGGTCTCGAGGATCCGGAAGGCTTCACGCATCGTGGGCCTGGAGACGCCGAAGTCTTCGATGAGCACCGACTCCGGCGGCAGGCTGTCGCCTTCCTTCAGCTCGCCGCGGATGATCCGCCGGCGCAGTTCCCGCGCCACCAGCTCGGCGGTCTTGGGCACGCGCACGTCGATGGTTCGTGATTTTTCCTGCCACCCATCCCTGAGGGTCTTGCGGACGTTTACCTTGCTGTTCATGGACGGCGAACCTTGACGGAAATCAAAACCCCTCCTTTATACCAAATCATCCCCCGGAGCGGCTCGCGGATTTGCGGGCGCCGCAACTTTCATCCAAAACGTATAACGTATTTATATGTAACCTTGACTCCCTTTCGTGGGGCGGTATGCTCGCCGCAGTCGAGTGACCGCAGCATCAGGAGGGGTTTACATGGCGCAACGCAAGACCAGAGACGCCAAAGAGGCGTTCAAGGTGGACGAGAAGCTCGAGAAACAGTTCGAGTCCGCGCTTCAATACGAGCTGAAGGACGAGGACATCGAGCGCGCCAAGCTCCTCATCGGGGTGAACGTCGCGAGCAATGCCCGCGAGCTGTACTCACAGGCCACGCCGGACGCCATGCGCAACTGGGCCCAGGGGATGGGCGACGACAACCCCCTGTACTGCGACGAGGCGTACGGCCCCACCACCCGCTGGGGCTCGCAGATCGCGCACGGCACCATGGTCGGCCACGTCAAGACGCCCATGCTCGGCGATCCCATGCCCGAGGAGATCAAGCAGGCCACCAAGAGCCTGTTCCGGGGGGTGCACGTGTTCGTCTCCGGGGGAACATGGGACTGGTACCGTCCGCTCTACCCGGGCGACCGCATCTACTCCTACAGCGGCGAAGAGTCCCTGGAGGTGAAGAAGTCGGAGTTCGCCGGCCGCTCCGTCATTCGGGTACGCCGCAGCGTCAACCTCAATCAGCGCGGCGAGGTGGTGGGCGTCTACCGCACCCTGCGGGTGGAAACGGAACGCAAGAAGTCCCGGGAGAAAGGCAAGTACGCGGACATCGAGCCCGCGAGCTACACCGACGAGGACTACGAGCGCATCGACGCCATCTACGAAGCGGAGAAGCCCCGGGGCGCGGACAAGCGCTACTGGGAAGACGTGACGGTGGGTGACGAGCTGCAACCCATGGTGAAGGGGCCCCTCACCGTGACCGAGATCATCGCCTTCCATGCCGGCGGCTACGGTTTCGTGCCCTATGGGCTCAAGTCTTCGCGGCTCGGCTACAAGAACCGCAAGCGCATCGCCCCGTTCTACATCAAGAACGAGATGGGCGTGTACGACGTGGCCCAGCGCCTGCACTGGGACTCGGAATGGGCCAAGGCCATCGGCAACCCCATGGCCTACGACTACGGCGTCATGCGCCAATGCTGGCTGTACCACATGGTATCGGACTGGGCCGGCGACGACGCCTTCATCGAGCGCCTGGAAGACTCCATCCGCAAGTTCAACTACCAGGGAGACACCCAGTTCCTCTCCGGCAAGGTGGTGGGCAAGCGCGAGCACGAGGGCCGCTTCCTGGTGGACCTGGAGCTGCACATGGTGAACCAGCGCGACGTGGAGACCGCGTACGGCTCGGCCACCGTGTCGCTGCCCTCCCGCGAGGCAGGCCTGCCCCCGCTGCCGCAGGTGCCGGTGGAGATCCAGCGCGAGGCGGCACGGATGTTCGCCCGCCACAACGAGCTGCGCGCACGCCGTGGGCGCGGCTGAGACGGCGGCATGTCGCAGACAGAGGCGTGAGCACTCCGTACCCCCCTGTGGCGCTGAATCATCCTGACGACGTCTGGGTGTTCGACGTGGACGGCACGCTCATCGGCTCCATACGCAGCGACGTCCTGCGTCCGGGGGTCCCGGAGCTCATCGAAGTGCTCCGGTCGAGCGGCACGATCCTGATCGCCTGGAGCGCGGGAGGCGCCGACTACGCGCGGCGCATGCTGTCGCAGTTCGACATCGGCCACCACTTCGCCGGCTACTACGACAAGGATGTCCGCGGCGACGATGGCCGCTACCTCCTCGACCACATCCCCTTGATGCACAGGCCGGGTACCCTGGTGGACGACTACCCCGACGACGTGCCTGCGGTGCGCCGGGTGATCGCGGTGCGGCAATTCCTGGGGGGGAATCCGGCGGACGACGGACTGGCTCACGCCCTCGAGGTGGCGCGCGGCATTCGCCGCTGGAGGGCGTGAACCGGCCCGGCTCGCCGTCACTCCTCGATGGTGAGAATACCTTCCGGGCAGCTCTCGGCACCGATGCGCGCCTGCTCCTCGAGGCCGGGGGGCACCTCGATCACCGGCACCACCAGGTAACCGTTGGCGTCGAGCGGGTAAACCTCCGGCGCCATGGCCTCGCACCGTCCGTGCCCCTGACACAACTCCACATTGCAGATCACACGCATGCCTTCGTCTCCAGATACGGCGTTTCAGCCGCGTATTTAAACCGCCGTTTACATAGAAGATCAACCCCCGGATCCGCCACAACGTAGCTAATTCATTTACATCTTTTCGGCGGCTACCTATCATTTCGGCTCACTGCGCCCGAGGACGAGAAACGAATGCTGGCACACCTCAAGGTCGTCGAGTTCGCCACCATGGTCGCCGCGCCCGCCGCGGCGGGCCTGCTTGCCGATTGGGGCGCCCAAGTCGTCAAGATCGAGCCTCACACCGGCGACCCCATGCGCGGCGGCGGCGGTCCCCTGGGCTCCACCAACTTCGATCTGCACAATCGCGGCAAGCGCTCCATCGCCTTGAACATGCGTGCGCCACGGGCACGCGAGGTCATCCTGCGTCTGGTGGAGCGGGCGGATCTGTTCGTCACCAACGTCCTGCCGGGGCAGCTCGAGAAGCTGCAGCTCGACTACCCACATCTGGCGCCGGTGAATCCGCGACTCGTCTACGGGGAGGTCTCCAGCTTCAGTCGCCAGGGGCCGGACCGGGACCGCCCGGCCACCGACAATCTGGGCTTCTGGGCCCGTGGCGGCGGCACCGCGCTGCTCACCCCCAAGGGCCACGACCCGCTGCCCATCCGCCAGTCCGTGGGGGACCGCATCACGGGCCTCACGGCGGCGCTCGGCATGCTCGCCGCCCTGTTCGAGGCATCGAAGACCGGCAAGGGCCGCCTGGTGGATGCGTCCCTGCTTCGCTCGGCGGTCTGGACCTTCGGCACCGACGTGACCAATCAGCTCATCAACGGACGGGTCGGCACCAGCAAGGGCCGGCATGAGCAGGTCATGCCCCTGGCCAACTACTTCAAGACCCGGGACGGCCGCTGGCTGCAGCTTCACACCACCGTCGACCTGCTCGCCCCGGCCCTCGGCCGTCCGGAGCTGGCGGAGGACCCGCGCTGGGCCGACTTCCGCTCCGCCCGCGAGAACGGGGCGGCTCTGGTGGACATCTTCGATGAGCTCTTCGCCGCGCTCGGCTTCGAGGAAGCGGCCGCCAAGCTGGAGGCGGCCGGCATCCGCTGGGAACCGGTGCAGACCCCGGCCGAGCTTGTGCAGGACCCGCAGGCCCAAGCGGCGGGCTGCTTCGTCGAGGTCCCCGATCCGCGGAAGCCGGACGCGATGCAGCGCCAGGCCGCCAACCCCCTGACCTTCTACGAAGCCGACACGCCCATCACCGCCACCCCGGGCAAGCCGCCGGCCATCGGCGAGCACACCGGTGCAGTGCTGCAGGAGCTCGGGTATTCTCCCGAGGACATCCAGACACTGGCCGAGGAAGGCGTGATTCCGGCAGCGGGATAGGCGGGCCTGTATAACTTGTCTATACGAAACGTTGACTCGCCCGGAGAGTCGTCGGATAGTTGGCGCCCATCCCGGCCGCAGATGTAACAGGGGGACAACCTATGAATCAGCTCAAACCCGGAGCGAAGCTGAAAAGCGCGGTCTGTGACGCCGAGGTCGTCGTCATCCGGGCCAACGGCGCCGCCACGCTCACCTGCGGCGGCGTGCCCATGCTGGCCGCCGGCGAAGCCGCACCGGCCGATGCCGAGCCCCAGGCAGACCAGATGGATGGCTGCCAGGTGGGCAAGCGCTACGTGAACGACGACCAGTCCATGGAAGTGCTCTGCGTCAAGGCGGGCAAGGGCTCCCTCGCGGCGGACGGCACCAGCCTGCAGACCAAAGAAGCGAAGAAGCTTCCCTCCTCGGACTGACCCGCAAGCGATCCCGGCACGGGCCCCAAGTTGACCATCACCAACCTGCGGCTCGCCGCCTATTCCGCACCGGCGCTGCCCATCGCCGCCTTCGCCACGCCACTGGCCATCTACGCGCCGCCGTTCTACGCGGGCGACATGGGGCTCGGGCTGGCGGCGGTGGGGGCCATCTTCATGGCGGCCCGGTTCTGGGACCTGTTCACCGACCCGCTGATGGGGATCGTCTCGGACCTGTTCCCTTCCCGCTGGGGACGCCGGCGCCACTGGATGGTCCTCAGCATCCCCGTGCTGATGATCTCGGGGATGCTGGTGATGTTTCCGAACTGGTTCGCGGGCTCCCACGGCAGCAACACCTACCTGCTCGCTTCGCTGTTCGTGCTCTACGCCGGCTACACCCTGCTGACCATCTCCCACATGGCGTGGGGAGCCGAGCTCTCGGACGACTACCACCAGCGATCGCGCATCCAGGGGTGGCGCGAGTTCGCCCACCTCACCTCCATGGCCCTGGTGCTGACCATCCCGGCGGTGCTGGAGCAGACCGGGCACGCCCTGTCGAGCACCCTGAAGATGAACGCCATGGGCGCCTACGTGCTGCTGCTCACGCCGCTGGCGGTGCTGCTGGCGGTTACCACCGTGGGCGAGCGCCCGGCGCGGCCGAATCCGCCCATCGGCTTCGTCAGGGGCTTCAAGGTGCTGGCGCAGAACCCGTTCATGATCCGCATCGTGGTGGCGGACCTGTTCATCCACATGCCCAGCTCCATCCGCGCATCCATGTTCATCTTCTACGTCGGCGCGATCATCGGCATGCCGGAGTGGGCGGCGGTCATCATGCTGTCGTACTTCGTCGCCGGCCCCATCGCGGTGCCGCTGTGGGTGCGGCTATCGCGCCACATGAGCAAGCACAAGGCGTGCGCCCTCGGGGTGCTCCTGCACGTGGTGGTGACGATCTCCTACCTGATACCGGGTCCGGGTGACGCCCTGCTGTTCGCGGGCCTGTTCTTCGCCTCGGGCATCGTCTATGCCGGTGTTCCCTTCCTGATCCGCTCCATGATCGCCGACGTAGTGGACTACGACCGGCTCCACACCGGCCACGATCGGGCGGGGCTGTACTACGCCACCGTCACCACCACCATGAAGGTGGGCGGGGCCCTGGGCATCGGCCTCGGCTATCCGCTCCTGGCCTTCATCGGCTTCGACCCCGCCGGACCCAACGACCCCGCCCAGCTCGATGGCCTGCGCTACGTGTTCGCCTTCGTGCCCGCCGTCTCCGAGCTTCTGGTGGTGTACCTGCTCTACACCTACCCCCTGGACGAGCACATGCTCCGGGACGTGCAGTCCCGTCTCGCCGCCCGGGCCCAGGGCTCGTCCTAGCCGGCAGCCGGTCGGCTGCTGGGGAAGCAGCCGGGCCGGCACTCCCGCACGTCGGGCCGTCGAACAAATCATTCAACTACGTTGACCCTTTAAAACGGCAAGGGGTACCATCCCAGCGCGCGTAACTGCTGGCAGATCACGGCTGCCATCCGGCGGCACGGCCGCCGCCAAATCATTGGGGAGATCGAATGAAACACGTGAAGAAAGCGGCGATGCTGAGCATCGCCGGATCGTTACTGCTGGACACAGGCGTAGCCATGGCCGCGCCGGGTGCCATCGAGGAGATCGTCGTCACCGCGCGGAAGCGGGCGGAGAGCCTGCAGGACGTTCCCGTGGCGGTATCCGCCTTCTCCGACCAGGAGCTCCAGAACCAGTCGATTCAGGAGTTCATCGACATCGAGGCGCAGCTTCCGGGGGTGCAGATCCGTCAGGCACAGGCGGATCCCTCCATCGCCCTGGTGGTCATCCGCGGGCAGAGCCAGGCCGACACCCTGCTGACCACGGATTCCTCCGTCGGCGTCTACGTGGACGGGGTGAACCTGCCGAGGCAGAACGGCCTGAACGCCAACATCTTCGACCTCGAGCGGGTCGAGGTGCTCAAAGGGCCCCAGGGCACCCTGTACGGCCGCAACACCACCGGCGGCGCCATCAACCTCATCACCCGCAAGCCCGACTACGCCGGCTGGCACGGGTACATCAACGGCGCCGTTGGTAACGAGAGCTTCACCCAGTTCTCGGGGGCGGTGAACATACCGCTGGCCGACACCGCGGCCGCGCGCCTGGCGGTGCAGAAGACCGACCAGGACGGCTGGGGCGAGTCCAACTTCACCGGCAACGACCTCTACGACCAGGACGAGATCTTCGTCCGCGGCTCGCTGATGCTCGATCCCACGGACCGGCTCAACATCCTGGTTCAGGCGGACTACATGGATTTGAGTGAAGGCGGAGCGGCCGAGAAGCTCTTGCAGCCGGGCGGCAATCCCCTGGACCCGAACAACACCCTGCCCGTCACCCCGACCATCGTCGCCGGGGTCGAGCTGGGGGTGCTGAACCCGGCGGACATCCCGTCCGCGGCCAATCCCATTCCCGGCCCCACCTTCGTGCCCGGGCTGATGGCAGGTTATCAGGCGCTGGTGGGCTACACCCAGGGCGACGCCCTGGAGACCGACTCCAACGCGGACGTGTTCTCCGAGGCGACTCTGTGGGGCGGCGGCCTCACCATCGCCTACGACGTGACGGACACCATCGAGTTCAAGTCCATCACCGGCTACCGCGACTGGGACACGGAGCGTCTGCTGGACATGGACGGCACACCGTTCACCATCCTGCACCCGCGGCTCGCCGTGGACGCGGACTTCTTCTCCCAGGAGCTGCAGCTCCTCGGCTCGACGGACCGGCTGGACTGGGTGGTCGGCGCCTACTACAGCGAGGAAGAAGGCAACGACGGCAGCGTCACCACGGCGGTGGCGGTGCTGAACCCCTTCAATCCGAACGTGCTCGACGGCGACGTGGAGAACTCGAGCTGGGCCCTGTTCGCTCAGGGCACCTACGCCGTCACCGACCGGCTGAACGCCACCGTGGGGCTGCGCTACACGGAGGAGGAGAAGAAGCTGACCTCGCACAACCGCTCCTTCAACCAGATCACCCAGTCCTTCGTCTGCCAGGTGCCCCCGGGTAACCTGCCCATCGACCAGTGCTCGGCGGACTTCGCGGAAACCTTCAGCGACCCCTCGTGGCTGGTTTCCGCCGACTACCAGCTCCGTGAGGGGCTCATGACCTACGCCAGCATCTCCAAGGGCTTCCGCGGGGGCGGCCAGAACCTGCGGGGCAGCGTGGACCCCTCATCCTTCACGTCCTTCGACCCGGAGGTGGCGACCACCTACGAGCTGGGACTGAAGGGCGACTTCCTCGACCGCCTGCTCCGGGTCAACGCCGCGGCGTATCTCACGGACTACGAGGACATCCAGCGCTCCATCATCGTCCCGGGCGCCGGCGGCAACGTGGTGACGGTGCTCGCCAACGCCGCGGAGGCCGAGGTCACCGGGGTGGAGCTGGAAGCCTGGCTGTACCCCACCGAGAGCCTGACCCTGTTCGCCACCGCCGGATGGATCGATTTCGAGTATCAGGAGTTCGATTCCCTGGCGCAGGACGGCGTGACCATCGTCGACCGCTCCGACGAGGACGTCGGCCTGCCCGAGTGGGAGTACAGCCTGTCGGCCCGGTACGACACGGCCGTCGGCCGCAACCTGCTGGGCGTGCAGGTGGACTACTCGTGGCGCGACGACGTGGTCATCGACCCCAGGTCTGCCGTTCCCGAGGCCGTCACCCAGGACAGCTTCGGGCTGCTGAACGGCCGGATCGAGTACGACTTCGTGGGCACTGGCCTCACCGTCGCTTTGTGGGGCAAGAACCTCACGGACGAGGAGTGGATCGCCACCGCCACGGACTTCTCCGGCAACATCGGCCACACCATCGGCGTGGTCGGCCGGCCCCGCTCCTACGGGCTCACCGTGAGCTACGACTTCGGCGACGAGTAAACCGCGCCGCACCGGGCGATGCGCGGCCCACCCAGCGGATCGCCCCCCACACCCCGCCCCGCCCGCTTTCCCTTCATTTGTATAACCTATTTATATTATGCGTTGACTCAGGCCGGACCTGGGGTATCCTCATGGATTAATCTGCCAACCAGGGGGTCCGCCATGAGAACCGAGGACATGATCATCGTCAGCGTCGATGACCACATCATCGAGCCGCCCGACATGTTCGACCGGCACGTGCCGGCGTCGCTGAAAGACAAGGCGCCGCAGCTCGTCACCCAGGAGGACGGCAGCAACGTCTGGGTATTCGAGGACCGAACCGTGGTCAACGTGGGCCTGAATGCGGTGGTCGGCCGCCCGCGCAGCGAGTACGGCATGGAGCCCACCGCCTACGACCAGCTCCGCAAGGGCACCTACGACGTCCACGCCCGCATCGACGAC
>JAWLCV010000032.1:0-36710 GCA_041686955.1 Pseudomonadales bacterium
GCCGGAGTCGGTGGTGGAGTCCAAGCCCCGGGAGACGGTGGTGATCTTCATCGGCAAGGAGGAGATCTCCGTGCAGGGCAGACCCGTGGCGACCACGGCGGAGGTGCTCGAAAGCCCGGGCCGGGACATCGGCGCGGTCAAGGAGCAACTCGCGAGGCTGAAGGAGAGCGTCATCGGCCCGAACACCATGCAGGTGGCGCGGACCCAGGAGGTGACGGTTCTCGCGGACAAGTCGGTGCCGTTCGCCGTGATCAAGCGGGTGATGTCGACGTGCACGAGTGAGGGCTACGACCGCATTTCCCTCGCGGTGATTCAGAAGGGTGCGCAGGTCGCGCAAATGTGACGGAAGCCGGGAGCAGCACCATGTCCCATCAGCAGAACGACGTCGACCTGGAGGCCCAGCGTGAGGCGCTCTGCGGCCAGCAGGCCCGGGCGCTCGAGGAGCTCGAGCGGCTGGAAGCCGCGGCGGCGGGTATCGAGGACGAGCTGGCCGCCCTGGCGGAAACCCAGGAGGACTACCGGGAGCTCACGAGCGTGTGCGAGGCGCTGGAGCGCCTCGAGCAGCGCGGCGCCGGGTCGCTGTTCTGGGGCGACGGCGCCGGCGCCACGGCCCGCGGGTATGTCGAGCAGGCCCGGGCGCGGATCTCCGAGTTCGGCCAGCGCATCGAGGCGCTTCAGGCCAAGCACCAGGCGGCGCGGGAGGCAGCCGGGCAGCAGCGCTGGGTGGTGGACGACCTCGCCTACGACCTGGATCAGGTGCGCCAGCAGGAAGAGAGCCGGCGGCGCGAGTGGGTGCTGGAGCGCGACGAGACGGTGCTGCCGGCGCGCCTCATCGCCATGCCCTGGATGCGGGGCTTCGAGGACGACCAGCGGTTCCGCAGGACACTCGGCGGGTCGCTGGCGGCCGCGCTGCTGCTGGGACTGATCATACCCCTGATCGACCTGCCCATACCCGAGCCCGACGAGATCGTGGAGGTGCCCGAGCGGTTCGCCCGCTTCATTCGCGAGGAGCGCCAACCGCCGCTGGCGGTACGCGAGGCGCCGCCGGAGCCGGAAGTCGAGAAACCCGAACCGAAGCCCGAGCCCGAGCCGGAGCCCGAGGAGACGGCACAGACGCCTCAGGAAACCCAGGTGGCGGAGGCCGCGCCCAAGCCGGAATCCACCCGGGAACGGGTGAGCTCGAAAGGCATACTGGCCTTCCGGGAGAACTTCTCCTCGCTGTCGTCGAGCCGGCCCGCGGCGAAACTGGGGGCCGAGGCCAGCCTGTCGCGGGAAGGCGCCGCGGCGGTGGGATTGCCGCAGCGGGCCATGGTGGCCGCGCAAGGCACCGAATCCAGCGGCGGAATCAATCTGGCTTCCATCAGCCGCGACGTGGGTGGTGGCGGCGTTTCGCTGTCGGAAGGGGTGGAGCTCGCCCGGGTGGCGAGCGCCATCGACGGCGGCGGGCCGAGCGACCGCCCGCGCAGCGCCGGAGCCGCCTCGGGCCGCACCGACGAAGAGATTCAGATCGTCTTCGATCGCTACAAGGCAGCCCTCTACCGGCTCTACAACCGCGCGCTGCGCAAGGACCCCACCCTCCGGGGACAGATCGTGCTGCGGCTCACCATCGAGCCGGACGGCAGCGTCTCGCTGTGCAGGGTTCAGAACTCGGACATGGGCGCGCCGGAGCTGGCGCAGCAGGTGGTGGCGAGCGTCACCGGCTTCCAGTTCGGAGCCAAGGACGTGCCGCCGGTCACCATTCTCTACCCCATCGACTTCCTGCCCACGGCGTAGGCCAATTTCGGCCGCTCGCCAGCCGGCTCTCGACCGTTTCGTGACGCTGCTCACGCACCGGTCGAGAGCCACCGCACGAAGGCACAAAGCGCTGACATTCCCACTATAGGTTGTGAACACGGTCACCCCGATGCCCCGCCGTCTGCGGGAGAGTGCGCGTACGGTCCCTGGAGCGACGACGATACACATGGTTCAGCTCTCGAGGCGCAAGCCGGCAGCCGGCCATGGCATCTTCGGCCTCGGTCTCGGCCGACGCACGGCCCGAGCCATGGCCGGGCTGGTGCTGCTGTGCGCCGCCGCAGCCGCCCAGGCGGAGAACTGCTCCGACTACCCCGGCGGCATCCTCGATGGCTTCGCCGGCACTCCGGCGCCGTCACAGCTCTTCATCGATCGCAACTGCACCATCCGGAACTACCCGGCGTCGAACCCGATGTCGACCAACTTCAGCTTCTACACCCAGCCGGGGCAGACCGACCAGCGCTGGCTGGTGGTGTTCGACAACGTGGTGCACACGGGCCAGATGGCGTGCAACTCGGTGGCCGGCCACAAGATCTGGTTCACCAACGGCTCCTCCACCAGCATTCAGGAGGGCTGCCAGAACCTGCTGATTCCGGTGGAGAAGATCGACAAGCAGAGCGCCGACGGCTCCACCACCGCCACCGTCGGCGTGCCGTTCACGTATCGGCTGACCATGCCGGTGCTGTTCGATCCGGCAACCGGGACGGCCATCGACACCGAGGGCTCGGTGAACGATCTGCACGGAATCACCCTGACCGACGACCTGAATGCGCTGGGGGTCGACATCAGCTACGTGAGCCACGCCGCCTACTGGCAGTCGTCAGGGGCGCCGGTGCCTCACAGCTTCGCCAACAACGGCGGGGTGCTCACCTTCGACGACTTCCCCATCGTTCCCGCCGGCGAGCAGATCATCCTGGATATCACCGTGGTGCTCGAAGACACGCCCACCAACACGGTGGGCACACAGTTCGTCAACGTCGCCAAGTGGGATTTCGGGCGCCTCATCGACGGGGTGTTCTACGAGCCGCTGCCCGGCGAGTGGGGCATCGCTCCGCCCATGACCATAGGCGGGCCGGAGCTGGTGGTGAGCAAGACCGGTCCGGCCACCCTGGGGCGCACGCTGAACCTGGGCGAATGGGGCGAGTTCACCCTCGACGTCAGCAACAACGGCCTGGCCGACGCCTGGGACGTGACCGTGCTGGACCGTCTGCCGGACGGCCCGAGCGGCGGCATGTGCCTTCAGGCGCCCGAGATCCAGAGTGCGGGGGTGTTCGCGGCGGACGGGGTCACCCCCGTGCCGGGCAAGGGGGCGTTGACCCCGGGGGTGGACTTCACGGTCGACTACGCGGACGCGCCGCGCTGCGAGCTGGTCCTGACCATGCTCACACCGGCGGCTGTGATCGGGGCCGGGGAGCGCCTGGTGATCGGCTATCGGACCCGCCTCGACCCCGACAGCGAGGATGGCGCCACCCTGACCAACGTGGCGGGCGCTACCCGCTGGTTCAACGGCCCAGCCGACGTGCCCGGGCGGCAGGTCTACACCCGCGCCGTCACCGACGGCACGGTCGGCGTCAGCGATCATCAGGATGCCCACACGGTCACCGTGGCGCTGTACGGCTTCTTCTTCGAGAAGACGGTGGTCAACCTCACCAGCGGCGAGGCCCCGGCCACGGTGGGCGCGCCCGGCGACCGGTTGCGCTACACCCTGCGGCTGCAGACCACCGACGGCGCCATGAACGGAATCCGCTTCTACGACGACCTGGGGGCGCTGAACGCCGGTGCGGTGTTCCAGCCCGGCTCCCTGGCGCTGGTGCCGGGCACCGTGCCCGTGCTCGCCGACGCCAGCCACACGGATCCCTACGGCGGCACCAACAGCGCCGGGGTGATCGACATCCGCAACCTTTCCCTGCCGCCCGGCAGCGAGGTGGCGATCCAGTTCGAGGTCACCCTGGCGTCGGCATTGGTGGACGGCACCTTCGTGACCAACCAGTCCGCGCTCATGAGCGGCGCGGCCAAGCTGGCGGACAGCGACGATCCCAACGTGAACGGTCAGTCGGACCCGAACGTGGACGGCGACGAAGATCCCACCCGCATCCTCATCGAGGTGGCGCCGCCGCAACCACTGGTGAAGGACATCACCCAGTCCCAGGCCACCATCGGCGAGACCTTCTCGTACCGGATCACCGTGCCGTCCGTGCCGCACACCGCGGCCCTCTACGACGTGCGCATCTTCGACGATCTCGCGGCTTCCGCGGCGGACCTGCGCTACGTATCCGTGTCCCGAATCTCCGGGCCGGGGTCGTGGACGCCGGTGAACACGGGGGCCGGAGACAGCCTGGTCATCGAGGACCCGGCGAACGGCATCGACATCCCGGCGGGTGAGCAGGCGGTCATCGAGATCACGGTTGCGCTGGAGGACACCCCGACCAACGTGGCGGGTCTCACCTTCACCAACGCCGCTTCCTACAGCTACAACCAGCTCGACGGCAACGACGCCACCGCGAGGCCCGGCGATCCCGGCACGTCGCCGGCCATGACCGTGGTCGAGCCCGATCTCACGGTGGAGAAGAGCGGGCCGCTGCTGATGCGTCCGGACGAGCCCGGCGCGTTCACCATCGACGTGCACAACCCGGGCTCGTCGCCGGCCTACGCCGTGGAGCTGCGTGACCTGCTTCCGGATACGGCGGATGGCGGCATGTGCGACGCGGCGCCGGTGGGGGTGACCGCGCAACTGTTCGAGGCGGACGGCACCACGCCGGCGGGCCCGGTGCTGACCGCAGGCGCGGATTACACGCTGACCTTCTCCGCCGCCCCCCAGTGCTCGGTCACCCTGGAGATGGCGAGCGCGGGTGTGGCAATCGCGCCCGGTCAGCACCTGGTCGTGAGCTACGAGGCGTACCTGGACGCCGATACCCAGCTCGAGATCCCGCTGACCAACGTGGCGGGCGCGACGGCGTGGGCCGGGCTCGCCGGCAACGACGCAGATGGCCGCAGCTACAGCCGTGCCCTCACGGACGGCAGCGTCGGCGTGCTCGATCACGAGGACGCCCACACCACGCTGGTCAACCTGTCCAAGGTGAGGTTCGACAAGGTGGTGACCAACGTGACCCGGGGGGAGTCTCCGGCCACCGCCGCGAGCCCCGGCGACGTTCTTCGCTACCGGCTGTACCTGGAGAACGTGGGCACCACCAGCATCGACGACTTCGCCGTGGTGGACGAGCTCGACGCGCTGAACGGCTCGGCGGCGTTCCAGAGCGGCAGTCTCACGGTGGTGTCGGTACCCCCGGGCGCCGACCCCGGCAACACCAGCGGAAGCGGCGGCAGCTACGGCAGCGGTGTTCTGGACGTGCGCAATCTCAGCCTCGCCGTGGGCGGGAGCCTGGTCATCGAGTTCGAGGCGACCCTGGCGCCGATCCTCGCCAACGGCAGCTACGTGTCGAACCAGTCGCGCCTGACGAGCAGCGGATTCCTTCTGGCACTGAGCGACGACCCCAACGTGGGCGGGATCGCCGATCCCGACGTCGCCGGCGATGAGGACCCCACCCGGGTGCGCATCGAGTCCGCGCCCGCGTTCGTCGTGGAGAAGACCTCCACCGACCTGGACGGCGATCCCAACCTGCTGCTGGCCGGCGAGGCGCTGCGCTACCGGATCACGGTGCGCAACGTCGGCGACGATCACGCCACCGACGCCGTGATACGCGATCAGATCCCCGCCAACACCCGTTACGTGGCCGGTAGCACCCGGCTGAACGGCGCGGTGGTGGCCGACGACGCCGGCGGTCTGTCACCGCTGGTGGACGGCATGCCGATCAACGCTCCGTCGGACACCACGCCCGGGCATCTCCCCGCCAGCATCGAAGCGGTGCCGGAGCACGTGGCCGTGATCGAGTTCGACGTGGTCACCGACGCGGATCTGGTGGACGGCACGGTCATCGCCAACCAGGCCTTCGTCAGCGCCGTGGGCGGCGTGGTGGAGCAGCCTTCCGACGACCCGGCCACCGAGGTGGCGGACGATCCCACCCGCGACGTGATCGGCAGCTTGCCGCTCGTCTATGCCGAGAAGTACGCGGAGCTGCAGCAGGACTACGGTTCGGTGGGCGTGGTCGATCCGGGCGACGTGCTGCGCTACACCATCCGCGTGCACAACAACGGCGCCGTGGACGCGAGCGGCGTGGAGCTGGCGGACCAGGTGCCGGCCAACACCACCTACGTGGCCGACAGCATGACCCTGAACGGCGAGCCGGTGGGCCGGCCCGACGGCGGAACCTTCCCGCTGGCAGCGGGCGTGGCGATCAGCTCCTCGGACCTCACCCCGCCCCTGCCCGGCCCGGGGGAGGGGGTCATCACCAGCGGCTACAGCGCCACGGTGCAGTTCGACCTGCGGGTGGACGATGGCGTGCCGACGGGGACGGTGATCAGCAACCAGGCAGCGGTATCCACCGTGGAGGTGCCGGACGTGCTGACCGACGGCGACGGTGACCCGGCCACCGGCCCCGAGCCGACCCTGGTGGTGGTGGGGCCGGCCCAGCAGCTCGCCATAAACAAGCAGGTGGCCGTGGTCGGCGGCGGCCCGGCGCTGGCGGGCTCGCTCCTGGAGTACGTGGTGCGGGTTCGCAACATCGGCAGCGTGCCCGCCGTGGGCGTGCGTATCGTGGACGACCTGGACGATCCGGCCCCGGGTCAGCTCGCCTTCGACGAGCAGCCGCCCACGGTGAACGGTGCCACCGGCGGCATCGTGGTGGAGGGCGCGACCCTGACGGTGGAGTACGGAGACCTGGTGCCGGGGGGTGACATCGTGCTGCGGTTCTTCGCGGTCATCGACGCCGACCTGCCGGAGGGCACCCGGGTGATCAACAACGCCGCCGCGTACTGGAACGACACGGAGCGGGTGGACGCCAGCGTCGCCATCGACGTCGGGGCCATCGTCGGGGTCGGGGTGCTGAACGGCCACGCCTGGCACGACGCGGACTTCGACGATCAGCTCGATGCCGGGGAACGGGTGCTGGAGTCCTGGCGGGTCGAGCTGCACCGCAACGGCCGGCTCCTGCACGCCACCACCACCGACGCGGAAGGCGCCTACCGGATGAGCGGGCTGACGCCCAACTACCTGTCCGGCGATGCCCTGGAGCTGGTGTTCGCCGCGCCGGATTCCGGCCCCGCCACCGCCAAGCTCGGCCGGGCGTATTCCGCCGACTTCACCAACGACCTTCAGCGGATCAGCGACATCGTGATCCAGCCGGGCAGCAACCTGCTGAACCTGGACCTGCCCATCGACCCCAACGGCACGGTCTACGACACGGTGAGCCGCGCCCCCGTGGCCGGGGCGACCCTGATCCTGCTCGATGCCGACAGCGGCGTGGCGCTGCCGCCCGCGTGCTTCGACGATCCCGGGCAGCAGGACCAGGTGACCCGGAGCGACGGTTACTACAAGTTCGACCTGAACTTCTCCGACCCGGCGTGCGCCGCCGGCGGCGTTTACGCCATTCGGGTGGTCGAGCCGTCGAGTGGTTACACGGAGGGTTACTCGGAGATCATTCCTCCCGCCGACGATGCCGATGGAGCCGCCTTCGACGTTCCGGCGTGCCCCGGCTCGGTGGACGACGCGGTGCCGGGGACGGACGGCCACTGCGAAGCGCAGACGTCCGAGTTCGCCCCCGGCACGGCGGTTCCCGCGAGATCTCCGGGCACCCGCTATTACGTGCGACGGCTGCAATTCGACGGCAGCGACGCGCCCGGCTCGGCGCAGATCTTCAACAATCACATCCCGGTGGACCCGGTGCTCGAAGGGGCCGTGGCCATCACCAAGACCACGCCCATGGTGAACGTCCACCGCGGTCAGATGGTGCCGTACACCATCACCGTCACCAACACCTACCCCATCGCGCTCCAGGACGTGGGGGTGATCGACCGGTTCCCGCCGGGATTCCGCTACGTGGAGGGCTCGGCGCGGCTCGACGGGGTGCCGGTGGAGCCTGAAGTGGGGAGCCGGGAGCTGGTCTGGGACGGCCTCGATCTGGCGGCGGAAGGGCAGCATTCCATCGTGCTGCTGCTCGCCGTGGGCGCCGGGGTCGGCGAGGGCGAATACGTGAACCGCGCCCGGGCGGTCAACACCGCTGCGGACATTCCGCTTTCCGGGGAGGCCACCGCAACCGTGCGCCTGGTGCCCGATCCCACCTTCGACTGCACGGACGTCATGGGCAAGGTGTTCGACGACGACAATCGCAACGGCCGCCAGGACCCGGGCGAGTCGGGCCTGGGCGGAGTGCGGCTGGTGACGGCCCGGGGCCTCGCTGCCACCACCGATCAGCACGGCCGCTTCCACATCACCTGCGCCGTCGTGCCGCGCGAGGACCGCGGCAGCAACTTCGTGCTGAAGCTGGACGACCGCACCTTGCCGAGCGGGTTCCGGGTCTCCTCGGGCACGGTGCAGATCAAGCGGGCCACCCGGGGCAAGGCGCTGCGCTTCAATTTCGGCGCGTCCATCCACCGGGTGGTGGGACTGGAAGTGGCGGATGCGGTGTTCGTTCCCGATTCCGCCGAGATCCGTCCCTTGTGGCGGCAGCGTTTCGAGCTGCTGATGGAGGAGCTGCAGAAAGGCCCCGCGGTGTTGCGCCTGACCTACCTGGCCGACCTGGAGGACCCCGGGCTGGTGGACCAGCGGGTGAAGGCGGTGAAGCGCGAGATCGACGACCGCTGGCGGGCCCTGGACTGCTGCTATCGGCTGGAGGTGGAGCACGACGTGTTCTGGCGGCTCGGCGCCCCGGCCGACCGGGCGATGGGCCGTAGCGGGAGGGAACGGCCATGAGCCGGCTGAACGGCACGGCGCGCTGCAAGGCACGGTGGTTGCTGCTTGCGGCGCTGGCTGCGGGGCCAGCAGCCGTGGACGCGGCGGAGGCCGTCCGTCAGGTTCCCATCGGCAACGCGGCGGAGCGCCACCTGCCGGATTCAGCCCCGGTGACGTTGTGGGGCCTGGACCCCGACCCCTCGGCGGAACCCGCCGGCGACACGCTGGAGACCGTGGAGGTCGAAACGGTGGAGGCCGAGACGGTGAAGCTCACCGACGTGGTGCCGCCCATCCACTTCGAGTCCGGGGTGGCGAGCATTCCCGACAGCACGGTCGCCGAGCTGCGGGCCGTGCTCGAGCGCATGCAGGATCGTCACAACGTGCGCATCAATCTGGTGGGCCACGCCGACAACCAGCCCTTGTCGCCGCGGCTCCAGGAGATCTACGGAGACAACGCCGGGCTCTCCCGGGAGCGGGCCGGCCAGGTGGCCGAGCACTTCAAGAGTGCCCTGGGTCTGCCCGCGGAGGCCATCTCCTTCGAGTGGGCCGGCGACACCCGCCCCATCGCGTCGAACGACACCGAAGCGGGCCGGGCGTTGAACCGGCGCGTCGAGGTGGAGGTGTGGTACGACGAGCTGCGGGACGCGGTGGCCCTGGACGAGCGTGTCCGGGTGAACGAGATGACGCGGGTCAAGGTCTGCCGTGTCGAGACGGTGTGCAAGCTTCGCTACCGCGACGGCCACCAGCGCCGCGCCCGGGTTCTGAATCTCATTGCGCCGCTGCAATACGAGGAGGACGGGGTCGAGGTCACCCCCGGATTCACCGAGCAGATCCGCCGCACCCTGCAGAACCTGGGCGACAAGCAGGATGTGGTGGTGAAGTTCGTCGGTCACACCGACGCCCGGCCGTTGCGCGGCAGGGCCGCGAGCATCTACGGCGACCATGTGGCGCTGTCGAAGGCTCGGGCACGGCGGGTGGCGCTGGCGATCCAGGATGCGCTGGGACTGCCGTCCGCGGCGGTGGACAGCGACGGCCGGGGCGCCGAGCGGCCGTTGGCCGGAAACGAAACGGACAACGGGCGTGCCTTGAACCGCCGGGTCGAGGTGGAGTTCTGGTACGACGACCCGTTGCAGGATCTGCCCGACGAGCCTCAGCTCTGTCCCGGTGATCCGGGTGCCGCCATGGTCACCCGGGTCTACGATCCCCCCTGGGGCGAGATCGGGCACCTCGAGCTGGCGGAGGGCCGGCCGGTGCTGCCGCCGGGTTACCTGGATGCGCTGCAGCGGGCGCTGGCGGACGTGGCGGAGGAGACGAACCCCCGGCTGCGCTTCGTGGGCTACACCCGCAACGAGCGGCTCGATCGCCGTACCGCCAGGGTCTACGGCGACGACATCGGCCTCTCGGCGGCGCGCGCCCGCCGCGCCATGGAGACGGTGGCCGAAGAACTGGACCTGAACCCGGAGCAGGCGGAGTTCGAGGGGCGCGGCTACGTGCACTCGGACGACGTCGTGAATGCCGGATTCGTGCAGGGCGACGCGTCGTTCGTCGCGGTGCAGGTGGTCTACGACGAGCTCGCCGTCGTCGACGACAACGAGGGGGTGGAGGTCTCGCCGCTCACCCGGGAGCTGATGCCGAGGAACCCCTACGCGTTGAACACCATGCGCATCACCGTGGACGGCGTGCCCGTCGACGATCCGGGCCGCAGCTCGTCGGACGTCCAGCGCTGCACGGACGTGGCCATGGAGCGGGCCGACATCCGCTTCACCTTCGACGACCTGACCTCGAGCCCCAGGCTCAGCGTGGCGGCGAGTCCCACGCTGGTGGCGCTGCACGGCGACGGCGCGGGCGGTCTGACCGGTGATCCTGTGGTGTTCCGGATGTTCACCAACTACGGACACTTCATCGAACGATCGGAGATCCGCATCTTCGACGACGGCGAGTCGACCCGCGCGGAGCCTCGCGCCGTGGTGGAGGTGGACGACCACGGCGTTGCCCGCTGGCGTCCGGCGGTGGAGGCGTTCTCCGGCGCGACCCGCGAGCTCGAGTACGTGGTGCGTGCCTACGGCGAGGACGGCGGCTTCGACGAGACCCGCCCCCAGCCCCTCTGGGTGTTCCGCGACACCCGGATCAGCGACGTCGAAGCCAACGTCATGGAGTACTTCAGGGCGCTGGACGGAGAGCCGCAGTCGGAGCCGGCTCTGCCGGCCGCGGCGGACACGTTCCTCGACGAGCGGCTTCTCGCGGAGTACGGCGAGAATTCCCTGGCCCTTCACAACATCCGCTTGAGCAGCGGCACCGTTCGGGTGCACGGGCGCGACGTTCCGGAGGGACATCAGGTCTACGTGGCGGGCCGGCCGGTGCCGGTGGACGCGAGTGGCAGCTTCGTCAGCGAAGAAGTGCTGCCGGAAGGCGCGCACACCGTGGAAGTGGCGGTGCTCGACGAGCAGGGGCGGGGGGAAGCCTACCTTCGGGACCTGGCGTTCGAGCCCTCGGACTGGTTCTACGTGGGCATGGCGGATCTGACCCTGTCGCATACCGAGACCGATGGTCCGCTGGACGAGCTCACCGGCGACGACGCCGCCTACGCGCTCGACTCGTCGGCGGACGGGCGGCTCGCCTTCTTCGTCAACGGCAAGTTCGGCGATCACTGGCGGCTCACCGCCAGTGCGGATTCACGGGAAGAGCCCATCGAGGACCTGTTCAAGAACTTCACCCGCAAGACCCCCGACTCGCTGCTGCGGCGCATGGATCCGGATCAGCACTACCCCACGTTCGGCGACGACGGCACCGTGGAAGAGCTGGCGCCCACCGGCGGCAAGCTGTTCGTGAAGCTCGGCCGCCGCAAGAGCTACGGCATGTGGGGCAACTTCACCGCCGGCTACATGGAGAACGAGCTGGCGCAGATCGATCGCGGGCTCTACGGCGCGAAGCTGCACTACGAGACCGAGTCGGCCACCCGTTTCGGCGAGCAGCGGCTCACCGTGGACGCCTTCGGCGCCGAGCCGGGCACGGTGGCCAGCCGGCAGGAGTTCCGCGGGACGGGCGGGTCGCTCTACTTCCTGCGGCACCAGGACGTGACCATGGGCTCCGAGCGGGTGCGGATCGAGATTCGCGACCGCGCCTCGGGCCTCGTCACCGGCGTGGTGAACCTGAGCCCCGCTCTGGATTACGACATCGACTACCTGCAGGGCAGCGTTCTGCTGGCCGAGCCCCTCGCCTCCACCGTCAGCGACGGTCTGCTGGTGCGCAGCGGAGCCTTGTCCGGCGACGAGGCGTATCTGGTGGTGCGCTACGAGTACACGCCCGGGCTGCAGGACGTGGATGCCCTGGCGGTGGCTGGGCAGGCGCACGCCTGGGTGAACGATTACGTGCGCCTGGGGGTGACCGCGGGCTCGAACGAGGAGGGCGACCTCGACAGCTCCCTGCGCGGCTTCGACGTGACTCTCAGAAAGAGCGCCGAGTCCTGGGTGAAGGTCCAGGCGGCGGCGAGCGAAGGAAGCAACGGCGACACCCTGCGCTCCGGCGACGGCGGCTTCGAGTTCCTCGAGGAGGGCGGCGCGGCGGAGGCCGACGACGGGCGAGGCTACCGCGCGGATCTGAGCCTGGGTCTCGGCGACGTCGCCCGGAAGCTCGACGGCAGCCTGACGGCGTACCTTCAGCAGCTCGATGCCGGATTCTCCGCCCCGGGCGCGTCGGCGGCGACGGACCGGAAGCATTATGGGGGAACCCTGACTCTGCCCCTGGGCGAGCGGGTGGAGGTGTTCGCCAAGATGGACCGGATGGACCAGGATCGCGGCATCGAGACCGACGCGGCCGAGATGGATCTGTCCGTTCAACTCTCCCGCGACTGGAAGCTCAGCGCCGGGATGCGCCACGATCGCCTGATCGACCACGAGGCCCTTCCCGGGGCGGCGTCGTTCGCGGGCGAGCGCACCGACGGCGTGGTGGAGCTCGGCTACGACGCCGGCAAGAGCTGGCGCGCCTACGGCTTCGTGCAGGAAACGCTGTCGAGGGACGGAGCCCGGGAGGACAACGGCCGCGTCGGGGTCGGCAGCGTGTTCCGGCTGTCGAAGCGGCTGACCGTGGAGACCGAGGTGTCCGACGGCGACCAGGGCCCGGGTGGACGGCTGGGAACCAACTACCTGCACTCCGAGCGCACCAGCCTGTATCTCAACTACCTGCTCGAGAACGAGCGCATCGATCCGATGCTGCGCGGGCCCACCGGTAGCCAGGGTAGCCTGGTCACCGGCGTGAAGTCGCGCCTCACGGACAGCACCAGCGTGTTCGTGGAAGAGCGGTACCGCCACGGCCAGTCGGCCACGGGGCTGACCCATGCCACCGGCGTCAACTTCGCTCCGGCGCAGCGCTGGAGCCTGGGGGCGAACAGCGACTGGGGAACCCTGCGGGACTCGCGCACGGGCCTCGAGACCCGGCGCAAGGCCGTCGGGGTGCGGTTCGGCTACGGCACGGACACGCTGCAGATCTCCAATGGCGTCGAGTACCGGCGGGACGACGTGGAGCAGCCCGATCTCGCGGACGCGGAACGCACCACCTGGCTGTTCCGCAACAGCGTCAAGCTGCAGCTCACCCCGGCCTACCGGCTGCTCGGCAAGTTCGACCACGCCACGAGCGACAGCTCGTTCGGGGACGTGTTCGCCGGCGGCTACACCGAGGCGGTGCTCGGCGTGGGCTATCGGCCGGTTCTTCACGACCGTCTGAATGCCCTGGCCAAATACACCTACTTCTACAACGTGCCCACCCTGGGGCAGCAGACGGGCAACGGGCTCGCCGCCGAGTACCTGCAGAAGAGCCACATCCTGTCGCTGGACGCCAGCTACGACCTGACCGCGCGCTGGACCATCGGCGGCAAGTACGCGTACCGCATGAGCCAGATCAGCCTGGACCGGGACGATCCCCACTACTTCGACAACGCCGCGAGCCTGTACGTGCTGCGGGCGGATTGGCGGCTACGCGAGAAGTGGGAGGTCCTGATGGAGACGCGGCTGCTCGACATGGCGGATCTGGACGAGCAGCGCGCGGGGGCGCTGTTCGCCCTGTCGCGCTACGTTGGTGACCACGTCAAGGTGGGCGTCGGCTACAACTTCACCGACTTCTCCTCCGACCTCACCGACCTCGGCTTCGACCACCAGGGGGTGTTCCTGAACCTGACAGGCGCCTTCTAGCAGGCTCGCCGGACGGGCCGGCTATCTGCGGGTGAAGACCAGCACCAGGGGATCCTCCTCCGGATGGTCGCCGGTGCCGCGGAATGTCAGCGTGTCCCCGTCGCGTTTGTAGAACAGGGTCCTGGGAGCGTCGGTGTTGCTCGAGACGCGCTCGAAGGTTGCGGACGACCCCGCTACGGCGGTCAGCCGGTAGACGTGGGGTTCACCTGCTTCCCAGGGCACGTAATCGGTATCGAAGTGCTTGAAGCGCAGGTAGACACCATCTTGCGTCTCCTCGATCACCAGGAACTCCAGAACCTGGCGGCCGTCGGGAATCACCCAGCGGAAGGTACCGGGAAGGGTGCCGTCCCTCGGCTCCAGCCACACCTCCTCGTAGGGCTCACCGCCGGCACCCAGCCAATGGCCGGACATGAAACCGAGTTGCTGAAGCTCCGCGCCGCTCGCGCCCAGGCCTGGGAAGTCCAGGGCCGCGAAACCCAGGCCTGCGAAATGCAGGCCAGCGAAACTCAGGGCGACACTCACGGTGCGTCGTGTCCGTCTCATCGACATGTCCCGGTGCCTCTTTACCCCTGGCCGCAATCTACCCCGGCCGCCGGCCGGCTGCCAGGGGCGACATCGCCCCATGCGTGTTAGTCTTCCTGTCGCTGTTACGGAGGCATGGAATGTCCGACCCGCTCGAGATCGACGTCTTCTGGTCTTTCCGGAGCCCCTGGTCGTATCTGGCGACACCGCGTCTGGCGGAGTGGAAGCGGCGCTACCGGCTGAACGTGAACTTTCGTCCGGTGTATCCCATCGCGCTGCGAACCCCGGAGTTCTTCGTCAACGTCCATCCTCAGTGGTTCTCGTACTTCATGACCGACGTTTTCAGGGTCGCGGAATTTCTTGGGCTCCCATTCCAGTGGGCGAACCCGGACCCGGTGGTTCAGTACCGGGGCGAGGACGGCCGGCCGCGCACCGCCGACGAGCAGCCCCATATTCATCGCCTGACCCGTCTGGGAGTGCTGGCGGAGGAGCGGGGTCACGGCATCGAGCTCGCGGAGCAGGTGGCGGGCTTGATCTGGACCACCACGGGATGGGACCAGGGGGGGCACCTCGCCGACGCCGTGGGCCGCGCCGGGCTCGACCTGGCGGAGTTGGACGGTCTCGCCGACGCACAGGCGCCGCGGCTCGAGGAAATCATCCGCGAGAACGAAGCGGATCACGCCGAAGCGGGGCATTGGGGCGTGCCGACGGTGGCTTTTCGCGGCGAGCCGTTCTTCGGTCAGGATCGCCTCGATGTGTTGCTATGGCGTCTGAAGCAGCACGGTCTCGAGGAGCGGTGACCGAGCGGCGGACTATTTCAGGTCCGCTCCCCCAGCAACGCGTCCACGCTGCGATGGATGACCGTTCGGGCGCTGCGCACGGATAGCTTCTGATGGCGGCGTAGGCGGATCCACAGCTCGTAGCTGAGCAGGGCGTCGAGCGCTTCGAAGGTCGCCTTGCTTCGCGCAACGTCGCGGGGCAGCAGATCGCGCAGCATACTGCGCGCCACCATTACGAATTCGG
Organism: Pseudomonadales bacterium; assembly: GCA_041686955.1. GTDB lineage: Bacteria > Pseudomonadota > Gammaproteobacteria > Pseudomonadales > Azotimanducaceae > UBA7803. Next base: position 15,304 of record JAWLCV010000032.1, read on the forward strand.
CGTGATCGTCCTGCAGCACCCGGGAACGGTGGCGCAGGGCGTCCGCGGCGAGCCGTATGGGGAGCATCTCCTCGTAGATGCGTGCGCGCCGGTCCACCATGCGGTGCAGGCCGGCCCGCCATGGCTCGGCGCGCAGCTCGGTCTGGATCATCCCGGCGATGCGGCTGTGCATCCGCTGGGAGATCTCCCGGTACAGGGTCTCCATGTCCCGGAAGTGGCGGAAAACGGTTCGCATGGCGAGGCCGGCGCGCTCCGAGACCTGCTCCGCCGTCGGCTCGAGCACGCCCTCCCGGACCAGCTCGATCATGGCGTCGACGATGCGTGCTCGGCTTTCCCGGCTGCGCCGGTGGCGTCCATCCGAGTCGGCCGCCATCTACAGCGCCGCCGTCCGGCGGATCTCGCGGCTGTCCGCGGGCAGGCTGATCAGCAGGCCGTCGAAGCCCACCACCAGCTCGCCGTCGAACTGCTCGCGGGCGTCGCCGAGGAACGCCGGGTGCAGCAGTCGGCTCGGCAGCGGCGGAATGATGTGATACAGCACGAGCTGACGGGCCTGGGCGCGTTGTGCCAGCCTGGCGGCGTCCTCGGGCGATGTGTGGTAACCGGGGATGTCGGCCATGATGCGGGCCACGGTGCGCCGGCCGGCAGCCGCCGCCTGGCTGCCGATGATTCCCACCAGCGCCGGCTGCAGCGCCTCGTGAAGCAGCACGTCGGCGCCTTCCGAGGCTGCGGCCAGACCTTCGTCGAAGCGGGTGTCGCCGCTGATGACCGCCGAGCGGCCCTTGTAGTCGATACGGAAGCCGAACGCCGGTTCCACGGGCTGGTGGGAGACCGCAACGGCAGTCACCCGGAGACCGTCGCTTTCCAGCAGCACGGCGGTCCGCGCGGCTGCCGGTAGCTCGATGGTACGCGAGACGGCGCCGAATCCACCCGGCGGCGCCACCTGCTCGCCGTGATGGGCGGTGCGGAACGTCCCGTCCACCCGGTAGGCGGTGTTGAAACCCTGCACGACCTGATCGACGCCGGCGGGACCGGAGACGATCAGCGGTTGTTGCCGGGACCCGCCCACCCACGCCTGGACCATCAGCTCGCCGAGCCCGTCGATGTGGTCCGAGTGCAGGTGGGTGAGCAGCACCTGATCGATCCGCCCCAGCGGGAACCCGGCACGGGCGAGGTTGCGTGCGGAGCCGGATCCGGCGTCGACCACCAGGACACGGTCGCCGGCCACCACGCCAATGCATGGTCCGGCGCGCCCGGGATCCGGCAGCGGCGAGCCCGAGCCGCAGAGAAAAAGATGCAGGCCGTCCTCCAGCCGATTCAGCGGACCGTCGGCACGGGTGGCGACGGCCCTGGCGAACAGGGCCTCGGAGAGCTGGCGCGGGAACAGCGCCGCCGCGGAGCCCGCCAGCACCAGCGCCAGGAGCAGCCAGACGCCGAGTCGCGATGATTTCATTAGCTTTCAGCCTCGCCGGTGGCGGCGTTCGGAGTAATGACATTGAGAGTGACAATAGTTTGCGGGGCTGTCAAACTCCATCCGCTGGGAAGGCTGGAGAGTGTCGAGGATGCGCTGGCTGCTGGTCGCGGCGGTGGCGGTGACCGCCGGAATCGCCGGATATCTCCATCGGCTCGAGCTCCTGCTGTGGGCAGCGCCGAAAATCGCCGAGCTTCGCGATCCCGTGGCGCCCAACCGGGAGGCGGCCTGGGACGAGGGGCCGGCGCAGGCGTCGCTGGCGCCGGCGCAGAGGCCGCCCAACATCGTTCTCATCGTCGCCGACGACATGGGCTTCAACGACGTGTCCTACTTCAACGGCGGGGCCGGGGACGGCAGCCTGATGACCCCCAGCATCGACGCCATCGCTGAGGATGGCGTGGTGTTCGCCAACGGCTACGCGGCCAACGCGGTCTGTGCACCCTCACGCGCCGCCATCATGACCGGCCGGTACTCCACCCGTTTCGGGTTCGAGTTCACGCCGTTCTTCAAGATCGGCGCCACCATCATGGAATGGATGCACCGCGACGACCCGTCGCCGCTGGCGCCCGTCATCCATCACGCGCGGCTCGATGCGCTGCCGGACATGGAGTACCTGGGCATGCCGGCCGACGAGGTCACCCTGGGCGAGGTGCTGCAGGAGGCCGGCTACTACACCGCGCACATCGGTAAGTGGCATCTCGGTTCCGTGGGCGGCATGCGCCCGGAGGATCAGGGTTTCCACAACAGTCTGTACATGGCCGGGATGTCCTATCTTCCCGAAGATTCCCCGGACGTGGTGAACGCCCGGCTGCCCTTCGACCCCATCGACCGGATGGTCTGGGCGTCGACCCGCTACGCGGCGCAGTTCGACGGCGGTCACAGCTTCGAGCCCCGCGGCTACCTCACCGATTACTACACCGAGGAGGCGATCCGGGTCATCGAGCGCAACCGCAACCGGCCGTTCCTGCTGTACCTGGCTCACTGGGGCATCCACAACCCGCTGCAGGCCAAGCGGGAGGACTACGAGGCGCTCGCGCACATCGCCGATCATCGCCTGCGGGTGTACTCGGCGATGATAACGGCGCTGGACCGGGGGGTGGGCCGGGTGCTCGATGCCCTGGATCGACTTGGGCTGGCGGAGAACACCCTGGTGATCTTCACCAGCGACAACGGCGGCGCAGGCTATCTCGGCCTGCCTCACATCAATCGGCCGTACCGCGGCTGGAAGCTCACGCACTTCGAAGGCGGCACCCACGTGCCTTTCTTCGCCCGATGGCCGGCGCGGATCGCGCCCGGCTCCCGGGTCGAGGCGCCGGTGAGCCACGTCGATCTCCTTCCCACCATCGTTGCCGCGGCCGGTGCGCGTGTGCCGGACGATCGTCGCATCGACGGCGTCGACCTGCTGCCGTACGTGCGGGGCGAGGCGGACGGAGCGCCCCACGAGACCCTGTTCTGGCGTCAGGGCTATCAGCAGGCGGTGCTGCACCGGGGCTGGAAGCTCATCACCTCCGAGCGCCCGGCCCGGGACTGGCTGTTCCATCTCAGCGAGGATCCCACCGAGCAGCACGATCTGGTTGCCGCGCATCCGCAGCGGCTGGCCGTTCTGAAGGCGCTGCTCGCCCGGCACAATGCGGAGCAGGCCGAGCCGTTGTGGCCGAGTGTGGTGGAGGGACCGGTGCTGATCGACAAGACCGGCGCCGAGCCGTACCAGAGCGGCGACGAGTACGCCTACTGGCCCAACTGAACCCGGCTGCGGCCGGAAGGAGGCTGATCGTGACCATTCCTCTGCCGTTGCGGCTCATGGGCGCCCCCGGATCGCCCTACACCCGCAAGATGCTGGCCCTGCTGCGCTACAGGCGGTTGAGCTACCAGCTGCTGATCGGCGATCAGAGCGCAGGCCTGGGCATGCCGCGACCGAAGGTGGCGCTGCTGCCCACGTTCTACCTGCCGAACGCCTCCGGCGAACTCGAGGCGGTGGTGGACTCCACGCCGTTGATCCGCCGCTTCGAGGCGGCCTTCGACGGCCGGTCGGTGATTCCGCCCGACCCGGTCGTCGGATTTCTCAACGATCTGCTCGAGGACTACGCCGACGAGTGGCTCACCAAGCCCATGTTCCATTACCGCTGGCGCTACGCTGCGGACATCGAGCAGGCCGCCACGATCCTGCCGATGTGGCGGGACGTCTCGGCGTCGCCGGAGGCGCTGGGCCGGCGCAAGACGTACATCGCCGAGCGGCAGATCGCGCGGCTCTACGTGGTGGGCTCCGACGATACGACGGCCCCCGTCATCGAAGCCAGTTATCGGCGCTTTCTCGCCATCTTCGACTCGCTGCTGCAGCGGCATTCGTTCCTGTTCGGCAGCCGGCCGAGCGCGGCCGACTTCGGCCTGTATGGTCAACTGACACAGCTCGCCCGCTTCGATCCCACGCCGTCGGCAATCTGCCTGCGCGAGGCCCCCCGGGTCTATGCCTGGACGGATCTGGTGGACGACCTTTCGGGTGCCGAGGTGACCGAGGACGCCTGGATGACCCGCAGCGCCGCAGCCGCATCCCTGCGGGAACTGCTCTGCGAGGTGGGGCGGGTCTACGCACCCGCGACGCTGGCGAACGCGCGCGCCCACGCAGCCGGCGAGAAGACGTTCGAGACCACCATCGACGGCCGGTCGTGGGTTCAGCCGACGTTTCCGTACCAGGCCAAATGCCTGGCGTGGCTGCGCGAGGCGTTCGCGGCGTTGGGCGACGGCGACGCCCGGGCGCTGCGGAGCCACCTCGACGGCACCGGCTGCGAGGGCCTGCTCGAGGCCCCAAGGTGAACGGGCGTGGGCGCAAGGTGCTGTGGCTGGCGCCGGCGGCGTTCTACGTGCTGTTCTGGTTGTGGTACACGCCGCTGGGCGGTCCGTTGACCGCCGCCGAGATCGAGCGCTTCACCGTGGCCATGGAGGCCGCCGGTAGCACGCCCGAGCGCCTCGCCCGGTTCCGCCGGTTCTTCGAGGAGGATGACGGCGGGGAGTTCGTGATGGTCAATGTGCTCGAGACGGCGAAGAACCCGCCGACGCTGCCGGCCACCGGGCCGGATGCCACCGCCGAGGCGCTGATGGGACACTACATGGCCCACATGTTCCCGGCCTTGCTGTCGCGAGCGGGTCATCCCGTCTTCCTCGGCGCAGCGTTGTTCGACAGCCTCGACGTGGCCGGCATCGAAGGGGCGGACGCGTGGAGTCGCGCGGCCCTGATGCGTTATCGGAGTCGCCGCGATCTGCTCGAGATCGTGCTCGATCCGGCGACCGGCGAACGCCACGCGTACAAGCTGGCGGCGCTGGACAAAACCATCGCCGTGCCCGTGAGGCCCCAGCTCTCGCTCGGCGACCTGCGGTTGGTGCTGGGGCTCGCGCTGCTGGCCGGAATCGGTCTCGCCGACGCGTTGATGCGACGAGCGGCGTAGCGCCCCGGGTCCGGCCGGTTGCGGCGCAGCCGCGGTCAGACGCTCGCGCTCCGGAGCGCGGGCATGACCTCGGCGGCGAACAGAGCGATCGTGTCGAACGTCGCGGCGCGGGGCAGCCCGCCCAGATCGAAGTAGCCGATGAAGCGATCGAAGCCCCCCATGGCCCGGTACCCTTCGAGGATCCACCCGGTGACCTCCGCTGGGCTGCCGCAGAGGGCGGGGAACGAGTCGTAGCGCAGCTCGCTGGAGCCCCGCTGGGCTTTCGCGATGGCGATGGCCTGGCGCACCCCGGCGGTAGCGACGCGGGTCGCTACCAGATCTTGGGAGAACTTCAGATACGATTCGAAGTACGGCCGCCAGAATGTCCGCGCTTCTTCGCCGTCCGGCTGCACGTGGAGCCGGGCGATGGCGGCCACGCTCATCCCGGCCGGGTCGTGCCCCGCCTCCTGATAGGCCTCGCGGTAGATGCGCGCGAGCTTGCCGGCGAGCTCCATGGGGCCGGCGATGGTCATGCACATCAGCTTGTGGCCGCAGAGCCCCGCGTGGCGGGCCGAGGCTTCGTTGCTGGCGACGGCGCGGTTGATGGGGATGGCCCGGCCCGAGAAGGTGCGCGGCTGCAGCTCCACGTCTTCGATGGGGCTGCGGAAGTTGCCGTGCCAGTTGATCTGCCGCTCGTTCCAGAGCCGCTCGATCAGCTCCAGGTTCTCGGCGGAGCGTTCGTTGCTGGTCGATACGTCCTGGCCGAACAGGCGGAAGGTGTGCTCCGTGATGCCGCTGCCGAAGCCGATCTCCGCCCGGCCGCGGCTCAACAGGTCCAGGGTGGCGAAATCTTCGGCGAGGCGAACGGGATCGTTGTTCGGCAGCAGCGATATGCCGGTGCCGAGGCGAATGCGTTCGGTGCGGGTAGCGACGGCAGCGAGCACCATCTGCGGGCACGACAGGATGTAGTCGCTGGCGTGGTGCTCGCCGAGCCAGAAGCCGTCGAAACCCGCGCGCTCGGCGTACACCCCCATGTCGGCCCAGAGCAGGTGCCGATCCGACTGGCTGTCGTTGTAGCGTCCTGTGTGCGGGTCGGGCAGGTGGTCGCCGAGCGAAAGCAGATCGAACTTCATCATGATCTCCTCAAAGGCATCGCCACGGCGCTGCGGAAGAGACCGCTCCGCCGTGACGTGCCGTGTCTAGTGCATCAGTACTGGTAGCCGAGGCTCAGCCCGTAGGTGCGCGGCTGGCCGTAGAACTTCTGGTTGAACAAGGTGGCCGTGGGGACGAATCCGTTGACGTAGTCCTTGTCCGTGCAGTTCTTGCACCACGCCTGGACGCGCCACTTCTGGTCCAGGCTGCGCCAGCCGAGGCTGGCATCCATCAGCCAGAAGTCGCCGGTCCGCGCCTTCGCGGGGTTGTTCACGCCGCCCACGTAGTAGTGGCTCTCGTACTCGCCGCTGGCGCGTGCGAACACGCTGCCGAAATCGGTGTAGAACTCGTACTCCGCCGCCAGGTAGGCCTGCCACTCGGGTGCCCGGGACAACTCGTAGTCCGTGTTGTCGGTCTCGATGATGTAGGTGCCGTTCCCGAGATCCAGAACCTCGCCGCACTCCGAGACCGGGTTGGTGGCAGCCACGGGACCTGCAATGCTGGCGCAGAACTCGTCGTACTCGGCATCGAGGTATCCGAGCGAGGCCTGCAGGGTCAGTCCGTCCAGCACGGCGGCGATCGCTTCCAGCTCCAGCCCCTGGTTCGTGGACTCGCCGATGTTGTCGATGGCGGTTTCCTGGGTCGTGCCCGCCGACGGAATGAACACCGCGAACTGCAGGTTCTCGTATTTGGTGCGGAACGCGGTTGCGTTCACCCGAAGGCGGCCGTCGAGCCACTCGGATTTCATGCCGATCTCGTAGGACTCGGCTTCCTCGTCCTCGGTGGGGCCGAAGGCGAACTCCGAGCTCGCGCGCGAGCCGAACTCGCCGGCCTTGAACCCTTGAGCGAAGGTGAGATACCCCATGAGGTTGTCGTTCCAGTGGTGGTCCAGCCCGAGCTTGAACGACGTGTTGTCGCTGTCGAGGTCACCGATCAGGGTTCGCGGGATGCGCGCCATCTGACCAATGGACGGCACCGTGTCCGCCGGGTTCTGCAGGTCGAGTCCAGGCACCGGAACGAAGGGATTGCGCTCGAAGTCCTTGTTCTCCCGCGTGTGGCGAACGCCTAACGTCAGATTCAGGTCCTCGTTGAGGGCGTAGATGGCCTGGCCGAAGGCCGCGCGGCTGTCGTTGGTCTGGGTGGTGTAGTCCGCGTAGGTCAGGCGGGGGGCGACCATGGGATCGAGGTAATAGGCCTGAACGAGCTCATGCTCCTGCTCGAAGTAGTACAGACCGAACACCAGGTCCAGGTTGCGCCGCCAGTCGTCGCTCCCGGCGAAGTTCGAGTGCAGGCGCAGCTCCTGACTGAACTGGTCGTGCACCTGATCCCGGAAGGTGGAGAACATGGCCACCTCGCTGTTGTCGAAGTCGTTGGCGACCCAGTCGTCGGTGGACTGATAGCCGGTGATGGAGGTGAGCGTCCAGGAGTAGCTCACGTCCCAGTCGACGATGGCCGTGGCGCTCCATTGATCGGTGTCGTGAAATGTCGGGGTGTCGCGGCCCACGGTGTGGGTGCCGTCGTCCGGCTCGGTGAAGAACAGTCCCAGCAGTTGGTTGGGATCGCTGTCGCCCACGCCGCCGGGCGCCTCGTTGCGCGCCTCGACCCAGTGGGTGATCACCGTGGCGGTGACGGTATCGGTCGGCGTCCAGACGAGGGTGCCCCGTACGGCGTCCGTGTTCTGGCCGTCCAGGTCCTTGCCGTCCACGCGGTTCTCGTTGTGCCCGTCATAGTTCTGCATGAGCACGGACAGCCGTCCGGACAACCGATCGGCCACGATGGGGGCCTGGATGGCGCCGCGGAAGTCCGCGCGCCCGTAATTCCCGGCGGTGATCTCGGCCTTGTAATCGAAGGTGCCGTCGGGGCGGATGGTGTTGACGTTGATGCCTCCGGCCAGCGAGTTCTTTCCGAAGGTCGTTCCCTGGGGGCCGCGCAGCACTTCGATCCGTTCCACGTCGAACAGGTCGATCATGGATGCCACCGGGCGGGAGAGGAAGACGCCGTTCACCGAGACGCCCGCGCGCGTCTCGGTGGTGGACTCGATGTCCTGGGTGCCCATACCGCGGATGCTTATGGCCGCGGAGTTCGGGAACTGATTCACCTGCTGAATGCGCACGTTCGGCGACGCCGGACCGACGGCCCGGAGATCCAGGGCGACGATGCTTTCCAGGCTGGACTCGTTGAAGGCGGTCACGGCGACGGGCGAGTCCTGCAGGCTCTCGGCCCGGTAGCGCGCGGTGACGACGATCTCCTCGATGGGTCCGGCGGATGCTTCGGTGGATTGAGCGGTCGCGCCCGCGCTGCCGAGGCTCGCGTACAACATGGTGAGGCACAGCGCGTGCCCTTTTGGTACTTCGGTCATCGATCTCCCCTGACTTCTGTGACTAGTGGTTGTCCAAACCGGTGATACCGGTGGTACCCTATGGTCAACGCTATTGACCCTGAGGGTCAATAGCATTGACCGAGACGAAGCGCGGCGAAGGAGGGACGGCAATGGCGGAGCAGAGCATCGAGTATCAGGGACTGCACCATCTGGCGCTGGTATCCAGCGACATGGAGCGGACGGTGGAGTTCTACACCAAGGTGCTGGGCATGAAGCTGAAGAAGGGGTTCGATCTGGACCACGGCTACGGCCAGCACTTCTTCTTCGACATGGGCGGCGGCAACGAGCTGGCGTTCTTCTGGTTTCGCGACGCCGCGGAGCGGCAGCCGGGGATCAGCGGGCCGGGCGCTCTGGTAGGCCGCCCGCCCGGCAACATCACGTCGTCCCACGGCTCCATGAATCACGTGGCGTTCAGCATCGCCGCGGACAAGATCGACGGGTATCGAGAGCTGCTCGTCTCCCGCGGCGTGGACTGCACGCCGGTGGTGAATCACGACGACGTGGTCACGGGCACCGATTCGCGTACCAGCGACGCGGTCACGGACAAGACCTGGCTGCGCTCCTTCTACTTCTTCGATCCCGACGGGATCATGCTGGAGTTCTGCGCCACGGTGGGGCAGGGCGCGCCGAGCGTGGATCTGCCCGTGAATGCCCAGGGCATCAAGGCCGACGGCCAGCCCATCACGGGGGCCTGATGGCGACTCCGGAGCCGGCGGACCGGCGGCACGCAGCCGCGCCGGAGGAGCGGGAGCGCGTGCTGCTCGGCAAGCTCATTAGGGCGTTCTACTGGCTGGACGACGGCCTGCAGGCGCACATGCGCCGTGACGCCGGGTTCTCGCTGCCCCGGGCGCAGTCCATGATCATGGTGTCCTTGAGCGGCGGCGTGACCCGCCAGTCCGATCTGGCCGGGCGCCTGCGTGTCAGCAAGCAGGCGATCCAGCAGGCGTTGCGGCCCTTGGTGGACAAAGGCCTGGTGAGTATCGAACCGGATCCGGAGAACCGGCGCCAGCGTCTGGTTCGCGTGACGCCACAGGGCGAAGCCATGAGCGCGGTGGCGCGGGCCGGCCTCGAGGCGCTGGAGAGGGAGCTGGCTTCGCGGATCGGCGCGAAGCGCCTGCAGGCCCTGCACGACGCCCTGGATGCGGATTGGGGTTCGCCGCCGGACGACGACTGACCCGGTGATCCAGCGGGCCGCGTCTCTTGATTCGCGGCCCCCGGGCGCTTACAAAGCTCCATGAGCTCCACCCATGCCCCCGATCCCGGCACGCTGTCGCTGGCCGGCACCGCCGCCGCGTCACCCCTCGGTTACATGAGCTGGACCTTCGGCCAGGCCGCCCGGGATCCCTACTACATCCTGGTGGTCATCTACATCTTCTTTCCGTATTTCAGCAACACCGTGGTGGGCGACCCGGTGCGGGGGCAGTCGCTCATCGGTTATCTCAACGCCACGGCCGGCGCCATCCTGGCGCTCACGGCCCCGTTCCTCGGCGCAATCGCCGACAAGAACGGGCGCCGCAAGCCATGGGTGGCGTGGACGGTGCTGGTGATGTCCGTGGGAGCCATGCTGCTGTGGTACGTGCTGCCGGGCGGGCAGGGGATGGGAATCGGTTGGACCTTCGCGCTGCTGTTGGTCATCAGCGTCGCCTTCGCCATCTCCGAGGTGTTCCACAACGCCATGCTGCCGAGCGTGGCGCCGGTGAATCGCATCGGCCTGGTGTCGGGGGTCGCCTTCGCTCTCGGCAACGTGGGCGGGCTGGCGCTCATGCTGCTGGTGCTGTTCGCGTTCGCCCTGCCCGGTGCCAGCGACTGGGCGTTTCTGCCGGACGCGCCGCTGTTCGGGATCGATCAGGCCAGCCACGAGCACGACCGCATCGTCGGGCCGGTGGCGGGCCTGTGGATGCTGCTGTTCACCCTGCCCGTGCTGCTGTTCACCCCCGACGGCGAGTCCTCGTCCACGCCCGTGCTGCTGGCGGCGCGTCAGGGCATCCGTGACGTGCTCGCCACCCTGCGGCAACTCCGGCACTACTCGAACATCGCCATTTATCTGCTCTCGCGCATGCTGTTCATCGACGGCATGGTAGGGGTCATGACCTTCGGCGGCGTATACGCCTCCGGCACGTTCGGCTGGGGGTCGACGGCGCTGCTCATCTTCGGCCTCTGCACCAGCGGCTCGGCGATGCTGGGGGCGTGGCTCGGCGGCGTTCTGGACGATCGGCTCGGCTCGCTCCGGGCCCTGCGCCTGGCCATCGCGGTGAGCTCGGTGATCCTGCTCGTGCTCGTATCCGTTCAGCCGGACCGGGTGCTCTACCTGATCCCGGTGGGCGAGGAGCCGGTGTGGAGCTTTCCCTTCTTCCGCACGACGGCCGAGATCTTCTACTTCTGCACGAACCAGGTCTTCGCCATGTTCTTCGTCACCGGGCTTTCGGCTTCGCGCACCCTCATGGCGCGGCTCGCACCGCCCGGCATGGCAACCCAGTTCTTCGGGCTGTTCGCCCTTTCCGGCACGGTGACGGCGTTTCTCGCCCCGCTGATGGTGGCCACCATGACCGCGTGGTTCGACTCCCAGCGCGCCGGCTTCGCCTCGCTGGCGGCGCTGATGGTGCTCGGCGGCCTGCTCCTGACGAGGGTGCGCCAGGAGCGGGCGACGGTTCCGGCGGGCTGAGCCGGAGCCCGCCGAGCTCGCGCGCCCTACAGCAGCTCTTCGGCGAAGAAGCGCAGGGTGTGGACGTCCGCCGCGCCCACGTTGAGCTGGGTGACCGGGCTGTCCTTCCACCCCTGCAGGCGCTCGCGGATCCGCGCCTTGGGGCCGCACAACGCGATCTCGTCCACCAGCTCGTCCGGCACCGCGGCGAACGCCTCGTCGCGCCGGCCGGCCATGAACAGGTCCTGAATCTTCTGCGCGGCGTCGGCGTAGCCCATTCGGCTCACGTGGTCCTTGTGGACGTTGAAGGACTTGGCGCCCATGCCGCCCACGTAGAAGCCCACGTTCTGCTTGATCTTCGCCCGGGCCGCGTTTACGTCGTCTTCCATCACCACGGGGACGGCGGCGGCGATCTCGAAGCCGGGCTGCTTGATGCGCATGGCGTCGGCGTACATGTCGTTCATCCGGTAGGGCGACAGGAACATGGGTATCCAGCCGTCGCAGAGCTCGGCGGCGAGCGCCACGTTCTTCGGCCCCTCGGCCCCCAGGTAGAGGGGGATGTGGTCGCGCAGGGGGTGCTGCATCAGCTTGAGCGGCTTGCCTAGCCCCATGCCCCCTTTCAGCGGGAGCTGATAGTGCTCGCCGTCGAAGGCTACCGGCTCCTGCCGGGCGATGATCTTGCGGAAGATCTGCACCCACTCGCGGGTGCGGGCCAGGGGCTTGGGGTAGGGCTGGCCGTACCAGCCTTCCACCACCTGGGGCCCGGAGACGCCGATGCCGAGGATCAGGCGGCCGTTGGAGAGGTAGTCGAGTGCCACCGCGTGCATGGCGGCGCTGGCCGGCGTGCGGGCGGAAATCTGCATGATGGACGTGCCCAGGTTGATGCGCGACGTGTGCGCGCCGATCCAGGCGAGCGGCGTGAAGCAGTCCATGCCGTAGATCTCCGGGCACCAGATGGTGTCGTAGCCGAGCGCCTCGGCCTCTTTCGCCAGTTCAATGATCCGTTCGCCGCCGGGGGGGCCCATGGGGCCGATGCCGAGTCCGAGTTTCATTTCGCTTCTCCGTTCGAGTCGGTTTCCGTGGTCCCGCCGAGCAGCCGCATGGCTTCCCGCACGGTGGCGGCGCGCTCCCGGGGAGGCCCCACCGTCTTCGGCGCCAGCCGCGCCAGATGCAGCATGCCCACATAGCCGGCATAGGCGATGATGGCGCGCCGGCGCGCCGCCCGTGGCGGGAATCCGAGTTCCCGGTAGGCGCGCGTCAGAAATTCGGTTCGCTTCTCGATCACCCGGGCCACGGTGCTGGCGAAATCCGCCCGTGTGGCGGCAGCGGCCGAGATTTCCAAATAGAGGGCCTGGGCCTCGTGATCGGCCTCGGCTTCCGCGGACCAGGGCTTCAGCCGCTCGGCCGGGGAGGAGATCCCGGTCTCGAAACGCTCGATTCGCCGGTCGGTGTAGGACCGTTCCCAGCGCTCGAGCACGGCCGCGAGCAGCGCGTCCAGGCTGTCGAAGTGCCAGTAGAAGCTGCCTTTCGTCACCCCGAGAGACGCGGCCAGCTTGGGAATGGACAATGCCGCCACGCCTTCCTCGGCGATGGTGGCCAGGGCCGCGCGTTCCCAGTCGCGGCGTTCGAGTCGCCGGCCGGCGGACCGCCGGCCGGGGGATTGCTGATTGCTGCGTGCCATGGGTGCTCCGGGTGCCGAGCCTCGTGAGAATCAATACTGGCCGGTACGGATAGTGCCATGGCCGGCGGCCCCATGGCCATCGCCCGAGCCGGGCACCCCTTGCCGCCGGGGGAGGGAGGACGTAGTATATCGCCTTTCGACGATATACGATTGAGGTCCATGGCCACCACCGCCGTTACCCGCTCGCCATCCCACGCCACGGCCGCCGCCGCGTCCGAAGAGTCGCTGGCGGCGGTCGCCAAGGCTCTCGCGCACCCGGCCCGCATTCACATCGTCGCCATGCTGCTCGAGAAGCAGTCCTGTATCGGCTGCGACATCGTCGACGAGATCGGTCTCGCCCAATCCACCGTCTCTGAGCATCTGAGGATTCTGAAGGAGGCGGGAATCGTCACCGGCCGGATCGAGCGCCCGCGGGTCTGCTACTCGCTCAACCCCGAGCGCCTGCGCCCGCTGGCGGATCTGTTGAAGTCCGTGCTCGATGGCGATGGGCGCGGCGAGCTCACGGGCTCCATCTGCTGCCCATCCGATTGAAGGAATCCCGCATGTCGCTGTTCGACCGCTACTTGTCTCTGTGGGTGGCTCTGTGCATCGCCGCCGGATTGGCTCTGGGAAACCTGTTCCCGGCCGTGTTCCAGACCGTCGCGAGCTGGGAATACGCCTCCGTCAATCTGGTGGTGGCCGTGCTCATCTGGGCCATGGTGTATCCCATGATGGTGGCGGTGAACTTCGCCAGTCTCCGGCACGTTCATCGCCGGCCGAAAGGGTTGATCATCACCCTGGCGGTGAACTGGCTGGTCAAGCCGTTCACCATGGCGGCCCTGGGCGTGCTCTTCTTCGAATGGCTGTTCACCGACCTGATCGATCCGGCGAACGCGGATCAATACATCGCCGGCCTGATCCTGCTCGGGGCGGCCCCGTGCACGGCCATGGTGTTCGTCTGGTCGCAGCTCACCCGGGGGGATGCCAACTATACGCTGGTGCAGGTGTCGCTCAACGACATCATCATGGTGTTCGCGTTCGCGCCCATCGTCGCCGTGCTGCTGGGGGTCACGGACATCGAGGTGCCGTGGGAGACGCTCCTGCTGTCGGTGGGACTCTACGTGGTGATCCCGTTGGCAGCCGGAGCGGCCACCCGGGCGGCGCTGCTGCGGAGTGGCGGCGGTGGTGCCCCCGGGGAGGCCCGGGTCGCCCGCTTCACCGCTGCCGTAAAGCCGTTCTCCATCCTCGGGCTGCTCGCCACGGTGGTGCTGCTGTTCGGCTTCCAGGGGCACGTCATCGTCGAGCAGCCCCTGCTGATCGGCCTGATCGCCGTGCCGCTGCTCATCCAGTCGTACGGGATATTTCTGCTGGCCTATGCAGCCGCCTGGGCGTGGCGTGTGCCCCATCCGATTGCGGCGCCCTGTGCCCTGATCGGCACCTCGAACTTCTTCGAGCTGGCGGTGGCCGTGGCCATCGGACTGTTCGGCCTGGACTCGGGCGCCGCACTCGTGACGGTGGTGGGCGTGCTGGTGGAAGTGCCGGTGATGCTCTCGCTGGTGGCGGTGGCCAATCGGACCCGCGAGCACTTCGCCCAGGCGGATACCGCGGACGAGGCGGCACCGGGAGAAAGCGTCGTGCAGGCAGGAGACGTGAGATGAAGTCGATTCTGTTTCTCTGCGTCGCCAATTCGGCGCGCAGTCAGATGGCCGAGGGCCTGGCCCGGCACGTTCTCGGGCCGGAGGTCGAGGTGCTGAGCGCGGGATCAGAGCCCACCCGGGTCAACCCGTTGGCCGTGGATGCGATGAGTGCCGTCGGCATCGACATCTCGTCCCACGCGTCGAAGTCTGTCGACACGGTGGACCTTTCGCGGGTCGATCTGGTGGTGACGCTCTGCGCCGACGAAGTGTGTCCGGTTCTGCCGGCGGGCGTGCGGCGTCTGCACTGGCCCATCGCCGATCCCGTCGCCGTGGCCGTGGCCGCTTCCACCGACGAGGAGCGCCGGGCTGCATTCGCCGCCGCGCGCGATCAGATCCGGGCCCGGATAGAGATCCTGGGAAAGCTGCTCGATGTGCCGCCGGGACCATCGTCGCAGGAGTTTCATGCCAGCGTGCGGGTTCGCGACCTTGCCGACAGCGTGCGGTTCTACGGTTGGTTGTTCGGTGTCTGGCCCAAGGAGTGGACCCATCGCTACGCCACGTTCATCCGCCCCGACCTGAATCTGAACTTCGTGCTTCTCGTCTCCGACGGCAAGGAGCTGCACCACGACACGCTGTATCACCTCGGCATCGGCGTGGCGGACCGCGCCGCCGTCATCGACACCTATCACCGGGCGCTGGCCTTCGGCGCCCGGATCGAGAAGCCGCCGCGCACCACGTGGAAGGGGACGCCGCTGCACGAGCTCTGGCTCGCCGACCCGGACGGCAACCTCGTGGAGGTGTACGCCCGGCTCACCGAAGCGGAGCTGGCGGAGAAGCCGGACGATGAGCTTCCCGTCCATCTCGTGCCCGGCACCGGGCCGAACCACTGACGCGACATCCGACTATATCCATACCGGTAGGTATTGACCGGTTCGGGTTGCGGCGGCGACAATACCGCACGGTATGGAGGTCGTCATGCAAACGAACGAGCTGGTGGTCGCCGGCGTGCCGGTAGACGGGGTGACCGTGCTCACCCTGAACAGGCCGGAGAAGAAGAACGCCTTGTCCATCGCACTGCGCGATGAGGTGACGGCCGCGCTGCAACGGCTCGCCGCGGACGAGACCGTGAAGGTGGTGGTGCTGCGGGGGGCCGGCGGCGCGTTCTCGGCCGGCTTCGATCTCGAGGAGTTCGCCCGGGCCGCGGAGGAGCCCGGCCTCTACGAGCGGATCTGGGCGTCCGGCGATCCTTACCACCGGGCGCTGCTCGAGTTCCCGCTGCCGCTGGTGGCTGCCGTGGGCGGCGTGGCGCTGGGCGGCGGCATGGACACCGCCGTGCTCTGCGATCTGCGCATCGCCGCCGCCGACGCCCGTTTCGGTCATCCTGAGGCCGCGTTCGGCGACGTGGTGTACGCGCCGTTGCACGACCTGGTGGGCGGCGCAGCGGCGCGGGAGCTGTGTCTCACCGGCCGCATCATCGACGCGGCCGAGGCCCTGCGGCTCGGCCTGGTGAACGAGGTGGTGGCGCCGGAGCAGTTGCTGGAGCGGACCCTGGCGGTGGCCGGGACCATCGCCCGCGCGCCGCGGGAGCTGCTGATGCGGACGAAAGCCAAGATCATCGCCCGGGCCGGCGTGCCGTTCACCCGGACCCTGGACCTGTGATGGAGCAGCAGGAAAGCTGAACCCGGGCAACCCCCGTCCGCTTGCTCTACCATCGAGACGCATCGATGGAAGGAGAGAGCCATGCGCGTCGCGGTTGCCATGATGAGTCACGAGACCAACACCTTCTCGCCGGTGGTGACGGACCTGGCGCGGTTCTCCGGAACCGGCACGGTGCCGCCGGAGGGGGATGCCGCTTACCGAATCTTCCGCGGCACGGCCACATGCCTCGGCGGATACCTCGCGGTCTGTGAAGCCCGCGGGGTGGAGGCACGGGTGGTGATCGCGGCGGACGCGGCGCCCAGCGGTCCGGTGCAGCGGGACGCCTTCGAGTACGTCTGTGAGCGCATCGTGGCCGCGGCGGCGGACTGCGACGCGATGCTGCTGGATCTGCACGGCGCCATGGTCACCGAGGACTTCGACGACGGCGAAGGCGAGCTGCTCGGCCGAATCCGCCGGGTGGCGCCGGAGGTGCCCATTGCGGTGGCGCTGGACATGCACGCCAACGTCACCGATGCCATGGTTCGCCACGCCAACGTGATATGCGGGTATCACAGCTACCCCCACGTGGACATGGACCGAACGGCGGCCCGCGCCGCCAACATCCTGTTCGACATGCTCGAGGGCAAGGTCCGGCCGGTGATGGCCTGGGGTCAGGCTCCCATGCTGCCCCACGTGATGCGTCAGGGCACCGACGACTTTCCGAATCGCGAGCTGCAGCAAAGGGCCATCGCCATGGAGGATCAGGGTGCGCTGGCGGTGAGCCTGTTCACCGGATTTCCCCATGCGGACATCCGCGACGCCGGTCTGTCCGTGGTCACGGTGACGGATGGCGACGCCGGAGGTGCACAGAACCTGCGCGACGAGTTGCTGGAGCGGGCGTGGGAGGATCGCGAGGCGTTCGTCTACCGGGTGGAACCGCTCGCCGAGTCCCTGGCCCGAGCCCGGGAGCTGGCGGACGAACCGGGAGAGGGTCCGGTGGTGCTGCTCGATCATTACGACAACACGGCTTCCGGTGGCACCATGGACACCACGGAGGTGCTCGCGGCGGTGCTCGAGGCCGGGCTCGACGAGGCGGCGTTCTTCGCCATCTACGACCCGGCCGCGGTGGACGCCATGGTCCGGGCCGGCGTCGGCAACGAGCTCACCGTCTCCCTGGGCGGCAAGCTGCACATGCCGGCGCTTCGCCAGCAGAGCCGGCCCATCGAAGTCACGGGCCGGGTGCGGCTCTTGGCGGAAGGGCGCTTCCCGGCCACCGTGGCCATGTCCCGGGGGCTGACCTTGAACATGGGGCGGTCCGGGGTGCTTCGGGTGGGCGGGCTCGACATCGCGGTCGTGTCGCGGCACCTGGAGCCCTTCGACCCCGGGTGTTTCCGGTCGCTCGGCATCGAGCCGCGGTCCTGCCGCTTCCTGATCCTGAAGAGCCGGATTCATTATCGCGTGGGTTTTCGCGAGCTGGCGCGGGCCACGGTGGAATGCGCCGGGCGCGGGGTCTGCACCTCCGACTATTCCGAGCTCACCTTCCGCAAGGTGCGGCGGCCCATCTACCCACTCGACGGGGTGAACACGCCGCCGGCGGCGTGGTGAGTCACCTCAGGTGCCGGCGCCGTCGCAGGCCCGCTTCACGGCGAGCCATGCTTCTTCGGTCATCGGGTCGGCACCGGCTCGAGCCAGGGCCTGCGTCTCGGCGAGGCGCGCCTCGCTCGCGGGATGGGTGGAGACCAGAGCGAGCGCCTGCGGCAGGTCTCCGTCTTCCGACTGCAGCTTCTCGAAGAAGCGGGGCAGTCCGCGGGAGTCCATGCCGGCATCGTTCAGCAGCGCCATGGCGAGACGGTCGGCCTCGCGCTCGTCGGCCCGGCTGTTGGCCATGTCGGCCATGAAGCTGGCCACGTCCCCGGCCAGCACGGCGAATCCCGAGGCGTCACCGGCGATCAGGCCGGTCAGCAGGCTGAAGCCGCTGCGGCGCACCAGTTGCTCCGTTGGGTGCCGCTCCAGGCCGTGGGCGACCTCGTGGGCCAGCACCCCGGCGAGCTCGCCCGGGCCGTCGGCCCGCTCCAGCAGACCGCGGAACACCGCCACGTAACCCCCCGGCAGCGCGAACGCATTGACCTCCGCGCCGTCGAGGACGTGAACCCGGAAGCGGTGGGGGCTGCCCGGAGCGGACGCCAGCACGTCGGTCAGCGCCTGCACGTGTCCGGCACCGGGCTCGCCGTCGCACAGTCCGTAGTGTTCGATGAAATCGGCCATGAGGCCTTCGCCCAGGGCTTTTTCCCATTCCTGGGGAATCGCGGCCGCCAGGGGCTCGGCACCGAACTGAACCACGCCCACCAGCGCCGCCACCACGGCCAGCAACCCGCCGCCCCAGATGGCCAGCCTATGCAGGGTGCCACGGTCGCCGTGGTAGCGGTGGCCGAGCCTCGGCTCGGCGGCGATGAGCTTGGTCATGAGCGCGTGATCGGCAACCGTCAGCCGCGCATCCGGCCATTCGTCGTGTTTGAGCCGTACGGGCTGGCGGGCGTAGACCTCCTCCGCCAGTGCCAGGCCGGCCAGGGAGAGCTCGGCAACCGCGGCGTCGTTGTCGGCGGTGGATACCAGAAGCCGCGGGCCGAGCAGCCGGACGCGAACCTCGAGGCGGCCAGCGCTCTGACCGTCGTTCCACCAACCCCGGTAGTCCACGGTGGCTCAGAACGCGCCCAGGTCGAGCGCCTCCGCCAGGCCTTCGCCCGTGGCCTCGGACTCCTCCTGCGCCTGGCGGATGGCGGCGTAGTCCAGTTGGCCGCTGATGACCATCTGCTCGCCCAGGTGGCGCAGGGTGCGGACCATCACCCAGGGCAGCCCCAGACCCAGGGTCAGCACCACGATGAGGGCATTGGTGACGAAGAACCAGGCGAGGTTCATGTCGCTTTCCGCCAGCTCGAAGGCGATGTCGCCGACGCGCAGGCGCGACAGCGTGTAACGGAACTCCGCAGCCTGGTACCACACCCAGACCAGTCCGAGGGTCGGCAGGGTCAGCAACACGGCCAGCAGGAAGCGGCCGAAGAGATCGCGGCCATCGCCATCGAACGTGAATGGCTCTGAGCCGAAGCGGGTGTTGTTGTAGAGGTTTCCGGCGAGCTTCATGCGCATGTACGGGGTGTACAGCCCCAGGGTGAGCACGGTGAGCAGCCCGTAGCCCAGCAGCTTGAGCCCGTGGTCCCAGCCGGAGCCATCGAGCCCGAAGCGGATCCCCCGCAGGCGTGTGCGGGTGAGGCGGTAGCGTCGGGCGCCGTAGAGGGCGAAACCTGCGAGGACCGGAAAGCCGAAGTAGATTGCGATCACCAACGGCAAGGCGAGCGCCTCGAGCTGGCTCAGCGCCGCCGCCACCAGCAGCACGCCGCCCATCAGGATAACCAGGGCCTTCACGAAGCCGACGAGCAGCTCGAGCCCGGTGCCCGTGTACTCCAGGCGCTCGCCGTCGAAGCTGGTCTGGGTCCACAAGTAGCGGCGCACCCGGGTCTTGGCCCAGAAGTGGTACAGGCCCAGGGTGACGATCCTGAGCACCAGGTTGACTACGAAGACGACGAACAGCTCGCCGCCCCGGCCGTGATGGGCGAGGCGTCCGGTTCCGTCCCGCGTCGATGATTCGTTCATGTCCATGTCGTCGTCTCCGGTGCACGTTCGGCGTAGCGTCGGCCGGTGCCGGCCGAACCGACACTCTTAACAGACGCAGCACGAGGACGTCGGACCTGCGTCACAGAGCGCTGGATTGGCTTTTCCGGCGCTGACGCGGCACCATCGCGCGCATGCGAACGAACCAGCACGACGTCATCATCATCGGCGGCGGCCACAACGGCCTGGTGTGCGCCTGTTATCTGGCGAAGGCGGGGCTTTCCGTGCTGGTGCTCGAGCGGCGCGGCATCGTCGGCGGCGCCGCGGTGACGGAGGAGTTCCACCCGGGCTTCCGCAACTCCGTGGCCAGCTACACGGTGAGCCTGCTGCATCCCAAGGTGATCGAGGATCTTCGGCTGGCGTCCCACGGCCTCGAGATCGTCCTGCGTCCCCAGAGCAACTTCTTTCCGCTGTCGGACCACGAGTCGCTGTCGTTTCACCGCGAGCGCAGCGCGACCCAGGCGGAAATCGCCCGCTTCTCCGCCGCCGATGCCCAAGCGTTGCCGGACTACCTCGCCATGCTGGACGGTGTCGTGGAATTCCTGCGCGCGGAGCTCTTGCGCACGCCGCCCAACGTGGGCGGCGGATTTCTCGATCTCGTCCGGGCCGGGGGCACCGCCATGCGGGCCAAGCGGCTGAGCCTCGCCCAGCGCCGGGACGTGGTGGACATGTTCACCAAGTCCGCCACCCAGGTGCTGGATGCCTGGTTCGAGTCGGATCACGTGAAAGCCGCGTTCGCCTTCGATGCGCTCGTCGGCAACTACGCGGCCCCCTCCACGCCGGGCTCGGCGTACGTGCTGCTGCATCACGTGTTCGGTCAGGTGAACGGGGTGGACGGCGCCTGGGGCCACGCCCTGGGCGGCATGGGCGCCATCACCGCCGCCATGCGGGCTGAGGCCGAATCCCTGGGGGTGGAGGTGCGCACCGACGCCGAGGTAGCCGAGGTGGTGGTGGAGAACGGTCGGGCCCGGGGCGTCCGCCTCGCGGGCGGCGAAATTCTTCGGGCGCGCCGGATCGCCGCCAACGTGGGGCCGAAGCGCCTGTTCCTGGATCTCGTGGACGAGCGTCATCTGGAGGGGGAGTTCCTGCGGCGCATCCGCGGCTACAAAACCGTCTCCGCGTCGTTCCGCATGAACGTGGCCCTGGACGAGCTGCCGAGCTTCACCTGCAAGCCCGGCACCGAGCAGGCCCTGCACCATCAGGCGGGCATCATCATCGGCCCCACCATGGACTACCTGGAGCAGGCGTATCTGGATGCCCGGACCCACGGCTACTCGAGACGACCGGTCGTCGAGATGCTCATACCCTCCACCGTGGACCCGGGCCTGGCGCCTGCCGGCAAGCACGTGGCGAGCCTGTTCTGCCAGCACTTCCCGCCCGAGCTCCCCGATGGCGCGAGCTGGGACGACCACCGTGAGCAGGCGGCGGACGCCATCATCGACGCCGTCACCGCCTTCGCGCCGAACTTCCGCGATGCGGTCATCGCCCGGCAGATTCACTCGCCGCTGGATCTCGAGCGCAAGTTCGGGCTCACCGGCGGCGACATCTTCCACGGCGCCCTCAGCCTGGATCAGCTCTGGAGCAATCGTCCCGTCATGGGCCATGCGGACTACCGGACCCCCATCGACGACCTCTACCTCTGCGGCTCCGGGGCCCACCCTGGCGGCGGGGTGACCGGCATCCCGGGACACAACGCGGCCCGGGAGATCATCCGTGACGCGCGGTAGCGGGAGGGTCCTTGCCCGA
>JAWLCV010000032.1:36810-43334 GCA_041686955.1 Pseudomonadales bacterium
CCGTGGAACGCATTCGTTCACGAATTCATCGAGGGCTACTTCGAAGCCCATCCCACCTTCGCCGTGGTTCAGGGCCGTCACGAGTACGACGGCAGGCTGCCGGACTGGAGCAGGGCCGGCATCGAGGCGGAGATCCGGCGGCTGAACGACCTGCGCGCGAAGGCGCGCGAGTTCGCCGATGGGGAGCTCGATGCGGAGCAGCGCTTCCAGCGCGACTACCTGGTTTCGCGCATCGACCGCGACCTGTTCTGGCTGGA
Source organism: Pseudomonadales bacterium (assembly GCA_041686955.1). Classification (GTDB taxonomy): domain Bacteria; phylum Pseudomonadota; class Gammaproteobacteria; order Pseudomonadales; family Azotimanducaceae; genus UBA7803. The sequence goes on from JAWLCV010000032.1 coordinate 37,068, forward strand.
GACCGCCGACTGGCCTTTCAGGAACCCGGCCTTCTACTTCGACTGGATGCTCGATTCCCTGGATCCGAGCCCGTACGTGACCCTGACCTACGCGCCGCCGGAGCAACGGCTGCAGGCCATCACCGAGTACCTTTCGAACATCCCTGGGGCCGCGGAGCAGATCCGGGCCAACCTCGCGACGCCGTTGCCGAGCACCTACGTGGACTACGGCATCGATTCGTTCGGCGGTCTCGCCGCCTACTTCCAGAACGAGCTGGTTGGAGCCTTTGCCGAGGTGGAGGATCAGGCGCTGCGGCAGGCGTTCGATGCGGCCCGGCAGCCGGCGGTGGAGGCCATGGCGGGGCTGCGCGACTGGCTGGAGGCCCAGCGCACGGACGCCACCGAAGACTTCGCGCTGGGCGCGGAGACGTTCCGGCAGATGATCCGTCAAACCGAGGGCGTCGAGGTCACGTTGGGTGCCCTCGAGCGCACGGGCCGGGCGGATCTCGAGCGCAACACCGCGGCGCTGCGCGAGGCCTGTGCCCGTTTCGCCCCCGGGGAGGACGTTCGCGCGTGCTTCGCCAGGATGGCGGCGAACAAGCCGGAAGGCGGGGTGGTTGCGGCGGCGCGGGAACAGCTCGCCATGTTGAAGGCCCACGTGGTGGACAACGATCTGGTGTCGATCCCATCCGACGAGCGGGCGGAAGTCCGCGAAGCACCGCCGTTCGCCCGCTCCAACTTCGCCTACATCAGCATTCCGGGGCCCTTCGAGAAGAATCAGCCGTCCATCTACTACATCGCGCCGCCGGACCCGAGCTGGCCGGAAGCGGTGCAGCAGGGCTACATCCCCGGCGAGGCGGATCTGCTGTTCACCTCCGCTCACGAGGTCTGGCCCGGGCACTTTCTCAACTTCCTCCACGCCAAGCAGTCCGACGACCTGTTCGGCCGCGTGTTCGTCGGCTATGCCTTCGCCGAAGGGTGGGCCCACTACGTGGAGGAGATGATGTGGGAAACCGGGCTCGGCAATGGCGATCCCGAGATCCACATCGGCCAGCTCTCCAATGCCCTGCTGCGGAACTGCCGCTACCTCTCCGCCATCGGCCTGCACACGGGCGGCATGACGGTGGCCGAGTCGGAGCGCCTTTTCCGCGAGGCGTGCTTCCAGGACGAGGGCACCGCCCGCCAGCAGGCCGCCCGCGGCACCTACGACCCCGCGTATCTCAACTACACCATGGGCAAGCTGCTCATTCGGGAGCTGCGCGATGATTGGACCCGATCCCGTGGGGGGCGCGCCGCCTGGAAGGCGTTCCACGACCGCTTCCTGTCCTTCGGCGGGCCGCCCATTCCGCTCGTTCGCGCGCAGATGATGAGTGGTGGGGATACCGCGCCGGGCGGATGAGCTCCGCCCGGCGAATCGGTTGACGATCTTCGAGTTTGCCCTTCACACGTCCGCGGGGGACGTGTGAAATGAAGCCATGAGCACCGTGGGGACCATCGTCCGCCTTTCGCCCCGGGACTTCGACGCGGTGCTGTTCGATCTCGATGGGGTGCTCACGCGAACGGCCGATGTTCACGCGGCAGCCTGGAAGAAGCTGTTCGACGAGTTTCTGGCCGAGCGTGCCCGCCGCACCGGCGAGGCCTTCGTGCCGTTCGACCCCCAGGAGGATTACCGCCGCTACGTGGACGGCAAGCCGCGCCTGGAGGGGGTGCGCTCCTTTCTCGAGGCCCGGGGCATCCAGTTGCCGGAAGGGGAGCCGGGCGACGGCTCACCGGACACAGCCCAGGGGCTCGGCAAGCGCAAGGACGACTACTTCATGGCGCAACTGGCCGAGCACGGCGTGCAGACCTACGACGCCGCCATCGGCCTCGTCCGCTACCTCAAGAGCGAAGGCATCCGCACCGCGGTGGTGTCGTCGAGCCGCAATTGCGCGGCCGTGCTGGAGGCGGCCCACATCGCCAGTCTCTTCGATACCCGGGTCGACGGAATGGATCTGGAGCGCCAGAACATGGCCGGCAAGCCGGCGCCGGACGCATTTCTCGAAGCGGCGCGGCGCCTGAACGTGGAGCCGCGCCGAGCGGTCGTGGTGGAGGACGCCATCGCCGGGGTCGAAGCGGCGTGGGCGGGCGGCTTCTGCCTGGTGGTGGCGGTGGACAACCTGGGGCAATCCCAGGCGCTGCGCCAGGCCGGCGCGGACGTGGTGGTCACCACCCTGGCGCAGGTGCAGATCGGCACGGCGACGCCTTCGGCCTGGACCCTCGCCTACGATGACTACGATCCGGCCCGGGAGGGCGCGCGGGAGGCGCTGTGCGCCCAGGGCAACGGCTACTTCACCACCCGTGGTGCCATGCCCTGGTCTCGGGCCGACGGCGTTCACTATCCGGGCACCTACGTGGCCGGCGGATACAACCGGATGCGGACGGACATCGCCGGGCGGGTGGTCGAGAACGAAGATCTGGTGAACCTGCCGAACTGGCTCGAGCTGGTGTTCCGCTTCGCAGGCGAGGACTGGTTCGACGAGCGGGAGGTTCGCATCCTCTCCTTCCGTCAGGAGTTCGACCTGCGCCGCGGCGTGCTGTCGCGGCTGATGGTCTTCGAGCACGGTCACGGCCGGCGCAGCCGGCTCGAGGAGTGCCGCTTCGTCTCCATGGCCGATCCCCACCTGGCGGCGCTGGACCTGAAGCTGACGCCGGAAAACTGGTCCGGCCGCATCTGCGCGCGCAGCGGGGTCGACGGGCGGGTGGTGAACTCGGGCGCACGGCTCTACCGGCCCTTCAACAATCGTCACCTCGTGCCCCTGGGCGGCGACGTGGTGGACTCCCAGACCGTGAACCTACGCGTGCGAACCAGCCAGTCGAACCTGCACGTGGCCCAGGCCGTCCGCACGCTGGCGTGGCTCGACGACGCACCGCTCGACCTGGAGCGGGAGGTGATGGAGTCGGAGGGGTACATCGGCCAGACCTTCGAGGCCGATGTTCACAAGGGCCGCACGCTGAGGCTGCAGAAGGTGCTGTGCCTGCACACGTCGCGGGATCAGGCCATCTCGGAAGCCTCGGTGGCGGCGGTGAAAGGCATTCGGCGCGCGGCGGGCTTCGAGACTCTGCTGCAGGCCCATACCCGGGCCTGGCGGCACCTTTGGCGCCGCTACGACGTGCATCTGCGGCCGGCGGGCGGCGACTTCGCCCTGAACGTCCCCATGCTGATCCGGCTGAACATGACCCACCTGCTGCAGGCGGCTTCGTTGAGCTCCATCGGCCACGACATGGGTGTACCGGCCCGGGGATGGACGGGGGAGGCCTACCAGGGCCACATCTTCTGGGACGAGCTGTTCATCTTTCCCACGCTGAACTTCCGCACGCCGGAAATCACCCGCTCGCTGCTGATGTACCGCTACCGGCGGCTGGACGAAGCCCGGGCGGCGGCTCGTGAGGCCGGATATCAGGGGGCCATGTTCCCGTGGCAGAGCGGCAGCGACGGCCAGGAGGAGACCCAGGAGCTCAACCTCAACCCCCACTCCGGGCGCTGGATGCCGGACAACACCTGGCTGCAGCGGCACGTGGGCAGCGCCGTGGCGTGGAACGTCTGGCAGTACTACCAGATCACCGGAGACGACGAGTTCCTGCACTTCTACGGCGCAGAGCTGATGCTCGAGATCGCCCGCTTCTGGTCGAGCATGGCGGTGTTCAACGACACCAGGGGCCGCTACGAGATTCACGGGGTCATGGGGCCCGATGAGTTTCACGACGCGTATCCGGAGTCCGCGAGCCCGGGACTCGACAACAACGCCTACACCAACGTGATGGCGGTGTGGGTGCTGCTGCGCGCGCTGGACGTGCTGGAGCGTCTGCCGGACGTGCGGCGGGTGGAGCTCGAGACCCAGCTCGGCATCGGACCCGGCGACATCGGCCGCTGGCAGGACATCAGCCGGCGCATGTTCGTGCCCATCCACGACGACGGCATCATCAGTCAGTTCGAGGGCTGGGAGGCACTCGCGGAACTCGACTGGGAGGCGTATCGCGCCCGCTACGGCAACATCCAGCGGCTCGATCTCATCCTCGAGGCCGAGAACGACAGCGCCAACCGCTACAAGGTGTCGAAACAGCCCGACGTGCTCATGCTGTTCTATCTGTTCTCGTCGGACGAGCTTCGGGAAATCTTCGCCCGGCTCGGCTACCCCTTCGAGTACGAGACCATCCCGCGCAACGTGGACTACTACGACCGCCGGTCGTCGCACGGCTCCACGCTCTCCAGGGTGGTGCACGCGTGGGTGCTGGCCCGGTCGGACCGGCCGCAGGCGATGCTCTACTTCGCCGATGCGCTGCAGAGCGACGTCAACGACATCCAGCAGGGGACCACGGCGGAGGGCATCCATCTCGGCGCCATGGCGGGCACCATGGACCTGATCCAGCGGGTGGCCACGGGTCTCGAGGTGTCGGGGGAGGCTCTGATCATCAATCCGCGGCTACCGACAGAGGTCGCCCGTCTGGATCTGCGTATTCACTACCGCGGCCACTGGCTGGATCTGCGCCTGACCGAGGATGCCCTGACGATTCGTTGCCATGAGGGGATCGCCGCGCCCGTCACCCTGGTGGTGAACGGCGAATCGGTGGAGTTCGCCGCGGGCGCCAGCCGGACGTTCCCCCTGCTGCTCGACGTCGGGGTGTGAGCCCGCCTCGAGCGCGGCGACGATGTCGCGGCTGAACTGGGCGAGAAGATCGCTCATGGCGGCGGCCAGGGCGTCCGGATCGGCGGCCGGCGTCACCCGCGCCCGATAGCGGCTCATCTGGGTGGGCACCACCGGCTCGTCGTCGCGGCCGCGGACACCCCACTGGACCAGGAGCTCCGCCTCGCCCGCCAGGTCGGCGTCGAAGCGGTGAACGGTGGCGAGCAGCCGGTAGTCGGGGACCGGGTGCGGCCGGGTCGCCGCCACCACGACCACGTCACGGGCCAGACCGTTCACGTTGGCCGCCAGGATTCGTGGTACCGCCTCGTCCAGCGGCTCCGCCCAGCGCCGGAAATCGTCCACCCGCATCTCGGCGCCGGGACCGCGGCGGACGAGCTGGGGGCGTTGCAGGTAGTCCGGAAACGTCAGCGGCCCCAGAGCCAGGACGGCGGCGGCGCGTCGATCCTCGGGATATTCGAGGTCCAGCGGATCCAGGCGGTAGTAACGAATGGGCAGCGAGCCGGTGCAGCCGACGAGCAGGGCAACCACGACGGCCGTCGAGAAAAACGAGCGGCGGATTCGATGCATCACCTTTCTCCGTTCAGGGCCTTCGGCCGCGCAGTAGCGACTCGGGACGGCGCTCGAGCTCGTCGAAGAACTCCCGCATGGACTCGGCGGCGGCTTCGATTTCCACCAGGGTGGACTGGAGCTGGTACATCTGAGGCGAGGTCCCGGCGGCCTGCCGGCGCACGGCCTCCAGGGTCTGCTGGAGTTGCTCCAGGGCGGTGCCGAGCTCACCGGCCGCGGGCTTCAGCGCTTCGGCGAGGGCCGCCACGTCGCCGTCCATGGTCTCCACCAGGCCCCGGGCCTGGTTGGCCAGGCCGCGCAGCTCGCCCAGGGTGGCTTGCAGCGAGGCGGACAGGGTCTGGGTCTCCGGCGCGTTCACGAACCTGTTGAGGCCTTCGAGGGCGGCGCGCAGGTCCTGGGAGTTGGCCAGCGCGTCCAGACCCGCGAGCACGCTGGAGAGCCGCGCACCGATGGTGGCGAAGTCGACGTTCTCCTCGATTTCCTCCAGCAGGGTCTGCACCCGGGCGATGGCCTGCTGGATGTTGGACGGAACGCTGGGAATCTCGGCATGAGGCGTTCGGCCGCCGTAGAGCTCGAGCCGTTGTCCCGGGCGGAAGTCGAGCTCCACGAGAAGCTGTCCGGTGATGATGCTGTCGATGCCGAGCTGCGCGCTGAAGCCGGATTCCACCATCCGATCGATGTCGATGGCCTCGTCGAACCTGCGCTCCACCGGCGCTCCCCGGCGCACCACGCGGATGGAATCCGGAATCAGCTCCATGGTGACCTCGATCTTCGGCGCAAGCGTCTCCACGTCGGCGAGCAGGGCGATGTCACGCACGAAGCCCACGGGTACCCCCCGGAACACCACGTCGGAGCCTTCCCGCAGACCTTTCACCGAGCCGTCGAAGTAGCTGACCAGAACGGTCTTGCGGGCGAACAGCGCGTAGCCGCCGAACACCGCGACCGCCACGGCCAGAAGCGCCACCGCGCCCACAACGAAGGCTCCGATGAGCGCCGGGTTGCTCTGCTTGCTCATGACGCCTCGGCCGGGACGTCGCCC
>JAWLCV010000032.1:43434-44843 GCA_041686955.1 Pseudomonadales bacterium
TTGCCGGTGGCGAGCTGGGTTCGGCTCTCGGTGTCGAGGAATACGGCGTTGGTGCCGATGGCGAAGATGCTCGCCAGCTCGTGGGTGACCACCACCAGGGTGGTGCCCAGGCTGTCGGAGAGCTCGATGACGAGATCGTCCAGGCGCCTGGCGGTGATGGGGTCGAGGCCGGCGGAAGGCTCGTCGAAATAGAGAATCTCCGGATCCAGCGCCATGGCCCGGGCGAGGCCGGCGCGCTTCTTCATGCCGCCGGAGATCTCGCTCGGGTAGTGATCCTCGAAGCCGGCCAGGCCCACCAGCATGAGCTTGTAGACCGCGAGTTCCCGCATCTGAGGCGCGGGCAGGTCGGTGTACTGGCGCAGCGCCAGCTCCACGTTCTCCGCCAGGGTCATGGAGCTCCACAGCGCGCCGGCTTGAAACAGGGTGCCGAACCGCCGTTTGAGAGTCCTGCGCTCGGCGTCGCCGGCCGCCCAGAACGGCTGGCCGTCGTAGCTCACGTCGCCGGCGTGGGGGCGTTTCAGACCGATCATCGCCTTCATCAGCGTGCTCTTGCCGCTGCCGGAGCCGCCCATGATGATGAACACTTCGCCGCGTGCGATGGAGAAATTCAGGTTCTCCTGCACGACGTAGTCGCCGAAGGCCAGGGTCAGGTTGCGGACGGCGATGTGGGGCGGCTCGTCGATCATGGTCAGATCCCCAGATTGATGTAGATGACCGTGAGCACCGAGGCGCTCACGACGATGAGCACGATGCCCATCACCACCGCGCGGGTGGTGGCCTGACCCACGGCCAGAGCACTGCTGCCGCAGGCCATGCCCTGCTGGCATCCCGCCATGGCCACCAGGCTGCCGAACACCAGGGCCTTGAAGAGGCCTCCCCACAGGTGGTGCATGGCCACCGAGCCGATGGTCTGCTGAACGTACTGGGTGAGGCTCACGTCCAGCATCACCAGCCCCACCAGCGCGCCGCCGATGATGCCCATGACGCTGCCGTAGAGACTGAGCAGCGGCAGCATGGTCATCAGGGCGATTACCCTGGGCGTGACCAGAAAGTCCCAGGGATCGAGGCCCAGGGTCGTCAGCGCGTCGATCTCCTCGTTGACCTTCATGGTGCCGATGTGCGCCGCGTACGACGCGCCCGTGCGCCCGGCCATGAGGATCCCGGTCATGATGGGCGACATCTCCCGGACCATGGCGATGGCCACCAGATCCGCCGTGTAGATGCCCACGCCGAAGGGTTCGAGCTGCATCACGCCGACGAAAGCGAAGATCATGCCGATGAGAAACGTGATGAGGCTGACGATGGGCAATGCCTCGGCGCCGGCCTCCTGGATGTGCTGGAGCAGATCGCTCTTCAGGTAGCTGGCGCGGCCGCGCAGCATGCGGCCGAAGGAGAGGATCACCTCGCCG
>JAWLCV010000033.1:0-20269 GCA_041686955.1 Pseudomonadales bacterium
CCGGAGTCGAGGTAGGCACGAACGTCCGCTTCCAGCGTCTTGCGCAATTGCTCGTTGCTCACGTGCTCGTCGGACTTCGTGGGGCGCTTCATCGGGGGGGTACCTCTGCAGATGGGAACGGTGAGCCGTGCGGCCACCCTACCACAGAATGCCGCGATCCACGTCACGGATATCGCGAAGGCCGCAGAAGGCCATGGAGAGATCCAACTCCCGGGCGATGATTTCCAGCGCCCGGGTCACGCCAGCCCCGCCCAGGGCGCCGAGGCCGTAGAGGAAGGCGCGGCCGATCAGGGTTCCACGGGCGCCCAGGGCCAGTGCCTTGAGCACGTCCTGGCCGGAGCGAATGCCGCCGTCCATCCATACCTCGATGTGGTCACCCACCGCATCGACGATGGGGCCCAGGGCCTCGATGCTCGAGGGCGCGCCGTCGAGCTGGCGACCGCCGTGGTTGGACACCACCAGGGCGTCGGCTCCGCTGGCCACGGCCAGCCGCGCGTCCTCGGCGCCCATGATCCCCTTCAGCACCAGGGTTCCTCCCCAGCGTTCCTTGATCCAGGCGACGTCGTCCCAGTCGAGGGTGGGGTCGAGCTGTGACGCCGACCATTCCGCCAGGCTTCTCATGTCTTCCGCCCCCGTCACGTGTCCCACCACGTTGCCGAAATCCCGGCGCTTGGCCCGCAGCATGCCCAGGCACCAGCGTGGGTGGCTGAGCAGGTCGAGCAGGGTGGCGGGGGTGAGCCTGGGCGGCGTGGTGAGGCCGTTGCGCAGGTCCTTGTGACGCTGGCCCAGGATCTGCAGATCGAGGGTGAGCACCAAAGCGGAGCAGCCTGCCTGCCGCGCCCGGTCGATGAGCCGGCCGATGAACTCCCGGTCGCGCATGACGTAGAGCTGGAACCAGAAAGGGCGGGTGGTGTGCGCGGCCACCTCCTCGATGGAGCAGATGCTCATGGTCGAGAGTGTGAAGGGAACGCCGAACCGCTCCGCCGCCAGAGCCGCGTGGATCTCGCCGTCGGGATACTGCATGCCGGTGAGACCGGTGGGTGCCAGCGCCACCGGCATGGCTACGTCCTGGCCCGCCATGGTGGTGGCCAGGGAGCGGTTTTCCAGGTTCACCGCCACCCGTTGGCGGAGCTTGATGGCCTTGAAGTCCCGCTCGTTGGCGCGGTAGGTGAGCTCCTCCCAGGAGCCGGAGTCCACGTAGTCGTAGAACATGCGTGGCACCCGCTTCCTGGCGAGCCGGCGCAGATCCTCGATGCACGTGATGACGGTCATGACGGTATCCGGGGGAAGTCGGGCGCCATGATATGCTGCGCGCCACACGCGAGGAATCGTTGGTTCATGCTCTTTCCCGACGTTCAGAATCTTCAGACCGCTTCGCCGTTGCGCGCTGCCGTGCGCGCTGCCCACCGTGCCGACGAAGCCGCGCACGTGGCCATGCTGGCGGAGCATGCGGCCGTTTCGGATGCGGCCAACGCGCGGGTGGAGGCGCGCGCCCGGGAGCTGGTGACGCATCTTCGCACGCAGCGCCGTAAGGTGGGCGGCATCGACGCGCTCATGCAGGAATACGATCTGTCCTCCGAGGAAGGCGTGACCCTCATGTGCCTGGCGGAGGCCCTGCTGCGTATCCCGGATCCCCAGACCCAGGACGAGTTCATCGAGGAGAAGCTCGGCGCCGGAGACTGGCACAGCCACCTGGGCGCCTCGGATGCCTTCTTCGTCAATGCTTCCACCTTCGGGCTGATGCTCGCCGGGCGGGTGGTGTCGCCGCGACAGCCGGCCCCGGATGCGCTGGATCGCCTGCTGCGCAGGCTCGGCGAGCCGGTGATCCGTCAGGCAGTGCGTCGGGCCATGCGGATCCTCGGCCGTCAGTTCGTGCTCGGCGAGACCATGGCGTCGGCCATGGATCGGGCCCGGGAGCAGGAATCCCGGGGCTACCGGTTCTCCTACGACATGCTGGGGGAAGCAGCGCGAACCGAGGCTGATGCGGAGCGTTACTATCAGCGCTACGTCGAGGCCATCGAGGCGGTGGGCCGGGCAGCGGCCGGGCAGGGCCCGGAGCAGGCTCCGGGGGTGTCGGTGAAGTTGTCGGCGCTGGATCCGCGCTACGAGCTCGCCCAGCGCGAACGGGTGCACGGATTGCTGCTGGACCGGTTGATCGCCTTGTGCGAGCTGGCCCGGGAGCACGGCGTGGGTCTGTGCGTGGACGCCGAAGAGGCGGATCGGCTGGACCTGTCCCTCGACCTCATCGAGCGCGCCGCGCTCCACGCCGGCCACGGTTGGGACGGGTTCGGTCTCGCAGTTCAGGCCTATCAGAAGCGGGCCTTCGCCCTCGTCGATTGGCTGGCGGACCTGGCGCGCCGGGCACGGACGCGGCTGCTGCCCCGGCTGGTGAAAGGCGCCTACTGGGACATGGAGATCAAGCACGCTCAGCAGGGCGGCTTCGCCGGCTTCCCGGTGTTCACCCGCAAGATTCACACGGACGTGTCGTTCCTGGCCTGCGCCAGCCGCATGCTCGCTGCCGCCGATGCCTTCTACCCGTGCTTCGCCACCCACAACGCGCGCACGGTGGCGGCGCTGTTGGAGATGGCCGGATCCCGGCGCGACCTCGAGTTCCAGCGCCTGCACGGAATGGGCGAAGCGCTCTATCAGCCGCTGGTCGACGGGCCGAACGGCGGCGGGTACCGGTGCCGCGTGTACGCCCCGGTGGGGGGGCACGAGGACCTGCTGGCCTACCTGGTGCGGCGTCTGCTGGAGAACGGCGCCAACACATCGTTCGTCAACCGTATCGCCGACGACTCGCTGCCCGTGGACGCGCTGGTGACGGACCCGGTGGCCGAGGCCCGGTCCGTCGGGTTCACGCCCCATCCACGGATCGCCCATCCGGCCAACCTGTTCGCACCCGACCGGGTCAACAGTCGCGGCCTCGATCTGTCGGATCCGGTGGTACTGATCCCGCTCGCGGCGGACATGGCCGCGGCGGATCACGACCAGTGGCGTTGTGCTCCGACGCTGCCGGGAGCCGACGCGCCGGGTGCGGAACGGATCGTCTACAGCCCGGCGGATCGCCGCCGGGCGGTGGGGCGGGTGATGGAGGCAACGGCGGAGCAGGCCGAGCGGGCGCTCTCCCGGGCTGCCGCCGCCGCGGACGGATGGAGTGCCGTGCCGGCCGGCGAGCGCGCCGATGTCTTGCGGCGTGCCAGCGACCTCATGGAGGCACGGGCGCCGGCACTGATGACGCTGCTCTGCCGGGAGGCCGGCCGGACGGTGATGGACGCCCACCTGGAAGTGCGGGAGGCGGTGGATTTTCTTCGCTACTACGCGGCGCAGGCCGAACGGCTGCTCGCGCAGCCCACGACCCTGCCGGGGCCCACCGGGGAAACCAACACCTTGCGGCTGGTGGGCCGGGGACCCTTCTTGTGCATTGCGCCGTGGAACTTCCCCCTGGCCATTTTCACCGGCCAGGTGGCCGCGGCGCTGGCCGCGGGGTGCCCGGTGCTGGCGAAACCGGCGGAGCAGACGCCGCTTGTGGCCGCCGAGGCGGTGCGGCTGCTGCAGCAGGCGGGCCTGCCGGAAGGCGTGCTCCATCTGCTGCCCGGGGACGGCCCGATGATCGGCGAGGCGTTGTTGCAGGACGACCGCCTTGCCGGGGTGGCGTTCACGGGCGGCACCGACACGGCCAGGGTCATCGCGCGCCGGTTGGCGGCCCGGCAGGGGCCCATGATTCCGTTCATCGCCGAGACCGGCGGCATCAACGCCATGATCGTGGATTCCACCGCTCTGCCGGAGCAGGTCACCCGGGACGTGATGACCTCCGCGTTCCAGAGTGCCGGCCAGCGTTGCTCCGCGCTGCGTCTGCTGTGCGTCCAGGAGGACGTGGCGGATCGGCAGCTCGCCATGATCGCGGGTGCCATGCAGGTGTTGAAGCTGGGCGACCCGACCTTGCTGGCCACGGACGTGGGGCCCATCATCGACGAGGAGGCGTGGCAGGGACTGCAGGCGTACGTCCAGGAGGCGCGGCAGCGCTATAGGCTGGTCGGCGAGACGCCTATTCCTGAGTCCCTGAGCGAAAACGGGTTGTTCCTGGCGCCCGTGGCGTTCGAGATCCCTTCGGTGGGGGATCTGCACCGGGAGGTGTTCGGTCCGGTCCTGCACGTGGTGCGCTGGCGGGCCGGCGAGCTCGAAGCCCTGGTGGACGCCGTCAATGCCCTGGGCTACGGCCTGACCCTGGCGCTGCACTCACGCAGCGAAAACCGCGCCCAACGGGTGATCCGCCGCGCCCGGGTCGGCAATCTGTACGTGAACCGCAACCAGATCGGCGCGGTGGTGGGGGTGCAGCCCTTCGGCGGCGAAGGCCTGTCCGGCACCGGCCCCAAGGCCGGCGGGCCGCATTACCTGGAGCGCTTCCTCCTGGAGCGGGCGGTGACCGTGGACACCACGGCGGCGGGCGGCAACGCGTCGCTGCTCACCATCGACGATTGACTTCAGTGGAACACGTCGTCCGGCGAGCGCGGGATGATGCCCGCCTCGTCGTCGGCCTTGTGCTGCACCCGGTCGGCGTTGCAGCGCTCGAAGGCGGCGTCGATGCTCTCGCTGATGCACGCCGCGCAGAACCCGGATTGCACCAGATCCTCCACCAGAAAGCCGATGACGTCGTAGGCGGACAGAGTGCCTTCGTTCGTCTCGTTGAAGCGCCAGAGCACGTCCTGCATGGTCTGCAGCGCCACGTCACAGCGCACGTCGTCACGTTGCTGTCTGAGATTCTCGTCTGTCGTGTCGTCTTGCATGCTGCGGGGGGAGTCCGGATCCATCGGGGCAGACGATTGTACAGGCCGTAGCGGGGAAATGCGCTGTCGGTGACCCGCCTCGGTCAGGTAGAATGCGCGACTTTTCCTCCTCAGCATGCGGTCCCGATTCACCCTTCCTGCCGACTGGCCCTACGATCCGAGGCGGGTGCCGTTCTTTTACGGCTGGATCGTCTGGATCGTCTCCACCCTCGGATTCCTCATGAGCGTGCCCGGCCAGACCATGGGCATGGCCGTGTTCACCGAGCCGTTCATGGCGGCCTTCTCCCTCGGCCGCACCGAGCTCTCCGCCGCCTATTTCTTCGGAACCCTCGGCAGCAGCCTGTTCCTCACCCGGGCCGGACGCTGGTACGACCGGGTTCAGGCGCGGACCATGATGACGGGCGCGAGCCTGACCCTCGGCGCGGTGCTCGTGTTCATCAGCCTCATCGACTGGATGGTCGCGCCGCTGTCCTCCCCGTGGCGGAGCTGGGGCGCGCTGGGGCTCATACTGCTCGGCTACTTCGGCGTGCGTTTCACCGGGCAGGGGGTGTTGACCAGCGCGTCGCGCAACGTGCTGCTGGTCTGGTTCGAGCGCCGCCGCGGGCTCGTTTCGGGGGTGCGCGGGGTGTTCGTCTCGCTCGGATTTTCGGTAGCGCCGCTCCTGCTCGCCGTGCTCATCGACGTCGCCGGCTGGCGGGGGGCGTTATGGCTGATGGCGGCGGTGGTTGGCGGGGCCTTCGCTCTACTCTGCCTGGTGGTGGTGAGGGACACGCCGGAGAGCTGCGGCCTGCGGCCCGACGGCGTGAGTGCCGAGGAGCACGCCGCCGCCGCGGTGGTTGCGGGGCCCGAAGCGACGCTGATGGAGGCCCGGCAATCGCCGGTGTTCTGGGTCTACGCCGGGGCGCTGGCGATTCACGCGCTGTTCGGCACGGCGGTGACGTTCCACATCGTCGACATCTTCGCGGAAGCCGGGCGCGACGAGGTGGCGGCCTTCGGCTACTTCCTGCCCCAGGCCATCGCTGCGACTACCGTGAATCTGGCCGCGAGCACTTTGGTGGACAGGGCCGCCCTGAAGCCGTTCCTGCTCGCCATGCTCGGCGCCTTCGTCTCCGGCGCCTGGGGCCTTCTGCATCTGGAGGCGTCCTGGGGCTACTGGTTGCTGGTAGCGGGGTTCGGCGCCGGCGGCGGGCTCTGGGGCGTGCTCTCCAATCTGGCCTTCGTGCGGCACTTCGGGCGCCTGCACCTCGGCGAGATCAGCGGCCTCGCCATGTCGCTGACGGTATTCGCCAGCGCCGTGGGCCCGTTGCTGTTCAGCGCCGGTCTCGACTGGCTCGGCACGTACCGGGCGGCGATCTGGCTGTGTCTCGGGTTGAACCTGGTGCTGCTTGCCGCCGCGGCCCTGGTAGGTCAGCGGGAGCCGGGCGGCGCTGCCTGATTGCAGATGGCGTCGTACTCCTCCTGGTAGAAGAACGCCCGCTCTCCGAGCGCCGGCTCGAGCTGATCGAGCCAGGTGGCGGCGGGGTCGAAGCGGGCGAAGAACGGCCGTTGCACCCAGTCCGCGTTGCGTCCCTGGATGAATCGCAGCACGAACACCCGCTCGCCGGCTACCTCGGTCACGCCCTGGATTTCGACCTTGCCGGGGCCGGCGCTCATGGACGGGCCGCGGGCCGTCCGGGCGAGGCCGGACACCTGCTCCGTGGCGTCGCGATAGATCTGCCAGGCCCGCGCCAGCGGCACCTCGAAATAGCGGCGGGCGCCGGTGTCGCGTTCCACGAACATGTAGTAGGGCACGATGCCCAGACGGACCTGCTCCTTCCATAGACGCGCCCACACTGCGGGATCGTCGTTGATGTGGGCCAGCAGGGGTCCCTGAGCGCGGATCACGGCGCCGGTGGCGCGCAGCCGGGCGATGGCGCGGCGCGCGACGGGGGTATCCAGCTCGCGCCAGTGGTTGTAGTGCGCCATGACGGCCACGTGCTTGCCGCGCTCCACCAGGGATTCGAGGAGCCGCAGCAGGTCGTCCGCATCGTCGTCGTCGACGTACCGGTGGGGCCAGAACGTGAGGGACTTGGTGCCGATGCGGATGCTCTGCACATGGGCCAGGCGCGCGTCGGCCAGTCCCTCCAGATAGCGGCGCAGGTTGCGCGCCGACATCACCATGGGATCACCGCCGGTGATCAGCAGGTCCGTGACGTCCGTGTGCCGGGCCAGATACTCGTGCAGCCGGGCGCTGTCCGTGGACGAGAAGCGCAATTGCCTGTCGCCGACGAATTGTGCCCAGCGGAAGCAGAACGTGCAGTAGGCGTGACAGACCTGTCCCCGTCCGGGGAAGAACAGCACCGTCTCCCGGTATTTGTGCTGCAGGCCCGGGAGCGCCTGGGCACCCAGCCGCGGCACGTTGAGCTCGCGCTGCCCGGCCGGATGGGGATTCAGTGCAGCGCGGATCTCCCCGGCGCAGGCGTTCACCATCCGCGGGTCGGCGCCGCGGCGGACGAGGGCGGCGAGCCGCGCGAACGCCGAAGGCTCCAGCATGTCCCGTTGCGGGAACACCAGGCGGAACAAAGGGTCGTCGGGAGCGCGGTCCCAGTCGATGAGCTCGTCGACGACGTACGGGTTGACCCGGAACGGCAGAACCCTGGACACGACGTCGATCTCGAAGCGGATCTCCGGGTCGAGCTTCGCGAGCTGGGGAATCTCGCCCAGACGACTGCGGGTGAATGCCCGAAAGCGGCGGGGCCGCGGGATGACATCGGGCGAATGGATGGTGGAGCGCGCGCGCGGGCTCCGGGCAATGATCTGATTCATGAGCAAACGGCTTGATACGAGCAGCCCGGCCGAAACCGGGCTCCGGCAATGGCCGGGATGGATTTGCGTCGACGTTCGGTTCGCCGACCTAGATCGCGGTTGTGAGACCGATGGTACCCGCCACGCCGGAGGAACGCACGGCGCTGCTGCGGCGCGGCGGGGTGGTAGCGTTACCTGGGTTGCATGCGGATGCCGCCGTCCATCCGCACGCACTCACCATTCATGTACTCGTTCTCGATGAGCATCACGGCCACGTGAGCGATTTCCTCGGGTCGCCCGAGCCGCTTCGGATACAGCACCTGAGCCGAGAGCGCGTCGATGACCTTGTCGGGAGCGCCCTGAAACAGGGGAGTGTGAATCAGACCGGGCACGATGGTGTTGCAGCGCACGCCGATGCTGGAAAGGTCCCGGGCGATGGGCAGGGTCATGCCGACGATGCCGCCTTTGGACGCGCTGTAGGCAGCCTGGCCGATCTGCCCCTCGTAGGCCGCCACCGACGCGGTGTTGATGATGCAGCCGCGGCCGCCGAACTCGTTGTACGGCTCGTTCTTCTGCATCTCGTTGGCCGCCAGGCGCAGCACGTTGAACGTGCCGATGAGGTTCACGTCGATGATCAGCTTGAACTTGTCCAGCGGGAACGGACCGTCCTTGCCCACGGTCTTGATGGCGTTGCCGATACCGGCGTAGTTGCAGCAGATGTGGATGGCGCCGAAGGCGTCCATGGTCGCGCCGATGCCCTGCTGCACGGCTTCTTCGCTGGTGACGTTCACGCTCTGGAAGATCGCGCCGTCGCCGAGTTCCTTGGCCAGGGCCTGGCCCTTCTCCTCGTTCATGTCGAAGATGGCCACCTTGGCTCCCATGCCGTGAAGGCACCGCGCCGTGGCCTCTCCCAGTCCCGAGGCGCCCCCGGTGATGACGGCGACTTTGTCTTTTATTTCCATTGGGTTCTCCCATGATGAGAATTCGAAGGGACGCGATTATAGCCACGGGAAATTGCCGTGGCGAAATCCGATGGCGCTGCTCGTTGACCGACCCGGCGCCGTTGCCGCAGCATCCGTGGGGAATCCGGGTGAAAAAAAAGGGCGAATCATGAGCGAGGTGACGGTGCCGCCTTCCTGGCGGGTGGAGCGGCTGGCGGGGGCGCTGGGCGCACGAATCTCCGGGGTTCGATTGGCTGAGCTCGATGACGAGGGGTTCTCGGCGGTAAGGGCGCTGCTCCTCGAGCATCTGGTGCTGTTCTTTCCGGATCAGCACATGGAGGTGGAGGCGCACGTGGCGTTCGGCCGCCGGTTCGGACCGCTGGAGGCGCACCCCAATCTGAAGAATCCCTTCACGCAGCACCCGGAGCTGTTCGAGCTGGCGGCGAGCCACGGCGGTGTGGCGGACGAATGGCACACGGACCTGACGTTTCGCGAGGACCCGGCAGTGCTGTCGGTGCTGCAGCTCCGCAAGGCGCCGGCGGTGGGCGGCGACACCATGTGGTCGAGCCTGTACGCCGCCTACGATGCGCTGTCGGAGCCCATGAAGGCGCTGTGTGACGGGCTCACGGCCCTGCATGACGCGCTGCCCCACAACCATCCCGAGCAGATGGCCATCCACCCGGTGGTTCGGGTGCACCCCGAGACCGGACGCCGGGCCTTGTACGTCAACGAGCATTTCACCCGGCGGCTGGTGGAGCTCAACGCCACCGAGAGCGAGACCCTGCTGCGCTACCTCACCCGCTGGGTCGCCGATCCCCGTTTCACGGTCCGTTACCGCTGGAGCGAGGGCACCGTGGCCATCTGGGACAACCGCTGTACCCAGCACTTCGTGCTGAACGACTTCCAAGGCGAACGGATCATCCAACGGGTGACGGTGATGGGCGACCGGCCGCAGGGGGCCGTGGCACCCAAGTGGCAGCCGTGGGTACGGCCGGGCCGCCTCTCCGCCACCAGCCGCCACGACCGGCAGCTCGCGCTGTTTTTGCGGGATCGACGGACGACCGAGGCGGGTTAGGCTATTTACCTGTCAGTAAATGGAATCAAACGTGCAATTTGTTACCTTCGGTGACCAAAGGAGCAATCTAGCTACTGTCATGATTCCGAAAATGCCGCTATTCTCTGGGTCTTTAACGCTGGTCCGGGGGGTGGCACCGCTTGGCACCGGCACGATACGAAGGAGTGAGTAGATGCCGAAGATCACGTTCATCGAGCACGATGGCACCGAGCACACCGTGGAAGGTCAGGTTGGGCTTTCCGTGATGCGGGCCGCCATCGACAACCTGGTGCCGGGAATCGACGCCGACTGCGGGGGCGAGTGTTCCTGCGCCACGTGCCACGTCTACGTCGACGCCGCCTGGATGGCCAAGGTCGGCCAGCCCGGGGAGCGCGAGGAGTCCATGCTCGATCTGAACCCGGAGCGCGAATCGAATTCCCGGTTGTCCTGTCAGATTCCGGTGACGGAGGAACTGGACGGTCTGGTGGTGACGGTGCCCGAATTCCAGATGTAAGCCGAACGCTGCCCCGGGGCTCGGGCCCCGCGGAAACCAACCGATTGCAGAATGGGAGAGAGCCATGAGCGAAGCCGCGAACACCCAGCCGGAGTTCCAGATTCAGACCGAGTACGTCGCCGATCCCTACTCACTTCCCCTGGAGGAGGTGAATCCGGCTCAGGGGGTGCTGTTCCAGAACGACGCCCATTGGCCGTATTTCGAACGTCTGCGGAAGGAAGATCCGGTTCATTTCACCGCGGAGAGCGAGTTCGGCCCGTACTGGTCCGTTACTCGCTACGACGACATCAAGTACGTGGACATGAACCATCAGATCTTCTCCTCCGAGGGCGGCATCACGCTGGCCGATCAGGACGAGGATTTCCAGCTTCCCATGTTCATCGCCATGGACCCGCCGAAGCACGACGAGCAGCGCAAGGTGGTGGCCCCGGTGGCTGGGCCTAGGAACCTGGCGGCGCTCGAGCCGCAGATCCGCCAGCGGGTGTGCACCATCCTCGATTCGCTGCCGGTGGGCGAGGACTTCAACTGGGTGAAGAACCTGTCCATCGAGCTCACCACCCAGATGCTCGCCACCCTGTTCGACTTCCCCTTCGAAGACCGCTACAAGCTGACCCGCTGGTCCGACGTGGCCACCGCCCCTCCGGGCACCGGCGTCATCGATACCGAGGAGCAGCGCCGGGCGGAGCTGCTCGAGTGCCTGGAGTACTTCACCGGTCTCTGGCACGAGCGGGCCAACCGGGAGGAGCCGGGCAACGACCTGATCTCCATGCTGGCGCACGGTGAGTCCACCCGGGACATGCTGAGCAGACCCATGGAGTACCTGGGCAACCTGATCCTGCTCATCGTCGGCGGCAACGACACCACCCGCAACTCCCTCACCGGTGGCGTGCTGGCCCTCAATCAGTTCCCTGACGAGTACGAGAAGCTGCGTCAGCACCCGGAGCTGATTCCCAACATGGTGGCGGAGATCATCCGCTGGCAGACGCCGCTGGCGCACATGCGCCGTCGCGCTCTGGTGGACACCGAGCTCGGCGGCAAGACCATCAAGGCCGGCGACAAGGTGTGCATGTGGTACGTCTCCGGCAACCGCGACGAGGAGGTGTTCGAGAACGCCGACCGGCTCGTCATCGACCGCAAGAACGCGCGCCAGCACGTCAGCTTCGGCTTCGGCATCCACCGCTGCATGGGCAACCGGGTGGGTGAGATGCAGCTGCGCATCGTCTGGGAGGAGCTCCTGAAGCGGTTCCACAAGGTGGAAGTAGTGGGCGAGCCGCAGCGGGTGTACTCCTCCTTCGTAAAGGGTTACGCGGAGCTGCCGGTGCGACTGATCGAACGATAGGGAGAAATGCCATGAGCGAAGGTGCCGTCGCGGGGGCTGACGTCGCTGAGCAGCCGCTGATCACCGATCCGTGGAACGTGCCGCTCGAACAGGTCGACCCGGCCCGGGCGGAGCTGTTCCGGCGCGACATCGTGCTGCCGTTCTTCGAGCGGCTGCGGCGTGAGGACCCGGTGCACTTCCACGAGGACAGTGCGTTCGGCCCGTACTGGTCCGTCACCAGCTACGAGCACATCAAGCACGTGGACATGCACCACGAGGTGTACTCGTCGGCTCAGGGCATCTCCATCTTCGACGGCAACGCCGACTTCCGCACGCCCATGTTCATCGCCATGGATCCGCCGACGCACGATGTTCAGCGCAAGTCGGTGGCGCCGGTAGCGGGGCCGCGGAACCTGGCGGCGCTCGAGCCGGAGATCCGGCGTCGGGTGTGTGCCATCCTGGATTCCCTGCCCGTGGGCGAGGAGTTCAATTGGGTGCAGAGGGTATCAATCGAGCTCACCACCCAGATGCTGGCGACCCTGTTCGACTTTCCATTCGAGGAGCGCTACAAGCTGACCCGCTGGTCCGACGTGGCCACCAACGGGCCCGAGAGTGGCATCGTAGAATCCATCGAGCAGCGCCGGGAAGAGCTGCTGCAGTGCCTGGCGCGGTTCACCGACCTCTGGCACGAGCGGGCGGCGCGACCGGAGCCGGGCAACGACCTCATCTCCATGCTGGCCCACGGTGAGTCCACGCGGGACATGATCGACCGCCCAATGGAGTACCTGGGCAATCTGATGCTGCTCATCGTCGGGGGCAACGACACCACCCGGAACTCCATCTCCGGCGGCGTGCTGGCCCTGAACCGCTACCCGGACCAGTACCAGAAGCTGCGGGAGAACCCGGGTCTCATCCCCAACATGGTGGCGGAGATCATCCGCTGGCAGACCCCACTGACCCACATGCGCCGCACGGCGCTGGCCGACACAGAGCTCGGCGGCAAGACCATCCGGGCCGGCGACAAGGTGGTCATGTGGTACCTCTCCGGCAACCGGGACGAGAGCGTCTTCGAGCGGGCCGACGCTCTGGTCATCGATCGACCGAACGCGCGCAGCCACATGAGCTTCGGCTTCGGCATCCACCGCTGCATGGGTAACCGGGTGGGCGAGATGCAGTTGCGGATTCTCTGGGAAGAGATCATGAAGCGATTCGAGACGGTGGAAGTGGTGGGCGAGCCGGTGCGTACCCGCCACATCTTCATTCGCGGCTACACGGAGCTTCCCGTCCGGCTGGTTCCGCGCTGACGCGGCCGGACGGCGCGGGTATCCTGCGGGGGCGCAGGCGTCGGGCCTGCGATCGCCTGCGCGGCGCCTGCGACGGTGCAGGCGGTCCCACTGGGAGGACGTGACCATGACCAAGATCCTGGATGAAGTTCTTTCTGCAAATGCTGAATATGCAAAGACTTTTGGTGACAAATCCCGTCTGACGATGCCGCCGGCGCGGCGCTTCGCGGTGCTCACCTGCATGGATGCCCGGCTGGATCCGGCGAAGTTCGCCGGGCTCAGCGAAGGGGACGCCCACGTGATCCGCAACGCTGGCGGCCGTGCCAGCGACGATGCCATTCGCTCCCTGGTGATTTCCTACAAGCTGCTCGGAACCCGGGAGTGGTTCGTGGTTCACCACACCGATTGCGGCATGGAGACGTTCACCGACGACGTGATGCGCGAGCTGCTCGCGAGCAGTCTGGAAACCGCGTCGCTGGACGCCGGGGGCTGGCGGGACACCGGCACGGGCCCCGGTTCCGGCGAAGGCCGATACATCGACTGGCTCACCATCGAGGACAACGAGCGCAGCGTGGTGGAGGATGTAGAGCGGATCCGCCGGCATCCCCTGGTGCCGAGCTCCATCCCCATATACGGATACATCTACGACACCCGCTCGGGACGCCTGCTGGAGGTACCGGAAGCTACCCGGGCCGGCGCCAGCGGCTGACGGGAACGGGTCGGAAAGCGAGCTCAAATGGAACATTTCGACGTGCTCATCGTCGGCGCCGGCATTTCCGGCATCGGTGCCGCCCACCATCTGCAGAAGCGGTGTCCCGACCGCAGCTTCGCCATCCTGGAAGGGCGGGAGCGGATGGGGGGCACCTGGGACCTGTTCCGCTACCCGGGCATCCGCTCGGATTCGGACATGTACACCCTGGGCTTCTCGTTCAAGCCCTGGACCGATCCGAAGGCCATCGCCGACGGGCCTGCCATCCTGCGGTATCTGGAGGAGACGGCCCGGGAGTTCGGTATCGACCGCCACATTCGCTACCGTCACCGCGTGAAGCGGGCCGCCTGGTCCAGTACCGAGGGGCGCTGGAGGGTGGAGGTGGAAGCGGGTGAGGACGGAGCCCCGGTGCGCCTCACCTGCAACTTTCTGTTCATGTGCAGCGGCTACTACGACTACGAGCGCGGCTACCAGCCCGACTTCCCGGGCGCGGAGCGCTTCGCCGGCCGCATCGTCCATCCCCAGCAGTGGAGCGACGACGTGGACTACGCCGGCAAGCGGGTCGTGGTGATCGGCAGCGGCGCAACCGCCGTGACCCTCATACCCGAGCTCGCGAAATCCGCAGCCCACGTCACCATGCTGCAACGCTCGCCCACCTACATGGTGGCGGCGCCCGCGGAGGATCGCGGCGCCGAGCGGCTCTTGCGGTGGCTGCCGCCGAAGCTGGCGTACGGGGTCATCCGCTGGCGCAAGATCCTGTTCGGAACGCTGTTCTATCAGTTCTGTCAGCGCTTTCCCGAGCGCGCCAAGGGGCTGCTGGTGGGGGGCGTGCGGCGGGCCCTGGGCAGTTCGGTCGACGTGGAGCGGCATTTCGTTCCGAGCTACAAGCCCTGGGATCAGCGCCTGTGCCTGGTGCCGGACGGCGATCTGTTCGCGGCCATCCGCTCGGGCAGGGCCTCGGTCGTGACGGATCGCATCGAGACGTTCACCGAGACCGGCGTGGCGCTGGTTTCGGGTGCGCAGCTCGACGCGGACCTGGTGGTCACGGCGACGGGGCTCGAGCTCGAGTTGCTCGGCGGCGTGGAGCTCGAGGTGGATGGTCGCGAGGTGGATCCGGCGGCGACGGTGGCCTACAAGGGCATGATGTTCAGCGGCGTGCCCAACCTGGCCCTGTCCATGGGTTACACGAACGCGTCCTGGACCCTCAAGTGTGATCTCACCTGCGCCTACGTCTGCCGTTTGCTCAATCACATGGCCGTGCACGGCTTCAGTCAGTGCTGCCCGCGCCTTCCCGAGTCGGACCTGCCCACCCGGCCCATGCTCGACCTCACCTCGGGCTACGTGCAGCGTGCGCTGGACCGGTTTCCGAAGCAGGGCACCCGGGCACCCTGGCGGCTGTATCAGAACTATCTACTGGATCTCGTGACCCTGAAGTTCGGTCCCGTAGACGATGCGGCCATGGAGTTCGCGCGCGCAGCCGAGGAGCCCGGGCTGGCGCAGGGCACGGCCGGCTGACCGCGCCGCGCAGGGGTCAGGCGGGGCCCGTGCGTCTGGAAAGCTTCACGAAGCCTTCCTGGCGGTCGACGACCACGCAGGAAGCCCGCTGCAGTTCGGCCCAGGTCTTCAGCTCGCGCAGGTCGTCGCCGCGGGACACGCCGCGGGCGAGCACCGTGAATTCCGTTCCCAGCCGGCCGCCGAGACGGTTCAGCGCGCCGATGATGCCCTGGGGAGTGGTTCTCGCGCCTTCACACAGGATCAGGCTGATCCCTTGCGCCAGCCGCTGGGTATCCACGCCGTACCAGACGTAGCCGTCGAACATGCGCGCGCGGCTGGTGATGACGTGGGCCGAGCCGATCCGGTACTGGGTGATCCAGGAGCGCATGACGTTGGCCCAGTGCGAATCGTGCTCGAGGCACCAGAGCTGCCGTGTCTTCTCGCCGCTGCTGCAGAGGCCGCCGAGCACCAGGGTCAGCAGGCTCGCGCCGCACTGCACGATGGGGCCCTCGGCTCGCCCCGCCTCGGCGAGACAACTGCGAAGGAAATTCTCGGTGCCCTGGGTGGGCGGGTCGCCCCAGTGCGCGTAGAGCTCGGCCACCGCAGCGAGCGGCGGCGGCTCGTCGGCGGCACCCAGCAGCTTGCGCATGCAGCGGTCGAAGCCGCGCACGCGCTCGAACAGCGCGGCCTGGGCGCGAAGCGCCCGAAACCCTTTGTACGTGCTCGCGGGAAGGGTCAGCTGCATCGGGGGTTCCGGTGACGTGACGGAACCAGTATACGGACGAGGTTTGCTCATCGGGCGCCGGGGAGCGAGATTCGTGAGCCAGTTCCGCTACCGACCCCGGAGGGGGTCCCGGTGGCCGGCGCCGGTGGCCCCAGGACGTGGCGCCTGCCGGCGCTGGCATCGCGCCGGGATGGCGGCAGGTGACATAATCGGCGCCTCGCGCCGGTGTTGCAGAATCAGGGGGAGTCCGCTTCATGTCAGAGATCGTTCCGCAGGAGCTCACGGATCCGCGCATCAGGACCGAGTTCGTGGCAGCCAACCACCAGCGCTTCGAGGTGGACATGTGCGGGAGCGGCGACCGTCTGGCGCTGTGCCTGCACGGCTTTCCGGAGCACAGCTTCTCCTGGCGTCATCAGCTCCCCGTGCTGGCGGACCTCGGCTACACCGCGTGGGCACCGAACCTGCGTGGCTATGGGCACTCCTCGCGGCCCGCGGGAATGGAAGCGTACAGCCTCGAGAACCTGCTGCAGGACGTGGCGGGACTGATCGATGCGGCCGGCTTCCAGGAGGATACGGTTCTCATCGCGCACGATTGGGGCGCGGTGATCGCCTGGTTCTTCGCCATGCGCAGGATTCGGCCGCTCGCCCGGCTGATCATCTGCAACGTGCCTCACCCCGCGGCGATGTCGAAGGCCATGGGACCCGCACAGCTCCTGCGCTCCTGGTACGTGCTGTTCTTCCAGCTACCGCGGCTGCCCGAGCTGCTGCTGGGCCGGGACGGCGCGCGTCCGGTGGCGGAAGCGCTGCGCCGCTCGAGCTGCGACCCGAATCGCTTTCCGGACCCGGTGGTCGAGGTCTACCGGCGCAATGCCGCTCAGCCGGGGGCGCTCACCGCCATGATCAACTACTACCGGGCGCTGGTGCGCGGCGGCGGCGCGCGCCGGCAGCGCGAGCTGGGTTACCCGGTGATCGACACGCCGACGTTGATGATCTGGGGCGAGGACGACGTGGCGCTGACCAAGGAGACCACCTACGGCACTGAAGCCTACGTCCGCGACCTCACCATCCGCTACCTGCCGCGGGTTTCCCACTGGGTGCAGCAGGAGGCGCCCGAGATCGTCAATCCGATGATCAAGGCGTTCCTGATGGACGAGCCGGTGCCGGAGATGACGTGGCAGGCGCGCCTGGTGCCGCCGGAGCCTGCACGGACCTGAGGCACGCCGCGGCGGCCTCACGCCTGCTCGAGCGGCACCTCGACCACCAGCCGGTTCAGGGCCCCGGTCACGCGGATCTGACAAGCCAGCCGACTATTGTCCCGCCGATCCAGGACGTACTCCAGGAGCTCCAGCTCGTCCGGGTGCGGAGGCGGCAGTCGGCCGGGTTCCGGCTCGACCACGTAGCAGTGGCAGGTGGCGCAGGTGCAGCCGCCGCCGCATTGCCCGAGGATTCCGGGAACGGCATTGTCCAGGGCACCGTCCAGCACCGTCTCGCCGGGGCGCAACGTGCAGGTGTAACGGGTGCCGTCCGGCTGTACGTATGTGACCTCGAGCATGGGTGCCGCTAGAATGGTGGGCTTTGCAGGCGGAGTCTACAGGCACCATGAAGATAGGGCTCACGGGCGGGATCGCCTCGGGCAAATCCACGGTGGCGAAGTACCTCGAGCAGCTCGGCGCTCACGTTATCGACGCCGACAAGCTCGGTCATCGCGCCTACGAGCCGGATACTCGAGCGTTCCGCGCGGTGGTGGAAGCCTTCGGGCCGGACGTGGTGGATGCCGACGGGCGAATCGACCGCAAGGCTCTCGGAGCGAAGGTGTTCGGCCGGCCGGACAGGATGAAGGAGCTCACCGACATCGTCTGGCCCGAGATCCGCCGGCTTGCCGAGGCGGAGCTGGCTACCGTCAACCGTGAGGGTCCGGCCCGCATCGTGGTGCTGGAGGCGGCGGTGCTGTTCGAGGCCGGCTGGCAGGATGCCGTGGACGAAGTCTGGGTGGTCACGGTGCCGCCCGAGGTCGCCGTGGCGCGGGCGTGCGCCCGGGACGGTTTGAGCCCCGAAGACGTGCAGCGCCGCATCGACTCCCAGATGAGTAACGACGAGCGCCGCGCCAGGGCGGACGTGGTCATCGACAACTCCCTGGATCCGGAAACGCTGCTGGCGCGGGTCGACCGGGAATGGCTGCGGATCACCGGGAACGATGGCCGGGCACGAGGGCGCGCGCTGTGATTCTGGATCTGCACACGCATTCCGTGAAGTCCGACGATGGGCGGGCCAAGGTTCGCAACTACTGCCAGTGGATTCGCAGCCGGGACGTGCCCATCGATGGTTTCGTGTTGACCGAGCACCGGCAGTTCGACGACGAGTCGGATTATTCGGACCTGGCCCGGGAGTTCGGTCTCACCATCCTCAAGGGAAGTGAAGTGGAGACCGAGTACGGCCACGTGCTCGTGTTCGGCGTTTCCCCCGGGTTGCAGGCGGCCCTCGATTTCGCCGACATCCGCCTGCCGCTCGCCCGGGTCATCGAGGCCTGCGAGGCCCACGGCGCGATTCCCGTGCCCTGCCACCCGGGCCGCCCCCGGGTGGGCATGCATGCTCACCTGGAAGAGTTCGGCGTGCCGCAAGGGGTGCGCATCGTCGAAGTGCTGAACGGCGGCAGCCGGGACGGCGAGGACGCCATCGCCCAGGCCATGGCCGCCGAGCAGGGCTACCGGGGCATCGGCGGCAGCGATGCCCACATCGTCAGCCACGTGGGCCGCTGCGCCACCCGCTTCCCCGCCGACGTCCGCACCGAGCAGGAGCTGGTGGAGGCCCTCGCCGCCGGGGAGTTCGAGGCCATCTCCAACCGCTGACCCGCCTCCTGACCGCCCGCGGCCGGTGGGCGACTGAAAGAGGGTGAAACACGGCGCCGCGATCCGCGACCGCTCGCTACCCCTGTCGCACGTTCCCTGTCGCCCGCCGGCCGCGGGCGGTCAGGAGGCGGGCTTGAACAGGGGGATGTTGACCTCCTCGTGCTCCTCCCACTGCACCTCCACCCGCTGCCCGCAGGCCAGGTCCCGTGTGGGGTCCTCGACGCCGACGACGTTGGAGAGCAGCCGGGGGCCTTCGTCGAGGTCGATCCAGGCCACCGCGTAAGGCACCAGGGTGCGGAAAAACGGGTGGTAGCTCTGGCGCACCACGCTGAAGGTGTAGATGGTTCCCTTGCCCGAGGCGGTGTGCCAGGAGAGGTGGCCGCCGGTGCAGCCGGTGCAGTGGGCCCGCGGGTGCCAGACCACGGTGCCGCAGTCGTCGCACTTCTGGTAGCGCAGTTCCCGGTTCTTCGTCGCCTCCCAGAACAGGCGGGTGTCCAGCTCGTTCAGAGAGGGCAGGGGTCTCGTCGCGTCTGCCATGTTCAGTCCCTCCCCAGGATGATGGTGCCGGCGCAATGACGGGCGCCCAGCATGCCGCCGTTGCCGTGGGCGACGGCCAGGCGCGCACCCTCGACCTGGCTCGTGGACTCGCCGCGTAGCTGACGGGCAGCTTCGATGAGCAGGAAGATGCCGCGCATGCCCGGATGGTTGGAGGAGAGCCCGCCGCCGTCGGTGTTCAGGGCCGGCCCGTCCTGCGGACGGTCGAATCGCAGCCGGCCTCCCTGCACCCAGCGCCCGCCCTCACCCTTGGGGCAGAAGCCCAGGTCTTCCAGTATGGTGAGCACCGTGATGGAGAACGAGTCGTAGATCATGGCGATGTCCATCTCGTCCGGGCGCACGCCCGCTTCACCGAACGCCTCGGGGCCCGATCGGGCGGCCGCGCTGGTGGTGATGTCGCCACCGTTCTCGGGATAGCCCGCAGCCTCGCCGCTGCCGAGGATCCATACCGGCGGCTTGGCGCAGTTCCGCGACACCTCCGGTGCGGCGATGACCACGGCGCCGCCGCCGTCGGAGATCATGCAGCATTCCAGCAGGTGCAGGGGATCGGCGATCATTCGCGAGCCCACCACGTCGTCGATGGTCGTTTCCCTGATGTCGACGAACTCCAGATCCTGCATGGCCTTCACCGCTTCCGGGTTGCGCATGGCATGCATGCGCGTGGCCACCGAGATCTCGGCGAGCTGCTCGCTGGTGGTGGCGTACTCGTACATGTGGCGGCGAGCCACCATGGCGTAATTGGCCACCAGGGTCATGCCCGTGAACGTCTCCAGGTTGTCGCTCGGGCTGGTGCCGTGGCCGCCACGGCCGCCCGCGCCGATCCGCGCCATGTTGCTGTGCGCGGTGGAGCCGTATGTCAGCAGAGCCACCTTCGCCTTGCCCGCGGCGATGTCGCGGCGGGCATGGGCGGCGTGATACTCGTAGGAGCTGCCGCCCACGTTGGTGGTGTCGATGACGCGGGGCTCGATGCCGAAGTACTCGGAGATGGTGAAGCCGCTCATGGGCCCGGCCTCGCCGGCGTCGTAGACGGCGTCCACGTCGCTCCAGGTGAGGCCCGCGTCCTCCAGGGCCCGTGCCGCGCTATGCGCCTTGATCTGCAGCGGGGAGACCCGCCCCTCCACGTCTCGCGACGGATACTCGTGAATGCCGACGATGGCGGCGCTTCTTTCCTGCCCGCTCAAATTCCGATCCCCCTGCCGTTTCCCGCAAAGGCGGAAATTCTACGGCCTCGCGCGCGGTTTTCCTACGTGCCCGGAGCACGCG
>JAWLCV010000033.1:20369-23938 GCA_041686955.1 Pseudomonadales bacterium
CTTTCCTGCCCGCTCAAATTCCGATCCCCCTGCCGTTTCCCGCAAAGGCGGAAATTCTACGGCCTCGCGCGCGGTTTTCCTACGTGCCCGGAGCACGCGTGCCCGGAGCGCAGGCTGGTACGCACCTTGCTAAGGCCTCGGGCAGGGCGCAGGGGGGGGCGAGCAGAGGACGTTGACCATGAATGCAGACAACACCTTGACCATCCGGCGGTCCGCCGCGGCCGTTATCTTCCTGGCCGCCATCATCGTGCTGGGCGGATGCGAGAATCTTCCGGGTACCCGTGAGGAGCAGGTGACCGCGGCGGGTACGGCGGCCGGCGCCGCTGTCGGGGCCTCGGTGGCGGACAACAAGCTGCTGGGCGCGCTGCTGGGCGGGGCCCTGGGCGCGGCCGGCGGCTATCTCATCGGTGCGCGTACGGACTGGTTCGAGGAGGACCCGGAGTACCGCAGCGCCGAGGCCCGGGAGGCGGTGGAAGAGGCGCAGGAACGGCCGGCCACCGCCGAGGACGTTGCCGGCGCCGACGACGGCGACTTGAACGACGACGGCTTCGTCACCATGGACGAACTCGTCGCCATGGAAGACGCCGGGCTCGGCGACGACGAGATCCTCGAGATGCTGGAGCGCACCGATCAGGTGTTCGAGCTCTCCGAGTCGCAGCGCGCGGAGCTCCGGGACGCCGGCCTCAGCCGGGACCTGCTCGCCGACATGGAGGAGATCAACCGGGAAGAGCGCGAGTCCGTCCTTGCGCGCTCGGACGTCATCGGCCAGCCGCGCTGAGGCTTGCCGGCGCCGAACGCCGGCGGTCATTTTGGCCGCCGGGAGCTCGCGATTGCTATACTCGGCGCCCGCAGTTTATCGGGTGAGTCGAGAGAGCAACCATGAGCAAGAAGTTCGAGGGCGGCCGGGACGAGTGGAAATCGCTGGCGGAGCAGGAATTGCGCGGCAAAGCCGTCGAGGAACTGGCCTGGACGTCGCCGGAAGGAATCCGGATCGAGCCGCTCTACACGCAGCAGGACCTCGACCACATCGCCCATCTCGACAGCTTCCCGGGGCTCGCGCCGTTCGTCCGCGGGCCGCGGGCCACCATGTACGTGAACCGGCCCTGGACCATCCGCCAGTACGCCGGTTTCTCCACCGCCGAGGAATCCAACGCCTTCTACCGGCAGAACCTGGCGGCGGGCCAGAAGGGATTGTCGGTGGCCTTCGATCTGGCCACCCACCGCGGCTACGACTCCGATCATCCCCGTGTCGCGGGCGACGTCGGCATGGCCGGGGTGGCAATCGACTCCGTGGAGGACATGAAGATCCTGTTCGACGGCATCCCCCTCGATCAGATGTCCGTGTCCATGACCATGAACGGCGCGGTGCTCCCGGTGATGGCCGGCTACATCGTCGCCGCCGAAGAGCAGGGCGTGGCCCAGAAGGATCTGTCCGGCACCATTCAGAACGACATCCTCAAAGAGTTCATGGTGCGCAACACCTACATCTATCCGCCGGAGCCGAGCATGCGCATCGTGGCCGACATCATCGGCTACACCGCAGAGCACATGCCGCGCTTCAACTCCATCTCCATCTCGGGCTACCACATGCAGGAGGCGGGGGCCAATGCGGTCCAGGAGGTGGCGTTCACCCTGGCGGACGGCATCGAGTACGTGCGGGCGGCCCTGGCGCGGGGGCTGGACGTGGACGCCTTCGCGCCCCGGCTGTCGTTCTTCTTCGGCATCGGCATGAACTTCTTCATGGAGATCGCCAAGCTGCGGGCCGCGAGGATCCTCTGGCACGACCTCATGAAGCAGTTCGCGCCGAAGAAGCCGGCGTCCCTGATGCTCCGTACCCACTGCCAGACCTCGGGGGTGTCGCTGCAGGAGCAGGATCCGTACAACAACGTGGTCCGCACCACCATCGAGGCCATGGCCGCGGTGCTCGGCGGCACTCAGAGCCTGCACACCAACGCCCTGGACGAGGCCATCGCGCTTCCCACGCCGTTCTCGGCCCGCATCGCCCGCAACACCCAGATCATCCTGGCCGAGGAAAGCCAGATCACGCGTACCGTGGACCCGCTGGGCGGCAGCTACTACGTGGAAAGCCTCACCGATTCCATCGTCCGGCATGCCCGGGAGCTCATCGACGAGGTGGAGTCCCTCGGCGGCATGACCCGCGCCGTGAACTCGGGAATGCCCAAGCAGCGCATCGAGGAGGCCGCGGCCCAGCGCCAGGCACGCATCGAGCGCGGCGAGGACGTGATCGTCGGCGTCAACAAGTACAAGGTGGAGAACGACACGTCCGAGTTCGACGTGCTGGCGGTGGACAACAGCAAGGTGCGCGACTCCCAGATTCGCCGTCTGCAGGAGGTGCGCAGGAGCCGTGACGAGGCCAAGGTCCAGGCGGCGCTGGAGGCGTTGACCCGGGCCGCCCGGGACAACTCGGGCAATCTGCTGGCGTTGTCGGTGGAGGCTACCCGGCATCGCGCCACGGTGGGCGAGATCTCCCTCGCTCTGGAGACCGCGTGGGGGCGCCACGAGTCGGCGGTGGGGTTGACCCCGGGGGTTTACGCCGAGAGCTACCAGAACGACGAGAAGTTCGAGAAGGTGCGCGAGGAGATCAAGCTGTTCACCGAGGTGGAGGGGGAGGCCCCGAGCGTGCTGGTGGTGAAGATGGGCCAGGACGGCCACGACCGGGGCGCGAAGGTGGTGTCGAACGCCTTCAACGACTTCGGCTTCAGGGTGCGCATGACCCAGCTCTTCCAGACGCCCGAGGAGGCCGCGCGGCACGCGAAGGAGGAGGGTGTTCACGTGGTGGGCGTCTCCACTCTGGCCGGCGGCCACAAGTCGCTGGTGCCGGAGCTCATCGAGCACCTGAAGGAGGAGGGGCTCGAGGACGTGGTGGTGGTGTGCGGCGGAGTGATTCCCCGGCAGGACTACCAGGCCCTCTACGACGCCGGCGTTCACGCCATCTTCGGACCCGGCTCGGACATCCCGGAGGCGGCCAGCCAGATTCTCAAAATGATTCCAGGAAAGAACCGTTAGAAATTGATAAACAAGGTTTTTGGAGAGCGTTCTGATGATCGGTAAGTTGAACCATGTGGCCATCGTCGTGCCGGACCTGGCGGCGGCGGCGGAGGTGTATCGGAGCACGCTGGGGGCTCGGGTCACCGACCCGGTGGCGCTGCCGGACCACGGCGTGACCACCGTGTTCGTCGAGCTGCCCAACACCAAGATCGAGCTGTTGCACCCGCTGGGAGACGACTCCCCGGTGGCCAAGTTTCTGGCCAACAACCCCAGCGGCGGCATGCACCACGTCTGCTACGAGGTGGCGGACATCCACGCCGCCATCGATCACCTGGTGGCGGAGGGCGCCCGGGTGCTGGGTGACGGCCGGCCCAAGACCGGCGCCCACGGGCTGCCGGTGGTGTTCCTGCACCCGAAGGATTTCTGCGGCACTCTGGTGGAGCTGGAGGAAGTGGGCGCGGCGCCGGCCGCCTCCGCCGGCTGAGCTCGCCAGCGCCCGCCGCCGCTGCTGCCGTTCATACATTCGCCATCACCCCGTGACGGCTCGCCAACGGCTCGCC
>JAWLCV010000033.1:24038-44836 GCA_041686955.1 Pseudomonadales bacterium
CGCCGGCCGCCTCCGCCGGCTGAGCTCGCCAGCGCCCGCCGCCGCTGCTGCCGTTCATACATTCGCCATCACCCCGTGACGGCTCGCCAACGGCTCGCCAACGGCTCGCCAACGGCACGCCGCTTCGGCGCGGCGCCGCCGCGGTTCGCTGTGCCGCGCCGGAACGGAACCGGCGCGCCGATCAACGAGAGGATTCCCATGCTGCCCCCCATTCCCGACCGTATAGCCGAAGAGCTGTCCGTCCGACCGGCCCAGGTTTCGGCCGCCATCGCCCTGCTCGACGGCGGCGCCACCGTGCCCTTCATCGCCCGCTACCGCAAGGAGGCCACCGGCGCCCTGGACGACACCCAGCTACGCCTGCTCGAGGAACGCCTGGGCTATCTGCGGGAGCTGGAGGAGCGCCGTGCTGCGGTGCTCGAATCCATTCGCGGCCAGGGCAAGCTGACGGACGAGCTCGCCGGGCGCATCGCCCTCGCCGACACGAAGCAGCGCCTCGAGGATCTGTATCTGCCTTACCGGGTCAAGCGCCGGACCCGGGCGGAGATCGCCCGGGAGGCGGGCCTCGAGGCCCTGGCCGACGCCTTGATCGAGGATCCGAGCCGGGTTCCCGAGAGTGAGGCGGCGGGCTACCTTCGCGAGCCCTTCGAGACGGACGCCGGGCAGAACCCGGGCGTGGCGGACGCGGCGGCGGCGCTGGAGGGCGCGCGCTGGATCCTCATGGACCGGTTCAGCGAGGACGCCGAGCTGCTCGAAAGACTGCGGCGTTATCTGTGGGAGCACGGCATCCTCACGTCCCGGGTCGTGCCGGAGCAGGAGTCCGCGGGGGCCAAGTTCCGTGACTACTTCGACTACGCCGAGGCCATCGCCAAGGTTCCGCCCCACCGGGCCCTGGCGCTGTTCCGCGGCCGCAACGCCGAGGTGCTGCGGCTCTCCCTGACCTTGCCGGAGGATCTGGAAGCGCGGCCGGAAGGAATGATCGCGGCGCGCTTCGCCCTGGAGAACATGGGGCGTCCGGCGGATGCCTGGATCGCCGAGGTGGTGCGCCTCACCTGGCGCGCCAAGCTCTCCTACTCCATCGAGACCCATCTGCTGGGGCAGCTCAAGGCCACGGCCGAGGACGAGGCCATCCGGGTGTTCGGCCGCAATCTCAAGGATCTGCTGCTGGCGGCCCCCGCGGGCCAGCGGGTGACCCTGGGCCTCGACCCCGGCATTCGCACCGGGGTCAAGGTGGCCGTGGTGGACGCCACCGGAAAGCTGGTGGACACCACCACCATCTATCCCTTCGAGCCGAAGAAGGACGTGGAGGGGAGTCTGCGCACTCTGGCGGCTCTCGCGACCCGCCACCGGGTGGATCTGGTGGCCATCGGTAACGGCACGGCGTCCCGGGAGACGGACGCCCTGGTGGCGGAGTTGAAGTCCCGGCACCCGGAGCTGGGCCTGCACTCGGTGATGGTGTCCGAGTCCGGGGCGTCCGTGTACTCCGCGTCGGAGGCCGCCGCCCAGGAATTTCCGGAGCTGGACGTGAGCCTGCGCGGTGCCGTCTCCATTGCCCGGAGACTCCAGGATCCCCTGGCGGAGCTGGTGAAGATCGAGCCGAAATCCATCGGCGTGGGCCAGTATCAGCACGACGTGAGCCAGCTTCAGCTCTCCAGGACCCTGGATGCCGTGGTGGAGGATTGCGTGAACAGCGTTGGCGTGGACCTCAACACCGCGTCGGCGCCGCTGCTCGCCCGGGTGTCGGGTCTCTCACCCCGGCTGGCGGAGAACATCGTCGCTCTGCGGGACCAGAGGGGGGCGTTCCGTAGCCGCGACGAGCTGCTCGAGGTGCCCCGGCTCGGACCCAAGGCCTACGAGCAGGCAGCGGGCTTTCTGCGCATCCGCGACGGCGACAATCCGCTGGACGCCTCGGCGGTACACCCGGAGTCGTATCCCGTGGTGGAGCGCATCCTGAGTGATCTGGGGCGGCCGGTCATCGAGGTCATGCGGGCGCCGGAGGTTGTGCGCAGTGTCCGAGCGGAACGCTACACCGACGAGCGTTTCGGGCTGCCCACGGTCAAGGACATCCTGGCCGAGCTCGAGAAGCCCGGCCGGGACCCGCGCCCCGCCTTCCGCACGGCGGAATTCAAGGAGGGCGTCAACGATCTGAAGGACCTGGCACCGGGGATGATGCTGGAAGGGGTGGTCACCAACGTGACCAACTTCGGCGCCTTCGTGGACGTGGGCGTGCATCAGGACGGCCTGGTGCACATTTCGGTGCTGGCGGACCGCTTCGTCAAGGACCCTCACGAGGTGGTGAAGGCCGGCGACATCGTGCGGGTCAAGGTGCTGGATGTGGACCTTCCGCGGCGCCGGATCAGCCTGTCCATGCGTCTGGGCGAGCCCCACGGCGAGCCCCACGGCGAGCGCCGTGGCGCCGACGATCAGGCCGGACGCCGCGGGGGCGGGCGCGGCGACGGGCGGGGCCGATCCGGCAAAATGGGCAAGGGCGGCGGTCGGGGCCGGTCCGAGCCCAAGCCGCGGGGCGCCATGGCGGACGCGCTGGCACGCGCCATGCAGAAGCGGAGTGAATGACCCAGAGGCCAGGGCATGGCGGACGACCGGAACGAGCATCGTCCCCGGGGCAGGGATTTCGGTGAGGAGTTGCCCCGGCGCGAGCCGGGGCACGAGGACCGTGGCGGCCTGCGCCTGGTAGTCCTGCTCGCGGCACTCGCCGCCGTGGCGGCGGTGCTGCTGTTCGGCTTACCGTGACGCCGGATCCGGACGCGTTGGGGCAGAGCTACTCGAACTCGACGATGGGCTGATCCACTACCAGACTGTCGCCCTCCTGGGCGAGGATCTTGGCCACCACGCCGTCGTCGCTGGCCCGGAGCACGTTCTCCATCTTCATGGCCTCGACGACGGCCAGCTCTTCGCCGGCCTTCACCTCGTCGCCCTCGGCCACGGCCAGGCGCACCAGAAGACCCGGCATGGGTGAGAGGAGGAACTTGGACAGATCCGGCGGCTTCTTCTCCAGCATGTGGCGGGTGAGTTCCGCCTCGACGGGGGAAACCACCAGCAGCTCCATCTCGGCGCCGCGGTGGAAGATGTGGTAGCCGGCCCGGTGGGGGTCGAGCTGGACCGTGACGGCCTTGCCGTTCACCTCGGCGTTCACCAGCGGCTGGCCGAAGGTCCAGTCCGTGCGAATGCGGTAGACGGCGCCTTCGTGGGTCACCTCGTAACCGTGCTCCACGGCCGTCACCGTCACCGGATAGTGGGTCCCGTTGGCGATCACCACCCAGTCGTCGCGCAGGCGCCGCTCGAAGCGGCGGATCTGCCCGGTCAGATCCGCGGTACGCTCCACGTGGCGCTTGTGCACCACCGCGGCTATGGCCACGGGGATGACGGGATCGGTCTGGGGCACGTCGGCCGCGTGGAAACCCTCCGGGTACTCCTCGGCGATGAAGTTGGTGGTGAGCCGGCCCTGCTGGAAGCGCGGATGCAGGATCAGCGCGTTGAGGAAGCTGATGTTGTGCGACACGCCGCGGATGTAGTAGGCGTCCAGGGCGTCCGCCATGCGGGCGATGGCCGCGTCCCGGTTCTCCCCGTAGGTGATCAGCTTGGCGATCATGGGATCGTAGAACATGGAGACTTCGCTGCCTTCCTCGATCCCGGTATCCACGCGCACGGCCGAACGGGGTTCGGCCTGACGTGGCGAGCGTACGGAGGTTTCGCTCGGGGGCAGGTAGCGCACCAGCCGGCCGATGGAGGGCAGGAAATTGCGGAACGGGTCCTCCGCGTAGATCCGGGTCTCGATGGCCCAGCCCTTGAGCGTCACGTCGTCCTGGGAGAGCGGGAGCCGCTCGCCGGCCGCCACCCGGATCATCAGTTCCACCAGATCCTGGCCGGTCACCAGCTCGGTCACCGGGTGCTCCACCTGCAGGCGGGTGTTCATCTCCAGGAAGTAGAAGTTCTTGTTGGCGTCGACGATGAACTCCACCGTGCCGGCGGAGCAGTAGTCCACGGCCCGGGCCAGGGCCACCGCCTGCTCGCCCATGGCACGGCGGGTGGCTTCGTCCAGGAACGGGGAGGGCGCCTCCTCGATGACCTTCTGGTGGCGGCGCTGAATGGAGCACTCCCGCTCGCCCAGATAGATGATGTTGCCGTGGGTATCGGCGATGACCTGGATCTCGATGTGGCGGGGCTCCTCGATGTACTTCTCGGCGAACACCCGGTCGTCTCCGAAGCTCGAACGCGCCTCGTTGGCGGCGCGCTGGAAGCCGTCGTGGCACTCGGCGTCGTTCCACACCACCCGCATGCCCTTGCCGCCGCCGCCGGCACTGGCCTTGAGCATCACCGGATAGCCGATCTCGCGGGCGATCTGAACCGCGTGGTCCGGCCCCTCGATTTCTCCCGTGAAGCCGGGGATGGTGTTGACGCCGGCTTTCTCCGCCAGCCGTTTGGAGGTGATCTTGTCGCCCATGCTGGTGATGGCGTGCACCCTGGGTCCGATGAACACGATGCCGGCGGCGTCGAGCGCCTCACAGAACCGGGGGTTCTCGGACAGGAAGCCGTAGCCGGGGTGCACCGCCTCGGCCCCGGTGCGTTTGCAGGCTTCGACGATGCGGTCGATCTGCAGGTAGCTCTCGGCCGAGGGCGACGGGCCGATGTGCACGGCCTCGTCGGCCATGCGCACGTGCAGCGCGCGGGCGTCGGCATCGGAGTAGACCGCGACCGTGGCGATGCCCATGGCGCGGCAGGTCTTGATCACGCGGCAGGCGATCTCGCCGCGGTTGGCAATGAGTATTTTCTTGAACATTATCGACCTTACAGCGGAATGTTGCCGTGTTTGCGCCAGGGGTTCTCGAGCTTCTTGTCGCGGAGCATGGCGAACGAGCGACAGACCCGCTCGCGGGTCTCGCTGGGCATGATCACGTCGTCGATGTAGCCGCGGCTGGCGGCCACGAACGGGTTGGCGAAATGCTCCTGATATTCCCGGGTGCGCCGCTCGATGCCCTCGTTGTCGCCGATCTCCTTCCTGAAGATGATCTCCACCGCGCCCTTGGCGCCCATCACTGCGATTTCCGCGCTCGGCCACGCCAGATTGACGTCGCCGCGCAGGTGTTTGGAAGCCATCACGTCGTAGGCGCCGCCGTAGGCCTTGCGGGTGATGAGCGTGACCTTGGGCACGGTGCACTCGGCGTAGGCGTAGAGCAGCTTGGCGCCGTTCTTGATGATGCCGCCGTATTCCTGAGTGGTGCCGGGCATGAACCCGGGAACGTCCACCAGGGTGAGGATGGGGATGTTGAACGCGTCGCAGTAACGCACGAAGCGTGCGGCCTTCTTGGACGAGTCGATGTCCAGGCAACCCGCCAGCACCATGGGCTGGTTGGCCACCACCCCCACGGTGGAGCCCTGCAGGCGGATGAAGCCGATGACGATGTTCTGGGCGAAGTCCGGTTGCAGCTCGAAGAAGTTGTGCTCGTCCGCCACCTTGTAGATGACTTCCTTTATGTCGTAGGGCCTCGACGGGTCGGGCGGTACCAGCGTGTCGAGCGAGGGCTCCTTGCGGGTGTGGGGATCGTCGGTGGGCCAGCGCGGCGGCTTCTCCCGGTTGTTGGCGGGCAGGAAGTCGAAGAACTTCCGGGTCAGCAGAAGCGCCTCCACGTCGTTGTGAAAGGCGAGGTCAGCCACCCCGGACTTGCGGGTATGGATGCTGGCGCCGCCGAGCTGTTCCGGCGTAACCACCTCGTGAGTCACGGTCTTCACCACGTCGGGACCGGTGACGAACATGTACGAGCTGTCCTCCACCATGAAGATGAAGTCCGTCATGGCCGGGGAGTACACCGCGCCGCCGGCGCAGGGGCCCATGATCACCGAGATCTGCGGCACCACCCCTGACGCCAGCACGTTGCGCTGGAAGATTTCCGCGTAGCCGCCGAGGGAGGCGACCCCTTCCTGGATGCGCGCGCCGCCGGAGTCGTTCAGCCCGATGACCGGGGCGCCGACCTTCATGGCTTGATCCATGATCTTGCAGATCTTCTCTGCATGGGCTTCGGAGAGGGCACCGCCGAACACCGTGAAGTCCTGGCTGAATACGAACACCAGCCGGCCGTTGATGGTGCCGTAGCCGGTGACCACGCCGTCGCCCGGGAATTTCTGATCCTGCATGCCGAAATCGGTGCAGCGGTGCTCCACGAACTTGTCCCACTCCTCGAAGGTGCCCTCGTCGAGCAGCATGGTGATGCGCTCCCGGGCGGTGAGCTTGCCCTTCAGGTGCTGCTGCTTGATGCGGTGCTCGCCACCGCCGAGCTGTGCTGCCGCTTCCTTCTCGCGGAGCGTCGCGATGTTGTTCTGCATGTCGCCCTCTGCGGGTGTCAATAAATCTAAATGATTCGGTCGTCGAGCAAGCCGGCGATGATAGCGGCTCGGCCGCGGCCAGACCACAGGTGGGCCGCGAGACCGGGCTCGCGCAGTCGATGGCGGGACGCCTACTGCGGCAGGGCGGACAGCGGCAGCAGCGCGGTCATCACCCGGGGCTGGCCGGCGCGCCATGCCGTCCAGGCTACCACCAGATCGCTGCCTCGGCTGGCGATCTGGGGAAAGCCCGCGGCCCTGGAAGCATCCACCCCCGCAACCGGTACGGGTGCGGCGCGCCGCCCGGCGGCATCCACCCGCGCCACGAGGATCGGCGACCGGCCGTTCGCCTCGGCGCCCAGCCAGCTCACCGCGACCACGCCGTCCACCGCGATCTCCACGTCCACACGGCCCAGTGGGCCGCCGTCGTCCAGCATGACGGGCTCGGACCAGGTTGCCGTTTCCGGCTGCCACAGGGTCGCCTGCACCGTGCCGCGCCCGCCTGCCTCCGTGTACCACCCGAGGGCCATGTCGTTCCCGCGGGCGGCGATCACCGGGCCGTTCACGGGGCACCCGGCGATGATCCAGCCGTCGGCGACCACCGTCATCTCGGCCATCCAGCCGCCATCGCGCCATTGCGCCAGGCGGATGTCACGCTCTTCGCCCTCGGTACGGTTCCGGTACGCGACCACCGGCCCCCCGGGGGCGAGGGCCAGGCTGGTCTGGCAGCAATCGCAGACCAGCGGGTCGATCTCCACGGTGCTGCGGCGAACTCCCGCCGGGTCGAACGTCGCGGCCCGCAGGGACGTGCCGGGAACGGCGGCGCCGTCTTCGGCTGGGTTCGCTGTGGCACGGCCGTCGAGCCAGAGAACGCCGACGCCGGTTCCGCCCCGGGGCATGGCCGCAGGCCACAGGGAGACGAAGCCGTGCTCGGTGGCGGTACCGTCCCGATGAGGCGTGAAGGCTTCGCCCCAGCCCCGTCCGCCGTCCCGCGAGATGGCGAGGGCGACATCGTAGGCATAGGAGGCGCCGCCGGGACGTCGCACCAGCCAGTGTGCAGCCCACAGGTCGTCGCCCAGGGGCTGCACCGAGGGGAAGTCGGCCCAGTTGACGAACCAGCCGTCCCCCTGAGTGACCACGACCGGCAGCGTCCAGGTGTGCCCCTGGAGCACGCTGAACATCAGGCGATGGCCGTCCCCCGCCGGTTCCACCCAGCTCAGCACGGGGCTTCCGTCAGGGTGGGAACTGAGCCGCGGCAGCCGGCTGCCGGCCGGCGCCGGATTGTCCAACGCGAGGGCGCCGGACGCTGTGGTAACGTCATCCACGGAGGCGGAGTCGCAGCCCCCGAGCGTCGCCACCAGCATGGCCGCGCCCAGCGCCAAGCCGAAGGCCAGCGCCTGGCCAGAGGCCAGGGGGCGGGAGCAGCATCGGAAGTTGGGCATGGCGCTCTACGAATGACGTCCTAGGGGCCGATTGTCGCGCGCGCGGCCGCGGCTGACAAAGCCGGCAGGAGGGTGACGGGAGGCAGCATGCAACGGGAGGAAGCGCTGTTCGCCAACGAAGCGTTCTACCTGGCGTTCGCGCAGAGGGACCTCACGGCCATGGAGCGGCTGTGGGACGAGCGCCCCGACGTGGTCTGTCTGCACCCCGGCTGGCCCGCGCTCACCCACCGCGACGCGGTGATGGAAAGCTGGGCGCGCATTCTCGGCAATCCGGACCAGCCTGCGGTGGACATGCACGTGGCGGAGGTCGTGAGCCTGGGTGCGGCGGTCATGGTGGTGTGCTACGAAATGGTGGGCGGCTCCGTCATGGTGGCCAGCAACGTGTTCGTCGGCGGCCCTCATGGGCCGCGTCTGGTGGTCCACCAGGCTGGCCCGTGCAGTCACCCGCCGCCGCTGCCCGAGTCGCCGGCCCCGAGCTTCGATGCCTGAGGCCCGCCGGCGCGACGTTCGCCGCCATCTATACTCAACGGGATGAACACCCTGGCCATCAGCCCGCTGAAGATCGGCACCTTGCGGCGTTTGACCGCGAGCCATCCGTTCTTCGCCGACTGGGACGTGGAACGCTTGAAGGCCGTGGAGCCGTACTGCCGGATGGTGCAGGCGGTGCAGCCCGCCGTCCTGCTCGAGCTCGGCGCCGTGGACCCCTACGCCTACTTCCTGCTGGCGGGGGAGATCGGTCTGGAAGGTGCCGGCGGCGAGCGGCGCCGCATCGCGGCCGGCGAGCTCGATGCCGGCTTCCCGGTCGCGCATCTGCGTCCGAGTCGCTATCGGGTGCAGGCGCGGCCCGGCGCCCAGCTCCTGCGAATCGAAGGCTCGCAGCTCAAGCGCTTCGCGGTGCGGCGCGCCGCGGCCCGCTTTCACATCAACGAGTCCTCCGTCGGCGGAAGCTGGCGGTCGCACCCGTTGGTGACGGCCCTGTTGCGGCAGTTGCGAGCCGGCACCCTGGAGGTGCCGAGCATGCCGGGAATCGCTCTGCGCATCCGCCGGGCGCTGGCGAAGGACGATTACGACCTGGCCGGTGTCGCCGCCATCGTCAGCGCCGATCCCGGCATCGCCGGCCGCCTGATCCGGGTGGCCAACAGCGCCGTCTTCGGTGGGCAGAGTTCCTGCGACTCGGTGCAGGCGGCACTGGTGCGGCTGGGCGTGGCCCGGGCGCAGAATCTGGTCTTCGGCCTGGCGGCGCGCGAGCTGTTTCAGGCGCGCAATCCGTTCGTCAAGGAGCGCATGGTGGCGGCCTGGCGCCATGCCATCGACATCGCCGCCCTGGCGGCGGTGCTCGCGCGGCTGACCCCGGGCATGGACGGCGACCGCGGCCTGCTCATGGGCCTGCTGCACGAGATCGGCGCGCTGCCCATTCTCAAGCTGGCGGAGCAATTTCCCGACCTGGACGGCCGGGCGGCCCTGCTGGACGAGATTCTCGGCGGGCTGACCCCGGAGATCACGGCGACGGTGCTGGAGCAGTGGGGCTTCCACGAAGACTTCCGTGAGGCCGCGCTGCAGCAGGGCAATTACTTCCGCGATCACGACGGCGACCCCGACTACACGGATGTGCTGGTGGTTGCGCACCTGCACAGCATGGTCCGGCAGCGGGCCTTCCACCGCCTGCCCCGCATCGACGAGACCCCGGCGTTCGCCCGGCTGGCGCTCGGCAAGCTGTCTCCGCAGTTG
Source organism: Pseudomonadales bacterium (assembly GCA_041686955.1). Lineage (GTDB taxonomy): Bacteria > Pseudomonadota > Gammaproteobacteria > Pseudomonadales > Azotimanducaceae > UBA7803. Next base: position 33,542 of record JAWLCV010000033.1, read on the forward strand.
AGCCTGGTGGTGCTGGACGAGGCGAAGAGTCAGGTTCAGGAGTTGAAGGCGTTGTTGAGCTGATGGGTCGCTGTCCGCTGTCCGCTTTCCGCCATCCGCAAGAGAGCTCGCGCCAGATTCCGGCTGCTGAGCCTTCGATCAGCGCCTAGGGAGAGCTTGGCACCCTGAACCTGGCGAGACGCCTCCAGCGGACAGCGGAAAGCGGATAGCGAACAGCACTTTCATAGCGCCCTCGACACCCGAATCCCTTCCGTCGAGAAGCTCACCCGGTTGCGCTCGCCTTGCCAGACCAGCGCCAGGGCCGCATCATCGCCGTGCTCCTCGGATTGGTGGCCCACGAACCAGGAGCGGTTGAGGCGCCAGCCGGTGACCTCCGTGCCCTGCTTCAGGTCATGCTCGACGATGCCGAGCGCGTAGGTATTCTGCAGCTCGAAGTGAGGCGTCTCGTCGGGCTCCGCGACGGCGAAGCCGGACCCGCCCAGCAGCGTCGCAGCGAGCAGGCAATGGCATGGGATGTTCCGCACGTCGTTTCTCCCGTTTCCGCTATCCGGTAATCTCTCACGCCAGTCTGCAATCTCCAGTTAGAGATGCGTGAGGACCACGGGATGAATCCTGTAGTAGGTTCTCTTGGTAAGTTGTTGTTTGTAAAGGAGGTTGATCGGTGCAGCCCGAAGTGAATGTGGCCGAAGCTCAGGAAGCCATCGGCGAGGCGATCCCTGACCGGGAAGCCGTGGTGTTCCGCGACCGCCGGTTCACCTACGCCGAATGGAACGAGCGCACCCGGCGGCTCGGCAACTACCTGTCGTCGTTGGGGCTCGGCTGTCATCGGGAACGGGCATCCCTGGCCGACTGGGAGTCGGGTCAGGATCACCTGGCGCTGTATCTCTACAACGGCAACGAGTACCTGGAGGGGATGCTCGGGAGCTACAAGGCCCGAGTGGCGCCGTTCAACGTCAATTACCGGTACGTCGACGACGAGCTCGTCTATCTGCTGAACGACGCGAAAGCGAAGGCCATCGTCTACCACGCGGAGTTTGCCCCTCGCGTGGAAGCCGTGCGAAGCGCGGTGCCTACCCTCGAGCACTTCATTCAGGTGGCCGACGACAGCGGCAACGGGCTCATCCCGGGTGCCGTGGACTATGAGACGGCGCTGGCAGGGAGCTCCGCGGACCGGCCGGACGTCACCTGGTCGCCCGACGACCTGTACATCCTCTACACCGGCGGGACCACGGGCATGCCGAAGGGCGTGCTGTGGCGTCAGTCGGACATCCTGTTCTCGGCCCTGGGCGGCGGCGCCCACGGCTCGGTGGCGGAGATGGTGGAGGCGGCCAGGGGCGGCGGCATGCGCATCCTGCCCGCCGCGCCCTTCATGCATGGCGCGGGGCACTGGATCGCCTTCACCGCGCTGAACGGCGGCCACACCTGCGTGATTCAGAACGAGGCCAAGCGCCTCGACCCGAAGGATGTCTGGAGCGTCTGCGAGCGGGAGAAGGTCAACTTCCTGCAGATCGTCGGCGACGCGTTCGGCCGGCCCCTGCTCGACGAGCTCGAGCGCGGCTCCTACGATCTGTCGTCGCTGCAGATTCTCCTCTCCGGCGGCGCCCCGCTGAACGCGAGCCTGAAGGCCCGGTTCCTCGAGCACCTGCCTCATCTCAATGTGGTGGACGGCCTGGGATCCTCGGAGACGGGCGGGCAGGGCTCTCACGTCTCCACCCGTGAAACGGGAGCGGCCACCGGCCGGTTCACCCCGGGGCCGGACAACGTCATCGTGGACGAAAGCCTGAGCCGCGTGCTCGATCCGGGGCACGAGGGTATGGGCTGGTGGGCCAAACGCGGCCGGGTGCCGCTCGGTTATCTCGGCGACGAGGAGAAGACCCGCAAGACCTTCGTGCGCCTGGACGGCGTCCGCTACGCCATCCCCGGCGACCGCGCGCGTCATCTGGCCGACGGCACGGTGGAGCTGCACGGGCGGGATTCGGCCACCATCAACTCCGGGGGTGAGAAGATCTTCGCGGAGGAGGTGGAGCACGCCATCAAGCAGCATCCTGCGGTGTACGACGCGGTGGTGACGGGGCGGCCGAGCGAGGTCTGGGGCAACGAGGTGGTGGCGGTGGTGCAACTGAAGGAAGGCGCTTCGGCCACCGAAGGGGAGCTCATCGAGTTCTGCGGCGAGCATCTGGCGCGGTACAAGCTGCCGAAGGCAGTGGTGTTCCGCGACCACGTGGTGCGCTCGCCCTCGGGCAAGGCGGATTATCGCTGGGCCAAGGAGCAGGCGATGGAGCCCGCGGCAGGCGGGAGACGGCCATGACGGAAAGCAGCGACATTCGCGAGATCCGCAGCGCCGTGCGCGCGTTGTGCGCGCGCTACGGCGAAGACTACTGGCTGGAGCTGGACCGGGAACGGGGTTATCCCACCGAGTTCGTCCGCGAGCTCACCGAGGCGGGGTTTCTCACCGTGCTCATCCCCGAGGAGTACGGGGGCGCCGGCCTCGGCGTCCGCGAGGCCGCGGTGGTGATGGAGGAGGTCTGCCGGTCCGGCGCCCATGCCGGAGCGTGTCATGCTCAGATGTACGTAATGGGCTCGGTGCTGCGCCACGGCAGCGACGCTCAGAAGCGCCGCTATCTGCCGGCCATCGCCGCAGGCGAGCTGCGATTGCAGAGCTTCGGCGTCACGGAGCCCACCACGGGCACCGACACCACGAACCTCAAGACCACCGCGCGCCGGGACGGCGACGTGTACCGCATCAACGGCCAGAAGGTGTGGATCAGCCGCATCGAGCATTCCGACCTCATGGTGCTGCTGGCGCGGACCACGCCGCGTGACGAGGTGCGCCGAAAGACCGAGGGCCTTTCGGCCTTCATCGTCGACGTGGCCAGCGCCGTGGGCAACGGTCTCACCATCCGGCCCATCGAGTCGATGATCAACCACCACTCCTGCGAGCTGTTCTTCGACGATCTCGCGGTGCCGGCGGAGAACCTGCTCGGCGAGGAGGGTGCCGGCTTCAAGGTGATCCTCGACGGCATGAACGCCGAGCGCATTCTCATCGCCGCGGAGTGCATCGGGGACGGTCGCTACTTCATCGACAAGGCCACCGCCTATGCCAAGGAGCGGGTGGTGTTCGATCGCCCCATCGGTCAGAACCAGGGGGTGCAGTTTCCCATCGCCCGCTGCTATGCCGAAGTGGAAGCGGCGTCGCTGATGGTGGAGAAGGCGGCAGCCATGTTCGATGGCGGAGAGCCCTGCGGTGCCGAGGCGAACATGGCGAAAATGCTGGCGTCGGAGGCCTCCTGGCGCGCTGGTGACGTGTGCATGCAGACTCACGGCGGCTTCGCCTTCGCCAAGGAATATCACATCGAGCGGAAGTTCCGGGAGACGCGGCTCTACCAGATCGCCCCCATTTCCACCAACCTGATTCTGAGCTATATCGGCGAGCACGTGCTCGGCATGCCGCGTTCGTTCTAGGAGGGAAGACAGCATGAGACCGCAGATCCCGGACACCCTGGAGGCCGTGGACACCCTCGGCGACCTGGTTCGTTTTCATGGCCGCGGCCGCCCCGACAAGGAGGCGATGCTCTTCGAGGGCCGTTCGACGACGTACCGGGACCTGGATCGGCTCACCAACCGGGTGGCCAACGGGCTGCTTGCCGACGAGCTGGCGCCGGGCACGCGGGTGGGATTCATGGACAAGAACTCCGACCTCTTCTATCAGGTGGTGCTCGGCTGCGCCAAGGCGAACACCGTGTCGGTGGGGATCAACTGGCGCCTGGCGCCTCCGGAGGTGGCGTACATCCTGAACGACAGCCAGGCAGAGGTTCTGTTCGTGGGGCCGGACTTCTACGAGTTGGTGAAGCGGGTGGAGGCCGACTGTCCGCGCCTCAAGCGCATCGTCGCCATGGAGCCGGGGCATCCCCGGTATGAGGCCTTCGCCGACTGGCGCGATGCGCAGAGCGGTGACGACCCCTCGGTGCCGGTCACCACCGACGACGTGGCCATCCAGATGTACACCAGCGGGACCACGGGCCACCCGAAGGGCGTCCAGCTCATGCACCGCTGCTTCTTCGATCTGTGGCGGCAACCGCCCAACGACGACATGGACTTCAACGAGTGGACCGAGGCGGACGTGAGCCTGGTGGCCATGCCGAGCTTTCACATCGGCGGCGTGGGCTGGGGAATCATGGGACTGCGCCCCGGGGCCCGGAACATCGTGGTCCGGGAGTTCGAGCCCGGCGTCACCCTGGAGATGATTCAACAGCACGGCATCAGCAAGCTGTTCCTGGTGCCCGCGGCGATTCGCATGCTGCTGCAGCATCCGGCGGCCCGGGAGATCGATTACTCGTCCATCAAGTACATCTGCTACGGCGCTTCCCCCATTCCCCTGGACCTGCTTCGGGAGGCCATCGAGGTGTTCCGGTGCGGGTTCGTGCAGCTCTACGGCATGACCGAGACCACCGGTTCCGCCACCTACTTGCCGCCCCAGGATCACGACTTGAACGGCAACGAACGCATGCGCTCAGCGGGTAAGCCGTTTCCCGGGGTGCGCCTGAAGGTGGTGGACGACGCGGGGCGCGCGCTGCCGCCGCGCCAGGTGGGGGAGATCTGCATCGCCTCGCCGGTGAACATGCTGGGCTACTGGAACCTGCCGGAAGCCACGGAGAAGACGCTGGTGGACGGCTTCGTCCACACCGGAGACGCGGGCTACCTGGACGAGGACGGCTACGTCTACGTGCACGATCGGGTGAAGGACATGATCGTCTCCGGCGCGGAGAACATCTACCCGGCCGAAGTGGAGAGCGCGCTCTTCGGGCATCCGGCCGTGGTGGACGTCGCCGTGATAGGCGTGCCCGACGAGCGCTGGGGCGAGGCGGTGAAGGCGGTGGTGGTGCTGAAGCCCGGCGCGTCGGCGACGGCAGACGAGCTGGTGGCGTTCGCGCGCGAGCGCATCGCCGGCTACAAGCTGCCGAAGAGCGTGGACTTCATCGACGAGCTGCCGCGCAACCCGTCCGGCAAGATCCTCAAGCGCGAGCTGCGCAAGCCCTACTGGGAAGGCCGGGAACGCAACGTCAACTGATCGACTGCGGGGCAGGAAGTCATGGACCAGGCAAAGGACAAGGTGGTGCTCATCAGCGGCGCCGGCACCGGCATGGGCCGGGCGGCGCTGGTGAAGTTCGCGGCGGCGGGCGCCCGGGTGGTCGCGGCCGGACGCACACCGGCGACCCTGGAGGAAGCCGTGGCCGCGGCGCGGCAGGCGGGAGGGGAGGCGGACCTGGTGGTGGCGGACGTGGCCACCGAGGCCGGAGCCCGGAATGCCATCGCGTTCGCCTCGGAACGCTTCGGCGGCCTCGACGTCCTCGTCAACAATGCCAGCGTGGGCTGGGCCTACGAGCAGGTGGTGCCCGGCAGCATGGCGGCCACCGCCGACGCGCCCGCCGAGGCGTGGCGCGACGTGGTGCGCATCAATCTGGAGTCGGTGCACCTGATGTGTCACTACGCCCTGCCCGAGCTGCGCAAGCGCGGCGGCGGCTCCATCGTCAACGTGTCTTCGGTCGGCGGGCTCCGGGGCATGGCGGACGCCCACGCCTACGCGGCGGCGAAGGCGGGAGTCGTGAATCTGACCCGGTCTCTGGCGCGGACCTACGGACCGGAGCAGATTCGCTGCAACTGTTTCGCACCCGGGGTCATCGACACCGGCATGATCGAACCGTATCGGCAGACGTTCGAAGCGGCGTTCTCGGACCCCGCGGCAGCAGCCCAGTTGTGTCCCCTGGGACGCATGGGCACCGCGGAGGAAGCCGCGGACGCCATGTTCTTTCTCGCGCTCGCCAGTTACTGCAACGGCAGCGTATTGGTGATGGATGGAGGATCTTCGGCATGAGTCTCAAGGAAGTCGGCCCCGGTGAACGGGCGCCGGAGGAAATCAACGTCGTGGTGGAGATTCCCGCCAACACGGGCCCCGTCAAGTACGAGGTGGACAAGGCGTCGGGCGCGGTGTTCGTCGACCGCTTCATGGCCACCGCCATGTTCTATCCGTGCAACTACGGATACGTGCCGAACTCCCTGGCCGAGGACGGCGACCCGCTCGACGTCATGGTGGTGACGCCGTATCCGCTGATCGCCGGCACCGTGATTTCCTGCCGGCCGGTGGCGGTGCTGAAGATGGAAGACGAAGCCGGCGACGACGCCAAGATCGTGGCCGTGCCGGTCTCCAAGGTGACCCGCATCTACGATTCCGTGAAGGTCGCCGCCGACCTGCCCGAGGGACTGGTGCACACCATCGAGCACTTCTTCGCTCACTACAAGGATCTGGAGCGGGGCAAATGGGTGAAGGTAATGGGCTGGGGGAGCCCCGCCGACGCCATCGAGTACATCGCCGCGGCGCTCGAGCGGTTCAGCTAGCCGTTCCATTCATTCGACCATTCGACGAGGAGACATCGCGTGAACCACTCCGACATGCTCTCGGAATACTTCGATCTGGCTGACAAGGTGGCCGTCATCACCGGCGGCAGCCGGGGCCTCGGGCTCGAGATGGCGAAGGCCTTTGCCGCGGTGGGAGCCCGGGTGGTGATCGCCAGCCGCAAGCAGGACGCCTGTGACGCGGCGGCCGCGCAGGTGGCGGAGGCGTCGGGCCGGGAGTGCGTGGGCTTCGCCTACCACGCCGGCAACTGGGAGGACAGCGAGCGCCTGGCCGAGTTCGCGTACGACCGCTTCGGCCGGGTGGACGTGCTGGTGAACAACGCCGGCATGTCGCCCCTCTACGAAACCCTCTCCGGCGTCACCGAACAGCTCTACGACAAGGTTCTCGACGTCAATCTGCGCGGTCCGTTCCGGCTCTCGGCGCTGGTGGGGGAGCGGATGGCCGCGGGAGAGGGCGGCTCCATCATCAACGTGAGCAGCATCGCCGCGGTGCAGCCGACGCCCAACGAGCTGCCGTACGGCATGGCCAAGGCTGGGCTCAATGCCATGACCCTGGGTCTGGCCCGTGCGTACGCGCCCAAGGTTCGGGTGAACTGCATCATGCCGGGGCCGTTCCTCACCGACATCAGCAAGGCCTGGGACATGGAGGCCTTCGAGGAGCGCGCCCGCACCGCCATCCCGCTGCAGCGCGGCGGGCGGCCCGACGAGGTGGTGGGGGCGGCGCTTTACTTCGCGAGCCGCGCCTCGAGCTACACCACCGGCGCAGTCCTGAAGATCGACGGCGGTTCCGCGTACCCGCCGGCGTGAGCGGAAGGGTCGAATCGGGCGGCAGCAGAGTCGCCCGGTGAGCCGGCTGTCGCCCCGGATGCTGGCAGCCTATTCGGGGCTCGCCATTCCCATGGCTGCCCTGGGCATGCCCATCGCCGTCTACCTGCCGCCGTTCTATTCCGACGGCCTGGGGTTGAGCCTCGCTACGGTGGGGGCCGTGTTCACCCTCGCGCGGGTGTGGGACGTGGTGACCGATCCGGTGATGGGCCTGGTGATCGACCGTTTCGACAGCCGCTGGGGCCGGCGCAAGCACTGGATCGCTCTCTCCATCCCCATCCTGCTGATCTCGGTGTGGGCCGTTTTCATGCCGGATCCGGAGCAGGTTTCCGGAGCTTATCTGCTGTTCTGGATGCTGGCGCTGTACGTGGGCTACACCATGCTCGCCATTGCCCATCAGTCCTGGGGCGCCGAGCTTGCGGTGAGCTACGACGACCGCTCGCGCCTGTTCGGCTGGCGGGAGATCTTCGTGGTCGGCGGCATGACCGCGGTGCTCGCCATGCCGGCCCTACTCGAAACGGGCGGGCTCACGGACCAGGGTGACAAGGTGGCCAGCATGGGCTGGTTCTGCCTGGTGCTGTTCCCGCTCACCGTGCTGCCCACCCTGCTGTACGTGCCGGACACCCGCCGGGCGTCGGTCACCCGAATTCCCTGGCGAGAGGCAACCCGTCTGCTGGTGAAGAACAACCTGCTGTGGCGGTTGCTGGCGGCGGATCTGACCTCCGGCTTCGGTACCAGCGTGGCCGGCTCCCTGTACATATTCGTCGCCAGCTATGCTTTCGGGTTACCGGAACAGGCGAGCCTGGCATTGCTGTTCTACTTTCTCTCCGGTTTTCTCGCCATGCCGCTCTGGCTCAAGCTCGCCTACCGGGTGGGCAAGGACACGGCGCTGAAAATCGCCCTCGGCTACGGCGGAACGCTCATGCTGGCGGTGGTGCTGCTCGCGCGTCCGGGTGATCTGGTGCTGCTGTGGGCCTTCACCATCCTGTATGGCGTTGCCTTCGGGGCCGCACCGACCCTGCTGCGCTCCATGATGGCCGACCTCACGGACGAGGACGAGCTACGATCCGGGCAGAAGCGCTCGGGTCTGTTCTTCGCGCTGCTCACCACCACCAACAAGCTCGGCGGAGCGCTCGCCGTGGGGGTGAGTTACACGTTCCTCGAGGAGGTGGTCGGCTTCGTGCCGGGGCCGGACAATTCCGAATCGGCTATCTGGGGCCTCCTGCTCACCTTCGCCCTCGGCACCGCTCTGGGCTTGCTGGGCGCCTACCTGGCGCTGATTCGCTACCCCTTGACCCGGGAGCGCCATGCCGAGATTCGACGGGCGCTGGAGTCCCGGGCGGGCTGAACCGGGGTCCCCGTCAGTGGCCTTCCCCGGGCAGAGCCCCGAGCACTTCTTCGGTGTGCTCCCCGAGCTTCGGTGCGCGCCGGGAAATGCGCCAGGGGCTCGCGGGCAGCCGGTAAGGCGCGCCGGGATAGCGGAACGTGCGGCCCAGATCCTCGTGGCGCACCTCCGCCTGGAACCCGCGGGCCTTGAAGTGCTCGTCCTCGTAGGCTTCCTCCGGCGCGTAGATGGCGCCCGCGGGAAGCCCGACGCGCTGGCAGCCGAGGAAGAAATCGTAGGCGGTGACCCGGGAGGCGATGAGCTTCATGGCTTCGCGGCCGGCGCCGAAGATGGCGGTGATCAGGTCGTCTTTGCCAATGAGGGAGAGATTGAACGGGCCCTCCCATTGGGCCCCCATCTCGAGGAACACGGCTTCCGGCAACTCGTCTTCCAGGCCCAGTTCGGTGAGCCACGCGTGGAGGCTGGCGAACTCCCTGGGCGTGCGCGGCGGCACGCCGGTATTGGCGTAGCGGCCATCGGCGCAGAGCACCTGGGTCTCTCCCGTGGGGACAGGGGCGGCGTGACGCCCGGTCTGGCGCTGGACGATGGTGCCGTTGACCAGCCAGGCGTAGCTGCCTGCTTCGGTGGTGACGTTGGCGGCTGCATGCATGCTCACGTCGATGAACTGACCTTCCCCCGAGGCGATCCGGTGCAGGAGCGCCGTGAGGGCCGACATCACCGCGAAATGGCAGCCGGTGTTGTAGCCCTGGTTGCCCAGGCCGCGCACCGGCGGCAGGGTATGGTCGTCGTAACCGCAGTTCCAGACGGGACCGCTGCCGGCCAGCAGGGTGAGATCCGTGGCGGGCCGGTCGCTCTTGGGGTCGTCGCGGCCGAACGGGGTCATGGAGACGTGAATCAGATCCGGCCGGATTTCCCGCAGCCGTGGGTAGTCGAGCCCCAGGGACGCGAGGCGCTCTGTGGGCTCCGATTCCAGCAGCACGTCGGCGCTGGCCACCAGACGCTCGAACGTGGCGCGGCCCGACTCGTCGTCCAGGTCCAGGACGATGCCGCGCTTGCTGGTGTGATAGTGCCACCAGTAGAGGCTGCGGTCGTCGCCCGGCTCGTCGTCGAGAAAAGGAGGGTAGGTGCGGGAAGGGTCGCCTCCCGGCGGCTCGATGAGGATGACGTCCGCGCCCATGTCGGCCATGAGCTTGCCGGCGAAGGCGATGCGCTCGTTGGCCAGCTCCAGCACCCGGATGCCCGTGAGCGCCGTCATACCACCCCCTCCTCGCGCAACGCCGCCACGTCGTCCGCCGTGTAGCCGAGCAGTCGCCCCAGCACCTCCTCGGTGTGCTCGCCGAGGCAGGGTGCGCCCCGGCGCATCTGCCAATCGGTTCTGGAAAAGTGCACCGGCTGGCCGTCGACCCGTACCTCGCCGATGGCCGTGTGCGTCACCGTGGGCCACAGACCGAAGCCTTCCGTGCTGGGATCGCGATCGATACGTTCGTCCGGGCGCTGCACCGCCGCCGCGGGCACGCCGGCCCGGAGCAGGGACTCGGCCAGCTCGAACTTGTCCTGGCCGGCGGTCCAGCCGGCCACCCGGGCGTCGAGCCGGTCCTGGTCGGCGACACGTGCGGCGGTGGTGGCCCAGGCGGGATCGCTACACCAGGCGGTACCCGCGACCTCGCCCAGGGCCTGCCATTCGGCGTCGTTGCGGCAGGCGATGGCGATCCACTGGTCATCCCCCGCGCAGGGATAGATGCCGTGGGGCGCCATGGGCGGCCATTGGCTGCGGTTGCTGCTGGGCTGGGTGGTCCTTCTGGTCGGACGGCCGTTCACCGTCCAGTCCAGCAGCGCCGGGCCGTGCAGGGTGAGTGCCGCTTCGGTGCAGGCCAGATCCACCCACTGGCCCTCGCCGGTGCGTTCCCGGTGAATCAACGCCAGCAGGAGGGCCATGGCCATGTAATAGGCGCCGGTGTGATCCATGTACGAATAGCCCCAGCCGGCGGGAGGCTGGTCCGGCAGGGCGGAGGTGAAGGTGAGCCCGGAGACGGCCTGAACGATGGGGCCCCAGGTCTTGAAACGGCGGTACGGGCCCGTGTGTCCGAAGCCCGAATTGGAGACGTAGACGATGTCGGGCTTGATGCGCTTCAGCGCCTCGTAGCCGAATCCCCACTGCTCCAGCACGCCGGCGGCGAAGTTCTCGGTGACCGCGTCGCTCTGGGCAATGATCTCCGCGAGAATCTCCCTGGCCCGCTGGGTGCGCAGGTTCAGGGTGATGCCGTACTTCTCGGTGTTGTGATTGTTGAAGGCGCCGCCCAGGTCGATGCCGCGGCGCTCGTCGACGAAGGGATCCATGCCGCGCAGGATGTCCCAGCGGCCCTCGCGCACCGGGTCCTCGATTCGGATCACCTCGGCGCCGAAGGATGCCAGCCACTTGGTGGCCCCGGCACCGGCGAGCTGGCCGGTGAAATCGCAGATCCGGTACTTGGCGAGGGCTCCGCTCATCGAGCTTCCTTGGTTGGCTGGGTGGTCGTGACGCTCAGGCGATGAGCTTTCGCCCGATCACCATGCGCATGATCTGGCTGGTTCCTTCCAGGATCTCGTGGACCCTGAGGTCCCGGACGAACCGCTCGACGGGATAGTCCATGAGATAGCCGTAGCCGCCGTGAAGCTGCAACGCGTCGTTGGCGATTCTCGAGCCGGCTTCGGTCGCCTTGAGCTTGGCCATCGCG
>JAWLCV010000034.1:0-15325 GCA_041686955.1 Pseudomonadales bacterium
GCCCACCATCGTCTTCCTCTGCTTCGTGGCGCCGGTCTGGATCTTCATGCACTACCGGAGCAAGCAGAAGGCTCAGAGCTCGCTCTCCGACGAGGAGCGCCTCGAGCTCGAAGAGCTGGCGGCCCAGGCCGAGCGTATGATGGAGCGCATCGAAACCCTGGAGGCGATTCTCGACAGCGAGACGCCCGGCTGGCGGAGCCGCATGCGCTCCGAATACAGCCATGGCCGGGAGTACAGTCATGAATGAAGGCAGGGCCGGCCAGGCGCGCCACCAGCCCGGCACGTCCGGCAACGGCGATTTCCAGGCGGCTGTAGCGCGGCTGGAGCGGGCCGTGCACGACCTGGTGCGCATGGCCCGGGAGCAGTTCTCAGACCGCGCCGCCGGGTTCATCGACGACACCACCGCGCGTCTGGAGGAGGAGTTGACGCGGCGCCGCGGCACGGCCGGCGGCAGCCGATACGGTCATTATTCCCGGCGTTCCCGGAGCTGGTCGGGGGCTCACGGCACGCGCCGTGCCGCCCGGGTGGACCGGTGGCGTTCCCGCAGGCTCTACCGCGATCCGGAGCGGGAGAAGATCGTTGGCGTCTGCGCGGGCATCGCCCGCTACTATGGCGTGGAGCCCTGGGTGGTGCGCTGCATCGCGGTCACCGGCTTGCTGTTCTTCCCGAGCATCGTGTTTCCGGCATACTGGATCATGTACTTCGTCATGGACAAGCCACCCAAGGGAGAGCGGTCACTCGATCGGGGTGAGGATCGGTCGGGGGAGGACCCGTCGGCGCCGACCATGCGGCCGCGGCCGTCGCCGCGCTACCGGCTCCGCGACGTGCAGGCCGACCTCACCGAGGTGGAGCTCAGGCTGCGGCGCATGGAGACTCACGTCACCTCCGGTCAGTACGAGCTGCAGCGCGAGCTGAACCGCATCGAGAACGGGTCCGACGGCCCCAGGGGCTGACGTCCGGGAGAGGATCGGAGAAGAAACGATGGCAGTTTTCGACATGGTCGTGGCGGTGGTTGCGATCTCCTGCGCCGCCGGCGTGATCAACAACTACCTGAAGAACAAGCGGCTGGAGCGCCAGGTCGACGCGGACCCGGATCTGGCCAAGGAGCTCGAGGCGCTGAAGCAGCGGGTAGCGGTGCTCGAGGAGATCGTCACCGACGAGCGTTATCACCTCAAGAAGGAGCTCGACCAGCTAGAGCGTCGCGCGTGATCAGATCGGGGTAATCCGTGAAGAGCCCCGTCGCCCCGAGGCCCACCAGCCGCCGGGCATCCTCCAACTCGTTGACGGTGTAGACGAAGGTTCGCAGGCCGCGGTCCCGGGCGGCGCGGAGCAGCTCCGGGGCGGCTGTCCGCTGCGACAGATTCACCGCCCAGGCGCCCAGCTCCTCGGCGATGCGCCATCCGTCCTTGCGCCAGCGTTTGAACAGCGGCGCCACCCGGACCTCGGGGGCGTGCCGGACAAACTCGGCGAGCTCCCGGTGATCGAAGGAGGACACCAGCACGTCCAGGGGGCGCTCGGCGGCCAGGAAGGCGGCGGTTGCCGCTGCGGTGGCCGGACCCTTGAGCTCGATGTTCAGACCCACGTCGGCCGGCAGCTCGGCCACCACTTCCGCCAGCAACGGCACGGGCCAGCCGCGTCCGGCGTCCAGGGCCCGGAGGCTCTCGAGTGTCTGCCCCATGACGGTGCCGGTGCCGTTGGTGGTGCGTTCCAGGGTCTCGTCGTGGATCACCACCAGCTCGTTCTCCACCAGGTAGACGTCGAGCTCCACGGCGCTGACGCCGCAGGCGTAGGCGCGGCGGAAGCTGGGCAGGGTGTTCTCGGGCACGAGCCCGGCCGCGCCCCGATGGCCGATCACCACGATGCTGTCGTCGAAGCTCAAGATGCCTCCGTTACCTGCCCTCGTCGTCTGTACCGTCCCGTGCCCATAGCGACTACAATGCCGCCCGATGAGCTATCAGGTACTGGCCCGTAAGCTGCGGCCCGCCACGTTCGATGCGCTGGTGGGTCAGGAGCACGTGGTGCGCGCGCTGCGTCACGCCCTGGACACCGGCCGGCTGCATCATGCGTATCTGTTCACCGGGACCCGCGGTGTCGGCAAGACTACCATCGCCCGGGTCCTGGCCAAGTGCCTGAACTGCGAGCAGGGCGTTTCCTCCACGCCCTGCGGCGAATGCTCCCGGTGCCGCGAGGTGGCGGAGAACCGCTTCGTGGATCTCATCGAGGTGGACGCCGCGTCGCGCACCCGGGTCGACGACACCCGGGAGCTCCTGGAGAACGCTCAGTACCTGCCCACCCGGGGCCGCTACAAGGTCTACCTGGTGGACGAGGTCCACATGCTCTCCGCCTCCAGCTTCAACGCTCTGTTGAAGACCCTGGAAGAGCCCCCGGAGCACGTGAAGTTCCTGCTCGCCACCACGGACCCGAAAAAGGTCCCGGTGACGGTGCTCTCCCGCTGCCTGCAGTTTCAGCTCAAGAACATCTCCGCCGAGCGCATCGCCGATTACCTCGCTGCAGCGCTGGCCGAGGAGGGGGTGGCATTCGAGCCGGAGGCCCTCACGACCATCGCCGGCGCGGCGCGCGGCAGCATGCGGGACGCTCTTTCCATCACCGATCAGGCCATCGCCTACGGCCAGGGATCGGTGAAGGCGGGGGACGTGGCCGAGATGCTCGGGTTGGTGGGCCGGGACCAGGTCAGCGCGCTGCTCGATGCCGTCGCCGCTCAGGACGCCTCCCGGGTGCTGGCGGTGACCGCGGAGCTGGCGGAGCAGGCCGTGGATTTCCAGGACCTGCTGGCGGAGCTGATCGCGGCCTTCCACCGGATGGCGGTGGAGCAGGCGCTCAGCCCTCCGGCGGCCGCCGCGGAGGCTTCCGGGGCATTCGCCCCAGAGGTGGTGCAGCTCTACTATCAGATCGCCCTCATGGGCTATCGGGATCTGCAGATCGCGCCCGACCCCCGCTCTGGGCTGGAGATGACCCTGCTGCGCATGCTCGCCTTCGCCCCGGACGATGCGGCCGCGCGCACCGTCCCGCGGGCCCCGCCGGTGGCAGAGACCGGTCCGGCAGAGGCCGGTCCGCCGGAACAGGACGCGATCCCGCAGAATGCGGGCGCGCGGGATGTGGCCCCGCAGGATACGGGCCCACGGCCGGACCCGTCGCCGGGCGCCGTTGCTCCCGGCGGGCGACCCTGGCACGAGGTGGTGGCGGGGCTGAAGCTTTCCGGGGTGGCGCGGATGATCGCCGAGCACTGCGAGCTGCTGGAAGCGGGGGAGCAGGTGTATCGGCTGCGGCTCGACAGCGCCCACGACACCCTGCTCTCCGATGCCGCCGTGGCCGGCATTCAGCGCGCTCTCGCGGCGACCGGCGCCGACGTGCGGGTTCAGGTGGAGGTCGGGGAGGTGGCGAGCGAGACTCCGGCCCAGCGCTTGCAGCGGGTCCGCGCCGAGCGCCAGCAGGCTGCGGAGCAGACCCTGGCCTCAGACAGCACGGTCAGGAGCCTGCTCCGCGAGTTCGACGGGCGCATCGACGGAGTGAGCCCCATCGACTGAGAGGGTCCGGGTACACTTGGCCAATCCTTCGGGAACCACATTTCTTCGAGGTGCGTTATGAAAGGGCTCGGCGACTTCATGAAGCAGGCCCAGGCCATGCAGGAGCGCATGCAGAAAGTTCAGGAAGAGATCGCCGCGGCGGAGGTCGAGGGCGAGAGCGGCGCCGGTCTGGTGAAGGTCACCATGAACGGCCGCCACGAGGTGCGCCGGGTGTCCATCGACCCGAGCCTGCTCGGCGAGGACAGGGAAGTGCTGGAGGACCTGGTGGCGGCGGCCTGCAACGATGCCGTGCGCCGGGTCGCGGCCGAGCAGCAGGAGAAGATGGCCGGTATGGCGTCGAGCCTTGGGCTGCCCCTGGACAAGCTGCCGTTCTCCTTCTGATGGCCGCGAGCCCGTTGATCGAACGCCTGGTGGAAGCCTTCCAGGTGCTGCCCGGGGTGGGTCCCAAGGGGGCGCAGCGCATGGTGCTGTACCTGCTGCAGCGCAATCGTGCCGGTGGCCGTCACCTGGCGGAAGTGCTGGCCGAAGCGGTGGAGCGGGTGGGGGAGTGCGAGGACTGCCGCAATCTCTCGGAGCAGCCGAAGTGCCGCATCTGCGAGGATCCGCGCCGCGATGACGAGCTGTTGTGCGTGGTGGAATCCGCCGCGGACATCCTGGCCATCGAGCAGGCGGGCGGCTATCGGGGCCGCTACTTCGTGCTGCACGGGCATCTCTCGCCCATCGACGGCGTGGGCCCGGACGAGCTGGGTCTCGACCGGCTGGAACGCCGGGTGCGGGCGCTGGGTCCCAAAGAGGTGATCCTCGCCACCAATCCCACGGTGGAGGGCGAGGCCACGGCCCACTACATCAGCGACATGCTGGGAAGCCTGGTCCCCAGCATCACCCGCATCGCTCACGGCGTGCCGTTGGGCGGCGAGCTGGAATACATCGACGGAGGAACCCTGGTACATGCCCTGCAAGGCCGACGACGCATCCGTTGAATGGATCACTTCCGATGCGGCGCTGGCGGATGCGACGGCGCAGTGGCGGGGGGCCATCGGGATCGATACCGAATTTCAACGCACCGACACCTTCTTCCCGCGCCCGGGACTGTACCAGGTGGCCTGGGGCCGGGCGGTATTTCTCATCGATCCGCTGAAGATCGGCGATTTCAGCCCTTTGCTCGAGCTCCTCGAAGACCGCCGCCTGGTGAAGATCGTGCACGCCTGCTCGGAAGATCTCGAGCTCTTGCGGCACCACTTCGGGGCGGTGCCCCTGGGCTTGTTCGACACCCAGCTCGCCAATGCTTTCCTGACGCCGCATTACAGCGTGAGTTTCACCCGCCTGGTGGAGGAGCGCCTGGGCGTGGCGCTCGAGCAGCACGAGACGCGCTCCGACTGGCTCGCCCGGCCGCTGACGCCGGAACAGGTGCGGTACGCCTGCGAGGACGTCTACTTTCTGCCGCGCCTTCACGAGGTGCTGCACGATGCCCTGGTGGCCACCGGCCGGCTGGGCTGGTTCCGCGAGGAGATGGACCGGCGCGGCCGGTTCGAGCTGGGGGATCCGGACCTCTACTATCTCTCCATGAAGAAGGCCTGGCGTCTCGCGGGGCCAGCCCGCGCCCGGCTGCAGCAGCTCGCCGCCTGGCGGGAGCGTCAGGCCATGGCCGAAGACCGGCCCCGCAACCGCATCGTTCGGGACGAGCACCTGCTCGACCTGGCGGAGCGGAACGCCGTGGACCATCGGGATCTCGAGGACATCCTGCCGCGGGGCGTGGTGCGGCGCTACGCGGACGATCTGCTGGACGCCCACCGCGCCGGCACCGAGCAGGGAGAGCATCCCGCCGCCGCCGAACCGCCGCTGCCGGGCGCGGCCACTCAGCTCGTGAACCGGCTCCGCGACCTGGCCCGGCAGCGCGCCGAGTCGCTGGGGATGGCGCCGGAGCTGTTGGGGCGCAAACGCGAGGTGGAAGAGTGCGTGCGCCACTTCATGACC
Organism: Pseudomonadales bacterium; assembly: GCA_041686955.1. Classification (GTDB taxonomy): domain Bacteria; phylum Pseudomonadota; class Gammaproteobacteria; order Pseudomonadales; family Azotimanducaceae; genus UBA7803. The sequence continues at coordinate 5,520 of JAWLCV010000034.1, forward strand.
ACGGGGGGTCTGTCCGACGCCTACAGCGGGTGGCGCGCGGCGGTGGTGGGCGAGGCGTTTCACGCCGAGCTGGAGCGCGCGTCGTGAGCCGGCCGTCGAGCGCGCAGCGACGCTACGTGCGGGTGTATCGCTCCCGCCGCAAGCAGGAGATGTATCTGTACGTGGATGCACACGACGGGCTGACCCGGGTGCCGGAAGCGTTGCTCGAGCGGTTCGGCACGCCCGTGGAGGCGCTGTCCATGATGCTCACGGCCGACCGGCGGCTCGCCCGGGCCGATGCCGCCCGGGTGCTGGAAAGCATCGAGGAGGAAGGCTTCTATCTGCAGATGCCTCCGGTGCCCGAGCTGGGGAGGCTCGGATGAGCTTCTGGCACGACAAGGACCTCGCCGAGCTGAGCGAGTCCGAGTGGGAGTCGCTGTGCGACGGCTGCGCCCGCTGTTGCCTGGTCAAGCTCGAGGACGAGGACACCGGCGAGATTCACCACACGTCCCTGGCCTGCGATCTTCTCGACACCGACACCTGCCGCTGTACCCGCTATCCGGATCGTCATCGGCTGGTGGGCGATTGCATCGAATTCAACGCCGACCTCGCCGCCACCCTGAGCTGGCTGCCCAGCACCTGCGCCTACCGGCGCCTGGCCGAGGGCTTGGATCTGCCCGACTGGCACCCGTTGGTGAGTGGCCGTGCCGAGAGCGTGCACGAGGCGGGGATCTCCGTGCGCGGCAAGGTGATCCACGCCGGTGACGTGCACGAGGACGAGCACGCCGAACACGTGATCCGCTGGGTGGAGAGCTGATGGGACCTTACGACTGGGGCTGGCTGGCGGTTCTGCTGGCGGCGCCGCTCATGATCTTCGCCCTTACCCGGGCGACCCGTGGATGGCCGCTGCCCGAGGTGCGGCGGCTGCTGGGGTGGCTGCTGGGGCTGGGGCTGGTGGTGCCTGCGCCCATTCCAGGTCACCCGGGCCACTACGCCCCGGCATTCCTCGTGTTGCTGTTCGAATGGCTGTTTCAGCGTCCCGGCAAGCCGGCCACGGCGGGCCTCATCCTGGCCGCTGCCGCGGCGCTGGCGCTGGCGCTCGCGCTGGTGACCGGCATCCTCGCCCGAAGGCTCCGGGCGCGCCGCGGTCACGCCGACGAGGCGCCCTGACCCCCGCCCGGGCCCGCGCGCCGGCCGCCGCGTGCGGCGGGCCCGATCCGCCGCAGGCCGGAGCAGTGTCTACTATTAAGGGGACATGGCACGGCACCCCCGGATGATGACCCAGTTGCGCCTACGCCGCTGGTTGACACGGATCCTCGCGCTGGTGGCCCTGACGGGCGGCTGGCTGCCTTCGTGCGGCTGGGCCGCGGACGTCCGCCTGGTGGTGGACGTATCGGCCGCCACCAGTGCCCGGGACAGCGGCGAGCTGCGAAGCGAGGCGCTGGGCCTGCTGCTGCGGCTCTTGCCCGACGAGAGCCGTGCCGGCGTCTGGGTGTACTCGGACGGCGTCGAGACCCTGGTGAAGCACGACCGCAGCGATGCGCTGTGGCGGGAAACCGCCGTCATTCGGACGCGAACCCTTCCGGAAGGGGGGCGGAACGCGAATCTGCTGGAAGCGCTGGACCGCGCCAGCGCGGACCGGAGCGCCGACGCCTCCGGTCCGGTCCATCTGGTGGTGCTGAGCGGCAGCGGCCTCGAGGTGGCCGGAGATGCCGCGGCCAACGCCGCCGCGGAGCGCCGGCTGCTGCGGGAGCTGCTGCCCGAGCTGCGGCGGGCGGGCTACCAGGTGCACACCCTGACCCTCTCCGATGCCGCGAACCCGCCGTTGCTCGAGCAGCTCGCGGCGGCCACCGGCGGCTACCATGGCCGTATCGACGCCGGGCTTCCCGAGCGGTTCGTCGATCTACTCGGCCGCATGACATCGGTGAGCGGGGTGGAGACCGCTGAGGGCGGCGTCTTCCGGGTGCATCCGGGAATCGCGGAGCTCACGGTGCTGCGCTCCGGGGGCGGCATCGGCGACGACGTCGTCCTCGTGGACCCCGCGGGCAACCGTTACCGGCGCACCACCGCCGAGCGCCGGGTGCGCTGGCATCTCGACGACGGCTACGAGCTGGTCAGCGTGACTGGCCCGGCGCCCGGCCAGTGGCGCTTCGACGCGCCCGGGGACGTACGGGTGCTCGCCTACGGTGATCTCGCCCTGGAGTTCCTGGATCTGCCGGGCATGGTGTTTCCGGGGGATCTGCGCAGCTTCGAGCTCCAGGTGAGCAGCGCGGGGGAGGCGGTGACGGACCGGGACTTTCTGGGGCTTCTCCACCTCGCCGCCCGGCTCGACGGGCCCGGGGGCGAGGTGCCCCTGGCGGTGGAGCCGTCGGAGCAACCCGGGCGCTTCCGTGTGCACCTGGTGGATGTGTGGGCGCCCGGGGACTACCGGCTCGATGTCCGGCTGCGGGGGCCGACCTTCGCGCACCGGCAGTCCGTGCCGTTCGTGGTGAAGAACCCGTTGCGCATGGAGGTGCGTCCCGAGGCGGACGGCTTCGTGGCCTGGGTGGAGGTGGCCGCGCCGGACCTGGACTACCGCAGCCTGCGTCTCGCCGCGCTGATCAAACGGCCGCCCGGGGCGGCCCGGCCGTTCGTCTTCGAGCGGCTTCCCTCGGGACTCTGGAAACTGCCCGTGAAAGGCAGCCGCGGGCTCGTAGAAATTGCATTAGATATTCAAGGTAACTATCTGTCTGGAAAAGAGTTCAGGATGCGCAGCAGGCCTCTCAAGGTGACCTTGCCGGTGACGGACGTGCTGCAGCAGCACCTCGACCTGCAAGGGCGCCCGGTGCTGCGTCCGGCTGCGGTCGTCGACGTCCCGGCAGCGCCTGCGGCGCCCCCCGGGCCGCCGGCGCAGCCGCCGGTGCCGGCGGTGGCGGACGTAGTGCCTGCGGCCGAAATGGGGGACGGGCTGCGGTTTCCGGTCTGGCTCGCGGTGACGGCGGCCTTCGTCAACCTCGGGATCGGTCTGTCCGCGTGGTGGCTGGTGGGGGGGCGACGTCCGGACTCGGACCGGCTCGGGGCGCTGAACCGGCTGCGCGGTCTCCTGGGGCTCGAGACCCGCGGGGACGAGGACGCCGGAGCGCCGTCCGCGGTTGCTTGATCCCCTGCATTGCGCTCCATTAAAGTACTTCGTTCGCCAAAGGCCTGTCCGAGCAGAATCCGTTTCTGATGAACCTTTCGAGGGTGGCGCCGGGCTTGTGGCCGTCGTGCCCGACAACTACCTGCGAGTGAAACTGAATGATTTTCGACAGTACCGATACCTACATATCCACCGAAGAACTGAGTATGGCGGTGGATGCCGCGGTGAAGCTGGAGCGGCCCCTGCTGGTCAAGGGCGAGCCGGGCACCGGCAAAACCATGCTGGCCGAGGAGGTGGCAAAGAAGCTGGGCCTGCGACTGATCCAGTGGCACATCAAGTCCACCACCAAGGCCATCAACGGTCTGTACGAGTACGACGCCGTGTCGCGTCTGCGAGACTCGCAGCTCGGCGACGAGCGGGTGCAGGACATCCGCAACTACATCAAGAAGGGTAAGCTGTGGGAGGCCTTCGAGTCCGACGAGCGGGTGGTGCTGCTCATCGACGAGATCGACAAGGCAGACATCGAGTTCCCCAACGACCTGCTGCAGGAGCTCGACCGCATGGAGTTCTATGTCTACGAGCTCCACGAGACCATCAAGGCGAAGCACCGGCCCATCGTCATCATCACCTCCAACAACGAGAAGGAGCTGCCGGACGCGTTCCTGCGCCGCTGCTTCTTCCACTACATCAACTTCCCCGACCGGGAAACCATGCAGGACATCGTCAGCGTGCACTTCCCCGAGGTGAAGCAGGAGCTGGTCAAGGAAGCGCTGGAGATTTTCTTCGACGTCCGCAAGGTGCCGGGCATGAAGAAGAAACCCTCCACCTCGGAGCTCATCGACTGGCTCAAGCTCCTGATGGCGGACGACATCCCCGACGAGATTCTCACCAACCGCGACCCCAGCAAGGCCATTCCGCCGCTGTACGGCGCCCTGGTGAAGAACGAGCAGGACGTGCATCTGCTGGAGCGCCTGGCCTTCATGAATCGCCGCGACAGCCGCGGGTGAAGCCCGCAGGGCGCGGAGCCGGCTCATGCTGATCAACTTTTTCCTGACGCTCAGGAAGTACAAGGTCCCGGTCACCATCCGGGAGCTCATGGATCTGCTTCAGGCGCTGCAGCATCGGCTGGTGTACGCCAACATCGACGACTTCTACCTGCTTTCCCGCACCTGTCTGGTGAAGGACGAGAAGCACTACGACAAGTTCGATCGGGCGTTCTCGGCGTACTTCAAGGGACTGGAGGACCTGCACGGCCTGCTGGAGTCGCTGATTCCCGACGAGTGGCTGCGCCGGGAGTTCGAGAAGTCGCTGACCCCCGAGGAGCTGGAGAAGATCAAGTCCCTCGGCGGGCTGGAGAAGCTGATCGAGGCGTTCCAGGAGGCGAAAGCCGAGCAGGAGCGCCAGGAGGCGCAGAAGGGCAAGGAAGGCGAGGAGGGTCAGGAAGGCGACGATCCGAACCGGGTGGGCCGTAAGGGGCCCGGGGGCATGGGTCAGGGCAAGAAGAAGAAGGCCAAGAAGACCTGGGATCAGCGCCAGTACAAGAATCTCGACGACTCGGTGGAGCTCGGCACGCGCAACATCAAGCTGGCGCTGCGCCGGCTGCGCAAGTTCGCCCGCTCCGGCAAGGACGAGGAGCTGGACCTGGACGGCACCATCCGCTCCACGGCCCACAACGGCGGCATGCTGGACATCCGCATGCGTCCGGAGCGCAAGAACACCGTGAAGGTGCTGCTGTTCCTGGACATCGGCGGCTCCATGGATGCCCACGTCAAGGTGTGCGAAGAGCTGTTCTCGGCCAGCCGCACCGAGTTCAAGCACCTGGAAAGCTTCTACTTCCACAACTTCATCTACGAGTCGGTGTGGATGGACAATCGCCGGCGCATGAACGAGCGCATTCCCACCTGGGAGATCCTCAACAAGTACGCCCACGACTACAAGGTTGTGTTCGTGGGGGACGCTACCATGGCGCCTTACGAGATCACCCACGCGGGCGGCAGCGTGGAGCACTGGAACGAGGAGCCGGGCGCCCTGTGGATGCAGCGCTTCGCCGCCATCTACGACAAGCTGGTGTGGATCAACCCCACGCCCCAGGAGACCTGGGAATATTCCACCTCGGTGGCCATGACCCGGGAGCTGGTGGGGGGGCAGATGTATCCGCTGACCATTCGGGGGTTGGAGGAAGGCATGAACTTCCTTTCCAAATAGCGAAGGACCACCCCGCGGTCGGGCGCTGCCCCGGTTTCCCGGACCACGCTCGGCCGCTCCGCGGTTCCCTCGCTTGGCAGAGTTGCCGCCGCGGGGCGGCGTCAATCTGCCGCGCTCGGCCTCGCTCAGATGGTCCGGGAAACCGGGTCAGCGCCCGATCGCTGCGTTGTCGTTCATTCTTCCGTAAGCTCAACTTCGCTCCAGTAATCTGATTGGTATGGCTGGCCCCAGTGTGGATTCCAGGCTCGTGACGTTCGATCCCGCATTGGTGATGCGGCGGGACGTGTTTCGGCTGCGCCGGCTGGCGCGGCAGGACCCGGCGGCGTTCGAGGCGCTGCTGGCGGAGTCGCGGGCTCTGCTGGAGGCCCGGAGCCGTGCTTCTTTTACCGTGGCTTATCCCGAGGAACTGCCCATCACCGCCCATGTGGGGGAGATCGCCGCGCTGCTCGAGCGGCATCAGGTGATCGTGGTGGCGGGGGAGACGGGCTCGGGCAAGACCACCCAGCTACCGAAGATCTGCCTCGAGGCCGGGTTCGGGCGCCGCGGCATGATCGGCCACACCCAGCCGCGGCGGTTGGCGGCGCGCTCGGTGTCGGCGCGCATAGCCGAGGAGCTCGGCGTTCGCCAGGGGGAAGAGGTGGGCTATGCGGTGCGCTTCAGCGACCAGACCGGGCCCCGCACCCTGGTGAAGCTGGTCACCGACGGGCTGCTGCTGACCGAGATCCGCCGCGACAAGTTCCTCGAGAGCTACGACGTGATCATCGTCGACGAGGCGCACGAGCGCAGCCTCAACGTGGACTTCCTGCTCGGTTACCTGCGGCAGGTGATGGAGAAGCGCCGCGATCTCAAGGTCATCATCACCAGCGCCACCATCGACGTGGCCGCCTTTTCCGCCCACTTCGGCAATGCGCCGGTGGTGGAGGTGGGGGGGCGCGGCTATCCGGTGGAGGTGCGCTACGTGGGCGACGAGCGGCCCTACGAGGAGCGGCTGCTCGAGTGCCTGGAGGACATCGAGACGGGGCCCCAGGGGCGGGCCCGGGACGTGCTGGTGTTCCAGTCCGGGGAGCGGGAGATCCTGGAGACGGCCCGCACCCTGCGCCAGGCGGTGGGCGAGCGGTTCGAGATCCTGCCCCTCTATGCGCGTCTGGCCCAGAAGGATCAGCGCCGGGTGTTTCAACCCGGCAAGCGCCGGCGCATCGTGCTGGCCACCAACGTGGCCGAGACCTCCATCACCGTGCCCAACATCGGCTACGTGATCGATCCCGGGCTCGCCCGCATCAGCCGCTACTCCTACCGCTCGAAGCTGCAGCGGCTGCCCGTGGAGCCCGTTTCCCAGGCCAGCGCCAACCAGCGCATGGGCCGGTGCGGCCGGGTGGCCCCCGGAGTCTGCTATCGCCTCTACGACGAGGCGGATTTTCTCGGCCGCCCCGAATTCACCGACCCGGAGATCAAGCGCACCAATCTGGCCTCCGTGGTGCTGGCCATGGAGGCCTTCGGCCTGGGGGACGTGAGCCGCTTCCCGTTTCTCGATCCGCCCGATCCCGGCGCGGTGCGCGATGCGCGCCGGCTGCTCGAGGAGTTGGGCGCGCTGGACGGCCGCGGCCTCACCCCCGCGGGCCGGACCATGGCGCGGCTGCCGGTGGATCCGCGCCTCGCGCGCATGCTGGTGGCGGCGAACGATCACCGCTGCCTCAGCGAAGTGCTGGTCATCGTCAGCGGCCTCGCGGTGCAGGATCCGCGGGAACGCCCGCTGGACAAGCAGGGATCCGCCGATCGGGCGCACGCCGAGTTCGCGGACGAGCGCTCCGACTTCCTCTCCCTGATCAATCTCTGGGCCTTCTACGAGCAGGCGCGCCAGGACAATACCCGGGCGAATCTGCGCCGGGAGCTGGAAAAGCGCTTCCTCTCGCCGGCGCGGATGCGGGAGTGGCGGGAGCTGCATCGTCAGTTGCTGCTCGCGGTCCGGGAACTGGGCATGAAGACCAATGCGGAGCCGGCGAGCCGGGCCGACGTGCACCGGGCGGTGCTGACGGGCTCGCTCAGCCTCATCGGCCTGCACGACGAGAAGGGCAACTACCAGGGGCCGCGGAACCTGCGCTTTCGGATCTTCCCGGGATCGGCCCTGGCGGACCGCACACCCAAGTGGGTGATGGCCGGGGAGATTACCGAGACCCGGCGCGTCTATGCCCGCTTCGTGGCGGCCGTGGAGCCGGCGTGGATAGAGGCCGCCGCCGGTCATCTGGTGAAACGCAGCTACAGCGAGCCCCACTGGAGCGCCCGGCGGGGCGAGGTGGTGGCCTACGAGACGGTGCTGCTCTACGGTCTGCCGCTGGCGGAGAAGCGCCGGGTCGGCTACAGCCAGGTGGATCCGGCCCACTGCCGGGACCTGATGATACGCGAGGGTCTGGTCCCGGGGGCGGTGAAGCGCCCGCTGCCGTTCCTGGAGCACAACCTGGCCCTGGTTCGGGAGCTTCTGGAACGGGAGGCTCGCGGCCGGCGCCGGGATCTGCTGGTGAGCGAGGACGTGCAGGCGGCGCTGTACGCCGAAAGGCTGCCGGCAGAGCCATGCAACCTGGCAGAGCTCGAGCGCTGGTGGCGGCGCGCTAACGAGGCCGACCGGGCGCGGCTGTTCTTCACGGAAGCGGAGCTCTCCGAGCAGGCCGAGGTGGCCGTCACGGAGGACGACTACCCCTCGGAGCTCGAGTTGCGGGGCACGCGGTTTCCGCTCAAGTACCGGTTCGCCCCCGGCGAGGTGGACGACGGGGTGTCGGTTCGGGTTCCTCTCGGCGCCCTGCAGGCGGTGGTGGGGGAAGCCCTGGACTGGTCCGTGCCGGGGCTGTTTCCCGCGGTGTGCGAGCAGTGGTTCAAATCGCTGCCCAAGAGCAAGCGCCGCCTGCTGGCACCGGTGCCGGACAAGGTGCGCGAGCTTTTGCCTATGCTGCTGCGTCCTGATCGTTACCGGCAGGGGCGCCTGCCGGTGGCGCTGGCGCAGGCGGCGCAGGATCAGTTCGGTGTCCGCATCGACGCCGCGGACTGGGACCGTGATCGCATCGATCCGCATCTGCTGATGAACATTCAGGTGGTGGACCCAGAAGACCGCGTGCTGGCCCAGGGGCGGGATGTCGAGGCGCTGAAGGCCCGCTTTGCGGGCGAGGTTCGGGCCCGGCTCGAGGAGGGCGCCACCCGTGCTCTGGGGCTCACCGGGCTGCAGCGTTTTCCCGAGGACCGTGCCGTGACGGACACGCTGGTGGTGGAAGACGAGCGTGGCAAGGTGGTGGTGTATCCGGCGCTGGTGGATCGCGGCGACCACGTGGATCTCGAGCTGCTGGCGAGCGAGGCGGAGCAGCGGGAGGCCAATCCCCGGGGCTACGCGCGGCTGGCGCTGCTTCACGTGGGGCAATCGGCGCGGTACCTGAGGAAGCGGGTCGAGCGGGAGCGCGACCTGGGACTCCGTTTCGCTTCCCTCGGCAGTGCCAGCGACCTCACCGACGAGCTGCTGCGTGGGGCGGCATGGTACTGCTTCTTCGAGGGCCGGCCGCTGCCGCGGGATGCCCGGGCGTTCGCGGATCGCATCCAGGGCGCGAAGGGCGAGCTGACCGCCATCTTCGAGGCCACCCTGGAGCAGCTTCGACAGGTGCTCACGCTGCGCTTCGAGCTCGCCCGGCTGATCCAGTCCCTGGATTCGCCCGCCTTTACCGACGTGCTCGCCGATGCGAGCCGTCAGCTCCAGCGCCTGGTGCCCGCCGACGTGCTGTCGGTCACGCCCCGGGTTTATCTGGGGGAGCTCCCCCGCTATCTGCGTGCCCTCGAGTACCGCCTGACCCATCTGCAGGGCCGCGTGGCCAGGGACCGGGAGCTTCGCGCGGTGGCGCAGGAGTTCGAAGCGCGGCTGGCGCGTCTGAAGGAAGCCCCCGGCATCCACGCCGACGACTTCCAGCGGCTGCGTTTCGCCCTGGAGGAGCTGCGGATCGGCCTCTTCGCCGAGCCTCTCGGCACGCGCGGCAAGGTCTCGGCCAAGCGGCTCGACCGCGAGTTTCTGGTGCTCGAGCGGGAGCTCGGTCTGGTCTGATCGCCCACCCGGATGGATGCGCGCCGGCCCGGCTTCGGGTTACAGTTGAAAAGCTGGCCCACGGGGGGCCTCTCAGAGGAGACGTGGATATGGGGAACAGGAGAATCAAGCCGGTCGCGGCGGCCGTCGGCACTGCCTTCGTGGCTTCGCTGGCCTCCGTCGGCTTCGCCGACACCTCCGGGGAGTTGTTCGTGACGGAGGATCTCGGATCCGGCTATGCGCTGCTGGCCCAGGCCGACAGCGAAGGCAAGGGGGGTGAAGGCACCTGCGGACAGTCGGCGGACGCCGACGCCAAGGACGCGGAAGGGGGCTGCGGGGCCAAGGACGCCGAGGGGGGCTGTGGCGCCAAGGACGCCGAGGGCGGCTGTGGCGCCAAGGACGCCGAGGGCGGCTGTGGCGCCAAGGATGCCGAGGGCGCATGCGGGGCCGCATGAA
>JAWLCV010000034.1:15425-44529 GCA_041686955.1 Pseudomonadales bacterium
TGCGGGGCCGCATGAAATGCGGGGTCTCATGAACCCGTCGGCGGCGGGGCACGTTCCCGGACCGTGCCTTCGCCGATGACGGTCTCGCCCTTGGCAGGCGCCGGGCTCGGGCTGCGGCGCAGCCTGCTGCCCGAGCTGGCCGAGCTGGAGGACGGCGCCGTCGACTTCGTGGAGCTGGCGCCCGAGAACTGGATCGGGGTCGGCGGCCGCTTCGGCCGCCAGCTCCGCGCCGTGGCCGAGAAATTCCCACTGGTCTGTCATGGGCTGTCGCTGTCCCTGGGCGGCCCCGCGCCGCTCGATACCGAGCTGCTGGGGGCCATCCGAGAGTTCCTCGACCTCCACCGGGTGCGCTGCTACACGGAGCACCTGAGCTACTGCAGCGACGATCGCGGTCATCTGTACGATCTGATGCCCATCCCCTTCACCGACGAGGCGGTGCGTTACGTGGCGGCCCGCATCCGCCAGACCCAGGAGATTCTCGAGCGGCGTGTCGCAGTGGAGAACGTTTCGTACTACGCGGCGCCGGGACAGGAGCTCTCGGAGGTCGATTTCGTCAACGCGGTGCTCCATGAGGCCGACTGCGATCTGCTGCTCGACGTCAACAACGTCTACGTCAACAGCGTCAATTTCCGCTACGACCCCGCCGACTTCCTGCGCCGCATCGACGGTGCGCGGACGGTATACCTGCACGTGGCCGGGCACTACGTGGCGGCGCCGGACCTGCGGGTGGACACCCACGGGGCGGCGGTGATCGATCCGGTGTGGGATCTCCTGGGCGGCGCCTTCGACCTTTACGGCGCGCGGCCCACCGTGCTGGAGCGGGACTTCAACTTCCCGCCGCTCGACGAGCTGCTCGCCGAGGTGAACCGCATTCGTGCCCTGCAGTCGACGGTCCGGAGCCATGCCGCCGCCGGGTGACGGCCTGCCGGCGTTCCGGGCGCACCAGCTCGCGTTCGCCGCGCATCTGCGCGATCCGGAGGCTGCACCGCGGCCCGGCGACGTGGAGCCTCGGCGCATGCAGGTCTACGTCGATCTGATCTTCCACAACGTGGAAGCGCTGCTGGCCGGCGTGTTTCCGCTGGCGAGGCGGGTTCTGGGGCCCCATCGGTGGCGGGGCCTGGTGCGGGGATTTCTCCACCGGCACGCCTGCCAGTCGCCTTACTTTCTGGAACTCTCCCAGGAGTTCCTCACGTTCCTCGCCGAGGCTCAGCCCGCGGATCTGCCGAGCTTCCTGCTGGAGCTGTGCCACTACGAATGGGTGGAGCTGTACCTCGGCGTGGCGGAGGAGGAGTTGCCCGTGGAGGGGGTGGAGCCGAAAGGGGATCTGCTCGCCGGCGCGCCGGTGGTCTCGCCGTTGCTGTGGAAGCTGGTCTACGCGCACCCGGTGCACCGCATCGGCCCGGATTTCCAGCCCGCGGGCCCCGACCCCGAGCCCACGCGGCTCCTGGTGTGGCGGCGCCGGGACGACAGCGTGGGCTTCATGGCGGTGAACGACCTCACGTTGGCGCTGCTCGAGGAGCTGGAGGCCGCCGACACCGGGGGCGAGGCGCTGCGCCGGCTCGCCCCGCGGCTGCCGCGCCTCTCCTCGGGAATGGTTTACGAAAAGGGCCTTGCAACGCTGGAACGGTTGCGGAAAGCTGAGGTTCTCCTGGGAACCCGGCTGGAATCGAAGTAGGAGTTGCAATGATCGGCCATCGCCCGCGCCCGGGCGGCAAGCGCATCGTCGCCGCAGTGTTGCTGGGATGGCTGCTGGCCCTTCCGGCCGCGGCCCGAGCGTCTTCCGATGACCCCCTGGAGCCGCTCAACCGGGACATCTACCAGTTCAACGATGCGCTGGACCGCTGGATCCTGAAGCCCGTGGCGAAGGGATACGACCGCATCACGCCGGAGCCGGTCCAGACCAGCATCGGCAACGTGTTCGACAACCTCACCACGCCCGGCGTGGCGCTGAACCAGTTCCTGCAGGGGAAGCCGAAGCGGGGCCTGGAAGGGTTGGGACGGTTTCTGGTCAACAGCACCCTCGGGGTGGCGGGACTGTTCGACGTGGCCGGGAGGCACGGTCTGCCTGCGGCCGAGGAAGATTTCGGTCAGACCTTCGCGGTCTGGGGCGTCGGCCAGGGGCCGTTCCTCATGCTGCCGTTCCGCGGGCCGGCCACCACCACCCATGCGGTGGGCATGGTGTTCGACGTGTTCACCAATCCGCTCCGCCTCGTCTCGCCCAACCGGGACCGCGCCATCGCCGTCGCGGTCAACGTGATCGACACCCGGGCGTCGCTCCTGGCGGCGGAGGAGCTGGTGTCGGGGGACCGTTACCTGTTCATACGGGACGCCTACCTGCAGCGGCGCCAGTACCTGGTGGACGACGGGGCCGTAGAGGAAGATCCGTTCCTCGACGAGGACTTCTGAGGGCCCGAGATGAGCGTCTTGTCAACCCGGCGTGAGAGGAGTAGGGTTCGCTTCCCATCTATGTTGGCTTTTCAACCCCAGCCATGAGCCTGGTGGTGGCAGGCGCCGACGACGGAACCTCGGCTCGCCTTCGCGATCAGCTCACCCAACTCGGTTGTTCCGTGCTCCCAGCCCACGACCTCCAGGTTCTCATGAAAATCTGCGAGCACACGCTCCCGGATCTGGTGATTCTCGACGACCTCGAGCAGGGCAGGGCTGTGGCGGAGCAGCATCCCCGGTTGCCCGTGGTGCTGGTCACCGATGACGCGCTGCAGACCCAGGCGCTGCTCGAGGCGCTGCGGGTGGGCATCAGCGACATCTGGCCATTGCCCATGGACGATGCGGTACTGTCGGAGCGTATGGCGGAGATCCGCCGGCGCCGCGCCGCGGTAGCCTCCGACGCCGAGCGGCAACTCGCCGAGGTGGTGGCGGAGCTCGAACGGGATCAGCGTGCCGGGCGCTACATCCAGATGCGCATGCTGCCCCCCAACCCCATGGCCATCGACAGCTTCCGTTTCCAGCACCGCGTCCTGCCTTCCCTGATCCTCTCTGGCGACTTCGTCGACTACTTCCGCATCACCGACCGCTACTTCGCGTTCTACGTCGCCGACGTTTCCGGTCACGGCGCCTCGTCCGCGTTCGTCACGGTGCTGCTGAAGAACTTCTCGCGCCGGTTGCGCCGGGAATATCGGCCGAGCATGCTCGCGGAGCCGGGCGAAATTCTCGCCTGGATCAATCGGGAGCTGCTCGAGCAGCGCATGGACAAGTTCGTGGCGCTGGTGCTCGGCGTGGGCGATCTGGAGACCCAGGAGATCCGCCTGGTGAACGGCGGGCACTACCCGCCGGCCATAATCTGCGGACGAGGGGAGAGCGAGTTCGTCGAGCAGCGGGGCAAGCCGGTGGGGCTGTTCGAAGAGGTGAGCTACGATGCCCGCACCATCCGTCTGGAGGTGGGCGACCGGCTGGTGATGTTCTCCGACGGAGTGCTGGACGCCATGAGCGACGGCGGCCTGGCGGAGAAGGAGCGGCGGCTGCTCCGGGCGGCCCGGGACGGCGGCAGCGTGGAACAGATGTGGGAGCTGCTGGGCATGAGCGGCGACGAGTCCAGCAGGCCGGACGACATGACGTGCCTGCTGGTGCAAAGGGAGAGTTGATCTTGCGCGGTCGTATTCTGGTAGGTGATCACGATGGCGTCTACGTGCTGCTGTTTCAGGGGGACGTGCGGCTGACCCTGTGCACGGCGGTGGATACCTTCTTCGATCGCATGTTCGAGGACGCCCGGTTCAAGTCCGTGGTGGTGGATCTGGGTCAGACGGAGAGCATCGACAGCACGTCGCTGGGTCTGCTGGCCAAGCTCTCCATCCAGGCGGGCAAGCGCTTCGGCTATCGCCCGACCCTGGTGTCCACCCAGGCGGACATCACCCGGGTGCTGGTCACCATGGGCCTGGACGACATCTTCGACATGGTGCAGGAGCCCCTGGTGCACGACGAGCAGCTCGGCGAGCTGCCGTGCTGCCAGGCATCCGAAGCGGAAGTGCGCCAGCGGGTGCTGGAGGCGCACCGCATCCTCATGGACATGAACGAGAGCAACCGGGCGGCGTTTCAGGATCTGGTGGCCACCCTGGAAGCGGACAGCGATCCCGCTCCGGTCAGGCGTCGCGCCGCGCTCTGAGCTTGGCCTCGATATACCGGGCGTGGCTCAGGTAGAGCAGCTCGGCGATCTTGCGGATGGTGTGTTCCTCGTAGCGGTCGAGCCCCGCCTCGGCCAACGCCAGCCGCCACAGGGCAGTCACCAGCTCGAACTTCTGCTCCTCGTTCCAGCTCTCGTTGATGGTCCGCGTGTAGTGATACATCCCCACGCTCTGCTCGTGGGCCAGCCGTGACTCCTCCACCAGCTCCTGAACCTCGTCCCGGCTGAGGCCGAACTGGCGCTCGAGCTGCCGCTCGATGACCGAAAGCTCCGCATCCGCGATGTCGTGATCCGCCCATGCCACCTCGAGCAGGAGCGCGGCGGCCGCCAGGGCCTGAAGGCGGGTTGGATCGGCTTCCTGGTCCGGCTGAGTGAGGCGGCTGAGCAATCGACCGAGCATGGCCGCTCCCTCAGGCAGCCCGGGGCCGCGGTGCCACGGCATCCAGCGCCTCGTCCACGAGCGCCGGATCGTTCCGCTTCAGCCGCGCCGCGTCGCTGAGGATGCGGCGGAACCGGCGGGCCCCCGGCAGCCCCGAGAACAGCCCCAGGGCATGGCGGGTCAGGTCGTTCAGAGGCGTTCCCCGCCGGAGCTCGGCCTCCATGTAGCGCCGGTAGTCCGCCATGAGCCGCCACGGATCCACCGCCGGGGTGCCGAACAGCCGCGCGTGCATGGCGCCGAGCAACGCCGGGTCGCGGTATGCGGCGCGGCCGATCATGACCCCGTCCGTCACGGCAAGGTGGGCATCGAGCTCCGAGACCGCGCCGATCCCGCCGTTGACCACGATCTCGAGTTCGGGAAACGCCGCCTTCAGGGCGTAGACCCGGTGGTACTCGAGCGGCGGTACGGACCGGTTCTCCGCCGGCGACAGCCCGCCCAGAAGCGCCTTGCGGGCGTGCACGTAGAACGTCCGGCAGCCGGACTCCGCCACGGTGGCGACGAATCGCGCGAGCAGCGGATCGCTGTCGGCGTCGTCCACGCCGAGCCTGCACTTCACGGTCACCGGCACGCGGACGGCCGCCGCCATGGCCGCCACGCAGTCACGGACCAGCTCCGGCTCCTTCATCAGGCAGGCGCCGAAACGGCCTTGGCGCACCCTCGGCGAGGGGCAGCCGACGTTGAGGTTGATCTCGTCGAAGCCGGCGTCGGCCGCGAGCACCGCGGCCGACGCGAGCGCCCCGGGGTCGCTGCCGCCGAGCTGCACGGCCACGGGGTGCTCCGTCGGATGATGAGCCAACAGGCGTTCCCGGGGTCCGTGGAGCAGCGCCGCGGCGGTGACCATCTCGGTGAACAACAGGGCCCGGGGAGCGGCCAGACGATGCAGGTACCGGCAGTGACGGTCGGTCCAGGCCATCATGGGCGCGACGCAGAGTTCCCTGCTCGGCTGAAGGTCAAGGCTCATGCGGATTCCCGATACGAAGGAGGCAAAGAGCTCCCATGAGTACAGGTGATCGTCGAAGGGTGGGGGAATTGTACAACGGGAGAGGGGCGCAATGGCGGAGCCGGGAGGTCGAGGACTTGAGAAACAGGTTGCGTTGTCGGACCCTGAGGGCATGACGTCGGAAGTTACAGTGCTGCTGCGGGCGTACCGCGACGGGGATCGAAGCGCCCTCGAGCGTCTGGCCCGGCTCGTCTATCCCGAGCTCAAGACCATGGCCCGAAAGCGTGCGGGACGGGCCGACATGGGCGCCACGACCCTGGTCAACGAGACCTTCCTCAAGCTGCTGTCCGGCGGCCGCATCGTCGCCGAGGACCGCAAGCAGTTCTTCGGCCTCATGGCCACCATCATGCGGCAGCTCATCATCGACGAGGTTCGCTATCTGACGGCAGCGAAGCGCGGTTCGCCGGGAGTGACCTACACGGAGCGGCTCGGCACGGCGACCGGGGAGGACGACGCAGGCTTTCTGATACTGGTCGACCAGGTACTCGAGCGGCTGGAGCTCGAGGACCCGAACCTGGTACGGGTTTTCGAATCCCGCTATTTTGCCGGCTTGACGGTGGCTGAGACGGCCGAGGCGCTGGATCTTTCCCAGCGATCGGTGGAGCGCGCGTGGGCAGCGGCCCGGGAGCGGGTGGCGGCTCTGCTCAGCGACGTCATGGAGTAGGGCGCCGTCAGAAGGTGTGCTCGAACACCAAGGTGAGGCGGTCCCGGCTCGCGAACTGACCGAACAGGCCCTCCCGGTCCCCATAGAAGGTATCGCTGACCAGCTTCAGTGCGGAGCTGTTGCCCAGCGCACAGGTGACCTCCGCTCGCACCAGGCCGTCGCCGTCGCCCGTGCTGGCGTACCAGCGGAGCTCCGTGGCGACACGCTCGTACGCGAACGTGCGGCGCAGGAACGTGGTGATGACATGATCGCGGTCGCGCCGGATGAGCCCTTCCGGCGCATCGCGAACATGGTCGTAGAGATACTGGACGTTGATGAACAGGCCGAGGGGCCCCTGGAGGTCGGCTGCCGCCGCAACCCGCCATTGATCGAGTGCCTGATCGTCGAGGCCCCCGCCGTCGCGGACATTGAACCGGCGGCCGGGTAGATAGCCGACCTCCGCCCGCAGGGCGAGCGGGCCGGCCGCGGTCTCGGCGCTGAAGCCGAACAGCTCCCGCCGCTCGTGAAATCGCTCCACCTGCGGACCGTCGGGACCCGTGCCCAGCCGGCCGAGCGGCTCGAAGTCCAGGCCGGAAACCGCCACAGCCGTGAAGTCCAGGCGGCCGAAGCGACGGGACAGGCGCAGCCCGACGGTGCTGTCCTCGAGCGCATCGTCTTCGCGAGCCACCTCGACCGGCAGCTCGCGCTCATCGGGAGCGGCGCCGAAACGAAACCGCGGCGCCGTCAGCCCGAACCAGGCGTTCCGAGGCGGCACGTAGTGGACCGTCGGATCCGGGATCAGGGCGAGCTCCAGGCGCGTGGCTCCGACGGTGGCGTCGGCGTAGACGCTCCACAAGCCGATCCGCGACGCGCCGAAGTCCTCGAGAATGAATTCCCGGTAGCTCTGCGGGTTGAGGGCGTCCAGCACCTTGATCCCGTCCAGGGCACCCCACACGATCTGCTGCTTGCCGATCCGCAGCAGCGAACGGCCGCGCTGCAGCTCGAGGTAGGCATCATCCAGCTCGGCCACGGTGCGGCTTCCCCACGTGCCGGGACGGGAAGCGTCGGCGTAGGTGGTGAAATCGGGCTCCTCCGGCAGCAGGCGGTCCACATCGTCGGTCCGCAGCATGCCGGAGGTCACGATTTCGACTCCGGAGCGCGGCGTGAGCTCGAGCCTCGGCCGCAGGGTGGCGGAGGACTCGACGCGCTGATCGAGGGCGGTTCCGTGGCCATAGCGGAACGCGGCGGCGAGCGAGAAGTAGGCGTCCTCGAGCGCCGATGCGTCGGGTGCCGGGCCCGCCGCGGCTGCCGCCAGAAGGATGACGAGAAGCGCGCGGCTCGGTGACGTCCTGAGGGCACGCATCTCAAAGCTCCGGCAGGCCGCGGCTCAACGAGGCCGGAGCGAACAGCCGCTCCGGTACCGCGCGGGAATAGGAGACGTCCGAGAGCTCGAACACGGTGAGGTGTCCCGTCTGATGGTTGCGGGCTTCGATGCGAAGCGCCGTCCAGATGCCATCGATCTTGCGGACGCTGCCGATGGTGATGGTCTTCAACGGTTCCCCTTCCGGGTCGACGAAGTCGATCTCCATGGGCAGCCACGTCTCGGCATCGACCACGGCCCGGAAGCCGCCGTAGCCGAGCTCGCGGGCGATCCGGTCGTTCACCGGCTCTCCCGAAAGCGTATAGAGCGCGCGGCCGTCGTCGGCCTCCGTCTCCTCGGCTTCCCGGTGGAACCGATAATCGGCGAGGTCGAATTTCAGGTCGGACTGCATGTCCTCGTAGGAGAAGTCCGTGCCCAGGAAGTAGTCGCCCCTTTTGGAGGCGGGAATTCGCCGGACCTTGCGCGTCGCCGGCAGGTAGAGCCAGCGATCGTCCGCGCGTCCGGTCTCCTGATAGTCGTGGCTGAGGAAGGTCACTTCGCGAACCCGCTTCGGCTCCAGGTAGCTGATCCGGGTGCGCCGCACGACGCCGTCATGGCGTTTCAATACCCATGCGCGGCGCTCGCGCACTCGTTCGCGGCGGTCGGTGAGCGTCATGTGGATGAATCGGGAGACCGACTCGCCCTCCGGGCGCTCGGCCACCCGCTCGGCGATCTGCCGGCCGGTGAGGGACTCGGCGTTGGCACCGGCCGCACCCCCGAAGAGCGAACCGGCGGCGGCGATGAGCAGCAGCGCCGTAGTGCCTCCCGCGGCGCGGACCGCGTGCCCCTGTCGTCGTGCCATCCGCGTCTGCAGGCTGCATAGGGCGGGCACCACCACGAGCGTAACGGCGAAGCTCGAGAACACTGCCAGCGTCACGAGCCCGCCGAAGCGCTGCAAGGTGGGCAGATCGCTCGCCATCAGGGTGGCGAAGCCGAGGCCGAGGGCGGCGGCGTTGAAGAAGCAGGCCCGCACGGTCGCCGGCATGGCCGCACGGATGGCGGTGTGGAGGCCGCCGTCTCCGGCCCGCTGCGCCTCGCGCAGGCGATCGAGCAGGTGGATCGCGAAGTCCACGCCGACGCCCACGGAGATGGCCGCGAACATGGAGGTGGCGGGCTCCAGGTAGATGCCGAGCGCGCCCATCACGGCGTAGATGGTCAGGATGGTGACGGCCACGGGCACCACGGCGATGAGCCCGGTGGTCACCGAGCGGAACACCGCCACCGCCATCGCCAGGACCAAGGCGAGGGAGAGTCCGACGCCCAAAAAGTGGCTGCGTTGCAGGCGCGTCATCCAGTGATAGGTGGCGTTCACGTCACCGGCGAGTGTCACTTTCAGGCCGTTCCCGTCGAAGCGCTCACCCAGGTAGCGTTGCAGCGCCTCCACGGTCTGCCGGGTGGCGCTGAAGTATGGGGTGCCGAGGATGCCGCGGACGAGCGCGGCATCGTAGGCCGGCGTGATCTCCTCCTCCAGATCGGCAGGATCACCGGACGCCTCGTACACCAGGAGGTACTGGGCCACCGCGTCGTCCTGGCGCGGCAGAGCGCGCTGCGGCGTTACCGGCTGCTGCTCGAGCGCGGCGTGCATGAGGCTCAGGTAGTCCGCGATGCTGGCGGTCTGGGTGACCTGCGGGAGCGACTCGAAGTGGGCCTGCAGCTCCGCGATGTGTTGCATGGTCCGGGCGGAGAGGAGTCCTTCGGGCGCGTCGGATTCCACGATGACGTCGAGAAAGGCGGTGCCGGAGAATGCAGCGTTGATGCGCTCGTCAGCCACGCGAATCGCCGAATCCTTGGCGAAGTTGTCCACCTGGGACCGGTCGATGCGAAGCTGCGACGCCCCGGCGGCAGCCAGCGCCAGGAGCGCCAGGAAGCCGGCGAGCACGGCGAGGGGTCGGCGCGCCGCAGCGGCGCCGGCCCACGTGAGCGCGCGGCCGATCCGGTCGGGCCGCTGCTCGGCCCAGGACCGGAACGCCGGGCTGGGCGCGAGCCGCAGCATCGCCAGGCAGCAGGGCAGGGTGAACATGGAGAAGACCCAGGCCAGCGCGACGCCCAGGGCGGCGTACCACGCGAACCAGACGATGGGCGGCATGATGGAGACCAGGGCGATGCCGAAGAATCCCGCCATGGTGGTGAGCGTGGTGAGGGTGATCGGTCGCGCCATGCGGACCATCGCCGCGACCACCGCCCCCTCGGAAGGCACGTCCGGGTCCGTGGCACGGATCTGGTAGTAGCTCGAGAGGATGTGGATGGAGTCGGCCACGGCGATGGCGACGACGATGACCGGCAGCGCATTGGTGATCGCGTAGTACGGCACGCCGGCCCAGCCCATCAGGCCGAGCGCGCCGCCCGCAGCGCCGAGGACCAGGAGCACCGGACCTGTCAGGGCGGCTGCCCGCCGGAAAGCCAGATACAGGAACGCCAACACCACCAGAAACACCAGAGGCTGCAGCACGCGGGCATCGGCGTCGATCTGTGCCGAAAGCACCGCGCTCACGGCCGCCGGGCCCGCCACGAGGATCTCGGCCTCCGGGTGTGCGTGGCGGGCGGTCAGTTCGCGCACGGCGGCGTAGGTCTCTGCAGCCTGCCTAACGTCGTTCACCTCAGCCAGAATGATGGCGCCGCTGGCGTCGTCGGCAGCCAGGGTACCCACATGCGGAGGCATGTTTCGCCAGCGGCGTTCGGCCTCCCGGGCATCCGCTTCGGTGATGGGCAGCTCCTTCACGTAACGGTCCACGAGCAGCGCGCCGCCCTCGCCGCGGATGGAAGACTCGGTGGCCAGGCTCGCGACCCGATCGGCGCGCACGTTGGGAAGGTTGGCGACGGCTCGGGTCAGGGTGGCCGTCAGCGCCAGAAGTTCCGGGCGGAAGACGCTGCCGCCGTCGCGGCTCATGACCGCGACGACGATGGGATCGCTCAGGCCGAACACCTCGCGAACGCGGTCGTCCGCCTGAATCGATGGATGGTCGGGCGGCACGAAGGCGTCCACGGAGGTGTCTTTCACCAGATGCAGCAGGCCGGCGGCGGCGCCGGCGATCAGGAGCAGCGAGATCCACAGCACGCGGCGGCGGTGCTCCAGCAGGCGCTCGAAGGCACGGGTCATGGAAGCGTCCGTCCGGAGGCTCATGCCAGGCTCTCCGCCGGGGCGGTGACGGCGTGATTTCCGAGGCCTTCCTGATGCTCGAACACAGCCTGATCCAGAGCCAGCCATGCCGCGAGGTAGGGGGGCGGCTCGGGCGGTCTCGCTCCGGGGATCACCTGTCGAACCGCCTCGTCGGTCGTCACCCAGCCGCCCTGGCGTCGTAGCGCTACGCGGGAGAGCCCCGCTGCGACGCAGCGGTCATGGGCATCGAGAAACGTATGCTCGAAGTAGAACCAGCGGTCGTCCCAGTGGGCCAGCCGGGTGCGCACGCGGTAACGCTGAAAGGGGCGCAGCGAGTGCCGGTATCGGGTGAGCGATCCGCCGATGATGCCCGACCATCGCTGGCGCAGCATGGCACCGAGCACGCCGGTTCGAGCCATCCAGCGCACCCGGGCCACGTCCATGATCTGCAGATAGCGGCCGTTGTTCATGTGGCCGAAGGCGTCCAGATCGTGGGGCCAGACCCGGAACGTGCACGCCAGGTCGGCGGTGTGGTTCACGGGCGTGCGCAGTGTGTGGCACAGGGCGATCAGCAGTCGCAGATACAGATTCATCGATCATCCATGCTCCCTTGGCTGGCAAAGGAGAAGATCGAAAAAAGACCGCAGATACCGCCAGAGCGTCGGGCGAACCCGTCATCCGGAGGCGGGGTTCACAGCCGGCCGGCGAAATCGTCGTAGCCGAAGCGTCGCACCACCTCCGGACGCTCGCACTCCGCACGCCACACGGCGATGGCCGGCAGGGGCATGCCGTTGAAGGTGTTGGTCTTGACCATGGTGTAGGGGGCTTGATCGAGCAGCACCAGACGGTCCCCCACCGTCAGGGGCCGATGGAAGCTGTAATCGCCGAAGACGTCGCCGGCGAGGCACGTGGGGCCGGCGAGGCGGTAGTCGTGCGCCAGCTCACCGGGGGCGCCGGTTCCCGAGCCGCGGCCCGGCAGTTGTTCGACAATCCGCGGCGGTCGGGTCCGCGGGGGGTGCCGCTACCGCCCGGTTTTCGGGGGGACCTTGCACGTTAACCGGTTCGAAGTTTGACCTGCTTTCCATTTTTCTCGTTTCCGTCTCCATTTTCCCTTCATTTTCGATGAAAACGTCTGTATCCTTCTTCGCCAAGCTGCTGAAACTAATAAGAATGACCCAGATGCTGCGACAGAAGACGATCAGAAGGGCCGTGCACGCCATCGGCGTCGGTGTCCATTCTGGGAAGAAAGTCCGTATGACGTTACGCCCTGCCGGGGAGAATACGGGCATCGTGTTCGTGCGCACCGACGTGGACTCGATCCGCGGCGGTACGGTGCGCGCGAACGCGTGCAGTGTCACGGACACCACGCTTTCCACCACGCTGGAGTCGAACGGTGTCCGGGTGGCGACGGTGGAGCACCTGATGTCGGCCCTCTGGGGCCTGGGCATCGACAACCTGATCGTGGAGTTGAACAGCGAGGAAGTGCCCATCATGGATGGCAGCGCCGCGCCGTTCATTTACCTCATCCGCTCCGTCGGCACCGTGGAGCAGCGGGCCCCGCGCGAGTTCATCCGCATCAAGCGGGAGATCGCGGTGGAATGCGGCGATGCCGTGGCCCGTCTACGGCCCTTCGAGGGGTTCAAGGCCGAGTACACGTTCGTTGCGGATCACCCGGTGTACAACCGGTACCCCAAGCAGGCGACCCTGGATTTCAGCCGCGTCTGCTACGTGGATGACGTGAGCCGGGCCCGGTCGTTCGGGCTGATCAAGGAACTGGAGCAGGCTCAGGCCATCAATCGCTGCCTGGCATCCAGCCTCGAGAACGCCGTGGGCATCGACGACTACCAGGTGCTGAACGAGGACGGCCTGCGCTATCCCGACGAGTTCGTCAAGCACAAGCTGCTGGACGCCATCGGCGATCTCTACCTCCTGGGCCGGCCCATTCTCGGCGCCTTCCAGGGCTACAAATCCGGACACGCGCTCAACAACCACCTGGCGCGCGCGCTGGTTGCCTGCGAGGACGCCTGGGAACTGACCACCGTGGGCGCGCCGGATCCGGTCGCGCCGCCGATGCTGGTGCCGGCCACCGTCTGATCCCGATACCGTCTTCGGTTACGGAGCGCCTGCCCTCGCGGCTTCGTCGTTCATCTTGATGAGGAAGCCGCGTAGCGCCGTCTCCGCCTCCTGACGCTCCATCAGCCGCTGCTCCTCGAGGATTCGCGCCATGTCCTTGAGCGTACGCTTGCCGTCGATGAGCGACATGATGTACGCGTGGATCTTGGTCGTCATGGCCTGGTTGCGAAAGGCCGGCAGCGCGGGGATCGGTGACCGGCCCTGGGCGATCCAGTCCGGCAGGTGCTGATGCCGGGCTGCGGGGGCCACATTGCGGACCTTGCGTGCCGCCAGCGTCACGACCCACTCCACGCGGCCATGGCGGCTGTCCGGGCAGTCCATGTAGGGCAGTCGCCGCTCGGAGCAGGACACTTCGGCGAACCCCGCGTCCCCGCTTCGCTCCGCCAGTTCCTCCAGGGTGAGCCGCTCGGCCGGGTCCGGCCGATCGAACGCCACTGAGCCGTGATGGATCCAGATGCCGCCGTCGCGGAGCAGGCCGTTGATGCGCGGGAGCGCTTCATGGGCAGCTTCGTCGATCACGTCCAGCAACCAGGGTGTCACCACCACGTCGAAGACGCCGCTCCGCAGCGGCGGCCGCAAGGCGTCGGCCAGGAGAAACTGCAATCCGGGTCGCGCCGGCGCGGGCGCCCGGAGCCGGCGTTCCACGGCTGCGGATTCCGGTGTTCGCGGGGCCAGCGGGAACTCCACCAGGGTGACCGCCTCACCGTGGCTCACCCGATGCCCCACGTAGGCGAGCAGCGGGTTCATGTCCAGGGCTACGGTGACTGCGGCGCCGCTGTGCTGGTGGAGGTCGTAGGCCAGGCGTCCCGCGCCGGCACCCAGCACCAGTACCCGGCCGCACGGGTGCTCGTCCAGCGCTTCCCGCACGGCGGCGAGGGCGGCGGTGTTCTCCGCATCCCCCCAGCACCAGTCCCGGTGGAGGTTGGCTTCGTAGCTCAACAGGCCATGGGTGCTGGGCAGGCGGGTGCGCAGTGCGAGCAGAGTCGCCTGGGAGCCCCCGGGAGCCAGACGCAGCGGCTCCAGGATCGCGCTCACCTCCGTCATCTGGCGCCGGTAGCCGCTCGCCAGGGTCTCGAGCCGGCGGCGCGTGGCCCCATGGCTGGCGGCGGCGAGCGCCGACGACGTGCGCTCCAGATCTTCCTCCATCCGGGCCAGGGCGAGTTGCCAGCGGTTGCGCCATTCGCTGACCGCGGCGCCGGGATCGGCGAACAGCCACGGGAGGTCGGCGTGCACCGGAAAGTCGACGCCGCAACCGCGACAGCGGTAATCCTCGAGGGGCGCCTCGCAGCGTGGGCAGGCGAGGAGATCCGTCAGGTGGCTCATGGCACGTCCGTTTGCACGAGGCCCTTGAAGGCTAGCCCATCAGGTGGGGTTGTCGATGGTGCCGCTGACGATGGGCTCGAAGGCGGTGAGGCTGTCCTGCATGGCCGCGTTGCCGAGGTTGCCGCCGAACAGGCCCGTGAAGTTGCCGTTCTCGCCGTGCAGGGCCATGTAGTTGAGGATCACCGTCTCCGCCAGCAGATTCACGTTGCCGGCGGCCGGGGTGGCCGCGGTTTCGACGGAGCCGTCGGGCCGCATGTAGCCGATCTGCTGGTGGCGCGCCTGCTCGTCGACGCTGCCGCCGATGAGCGTGGGCCGTCTCGAGGGGTTGTACACCAGAAAGAACGTGGCCGCGGTGGAGCTGTTGTCGCTGCTCCATTCCCCCTTGCCGCGGCCGTCCACGGTATCGTCGATGGCGCCGTTGGAGGAAAGCGAGCCGTCCGACATCACGTAGAGCATGAGCGGCACGCCGCGCAGCGCGGCGTACTCCAGGCACGCGCCCATGCACTGGCCGGCCCGGAAATCCTTCACCTCGCCTTCCGCCCGCCGTCCGCCGTGGTAGTCGTAGCCGCCCATCTCCACGGTGCCGGCGCCGGCGAAGCCGTTGATCACCATCTTCATGACCGACGCGGTCTTCTGGAACTCGCGGGCCGAGCGGTCGCCGGCGTTGAACTCGAAATCGGAGAAGATCCCGGCCGGCCCGACGATCTCCGGGTCGCCGGCGGGGTCCAGGGTGGAGGGGTTGCCGAACCGGTCCGCGAGGTCCGCGCTCTTCAGGTAACCGCAGCGCACCAGATCCTTGATCACGTCCGCCGTGGTGATGGTCTGCCCCGTGTCCATGTCCGACATCTTCCGGGAGCTGATGCGGTAGATTGACTCCATTACGGCCACCGCGTCCTCCTGGCTCAACACGCTCACGAGGTCGCCCACGTCCACCAGCCCGGTCACGTCGCTCGGCCGGTCCACCTTGGTGGGCCGGATGGTCAGGTCCACCAGGCGGGCCGGCGCCATGGAGTTACCGCCGGAGTCGGAGTTCTGGGAGCCGATGAGGGTCAGCAGCGAGCCATCGGCCCCGGCGCGGGCGATGCCGTACATGGGATTGTGGGGGTTGTTGCCCGTGTCGTTGTCCGATCGTGCCGGAATCACCGCGCCGTTGGTGTTGGCGGCGGTGGCCGGCGACACCTTGCTCATGATGCCGCGCAGGAACGCGCTGTCGCTGTGGAAGGCGAGCCCCATGCTCTGGTCGATGAAGTCGTTGGTGCCGGTGGCCGGATTCACGATGGGCGGGACCATGTCGCCGGGCAGGCCCTGGCGTTCGTAGCCGGCGGTGGACAGGAAGTCGAGCTGGCCGCCGCGCTGGCCCACCAGCACGTTCGATCCGGCCTGGCTGGAGCCGCCGGCGAGATCGAAGCAGATGAACGGAATCCTGCCGGCCCCCTGGGTGGCGATGCCGCATTGGGCCACCAGCGGCAGCAGCTCCGGCGAAAGGGTGGCCCGGGCCTTGCCCGGGCCGAGCGCCAGGGTGGCGCCGCCCAGCACCGACGCGCTGCCGAGGAGGAACCCCTGGGCGAGGAATTCCCGCCGGGTACGGGGCCGGCGATGGTCCGGGTGCCGGATGGGGTCGTCGTAGCTGCGTTCGGCTCGTCTGCGCATGGTGTCCTCGATCTCGGCTACTGCACGAGCATGGCGGCGCTGCCGAGCACGGCCGCACAGCTCGCCTTCATTACGGGAGCGACCCGCTCGTCGCCGCAGCCGCTGCAGCTCGCCAGCCGGTCGATGAGGGCGTTGAGCTCCGCCTCCACCGCAGCGGTGTCCGGTTGGGTGGGCAGGCCGGTGCCGATCATGGTGTCGATGATGGGCCCGGTCACCGCCGCGCGGTCGTCGAATGCGGTGGCGAGACCCGCGTTCCAATCGAAATCCGGCCAGAAGCCGGCCCGCAGGACCGGGTCGTCCACCAGGACGCTGCAATACTTGATGGCGAGCTGGGTGATGCCCATCTGCTGAGACGAGACGAATCCGCCGATGCCGGGCTGCACCGGCATGGCCTGGTGCACCGCCTCGTACGTGGCCATGACCTCGGGGTTGCTCACCGGCACGCCGGTGAGCTTCGCCATGGTGGCGTTGACCTCGGCGAAATCCCGCAGACCCGCCGGCGGGTCCCTGGGCTGATCCGCCGGCGGCAGGGGCGCCAGCGGGGCCGGCTCGATCACCACGTTGCTGGCCGAGCCGAGCCGCTCGAACGTCAGAAAGAACTCGTCCTGCTGGGGACCCTTCTCCAGGGGCACCACGGTGCCCAGGGTCGACAGGACCTGCCGCCGCTCTGCCTGATAGGCGGCGTCATCGATGGTGACATCCAGGTTCACGTACGCCTGTCCCACGGACACCTCGCGGCCGTTCAGGCCGATGCGCATGCCGGCCAGGGGGATGCCGCCGGGGTCCACGGTCTCGTCCAGGATCACGAAGAACGGCGTGTCGAACAGATAGCTGTAGGAATCGAACTGGCTGACTTCGAACACCACGTAGGCGTCGTCGATGTCCACCTGGTCGCTGACGTCGAACAGCAGGTAGTACTTCTCGCCCACACCTACTTCGAAGTTCTGCAGAATCTGCTCCTCGGTGAGCACGCGGTTGTGGATGGCCAGCAGCCGCACCGTTCCGGCCCAGCGATTGCCGTTGTCCACCTCGCTGCCGATGGCGAGGGCGAAGGTGTCGTCCCACTCGCCCAGCAGGCCGCCTTCCACCATGTCCAGATCGTCGGTGAAGCGGCCGTTGACGTAGAGCCGCCGGCCGTTGACCGGGTCGTAGGTCATCACCACGTGCTGCAGGGTGGCCTGCAGGTCCTCGTCCTCGGCGGCGGTGGAGAGTCGCGGTTCGCCGTTCTCGTCCGTGGTGTCGGCGCGAACCAGAGCGTCGTAGCTGTAGAGCGTCTGACCGAGCATGAAGTTGCGGGACGTCGAGCCGCCGCTGTAGGTGACGATGCGGGCCGGACCGTCCTGGGTCACGTTACCCGGTGCCACCCAGGCCTCCACGGTGAACTCGCCGGTGGCCGTGATCAGGTCGTGGAGCTTGGCGCTGGCGGTGGTGGACCCCTGGGCCTTGCCGTCGCTGAAGGCGATTCCCCAGCCGCCCACCCATTGATAGGTTCCCGACAGGGTCAGGTTGAGTGCCGGTTCCACGCCGCTGGTATCGTAGGCCTGGTTGCCCGAGCCGGTCTTGAACTCGTACAGCGCGATGACGTTGCCTTCGTGGCGGCCGCCGGCGGAGGAGACGATGCCGTCGGTGAGCCGAAGCGCCATGGAGGTCACCAGGTTCGGGTCCACGTCGGTGGCGGGAATGGCATCGGCGAGATCGCGGATGGCCGCCTCCATGGCCGCGGCGTCGGCGGCGCAGCTTCCGCTCCAGCAGTTGTGAAACTCGGCGCCGAGACGGATGACGAAGCGCGAGTTGGCCGGGTTGTCCAGGTCCATCTTCTGCTGGGCCGCCTCGTAGGCGGCGGCCACGTCGTCGCTGGCGAAGTAGGGCGACTGTGGAATGGCCGCGTCGTCGGCGTGGCAGGTCGCGCAGTTGCCGGCGAGCAGAGGGTACACCGTGCCGGCGAAGAGCGACGGATCCTCCGGAAAGTTCTTGCTGGCGCCGGGCACCCGTATGGGCGGGGCGACGAGCTGGACCTCCTTGCCCACGCCGCCCAGGGTGTCCCCGGCCCAGTTCTCGATGTACGACTGGATGATGTCCGCGCAGGCGTTGGGTTCGTTCAACCAGCAGTTGTGGCCGCCGCGCACCTTGCCGACCAGGAGCGAGGCTGCGGGATCCTGCAGGTCCACGACCCCGTTGGCCGCCTCGTACGCGAGGTTCACGTCGTCGGACCGGACGAAGCGGGGCGACTGGTCCGTATCGTGGCAGGAACCGCACCGGTTGTCGGGCGCCAGATTGTCCCAGAGGTGGAGCTTGAAGCTCTGCACGTCGGCGGTGGCCGGAGGCGGGCCGTCGTAGTTGCTGACGTCGGGCGGAGCGGTGACCGGGTTGGCCACCGTGGCGGCGCCGCTGCCGCCGCCGCAGCCGGCCAGGCCCGCGGTCAGCATGAAGCCGACCAGCGCGCGCGACAGGATGACTCGAAGGTTCTCCACCGCTGCCTCCCGCCTCAATCGCCCATGCAGTAAACGGCAGACTCGGCGAACGTCTGCTTGAGGTCGTAGCCGCTGGCAGTTAGCGAGCTCACCATCAGCTCGATCTGGTTGCGGTCGGCCGCGTCCTGGGGCGGGCGCAGGCACACGTTCTGAAACACCTTCTTCACCTGGCACTGCGCGAAGGCGTCGCTGTGCGCGAGCTCCCTCCCCATGGACTTGGCGCCGGCGCCGGAGCCCGGCAGGGACGCATCCCATCCCAGCAGTGCGTTCCGCCCCGCCCGCCAGTAGTTGTCCCAGCGGTCGTCGGGCGTGACGAAGCCCGGTTCGAAGTTGCTCGCGTTGTTGAAGTACTTGGCCTCCACCCGGCTGCCGGTGGCCGGATCAATCTCGCCGGCGCGGTTGTAGTGGATGCGGCCGAACTCGCCGTCCGGGTCGCTGGCCACGTCGTACTCGTAGTCGTAGTACGCCAGCGCCTGCGCCATGGGGTCCATGCCCGAGTGGCAGCCGATGCAGTTGTTCATGAATACGCGGCTGTCGCCGCCGGGGCTGCGCGAGACGTCCTGGCGGATCCGGTCCGCGGCCCGGGTCACGTCGAGAAGCTGCTCGAGGTCGTAGCACAGGTGGTTGAGCAGCGTGAATCGAAACATGGCCCGGTTGGTGCCGTCGATGAAGAAGGCGCGGGCGGCGGCTCGGGTGGTCATGACCCCGGCGGTGGCGTCCGCCGGAAGGCCGCTCTGGGACGACTGGGTGGTGCGGGTGAGGTTCTCCTTCAGGTTCACTCCCTGCCGCTCCAGGGCCTCGTAGTGGTCGTTGTCGGCGGCGGAGTAGGGGGGAATGCCGGGGCCCGAGCCGACGTAGAGGATGTCACCGGAGAGGACCTCGCGAAAATCCACGCCGTCGCGCACCATGCCGATCACGGTGGCGATGTAGTCGTTCAAGGGCACGAACACGCTGCGCTCGCGGTTCGTCCACGGCGCCGCGAAGTTCTTCAAGGTGACGCTGTAGAACTCCGGCGCCTCGGTGGCCGACAGCGCGGCATCGAGCGGCCGGCCTGCGTCGATCTCGGCGGCCATGGCATCCAGGGTGGCCGCGTCCGGCGGCACCCCGGCGATGCGGTCATGGAGGCGCTTGGCCTGATCCCGGCTGTCGGCGAGGGCCGTGGCCGCCACCAGCAGGCCTGCAGCCAGCACGGACGCCGCGCGCAGCGCCTTGCAAAGACTCTCCAGGCTCATGGCTCGTTCCGACCTCGGTAACCACCGGTGCGGGGCAAGCTTCCCCCATCCGGTCACGCGGCACCGTGACCGCGTTCACAGGGGTGCCGGTGCCACGGGACCCCTGTGATGGCAGTCACGCCGCACGCTCGGGGGCTATGGAAGAATCGCCGCACTCGAGGCAACGAGGCCTCGGCGGACGGGACCTGGAACGGTCGGTGGCACACCCATCAGCACACTTCTCGAGGCCGGCTTCGCGGCCACCGCGCGCTGCCGCGGCCGCCGTGACGTTGTGGCTGTGCCTGGCCGGATGCAGCGGCGGCAGCGGAACCGGCGGCGTCCTCGGCGGTGATCAGGACCCGGATCCCGTGGTGGTGGAGTTTCCTCTGGCCTACGTGGCGCGCAGCATCCTCGACGAGGAAGGCAACCTCAGCTCCCGCAACGTCCGCGAGCCCTGGGCGTTTCACCCCGGCGCGGAGCTCCTGGTTCGCGACCGCGCCTCCCCCAGCGCACCGGAACGCTCGCTCACCGCGGGCGTGTTCCCGGACGATGACGAGGGCAACCCGCCGCGTTACGACGTCAAGGATCTGTCGGCGTCCTACGACGGTCGGCAACTGCTCTTCGCCATGCGGGCGCCCGAGGATCCGGACCTGGACGAGGACGAGCAGCCCACCTGGAACATCTGGCTCTACGATTTCGAGCGCGACGTGCTCGAGCGGGTGATCGCTTCCGACATCGCGGCCGAAGAGGGCCACGACATCGCGCCCCGGTTTCTCCCGGATGGACGCATCGTCTTCGCGTCCACCCGCCAGCGCCGGGCGCGGGCGGTGCTGCTGGACGAGGGCAAGCCCCAGTTTCAGGCCCAGGACGAGGATCGCCGCGGCCCGGCCTTCGCGCTGCACGTGATGGATGCCGACGGCTCGGACATCCATCAGATCACCTTCAACGCGAGCTCCGATCTGGACCCCGCCGTGCTGGGCGAC
Source organism: Pseudomonadales bacterium (assembly GCA_041686955.1). Lineage (GTDB taxonomy): Bacteria > Pseudomonadota > Gammaproteobacteria > Pseudomonadales > Azotimanducaceae > UBA7803. Next base: position 35,931 of record JAWLCV010000034.1, read on the forward strand.
GGCCGTGTGGTTTTCAGCCGCTGGGACAACGTGGGCAATCGGGACCGCATCAGCCTCTATACCGCCAATCCGGACGGCACCGGTCTCGAGCTGCTCTATGGCGTGCACAGCCACGACACCGGTCCGGACGGCGCCGCGGTGGAATTCACCGAGCCCCACGAACTCCCGGACGGCCGCCTGCTGGTGAGTCTGCGGGCTCCCGGTGACCGGGTCCGCATGGGCATGCTCCCCGTCGCGGTGGACGTGGCGAGCTTCGTGGAGCACGACCAGCCCACGTACGCGAACCAGGGGCTGATGGGTGACGCTCAGGAGCTGCTCGTGTTCGGTGACTTGAACCTGGACGACGATACCCCCGCGCTGCAAGGCCGTTACGCGCACGTTTCGCCGCTCTACGACGGCACCGGACGATTGCTGGTGGCCTGGAGCCAGTGCCGGCTGGTGGACGTGGTCACCGATCCGGTGCAGCCCGTGTACGCGCCGTGCACCGAGGAGAATCTGCAGAACCCGGACCTCGTCGAAGCCGATCCGCTATACGGCGTGTGGATGCACGATCCGGCGGAAGAGACCCAGCAACCGGTAGTGGTGGGCGAGGAAGGGATCGCCTACGACGAGGCGGTGGTGCTGGAGCCGAGAGTGGCTCCGCCGGTGATTCTGGACGGCACGCCGGGGCTGGACCTGGATGCGGACCTGGCGGCGGAATCCCTGGGGGTGCTGCACATCCGCAGCGTCTACGACGTGGACGGCACGGTCATGGTGGATCTGGGGACGCTGTCCGATCCGTTGCAGACGCCCGCGGACCAGCGTCCGGCGCGGTTTCTGCGATTGGTGAAGGCCGTGTCCCTGCCGGACGACGACGTGGTGGACCTGGAGGGCACCGCCTTCGGACGCTCCCAGGGTCAGCTCATGCGCGAGGTGCTGGGCTACGCCCCCATCGAGCCGGACGGTTCGGTGATGGTGAAGGTGCCGGCCAACGTGGCGTTCTGGCCGGAAGTGCTCGACGCCGACGGCCGCCGCATCGGACCCCGGCACCAGAACTGGCTGCAGCTTCGCCCCGGGGAGTCGCTCACCTGCCACGGCTGCCACGACCCTGAAAGCGAACTGCCGCACGGCCGGCGCGATGCCGAGCCGCCGTCCGTGAATCCCGGGGCGCCGGTGGACGGTTCGCCGTTCCCCAACACCGCACCGGCTCTGTTCGCCAACGCCGGTGAAACCATGGCGGAGGTCTACGCCCGCATCAACGGCGTCCGGGCGCCGGACGTGGACATCGAGTTCACCGACGTCTGGACGGACCCGGGCCTGCGCGCTCCCGACGCGAACGTAAGCTACGCCTACGCGGATCTGCTCACCCCCGCTCCGGTGAATCCCGGTTGCGTCACGCTCTACACCGCCACGTGCCGCATCGTCATCAACTACGAAACCCACATCCATCCGCTTTGGAGCGTGGACCGGCGCATTTACGACGGCGGCGGGGTGCAGGTCGGCGACCATACCTGCACGGCGTGTCACAGCGATGTGGACGCCATGGGACTCGCCCGGGTGCCTGCGGCTCAGCTCGATCTCGGCGACGGCCCCTCGGCGGACGAGGCCGACCACTTGAAGAGTTACCGGGAGCTCCTGTTCGACGACAACCGGCAGGTTCTCGACAACGGCACCCTCATGGACGAGCTGGTGCAGCAGACGGACGACGACGGCAATCCGCTGTTCGAGACCGATGCCGAGGGCGTGCCCATCCTCGATGCCAACGGCAATCCCATCCCGCTCATGGTGCCCATCACGGTGGCGCCGCCGCTTTCCGTGGCCGGCGCCAACGCCAGCCCTCGATTCTTCACCCTGTTCGCCCCGGGAGGCAGCCACGCCGGCCGGCTCTCTGCCGCTGAGCTCAAGCTGCTCTCGGAATGGATCGACGCCGGCGGGCAGTACTACAACGACCCGTTCGCGGTTCCCCAGTAGCCGCCGTGACAGCATCCAGCCGACAGGGACGAACGGCATGAGACGCCCGAACGCGAACACCTGCACGAGCTCGTGGGCCGGTCTCGTGCTCCTCGTCATGCTGACCGTTCCCGTGCGGGTCCTGGCCTGGTTCGACAGCTATCAGCCGACGGTGGTGGTGGCCGATCCGTACCTCGACATGCACACGGGTCCCGGACGCGGGTATCCCGTCTTCTACGTGGCCGGGCAAGGCGATGAGGTGGTCGTGCTGAAGCGGCGCACCGGCTGGTTCAAGATCCGCGGGCCTCGAGGCAAGGAGGGCTGGGTCCACGTCGATCAGCTACGCAGGACGCTGGACCTCGAGGGCAATCCGCTCGAGGTCGAAGGGGTGGGACGCGAGCAGTACCTGGCGCGGCGCTGGGAGGCGGGCATGACGGGGGGCGATTTCGCCGGTGCCCGCAGCCTGTCGGGTTACCTCGGCTTCGCGCTCACCAGAAACATCACGCTGCAGGTGGAAGCCACCCAGGTCCTCGGCGACTTCTCGGACGGGGTCATGGGCACCGCCGGGATCCTCATGTACCCGTTCCCGGCGTGGCGCGTTTCACCGTTTTTCACCATCGGCACCGGCATGATCCGTACCCGGCCTCACACCACCATCGTTCAGGCGGAGGACCGGGAGGACGAGATCGTGCACGCCGGAGCCGGTGCTAGTCTTCATTTGAACGAGCGCTTCCTGCTGCGGTTGGAGTACAGGCGGCACACGGTGCTGACGAGTCGGGACGACAACGAAGAGATAGACCAATGGAAGGCAGGGTTCAGCATCTTCTTCTGATGCCCGCGCGGGCGCTCGCGCTGGTCGCGGCGCTGGCGCCGTCGCTCGCCGGGGCGGCGGAGGCCGGCGCGCTGGATCTCGAGCCGCTCGTGGTTCGCGAGCCCGAGCGGCGGTCGGTGGACGTGGACGCCATCGACTCGGAGGACTGGGAAATCGGCGTTCTCGCCGGGGTGATGAGCGTGGAGGACTTCGGCAGCAACTCGCTCTTTGGGGTTCGTCTCGCCTATCACGTCACCGAAGATCTGTTCGTGGAGGGCAGCTTTGCGCGCACGAAGCTGGGGCGCACCAGCTTCGAGCGTCTTTCCGGCGGCGCCGAGCTGCTCACGGACGACGAGCGCGACATGACCTACTACGACGTGTCCGTGGGCTACAACCTGTTCCCGGGGGAGTCGTTTCTCGGCAGCGGCGTGGCGTTCAAGGGCGGGCTCTACCTCATCGCCGGCGCCGGCAGCAGCGAATTCGGCGGAGACGACCGCTTCACGGTGAGCGGCGGTTTCGGCTACCGGCTGATTGCCACCGACTGGCTCGCGCTTCGCCTCGACGTGCGGGATCACGTCTTCAAATCCGATCTGCTGGGCAGCGACCAGACTCGACACAACCTCGAGTTCTCGGGCGGGCTGACGGTGTTCTTCTAGGAGTGGCTATGGGCATGCGACCTCTTCGAACAGCACTTGCGTTTGTCCTTTTGGCTTCCGGGACGGGCTGCGGAAGCTGGCAGCTCGAGCCCTGGGTGAGTCCCTACGAGCGCAATAACCTGGCGGACCCCATCATGAGCTTCAACCGCGCGCCCGTCGCCCAGGCGTACCTGCACCACGTCTACCAGGCGCGGGAAGGCGCACGCGGCGCCGAGGGCGGGTCCGGAGGCGGCTGTGGCTGCAACTGACCGGCGCGTCGCCCGCCGGGTCCTGTGGCTTCTGGCGTTCTGGCCGCTGGTAGTGCCGGCCGCCGTGCTGCCGGAAGACCGGGCCGACGTCATGTACCACGCCTACGAAGGGGGCGGCCTCACGGTGGACGGACCATCGGTCCTGGTGCGCAAGGCGTACAAGGACCAGGTGTCGGTCTGGGGCAACTACTACGTCGACATGATCAGCAGTGCCTCCATCGACGTGGTGGCCACGGCGAGCAAGTATGCCGAGGAGCGCGAAGAGAAGAGCGTGGGGGTGGACTACCTGCACGGCAAGACCTTCATGGGGCTCTCGTATACCAACAGCGAGGAGAGCGACTACTCCGCCAACGCCGTGCGGTTCGGCATCAGCCAGGACTTCTTCGGCGACCTCACCACCCTCGGCATCAGCTACGCCCGCGGCTGGGACGAGGTGCGCCGGAACGGTGACGAGGGCTTCGCCGAGGACGCGAAGCGTCAGACCTACCGGGTGGATCTTTCACAGATTCTCACCCGCAACCTCATCGTCAGCCTCAATTACGAGGGGGTCACCGACGAGGGGTTTCTGAACAATCCCTATCGCCAGGTTCGGTTCCTGGATCCCGGCTCGGCGCGGGGCTACAGCTACGAGCCCGAGGTCTATCCCCGCACCCGGACCTCGAGCGCCGTGGCCCTGCGGGGCATGTACTACCTGCCGTACCGGGCGTCGGTGAAGGCCGAGTACCGGCATTACACGGACACCTGGGGGGTGGACGCGTGGAACGGCGAACTGGCCTACGTGCATCCGCTGGGCGGCGGCGTGGTCCTGGAAGCCAAGTACCGCTTCTACGACCAGAGCGCCGCCGACTTCTACTCCGATCTGTTCCCGCGGCAGAACGCGCAGAACTTCATGGCCCGGGACAAGGAGCTTGCCAGCTACACCACGCATACGGCGGGTGCCGGCGTCTCCTACGAGTTCGAGCCGGGCTGGCTGCCGTTGTTCGACAAGGGCGAGGCGAACCTGTTCGTGGACTGGATCCACTTCGACTACGACGACTTCCGCGACGTGCGGGCGGACACCGCACCCGGCGAGGAGCCCCTGTACGGCTTCGACTCGCTGGTGATTCGCGCCTTCATCTCGTTCTGGTACTGAGCCGCCGGTATAATCCGGCGGTATGAAAATCCGTACCCGAGTCGCGCCTTCCCCCACCGGCGATCCGCACGTGGGCACCGCCTACATGGCCCTGTTCAACTGGGTGTTCGCCCACAGCCAGGGCGGGGAGTTCATTCTGCGCATCGAGGACACGGACGTGGCCCGCAGCACCGCGGAGTCCGAGCAGCTCATTCTCGACTCGTTGCGCTGGCTCGGCCTCGAGTGGGATGAAGGGCCGGACGTGGGCGGCCCACACGGGCCGTACCGGCAGAGTGCCCGCAAGCACATCTACCAGGAGCACGCCAAACGTCTGGTGGAGCAGGGCGACGCATTCCATTGCTTCTGCACCGCCGAGCGGCTGGATGCGATGCGGGCCGCGCAGCGGGCCGCCGGGGAGAACCCCCGCTACGACGGCCATTGTCTCGGTCTGAACGAGAACGAGGTCATCCGCCGGCTCGATGCCGGCGAGCCCCACGTGATCCGCATGAAGGTCCCGGCCGGGGGTGTCTGCAGCTTCGACGACGTGCTTCGGGGCTCCATCGAGATCCCCTGGAGCCAGGTGGACATGCAGGTTCTGGTGAAGCAGGACGGCTTCCCCACCTATCATCTGGCGGTGGTGGTGGACGATCACCTCATGCAGATCACCCACATCCTGCGGGGCGAGGAGTGGATCAGCTCGGCGCCGAAGCACAAGCTGCTCTACGAGTACTTCGACTGGCCCATGCCGGCGCTGTGTCACCTGCCGCTCCTGCGCAATCCGGATCAGAGCAAGCTGTCGAAGCGCAAGAATCCCACCAGCGTCAACTATTACCGCCGTCTGGGCATCCTGCCGGAGGCTCTGGTGAACTACCTGGGGATGATGGGTTGGGCCATGCCGGACGAGCGGGAGATCTTCACCCCGCAGGAGATGGCAGCGGATTTCCAGCTCGAGAAGATTCACCTGGGCGGGCCCGTGTTCGACCTGGCCAAGCTGTCGTGGCTGAACGGCCAGTACCTGCGTCGGCTCGACCCGGAGTCGTTCATGGACCGCATTCAGGAATGGGCGCTGAACCGTGACAACCTCGCCCGTCTGGTTCCGCTGATTCAGGAACGCACCGAGCGCTTCTCGGACATCGTGCCGCAGGTGGACTACCTGCTGGGCGACCGGAGGCCGCTCGACGCCGAGGACTTCGCGCACGCCCGGCTCGATACGGACCAGGTGACGCAGATTCTCGACCACGTTTCCCGGGAGCTCGATGCCCTGCGCCACTGGGAGCGCCAGGCGCTGTTCGACACGTGCCAGTCTCTGGCGGGTTGGATGGACCTGAAGATCCGCGACTTCCTGTTCCCGCTGTTCGTTGCCGTCTCCGGCCGCACCGTGTCCCTGCCGCTATTCGATTCCATGGTGTTTCTCGGTGCGGACCTGACCCGGGTGCGCATCCGGGAAGCGCTGGATGCGATCGGGGTTTCCAAGAAGCAGGCGAAGCGCCTGGAGAAGCTGCATCGGGAGTATCACGACAGCCGGGCGGAGCCCGCCTCGACGGAGCGCGGCTGATGGCCGAGCTGGAGTTCTACGGCGCCGCCGGGCAGGTTACCGGTTCCTGTCACGTGCTCCGGGTGAACGGCCGCACGGTGCTCCTGGACTGCGGCATGATCCAGGGGGGCTCGCGGGAGGAGGGGGTCAACGCCGAGAAGTTTCCGTTTGATCCGGCCGAGGTGGATGCCGTGGTGCTGAGTCACGCCCATCTGGATCATTCGGGTCGCTTGCCGCTCCTGGTGAAGCGCGGCTTCGACGGCACAATCCATACCCAGAACGCCAGCCGGGCGCTCATGCGCATCCTCTTGAACGACGCAGCCGGCATCGAGATGAGCAACGTCCGCCGTGACAACCGGCGCCGGTCGGACGAGGGCAAGCCGTTGCGCGCGCCGCTGTTCGATCTGGAGGACGCGGCGGCGGCCCTGGACCATACCCGCGGCCACCGCTACGGCGAGAGCTTCGACGTGGTGCCCGGGATGACGGTCCGCTTTCACGACGCCGGCCACATCATGGGCTCGGCAGTGGTGGAGGTTCGCCTTACGGAGGCGGGCGCCACCACCACGCTGGTGTTCAGCGGCGATCTGGGCCAGTACGATTCGCCGATCCTGCGCGATCCCGTCACGCCTGCCGTTGCCGACGTGGTGCTGATGGAGACGACGTACGGCGACCGCAATCACCGCAGTCTCGATGCGTCTCTCGAGGAGTTCTGCGAGGTGCTGGATCTCGCCCATCGTCAGCGGGGCAACGTGCTCATCCCGGCGTTCGCGGTGGGCCGGAGTCAGGAGATCCTCTATCACCTGGGCAAGAACTACGAAGCCTGGAACGTGGGCGGCTGGCAGATCTTCCTGGACAGCCCTCTCGCCATCGAGGCCAGCGAGATCTATTGGGACTTCCCCCATCTGTTCGACGAGGAGGCGAGCGAGATCTTCCGCGAGCACGTCTTCATGCCCTCGCTGCCGAACCTTCACTTCACCCGGACGGCGGACGAATCCAAGGTCATAAGCCGTCTGAAGCACGGCGCCATCGTCATCGCCGGCAGCGGCATGTGCAACGGCGGGCGCATCCTCCACCACTTCAAGCGCGACATCGGCCGCAAGGAGACCCAGATCATCTTCACCGGCTATCAGCCCCCTGGGACGCTGGGACGTCGGATCATCGATCGTGCCGAGATGGTGCGGATTCACGGCGAGACCTATCCCGTGCGCGCCGGCATCCACACCATCGGCGGCCTTTCCGCCCACGGCGACCAGACGGACCTGCTGCGCTGGTATGAGGGGTTCGAGGCGACGCCGGAGGGCGGGCCGCCGCCGGTCTTTCTCGTGCACGGTGATCCGGAGGCGTCGGAGGCCTTCCGGGTACGGCTGCAGGAGGCGTGCGGGGTCGACGCCAGCATCGCCGAGCCGGGAATTCGGGTGGATCTGGGGCCGTTCGGCCGATAGTCGGCCGCGGCGTCAGGACAGGGCCATGGCGTCAGGATAGGGCGATGCGGTCGAGAGCCGCGCGGTCGAACCGGTAACGGTCCTTGCGGCCGTGCACGTGGATCAGCACGCCGTCCCGCTTGAGCGCCGCCAGGCTGCGGCTGGTGTTCTCGGTCGAGGCGCTCACCATCTCGCCGACGTCCTGACAGGTGGGCAGATCGACCTCGTCGCGGTCCGCCAGTGACTGCAACTCGGACAGGTAGCGGACCAGCCGCGCCACCCGGCTGCGGGTCGTGCCGGCGGCGAGCTCGGTGATCCAGCGCTCACTGCTGCCGAGCGTTTCGCAGTGGGACTCGAGGAGCTCCATGTACGCGAGCGCATCGCCGTGGCGCAGGCGCCGCAGGTAGCTCGCCGGTGCCCACCGCACGCGCACCTGGCTGAGGGTCACCGCGGAATGGGTGTAGTGGGTCATATCCGGGTCCATCACCGGGCCGAGTCCGAGCACGGCTCCGGGTCCGTGCAGGCCCAGGATACGTGCCCGGCCGTTCGGTAACTGGGTGAGGAGCTTGACCACGCCGGTCTGAACCATGAACGCCCGGTCGCCCGTCTGGCCTTCGCCGTAGATCGTCTGGTTCGGCGCGAGCTCCCGGATGGTCCATCCCCGCTCCCGGGGCCGGCTCGCGGGCAGGGGCGGATTCGCGAGGTTGGTACGTGTGACGGCGATGGTTCGTTGCATGGCTCGCTCCCGATGGCTATCGATGTGAGAGACGTGGAGAAAAGAGGGCGCTGACCCGTGACCGATCGCAGGGGTTGGGGGGAGGTGGGCTCGATCGTTTCGCCACGGGCCAGCGCCGCAACTCATCCTCGCTCGACCACGCGTTCCCGCGGA
>JAWLCV010000035.1:0-43503 GCA_041686955.1 Pseudomonadales bacterium
GGTCTCGCCGCCGTGAACGATGGCGCTGGTCTGCCAGAGGATCGCGGCGCTGGCGAACAGCACGAAGCCGGCGGAAATGGCGGTGTGGAACGCCGACAGATCGAAGAACAGCGACAGCACCACCGCGCCCATCAGCACGAAGAAGCCGACCACGAGGAAGCCCGACAGGAAGCTGAAGTCCTTGCGGGTGATCAGCGCGTAGGCCGAGAGGCCCACGAAGGCCACCGCCGTGGTGCCGAGCGCGGACGCCACCAGGGCGCCGCCGTTGGGCAATCCGAGGTAGACGTTCAGGATCGGCCCCAGGGTGAAGCCCAGGAATCCGGTGAAGGCGAACACCCAGAACAGCCCCCAGGCGCTGTTGGCTGTCTTGTGCACGGCGAACAGCAACCCGAAGAAACCGGCCAGGGTGACGATGGGGCCGAGATACGGGGCGTTCGTGGCCATGGCCGCTCCGGCCACCGCCGCGCTCCACGCCAGGGTCATGCCCAGCAGCATGTAGGTGTTGCGCAGAACGCGGTTGACCTCGATCTCGCGAGTGCCTACCGGCGTCGCAGCAGCGCCCGGCATCTGCCGGATGGGTTGCGGGATGCGTTCAGCCATGGTTTGCCTCTTTATCCAGTGTCATCCAAGTGTCGGTGCCAACTTTCCAGCATATCCGCACCGTTTACCACCCCTGAATGTAGGGACAGGTAAGCGGCCTTTCAATCATTGGACACCCGCGCAGAGGCGGCGTTCCGGAGCGTCAGAGGTCGACGGTGGGTTCCATCTCGTAGAGCCGGTCCTGTTCCAGGGCCTGCTGGTGGGCGGTGAGATGTTCCTCCAGGGCGTCGTAGGCGGCGAACCGGGCCACGTTGAAGAGCGCCTCCCCCTCGTTCACCAGGGGCAGATTGTTGGCGCCGATGATGATCCCCTCGCCCCGGGCCTTGAGGAACTGCTCGGTCTCCCCGAAGGGCGCGGAGACGACCCCCAGGGTGTCGCCCCGGCGCACCCGGGCCCCCAGCTTGGCCAGCGGCCGGAACACCCCGTCCGTGGGGGCCCGGTACCAGGTCGTCGAGCGGGCCACGTAGGGCTCCGCCAGCCAGGGCTTCCGCCGGCTGGGAAGCATGCCGAGCCCCCGCATCACGTTTGTGATGCCGCGCACACCGGCGACGATGGCGCGCTCGTCCAGGCGCAGGGCTTCGCCGCCCTCGTAGGTGATCACCGGAATGCCCGCCTCGTGCGCCGCGTACCGCAGGCTGCCTTCAATGAGGTCGGCGTTGATGATGACGGGCAGCTCGAAGGAATGGGCCATGGCCTCCACCCCCGGCTGATCCAGGGCGGCCCGGAGCTGGGGGAGGTTTTCCCGGTGCACGGCACCCGTGTGCAGGTCGATGATGTGGGTGCAGCGCGAGGCCACCTCCGAGAAGAACAGATGCGCCAGCCGCGAGCCGAGGGAACCCTCCGCGTGACCGGGAAAGCAGCGATTCAGGTCGCGCCGGTCCGGCAGGTAGCGGGAGCGGTGAATGAAGCCGAACAGGTTCACCACCGGCACCAGCACGAGTGCCCCGTGGAGGCGGTTCAGCACCTTGAGGGTGCGCAGGCGGCGGACGATCTCGACGCCGTTCAGCTCGTCGCCGTGAATGGCGCCGCAGACCAGCAGCACCGGGCCGTCCGTGCGGCCGCAAATCACCTCCACGGGCATGTCGAGCGGCGTGTGGGTGTAGAGCTGAGCGCCCGGCAGGTCGAAGGAGACCCGCTCCCCGGCGGCCACCTTCACGCCGCCGATCTCCACTCCCGGGTTCTTTTTGCTCTTGGCCACCGCGTCAGCCCTTCCCTCGGGTTCGCGTGCGCCCGGGCTTGGCGTTCTCCTCGATGAAGCGGATGATCGCCCCGGCCACGTCCTTGCCGGAGGCCTTCTCGATGCCCTCGAGGCCCGGCGAGCTGTTCACCTCCAGCACCAGCGGGCCGTGATTGGAGCGGATCAGGTCCACGCCGGCCACGTTCAGCCCCATGGCCCGCGCCGCCCGCACCGCGGTGCGCCGCTCCGTGGGGGTGATCTTCGCCAGGGTGGCGGTGCCGCCGCGGTGCAGGTTCGAGCGGAACTCGCCGGGCTTGCCCTGACGCTGCATGGCGGCCACCACCTTGTCGCCGACGATGAAGCAGCGCACGTCCGTGCCCTTGCTCTCCGCGATGAACTCCTGAACCATGATGTTCACATCGATGCCAAGAAAGGCTTCGATCACGCTCTCCGCCGCCTGCCGGGTCTCGGTGAGCACCACCCCAACGCCCTGGGTGCCCTCCAGCAGCTTCACCACCAGAGGCGGCCCCCCCACCATGTCGATGAGGTCCGGGATGTCGTCCGGCGAGTGGGCGAAGCCGGTCACCGGCATGCCGATGTCGCGCCGGGCCAGCAGCTGCATGGACCGCAGCTTGTCCCGGGAGCGGGCAATGGCCACGGACTCGTTCACCGAGTAGACGCCCATCATCTCGAACTGCCGCACCACGGCGCAGCCGTAGAAGGTGATGGAGGCGCCGATGCGCGGGATCACCGCATCCACGTCGGTGATGGCCTCGCCCTTGTAGTGAATGGACGGGCGGGCCATGGCCATGTCCATGTAGCAGCGCAGGGTGTCGATGACTATGGCCGTGTGGCCCCGCTCGCGCGCCGCCTCCACCAGTCGCTGGGTGGAATACAGGCGCGGATTGCGAGACAGGATCGCGATCTTCATTCCGCTCCTTCAGTGATGGGTCAGGTACGATCTGCCCGGGTCGACCAGGTACCGGCCCCGCAGGGCGGTACGGCCGAGCAGCATCCTGAATCCCATGCTGTCCCGGTCCGTCAGTGTAACCTCGATGGGCCAGGCGGTGCCGCCGACGTGCACCGCGGTGCGGATGACGTAGCGCAGCTCCTCGTGGCCGCCGGAATCGCGCACCACCCGGCGGTCGAGCACCGGCGCCTCGCAGCGGATCTGCATGGCGTCGGAGCGCTGCAGCGGGTGTACCCAGAAACGCACCCAGCGCTCACCCGCCCGCCGGAACGGCTCCACGCGGAACGTGTGCAGCGCGGACGTGCGGGCGCCCGTGTCGATCTTGGCCTTCACCCGGTCGATGCCGATCTCCGGCAGGGCGACCCACTCACGCCAGCCCAACCTGGCCTTGGCTCGTTCGCTCACGATTCCTCGAGGTGGTCCTCTTTGGGAAGCCGGTGGATCAGCCAGTAACCCACGCTCATGGCCAGCACCACGGTGCCGACGGCGAAGATGTACACCGGCTCGAGCGTCTCGAGATCGAGGATGATCACCTTCCGGGCGATGGCCATCAACGCCGTGGCCATGACGATCTTCACGTGGATGACGTCGTCCCGCAGATAGATGGTGATGTTGATGAAGATCTCGATGGCGATGAGCACCGCCATGAAGGCGCCGAAGGTGGCCAGCATGTCCGAGATGGTGAGGATGAAAGACGGCGGCGAGAGCAGACGCTCGTAGAGGGTCCAGCCGACGTCGATCACGCCCATGACGATGACGAACACCATGAGCACCGCCAGCACCCGCACCGACCAGTGTATGGTCGACTGCAGGCTGGAAATGAGGCGGCTTTCCTGGTCGAGCTTCACGGGGCGGCGGCCCCGCTCCGGGCCACGCCGAGCCTCCCCAGGGTGGCCGCGATGTCCTCGGCGGACGTTGCCGGATTCACCTGCCGGTCGACGGCGAGGATGCGGCCGTCCACGCCGATGTAGAAGGTGTGCCGGTTGGCGTAACCGCTGTCGCCCAGCACGCCGTAGGCCCGGGCAACCCGTTTGTCGGGGTCCGAGAGCAGCGGGAAGTCGGCATTCTGCTCCGCGGCGAAGCCCGCGTTCGCTTCCACCGGGTCCACGCTGGCCATGAAGTAGGCCACGTCGTACTCGCGGATCAGGTGCCCCTTCTCGGCCAGGGACTTGCACTCGATGGTGCAGCCCTGGGTGAAGGCCTTCGGAAACCAGGCCAGCACCACCGCCCGCCGGCCGCGGTAATCGGAAAGCCGGTAGGTCTCGCCGTCGCTGGCCTGGAGCTCGAAATCGGGCGCCGGGTCCCCGGCGCCGAGGCCGTCGGCGCGGGCCGTGAGGGCGGCCGTCAGCAACAGCAGCGGAAGCAGCTTCGAGACGCGCATGCAGGTCACCTCGCTTTTCGGCTCATGTTAGTCTCTTCCCTCTGCCGTGAGAAACCCGTTACAGGGAGGCCCCATGAAGTACGCGAACCTCGGCAACACCGGTGTCAGCGTTTCCCGAATCTGCCTGGGGATGATGACCTACGGCTCCAAGGCCTGGCGCGACTGGGTGCTGGAATACGACGAGGCCCTGCCGTTCATGGAGGCGGCGCTGGAGGCCGGCATCAACTTCTTCGACACCGCCGACGTCTACTCCAACGGCGCCTCGGAGGAGGTGCTGGGCCGGGCGCTGCGGGAGCTCAAGGTGGATCGGGAAGACGTGGTGATCGCCACCAAGTGCTTCAACGGCACCCATGACCGGGCGCGCAATCGCTGGGGCCTGTCGCGGAAGCACATCCTGGCCGCCTGCGACGCATCGCTGGAGCGGCTCGGCACCGACTACATCGACCTCTACCAGATTCACCGCTTCGACTATCGAACGCCCATCGAGGAAACCATCGAGGCGCTGTCCGACCTGGTGGCCGAGGGCAAGGTGCGCTATCTGGGAGCGTCCAGCATGTTCGCCTGGCAGATGGCCAAGTACCTGTTCACCGCCGACGCCATGGGGGCCACGCGCTTCGTCACCATGCAGAATCACTACAACCTGCTCTACCGGGAAGAAGAGCGGGAGATGGTCCCGCTCTGCGTCGACCAGGGGGTGGGACTGATCCCCTGGAGCCCGCTGGCGCGGGGCTACCTGGCCCGCACCCGGGACACCATCCGGACCACCGTCCGCGCCGAATCCGATCCTTTCGCCGAGCACCTCTACCGCAGCGAAAGCGACCTGGACGTGGTGGACCGCAACGCCGAGGTGGCAGCCCGGCTGGGCGTGAAGCCGGCGCAAACGGCTCTCGCCTGGCTGCTCGGCAAGCCGGGGGTGGTGGCGCCCATCATCGGCGCGTCCAAGCCCCACCACCTGCAGGACGCCCTCACCGCCCTCGACCTCGAGCTTTCCGCCGAGGACGTGGCGGCCCTGGAAGAGCCCTATCGGCCCCACCCGGTGCTGGGCCACAGCTAGCCCTGCAGGCCGGCGCTCAGGGGTCGGGCGGGGTGGCATGGCGCGCCGCCAGAAACTCCGCCAGCGGATAGAGCTGCGGGATGTGCTCGCTGAAGGCCCGGATGGTCACCAGCAGCGGCACCGCCACCAGCATGCCCATCACCGACCACAGCCAGGCCCAGAAGGCGATGGCGATGAACACGACTACCGTGTTCATCTCCAGGCGCCGGCCGACGAAGTACGGCGTGGCGACGTTGGCTTCTAGGATGTTGATGGTGAGGTACGTGGCGCCCGGGAGCAGCCCGTACCAGAGGTCGTCGAAGGTGACGAGGCCCACCACCGTGGCCACGGTGACGCCCACGGCTGCGCCCACGTAGGGCACGTAGTTGAGCGCGAACCCCGCCACGCCGAACAGCAGCGGGTTGGGCACGCCGATCAGCCACATGGCCAGCCCGATGCAGAGCCCCAGTCCCGCGTTCACCAGGGTGATGGCGAACAGATAATGGGAGAGCTGGGCCTCGATGTCGTAAGCGATCCGCATGGCCTGCCGCTTGTCATGGAAGGTGGGCATCACGTGGACGATCTTGGCGTAGAACATGTCCCCGGAGGCGAGCAGCAGCAGCAACAGCACGACGGTGACCAGGCCCTGGGCGAGAATGGCCGGCGCCAGCGAAGCCACGACGCCGAGTAACGAGTTCTCGCGGACCACCACCTCCGGGACGTCGTCAGGGCCGGTGGCAAGCTCGTCCACCTCCGCCCCCGCCTCCATCATCTCCCGCGCCGAGCCGATGACGCCGCGCAGCCGCTCCTCCAGCTCGCGGCCGATGCGCGGCGCGTCGTCGATCCAGGTCTGCACCGGGCCCGAAAGCGCGTAGACGGCCGCCACCAGCAGAGCCACCAGGCTGCCGACGATGAGGATCGACGAGACCACCGGCGGCACGCCCAACCGCTCCAGGAACCGCCGCACCGGGGTGAACACCAGGGTCACGAGAAATGCGAGCACCACGGGCAGCAGGAAGACCCGGGCGTAGGCGAATCCGGCCACCACCAGCAGCAGGAAGATGCCCACCGCCGCCCAGCTCGGAGGCGGTCGCGGCGACTCGGGCACGTTCTGTGTTGGCGCGGTGGATTCGCCGTGGAGCTCGTTCATCGCGGCGTGGTGGCCGGGGGCCCAAATGCCAGAGGGTTGCCGAACCCTGCAGGAAGCAGGCCAGCCGGATGGCGGCGCTCAGATGGTGGACGCGGCCTGTTCCGTGGCGTCCTGCTCCGCGGTCATGGGCAGGACGACCCGGAACGTGGAGCCCACCGCAGGCTCGCTCGCCACCTCCACACGGCCGCCGTGCGCCTCCACGATGCGGCGCACCACCGAGAGCCCGAGTCCGGCGCCCGGCGCTTTCTCCGGAGCGCGGCGCCGGAACGGCAGGAAGATGCTCTGCACGTGCTCCGGCGGAATGCCCATGCCGCGGTCGGTCACGGCCAGAACCGCGTCACCGTCGGCGCATGAGACCATGACCTGCACGGGACTTCCCCGCGGCGAGAATTTGATGGCGTTGCTGAGCAGGTTGCTGATGACCTGCTCGAGCCGTAGCGGGTCTCCCTGCACGGGCACAGGGGCATCGGGCACGTCGACCTCGATGGCGCGATCCGCGGCGGTGGGCGCGAACAGCCGCACCATGTCCGTCACCAGGTCGCGCAGGTCGAGGCGCTCCTTGCGGATCTCGAGCTGGCCGGCTTCGATCCGGGTGGCGTCCAGGAGGTCGTCCACCATACGGGCGAGCAAGTCCACCTGCCGCTCCAGCCGGTCCCGGGTCACGGCCCGCCGCGCTTCGGACACGTCGCCCCCCAGGGCGTGGATGCCGAGCTTGAGCGCCGACAAGGGGTTCTTCAGATCGTGGGCGACCCCGGCCAGGAACGCGAGCTGATCCTGCCGGCGCTGGGCCAATGACGCAGCCATGCCGTCGAACATCTGCCCGAGCTCCGCCAGCTCACGAACCCCGCCCGCCGGGCCTCGCGCCCCGCTGTCGCCCCGGCTGAACCGGGCCATGGATTCGTGGAGATCGAGCATGGGGCGCAGCAGGTAACGGCGCACGCCGACCACCACCAGGATCCAGCCGATCAGAAGCAGCGCTCCGGCGCCCACGCCTACGTACCGTGCCAGACGATCGACCCAGAGCGCCCCGTCGTGTGCCGCTTCCACCTCCGCGTGGTTCAGTTCGCGAAGGGCCGCGAGCCGACCGAGCACCGCCGCGAGCGCCGGCCGCGCCCGTCCCACGATCTCGTCCAGGGAGAGACCCGCCTGCTCCAGACGCGCGCGGTCATCCAGGTAGCTGGTGAGGTCCGCCGCGATGACATCCAGCAGGTCGCGCTCGCTGTCGGTGCCGGCGAACGCGCGCGCCTGGTTCAGCAGGTCGTCCATGTCCTGGCGCAACGCGGCTCGCTCGGCAGCGGCCTCGCCGTCGCCGGTCACCACCATGAAGTTGCTGACCCGCTGATACATCAGCACCGTGACGGCCAGCTCCGCCGCCACCGCCTCGCTGCGGGCGTCGCGCATGATGCTGTCCAGCGCCTGCTCGAACACCACCGAGCTCCACACCAGGGCCATGACCATGATGGAGGTCACGGTGCCGACGACGACTGCAGTCACCAGCCGGAGCTGGCGTATGCTCGGCGCGCGCGGGGATGTCGACATCGGCTCGGAACCCTCCCTGGACCGGCCTGATGCCACCATCTTGCTACGAATGGACGGCGGCGGCCATGGGCCGGGGGAGACGGGCGGGGGAAATGGTAGCTACGGTTGGACTTGAACCAACGACCCCAGCATTATGAATGCTGTGCTCTAACCAGCTGAGCTACGTAGCCTTCGAAATCGGGGCGCAGGATTTTCCCGTCTGGCTCCGTGGATGTCAATGGCCCGGACCCGGCGCCCGGCCGGGCGGCGGCTAACGCCGTCGCAGCAGCTTTTCCCCTTCCACCAGGCGGCGGGCCAGGAGAAACGTAGCCGCGTTCCAGGTCTGCCCGGCCATCCCCATGGGCTCGAGCGTTCGGCCGTGGAACCACTCGCTGAAGCGCCAGCCGTTCAGGCTGTTGGCGTAGGCCACCTGCTCCAGCGCGGCCCGGGCCTGCTCCCGCTTGCCCAGCGCCACCAGGCTCATGACCCAGAAGCTCCCCACGAACGGCCAGATGCCGCCGTTGTGGTACTGGTACTGGAAGTTCTGCCGGTGGCGCTCCATGTAGGGCCGCCAGAGCGGATCCTCGGGGCTCACCGGGTCGAGCACCACCCGCAGCGGCAGCCCGTCGCCGGAGGCGGTCCGCTCCACCGCGCGGACGATGCGCTGGGACATGGCGTCGTCCGACAGCCCGGCCAGAACGGCCAGCAGGTTGCCGAAGATGTCCCCTTCGTCGCCGAACACCGAGAAGTTCACGAAGCTGAGGTAGAGATCCCGGTTGCGGGCGTGACGGCGCACGTAGTGGCTCAGGAGCCGCGCCCGGCGATACTGGGGCAGATCGCGGCTGAACGGGTGGAACAGGTGGTTGAAGTGGTAGCGGGTCTCGTCCGCGTGGGGCAGGCCGTACAGGCGCTTGACCCGGTACCACAGGGCATTGGTGTACAGCACGAAGCCGGAGCGCGGCATGATGTCGGCCCAATCGCTCGCCTCGTTCTGCTGCAGCAGGAAGAGCTTCTGGTGTTCCTGGGCCTGCAGCCACTGCAGCGCCTTGTCCACCTGCGGCTGCCAGCGCTCCGCGAGCCCCGGCTCCGCGGACTGCCGGCGCACGAAATGGACGGCGATGAGCCACCACAGGGTCGCGTCGATGCAGCCCAGGTACCAGAAGTCGGCGTCGCTGGCCTCGGCGTCGACGAACTTCGGAATCTGGCCGTTGGGCGCCTGAAGCGTGGCCAGGGAATCCAGGCTCGCCACCGCGCCCTGCTCCAGCGCCGGGACGCCGCTCCCGGCCATTCCCAGGGCGCAGATGGCCGCGTCGCGGCCGAAGATGCGGGTGTAGTTGCGCGCTTCCGCCGCCGGGCCCGGGGTGGCGGCCAGCACGCCGCCCGCGGTGAGGTTGCGCTGCAGCAGGGCCACGGACTCCCGGGTGCAGGCTTCCACCAGCGCCGTGCCGCGATCCGGTGGCCGAGTCGTGATGGCGTGCGAGCTGATGATGGCTGCCCCCCGTTGCTGCAGAGCCGGCGCCTGGCCGTTCGAAGCGGTCGAGCTACGGTAGCGGCAAACCGGTCTCATTGAAAGTGGGTACGTCCGCATCGTCGATTCCCGGTAGTCGGGCGCCAGTAACCCGGTATGGGTGAGACACGGACGGGCCGGCGGGGTTCAGTGAGAAACCGCCCGGCGGGGGCCAGAAAGACTAGAAATCGACGGCCACCACGGGCCGCGCGGGAGCGAAGCCGGCGAGCTGGCGATAGACGATGGCGAGGATCATCAGGGCCCAGGGCATGGTCCAGATCCAGCCGACGAGGGTGAACACCCCCAGAATCGTCATGGCGCCTGACAGCAGCACAAGCACCGACACCTCGAACAGCTTGCGATTGACCAGTCGCAGGGAAATTACCAGACACTCGGTGATGGGCAGGTCCCGCTCCGCCTTCAACGGCACCGCCAGGTACAGGGCGAAAGAAAGGTAAATGCCGGGGACGATCAGCAGCATGAAGCCGAGGCTGGTGACCACGTTCTGCAGCAGCCCCACGGCCACCAGGGGGAGCCAGTTCCGGTAGCAGGCGAACTGATCGGGGAAGGCCACGCTGAGACCCGCGCTGTGGCGCAGCGCCAGCAGAAAGGCGCCCGCCATGTAGGGGTACACGATGATCATGGTGACGAGCTGGCTGACCGTGGCGCCGAAGACGCTGCGGTCCTCCACGCCGAACACCGCGGCCAGCGCCAGGGACGCCAGCACCACCGCCACGGTGACGAGCACCATGCCGGGCACCACCAGGGGGCGAATTGCGTGGGACGCGTGCCAGGCCTCGCGGAGCACCGCCGACACCTCCAGGCGTGCCGCCCCGGCCAGGGTCTGCTCGATGGAGCCGCCGAAGCGGCTCGGCGGGCTACCGGACTCGCTCATGCCGGGGCCTCAAACGTTGAACCGGAACAGAATCACGTCCCCATCCTGGACCACGTACTCCTTGCCTTCCAGCCGCCACTTGCCGGCGTCCTTGGCGCCCTGCTCGCCGCCGCAGGCCACGTAGTCCTCGTAGGCGATGACTTCGGCTCGGATGAAGCCGCGCTCGAAGTCGGTGTGGATGACCCCGGCCGCCTGGGGCGCCTTGGTGCCCACGGGTATGGTCCAGGCCCGGGCTTCCTTGGGGCCCACGGTGAAGAAGTGGTGCAGGCCCAGCAGCCGGTAACCCGCCCGGATCACCCGGTTGAGACCGGGCTCCTCGATGCCGAGGGCCTCGAGAAAGTCGGCTTTCTCGTCCTCCTCCAGCTCGGCGATCTCCGATTCGA
This sequence comes from Pseudomonadales bacterium, assembly GCA_041686955.1. Classification (GTDB taxonomy): domain Bacteria; phylum Pseudomonadota; class Gammaproteobacteria; order Pseudomonadales; family Azotimanducaceae; genus UBA7803. The sequence continues at coordinate 10,615 of JAWLCV010000035.1, forward strand.
TCTTGTTGCAGATGGGCACCACCTCCGCCTGCTCGCCCGCCGCCAGCGCCCGTACCTCGTCGAGCAGCGGATTGTTCTCGAAGCCGTCTTCGGCGACGTTGGCGATGTACAGCACCGGCTTGGCGGTGAGCAGGTGGTACTCGCGCAGCCGGGCCAGCGCCTCCGGCGGCAGGCCGAGAGCACGCACCGGCCGCCCTTCGTTCAGCCCGACCCGCACCTTCTCGAGAATCTCGGCCAGGGCCCGGGCCTCCTTGTCGCCGGCGTTGGCGGTGCGGCGGGTGCGGTCGTACACCCGCTCCACCGTGTCCAGGTCCGCCAGCGCCAGCTCGGTGTTGATCACCTCGATGTCGTCCCGCGGCGAGACGCGCCCCGCCACGTGGACCACGTTCTCGTCCTCGAAGCAGCGCACCACGTGAGCGATGGCCTCGGTCTCGCGGATGTGGGCGAGAAACTGGTTGCCGAGCCCTTCGCCCTTGGAAGCTCCCGCCACCAGCCCGGCGATGTCCACGAACTCCATGGTGGAAGGCACCACCTTGGCGGACTTCGCCAGCCTCGCCACCTCCTCCAGGCGCGCGTCGGGCACCGGCACCACGCCGGTGTTGGGATCGATGGTGCAGAAGGGAAAATTCTCCGCATCGATCCCCGCCCGGGTGAGCGCATTGAACAGGGTGGACTTGCCGACGTTGGGCATGCCCACGATACCGCACTTGAATCCCATCTAATCGTCTCCGGGTAGGTCGCGGCTGTGCAGCTCGGTCATGGCCTTCTGCAGATCGCCGCCGAGCAGGTGCCGCAGGATGGACTCCGGGAGGTCGAACGCCCGCTGCATCAGGCTGCGCTCCGCTTCCGGCATGCGCACCGAGGTGAGGTAGGCGGTGACCCGGCTGCGGTCCCCCGGATGCCCGACGCCGATGCGCAGGCGCTGAAAGCCCCGCTGGTTGCCGAGCCCGGCGATGACGCTCCGGATTCCGTTGTGGCCGTTGTCGCCGCCGCCGGACTTGAGTCGCAGCACCCCGGGCTCGAAGGCCATCTCGTCGTAGGCCACCAGGATCTCCTCCGGCGCCATCTTGTAGAACCGCGCCACGGCGCCTACCGCGTCGCCCGAGAGGTTGACGTAGGTCAGGGGAATCAGCAGGCGCACGTCCTGGCCCGCCACCATGCCGCGGCCGATGAGCCCCTTGAACCGGGCCTCTTCGGACAGCGGCACGCCGTAACGCTCGGCCAGGGCCGCCACGAACTCCGCACCCGCGTTGTGGCGGGTGTGCCGATACTGCGGGCCCGGATTCCCCAGGCCCGCGATCAAGCGGATGGCGCTCATGGCGGGAATGCCGGGGAGGATCAGCCTTCCGCGGCTTCGGCCCCGCCTTCACCCGCGGCGCCTTCCTCGCCCTCTTCCTCGGCCGCAGCACCGCCACGGGGCGGCAGCACCGAAACCACCGCGGCGTCGTGGTCCGCACCGTGGCTGAGCTCGACGCTCGCCACCCCGGCCGGCAGCCGGAGATCCGACAGGTGAATGGACTGACCCACCTCCAAGTCGGCCATGTCCACCTCGATGTACTCGGGCAGGTCCTTGGGCAGGCAGCGCACCACGATCTCGTTGGTGGTGTGGACGATGCTGCCGTTCCCCAGCTTGACCCCCACGCACTTGTCCTCGTTGACGAAGTGCAGCGGGATGTGCACGTCGATGGCCTGGTCAGCGCTCACCCGCAGGAAGTCGATGTGCTGGACCTTCTCCGAAGCGGGATCCCGCTGGAGGTCCCGGAGCACGGCCTGCTGGGTCTCGCCGTCCACCACCACGTCCAGGATCTGGGAGTAGAACGTCTCCTTCTCCATGGACTTCTTCAGCTCCGAGGCGATCAGGGTGAGCGGCTGCGGCTCGCGGCCCCCGCCGTAGATGATGCCCGGTACCCGCTCGCCCGCGCGACGCAGGCGGCGGCTCGCACCTTTCCCCACGTCCTTGCGCAGCTCGGCGACGACCTGAATGTGCTGCGACATTGTGTTTTCTCCTGTCTAGTACGACGTTTGTTGTCAGGCACCCGGTCCGCGACCAAACCGGCGCCAGTGGCTCATCAGCGGAACATCGCGCTGATGGATTCTTCGTTGCTCACCCGGCGAATCGCCTCGGCGAGCAGGCGGTCCAGGCTGAGCTGGGTGATCTTGCCGCAGCGCTCCGCTTCCGCGCGCAGCGGGATGGTGTCCGTGACCACCATCTCGTCGAGCTCGGACTCGGCGATGCGCTCCACGGCCGGGCCGGACAGCACCGGGTGGGTGATGTACGCCACCACCTTCGCCGCCCCGTGCTCCTTCAAGGCCTGTGCGGCGGTGCAAAGGGTGCCCGCGGTGTCGACGATGTCGTCCACCATGATGCAGGTTCGACCCTCCACGTCGCCGATCACGTGCATGACCTGGGTCTCGTTGGCACGCGGCCGGCGCTTGTCGATGATGGCCAGATCCAGGTCGCTCGCCTGCTTGGCGATGGCCCGGGCCCGCACCACGCCGCCGATGTCCGGAGAGACGATGACGGGCTCCGGATAGCGGCGGGCGAGCATGTGATCCACCAGCACCGGCGAACCATAGACGTTGTCCACCGGGATGTTGAAGAAACCCTGGATCTGGTCCGCGTGGAGGTCCACGGTGAGCAGACGGTCGATGCCCACCGCGTCGAGCATGTCGGCCACCACCTTGGCGCTGATGGCCACCCGGGCCGAGCGCGGCCGGCGGTCCTGCCGGGCGTAACCGAAGTACGGTATGACCGCGGTGATCCGCGACGCCGAGGAGCGGCGCATGGCGTCGGCCATGAGCATGAGCTCCATCAGGTTGTCGTTGGTGGGGGCGCAGGTGGACTGCACGAGGAACACGTCCTCGCCGCGGACGTTCTCCTCGATCTCCACCGACACTTCGCCGTCGCTGAAGCGGCCCACCGTGGCCATCCCCAGGTCCTTGCGCATCTCGCCCACGATGCGTTCTGCCAGCAGCTTGTTCGAGCTGCCCGCAAAGATCCTGAGATTCGCCACGGTGCTACCCCCGAGAAATCCAACGTCGGCACGATTTGATTGGCTGGGGTGGTAGGATTCGAACCTACGAATGCCGGGATCAAAACCCGGTGCCTTACCGCTTGGCGACACCCCAACGGAAGCTGTCGGAACCCGCCGAAACCCGGGGCTCACGCGCGAGGGGCGGTATTGTCCTCGCGCCGCCCATGGCTGTCAAACGAGTTTCTTCAACAAATCAACGGGTTAAATCCGCCACTCGGAAATCACCAGGCGGATCCGGTAAGCGCCGCGGGAGGCGGTGACCCGGTGGGGCAGCGCCGCGCCTTCCGCGGGCTTCGCGGCGCTTCCATCAACCGTCTGATAACGCTCCAGTTCTACCCGCCAGTCGAGTTGCTCGAAAGCGGCGAGACGGCCCGCGTCGTCATATTCCCGACCGCTCACCGGCAGTCCGGGCGCCGGGCGGCCCCGCACCCATTCCGGCAGCACCGAGAGCGGCAGGCTCCAGCCCAGGTGCTCCGTCATCACCGCCTCCGGCGGGCCCCGGGAAATGACCGAGCCGTCCCCCCGGCGCAGCTCCATGCGCCGCTCGCTGCCCGCCAGCGTGACCCGTCCCTGGCCCAGCGGACCCCACAGGTCGATGTCGAAACGGCGCGGCGTCTGGCGCCAGAGAAACCGGGCCGAAACGCTGTCTGCCCCCTGAACCACGCCCAGCTTGCCCAGGAGGTGGAATCCGCCGGCGGCGGGGGCCTGTTCGGGCAGGCTCGCGCAGCCGCTCCCCAGGGTGATGAAAAACGCCAGCAAGGAGAGCCAGTTAGCCCGGCGCGGCGGCAACTTCACCATGGCCGGCGTCTGCTATCATAAGACGTTTTCATGACTCCACTCGCGGGCCCGAATTCCACCCGTTCACCTTGATCCATGGCGATACTGGCATACGGCGTTAACTATCGCACGGCGCCTCTGGAGGTGCGCGAGCGCATCGCGTTCCCGGAGGAAGGCATCGTCGAGGCGCTGCACGCCGTGTGCGACGCCGTTCCCACGCTGTCCGAGGCGGTGATCGTCTCCACCTGCAACCGTACCGAGCTGTACGCGGCCCTGGACCCGGCGGAGGAGCAGCTCATCCCGGCCTGGCTGTCCGAGTACCGGGCCGTCGGTCCCACCGAGCTCGCGAGCATGGCCTACAGCTATTGGGACGCGGACGCCGCCCGGCACCTGATCCGGGTGGCCGCCGGGCTGGATTCACAGATGCTCGGCGAGCCGCAGATCCTCGGCCAGGTGAAGTCCGCCTGCGAGATCGCCCGCGCCGCCGGCACCCTGGGGCCGGAGCTCCATCTGCTCTCCCAGGTGAGCCTGAGCGCGGCCAAGCGGGTTCGCACCGACACGGACGTCGGCCGCAATCCCGTGTCGGTGGCCTACGCCGCGGTGGTCATGGCGCAACGGATCTTCTCGGAGCTCACGACCAAGCGCGCGCTGCTGATCGGCGCCGGCGACACCATCAGCCGGGTGGCCGAGCATCTTCACAAGCTCGGCATCGGCGCCGTGGGGGTCGCCAACCGCACCTTGAGCAACGCGGAAGCGCTGGCGGCCCAGTTCGGCGGTCAGGCCATGCAGCTCACGGACGTGGCTGCGCGGCTTCACGAGTACGACATCGTCATCGCCTCCACCGGAAGTCCCCTGCCGGTGCTCGGCAAGGGCGCGGTGGAGGCGGCCATCCGCGCCCGGCGCCGGCGGCCCATCTTCATCGTCGACATCGCCATTCCCCGGGACGTGGAGCCCGAGGTGGCGGAGCTGGCGGACGTGTACCTCTACACCATCGACGATCTCACGGAGATCATCGAGGAGAACGTGCGTCAGCGGCGCGCCGCGGCGGAGTCCGCCGAGAGCCTGGTGGAGGACGGCGCCAGCCACTTCGTTCGGGAACGGCGCGCCCACCAGGCCCAGGCGCTGCTGCGCGGCTTTCGCGGCCACGCCGAGGCGGTTCGGGACCTCGAGCTCACGCGCGCGGTCAAAGAGCTGAACGGCGGCGCCGATCCCGAGACGGTGCTGGCCAACCTGGCCCGGTCGTTGACCAACAAGCTGATTCACTCCCCCACCGCGGCGATCCGGGAGGCCAGTGCGGAGGGCCGCTCCGATCTCTTAGAATACGTGAAGACCCTGTACCGCCTCGACTGACGTTCACACCATGGCACTGAGCCCCACCATGACCGCCAAGCTGGCGAGCCTGCGCGATCGCTTCGAGGAGGTGAGCGCGCTGCTGTCGGATCCCGAGGTCATGGCGAGCCGGGACCGCTTCACCGCGCTGTCCAAGGAATTCGCCGAGCTGGAGCCCGTGATCCAGGGCTTCGACACCATGCGCAGCATGGAGTCGGAGCTCGCCGAGTCCGAAGAGCTGGCCCGGGACGACGACCCGGAGATGCGCCAGCTCGCCCGGGAGGATGCCGAGCGGCTGGCCCGGGCGCTCGAGGAGCAGGAACACTCCCTGCAGATGCTGCTGCTGCCCCGGGACCCCAACGACTCCGCCAACGTGTTCCTGGAGATTCGCGCCGGCACCGGGGGCGACGAGGCCGCCCTGTTCGCGGGGGATCTGTTCCGCATGTACAGCAAGTTCGCCGAGGCCCGGGGCTGGCGCATGGAGGTGCTCTCCGAGCGTCCCGGCGAGCACGGCGGCTTCAAGGAGATCATCACCCGGGTGGAGGGCCGGGACGTGTACGGCCAGCTCAAGTTCGAGTCCGGCGCCCACCGGGTGCAGCGGGTGCCGGCCACCGAAGCCCAGGGACGGATCCACACCTCGGCGTGCACCGTGGCGGTGCTGCCCGAGGTGGAGGACATCGACGACGTGGCGATCGACAAGAGCGACCTGCGCATCGACACCTACCGGGCCAGCGGCGCGGGCGGTCAGCACGTGAACAAGACGGATTCCGCCGTGCGCATCACCCACCTGCCCAGCGGCATCGTGGTGGAATGTCAGGACGAACGCTCCCAGCACAAGAACCGCGCCCGCGCCATGGCGCTGCTGCAGGCGAAGCTGCTGGACACCGCGCGCTCGGCCCAGGCCACGGAGCAGGCGGAGTCCCGCCGTCGGCTGGTGGGCTCCGGCGACCGTTCCGAACGGATCCGCACCTACAACTTTCCTCAGGGACGGGTCACCGACCACCGCATCAACCTGACCCTCTACAAGCTGGACGAGATCATGGAGGGGGGCCTCGAGAGCGTCATCGATCCGCTGGTTCAGGAGTACCGGGCCGAAGCGCTGAAGAGCCTCGCCGAGGCGTCGTGAGCAGCGTCGGCACCTGGCTTCACGCCCACACCGATCTCGACCGGCTGGACCGGGAGGTGCTGGTGTGCCGGGCGGCGGGTCTGAACCGGGTTCAGGTGCTGAGCCGTCCGGAGCTTCCGCTCCCCTCCCAGGTCGTGAAGTGCCTGGACGACTGGGCGGCCCGGCGCCGCCGCGGCGAGCCCATCGCCTACATCACCGGCCGCAAGGAGTTCTGGGGCATCGAGCTCCAGGTCTCGCCGGACGTGCTGATACCGCGGCCGGAAACCGAGCTCCTGGTGGAGGAAACCGTGAAGGCGGTGGCCGCGGCCGGCTCGGCCGGCGAGGTGGAGGTGCTGGAGCTCGGCACGGGCAGCGGCGCGGTGGCCATCGCTGTCGCCGGCGAGAGCGCCGCCCGCCGACTGGCGGCGCGCATCACCGCCACGGATCGGTCACCGGCGGCGGTGGCGGTGGCGGCGCAGAATGCGCACCGCGCCGGCGTGGCAATTCGCTGGGTCGTCAGCGACTGGTTCGCTGCACTGCGCGGGAGTTTCCACGTGGTGACCTCCAACCCCCCTTACGTGGCCGAAGACGATCCCCACCTGCCGGCCCTGGCTCACGAGCCCCGCGCGGCGCTGGTGGCCGGCCCGGACGGGCTCGAGGCGCTCGGCGCCATCATCGCCGCCGCCCCCGCACACCTGCACCCGGGCGGCTGGCTGCTGCTGGAGCACGGTTTCGACCAGGGCCCGGCGGTGCGCGCGCTGCTGGCAGCCAGCGGGTTTCAGGACGTCCACACCGAGCCGGACCTGGCCGGACTGGACCGGGTCACCCGAGGGCGGAAGCCCGGGAGCACGCCATGAGCCGGGAGCTCGACGACGCGGAGCTGCTCCGCTACAGCCGCCAGATCATGCTGCCCGAGCTGGACGTGGCGGGCCAGGAGCGGCTGCTGAACGCACGGGTGCTGGTGGTGGGCATGGGCGGTCTCGGCGCACCGGCGGCCATGTACCTGGCCGCCGCCGGGGTCGGCACCCTGGAAATCGTCGACCACGACGTGGTGGAGCCTTCGAACCTGCAACGGCAGATCGTCCATCAGGCGGATGCCGTGGGCCAGCCGAAGGTGGCTTCGGCCGCGCAGACCCTGCACCGCCTGAACCCCCACGTGGCGGTGGAGAGCCGGGCCGAGCGGCTGAGCCCGGCGGCGCTGGAATCGGCGGCCCGGCGCTGCGACGTGGTTCTGGACGCCACCGACAATTTCTCGACTCGCTACGCCATCAACGACGCCTGCTGGGCCGCCGGCACGCCGCTGGTGTCCGGCGCCGCCATCCGCTGGGAAGGCCAGGTGGCGGTGTTCGACCCGCGCCGGCCGGGGGCCCCGTGCTATCGGTGTCTGTATCGGGAGGGCAGCGACGAAGCGCTGAACTGTGCGGAAAACGGCGTGATCTCGCCGCTGGTCGGCATCATCGGCAGCACCCAGGCCCTGGAGGCCATCAAGCTGATCTGCGGCATCGGCGAGGCGCTGTCCGGGTTCGTGCTGTACTTCGACGCGCTCTACATGGAGTGGCGCAAGCTCCGGCTCAACCGGGATCCGGACTGTCCGACCTGCAAAGGCTGACGCCGTAGGTGTCGGCGAGGTCCTCCAGCAGCCGGTCCCGCACCTCCTCCAGCGACCCCACCTCCGCCAGCCCGGCGAGCTGGGTCACCGTCATGCCCAGCAGCCCGCAGGGATTGATGCGGCCGAAGGGTTCCAGGTCCATGTCCACGTTGAGCGCAAGCCCATGGTAGGAGCAGCCGCGACGTACCCGCAGCCCCAGCGAGGCGATCTTGGCGCCCGCCACGTACACGCCCGGCGCATCCGCCCGCGGCTCGCCGTGAACCCCGTAGCGGCGCAAGGTGGCCACCACGGCGGATTCGATGCCGGTGACCAGCCCCCGCACCGTCAGGTCGAGGCGGCGCAGGTCGAACAGCAGGTAGCCGACGATCTGCCCGGGCCCGTGGTAGGTCACCTGGCCGCCGCGATCGCTCTGCACCACCGGAATGTCCCCCGGCGCGAGCAGGTGCTCGGGCTTGCCGGACTGACCCTGGGTGAACACCGGCTCGTGCTCCGTGAGCCAGATCTCGTCCACGGTGCCGGGGCCCCGGGCCTCGGTGAACGCCTTCATGGCCGCGAACACCTCCTCGTAGCGGGTGCGGCCCAGATCCCGCACCAGCACGGGTGTGGTCACAGCACCATCCTCACCGCGGGCTCGGCCATGAGCGCCTGATGCAACGCCGCGAGCTGATCCTCGCCGGTGGCGACGATGGTCACCCGCACCGAGCAGTAGGTGCCCTCGCGGCTGTCCTGCACCGACACCGACGACTCGGCCACGTCCCCTGCGTGCTGGCGCACGATCTCGAGCACCCGGCGCCGGAACGTTTCACGACGCTCGCCGATGATGTGAATCGGGTAGTCGCAGGGAAACTCGATGCGCGGTCGGTCGTCACTCATCGGCCAACAGATTGCTCACGAACAGGTAGACGCCATCGGCGAGACGGGAGAACAGGCCGCCCTCCTCCGCTGCGGTCAGCGCCACCAGCGGCGCGCTGTACACGGTCTCGTCGTTCAGCTTGAGCCGCAGCTCGCCGAACTCCTGACCCTGGGCCACCGGGGCCTCGATCACCCGCGCCACCTTGAGCTCCGCCTCGATGTCCTCGTAGTGGCCTCTGGGAATAGTGACGAAAACGTCCTCGGCGGTGCCGAGCTCCACCTCGTCGACCTCCCCGTACCAGAGATTCGCCCGCTTAAGCGTTACCCCCGCCTGGTACACCCGCTGGGTCTCGAAGTAGCGGAAGCCGTACGACAGCAGCTTCTGGCTCTCGCGCATGCGCGCTTCCTCGCTGTCGGTGCCCATCACCACGGAGATGAGCCGCATGTTTTCCCGCAGCGCCGACGCCACCAGGCAGAAGCCCGCCGCTTCGGTGTGCCCGGTCTTCACTCCGTCCACCGTGCGGTCCCGCCACAGCAGCCGGTTGCGGTTGGCCTGCTCGATGTCGCCGTAGCTGAAGGAGCGCTCGGAGTACATGCCGTAGTGCTCCGGAAAGCGGCTGATCAGCGAGCGGGTGAGGAGCGCCAGATCCCACGCGGTGGTGTAGTGGTCCTCGGTGGGCAGGCCCGTCGCGTTCTGGAAATGGGTGCTGCTCATGCCGAGCACCTGGGCCTGCTGATTCATCATGTCGGCGAAGGCGCCCTCGCTGCCGGCAATGTGCTCCGCCAACGCCACGCTGGCATCGTTGCCGGACTGGATGATCACCCCCCGCAGCAGATCCTCCATCTTCACCCGTGTGCCTTCGCGCACGAACATGCGGGAGCCGGGGGTCTGCCACGCCTTGACGCTGATGGGCACCTGATCGTCGAGCTTGATCCGCCCGGCCTCGAGCTCCACCGCGGCGATGTACGCGGTCATGACCTTCGTCAGGCTGGCCGGGGGCAGCGGCTCGTGAATGTTGTGCTCCACCAGCACCCGCTGCGTGTCCGCGTCGATCAGCAGGTACGAGCTGGCGGCGACGTCGGGAGGCGGCGGGATGATGGGCACTTCGGCTCGGGCCGCCGGGACCCAGAGGAAGACCAGCAACAGAAACCAGGGGCGAAAGACTCTGCCGGACATAGGAACGTTCTCGACTGCTGCAGAGGGGCGCATATTCTAGTTTACTCCTCGAGTATCAGGGGCTCGGGATATTCCGCGGAAACGATGAGCGCCTGCAGACGCTGCGCTTCCGGTCTGCCTGCCACCGGTCCCAGACGCACGCGGTATAGCGAATCGGTAGCCACCCGCACCACGTAGGCGGGTTGGCCGGTGATGCGGGTCAGCGCCCGTTTGAGCGCATCCGCGCCGGACAGTTCCCGGAACGCGCCGGCCTGGAGCACGAACCGCGGCGCCTTCTCCACCACCTCGACGCGAACCCGGGCGGTGCCGTGGTCGGCGAATCCCAGCTTCACCGCCGCCGCGTAGGAGAGATCGATGATGCGGTCGCTGTGAAACGGCCCCCGATCGTTCACCCGCACCACGGAGCTGCGGCCGTTGTCCAGGTTGGTCACCCGCACGTAGCTGGGAATGGGCAGCGACCGGTGCGCGGCGGTGAGCTGCAACATGTCGAAGGGCTCGCCGCTGGAGGTGAGACGGCCGTGGAACTTGCGCCCGTACCAGGAGGCGGTGCCCGTGGCGTAATAACCGGCCGCGGACGCCATCACGTGGTAGGTCTTGCCGAACACCGTGTAGCTCGGCGGGTTGCCCCGCGCGCTCCGCGGCTCGGCGCGGGGCACCGGATCGGGCAGCAGGGCCAGATCCACGGGCACGTGGCTCGGCGGCCCGTCCGCCGGCTCCACCAGCGGCGGCCGGCGCTCCGACTGACAGGCCGCCAGGACCAGAGCGACCCCCGCCACGAGGACACCTCGCCCGACCATCCTCAGCGCTCCGCCATCAGCGCCTCGCGGCGGCTCTTGATGTGCTCGCCGAGCTGGTGCACCGCCAGTGCGTACAGCCGGCTGTGGTTGTAGCGGGTAATGACGTGGAAGTTGTTGAGGCCCAGCCAGTACTCGTCGCCCTCCGCACCCTCCATGCGGAACAGCGCCGCGCCCTGATCCGGAGCCAGCCCGTCCACGGTCACCCCCAGCCCTTCGAGCTCCGCCACGGTGCGGGTGAGCTTCAGGGACTCGTTGGCCACCTCGGCGGCGGCGCTGCCCGCCACCTTCACCGGCAGCACCACCGGCTCGCCGGCGCGCCACCCGTGACGGCTGAAATAGTTGGCCACGCTGCCCACGGCGTCGCTGGGATTGCTCCAGATGTCCCGCTGACCGTCACCGTCGAAATCCACCGCGAAGTTCCGGTAACTCGACGGGATGAACTGACCGTAGCCCATGGCCCCGGCATAGGAGCCGGTGAGCTCCAGGGGATCGCGGCCCTCCTCCCGGGCCAGCAGCAGGAACTCCGTGAGCTCCTTGCGGAAGAAATCCGCCCGGGGCGGGTAATCGAAGGCCAGGGTGGACAGGGCGTCCAGCACCCGGAAGCGGCCGGTGACGCGGCCGTAGCGGGTTTCCACCCCCAGAATGGCCACCACGTACTCCGGGGGCACGCCGTAGGTCTTCTCCGCCGCGGCCAGCACCGCCTCGTGCTCGTCCCAGAACTCGAGCCCCTGGGCGATACGCGGCTCCTTGAGGAAGATCTCCCGGTACTCGCGCCACTTCAGCACCCGCTCCGCCGGGCGCGCAATGGCGTCCAGGATGCTCTGCTTACGCTCCGCGCGGGAGAACAGGGCCGTCAGTTCCTCGGCGGCGAAGCGGTGCTCCGCCACCAGCTCGTCGATGTAGGCGCGCACGTCGGCACGCTGGCTGTAGTCCGCGTGGGCGGATCCGTGAAGCATCAAGGCGAACAAGCCGCCGAGGCCAAGCAAACGAAGCATCCATGTCATTCCGTACGAACCATTCCTTTCGCGGCTACCACCCCTTGTGGGTGCGCACCGCCATGATGATGCCAAAACTCGCGAGCAGGGTGATGGCCGACGTGCCGCCGTAGCTCACCAGCGGCAGTGGCACCCCCACCACCGGCACCAGGCCGCTCACCATGGCGATGTTGACGAACGCATAAACGAAGAACGTCAGGCTCAAGGCCCCGGCCACCAGCCGCTCGTAGGTGTGGGACACCTGGGTGGCGATGTACAGCCCCCGCGCCACCAGCACCATGTACAGGGCCAGAATCGTCAGCATGCCCACCAGGCCGAGCTCCTCGCCGATGACGGCGATGATGAAATCCGTGTGGCTCTCGGGGAGGAAATCCAGATGACTCTGGGTGCCCTGGAACAGGCCCTTGCCGTAGAGTCCCCCGGAGCCGATGGCGGTGGTGGACTGAATGATGTTCCAGCCGGCGCCCAGAGGATCGCTGCCCGGGTCGAACAGGGTCAGGATGCGCCGGCGCTGATAGTCCTGCAGCACGTACCACAGCCCCGGCGCGGCGGCGGCGAAGGCCAGCGCCGCCAGGCCGATCCACTTCCAGTACAGGCCCGCCAGCACCACCACGGCGAGCCCCGCGCCGGCCACCAGAATTCCGGTCCCCAGATCCGGCTGCACCACGATGGCGCCCACCGGAACGGCGATGATGAGCAGTGCCACCGCCACGTCCTTGAGCCGGGGGGGCAGCGGGCGGTCGTGGAAGTACCAGGCCACCATCAGGGGAACCGCCACCTTCATGATTTCCGAGGGCTGGAAGCGCGGCAGCCCGGGCAGATCCAGCCAGCGGCGGGAACCGTTGACCGAGACCCCCATGACCAGCACCAGGCCCACCAGCACCAGTCCGCCCAGGTACAAGAGCGGCGTCCAGCGCAGATAGGCCCGGGGATGCACCTGAGCCGCCGCGAGCATGAGACCGAGGGCCAGGCCCAGGCGGCTGAGCTGGTTGAGCCACAACGTGGCGTCGCGGTCGACGGCGCTGTAGAGCACCACCAGCCCCAGGCCCATGACGGCCAGCACAGCCAGCAGCATCAGCGGGTCCAGATGAACCTGCCGCAGCCGGGCCCGGGCTCCGAACCCGGCGTGCTTGGGCAGACTGCGAACGAAATCCTGATTGCTCACGGCGGCCGGGTCACCTCGCGGCAAGCTGCGGCAACAGATACGCGTCGATGACCTCGCGGGCCACCGGGCCGGCCACAGCGCTGCCGCCGCCGCCGTTCTCTACCAGCACCGCCAGGGCGATCAACGGTTCGTCTGCCGGCGCGAAGGCGATGAACCAGGCGTGCTTGCGCTGGAACTCCGAGAGCTCTTCCTCGTCGTAGGCCTCGCCCTGACGGATCTCCACCACTTGGGCGGTGCCGGACTTCCCGGCCATGCGGTAGGGGATGTCCTGGCCGATGTGGTACCAGGCGGTGCCGTTCTCGCCGTACCCCCGGTTGCCCCGATGCACCACGGCCTCCATGGCGTCCACCATCCGTTCCCAGTCGTCCGGGCTCGGCCCCGCCACCGGCGGCAGCGGCTGAGGATCGTCCACCTCCACCAGCGGCCGATCGCTGGCCAGCAGCATGCGCGGCCGAACCACGCGCCCACGGTTGGCAATGGTGGCCGCCACCGTGGCGAGCTGCAGGGGTGTCACCAGCATGTCGCCCTGGCCGATACCGACGTTGACGCTGTCGCCCGGGAACCAGATTTGCCCCTTGGCGCCGCGCTTCCACACCCGGTTGGGCACCAGCCCGGGGCTGGTGTCGGGTATGTCCAGGGCGAGCCGCCGACCCAGGCCGAACTGGGCCGCGAAAGCGCTCAGGTCGTCGATCTCCATGCGGGTCGCGAGATCGTAGAAGAACACGTTGGAAGACCGGTATATGGCCCGGTGCAGGTCCACCTTGCCCTGCCCGCCCGAATTACCGGGGGTCCAGCTCCAGTCGCGATAGATGCGGTCCTGACCCGGCAGGCGGAAGGAGCCGTGATCGTCGATCTGCTCGTCCCAGCTCGCCACCCCCAGGGACAGACCCGCCAGACCCACCACCGGCTTGAAGGTGGAGCCCGGCGCGTACTGCCCGTTGACCGCGCGGTTGAACAACGGCGTGTCCCGGGAGCCCACCAGGGCCTGATACTGCTCGCTGGAGATGCCGGTGACGAACAGGTTCGGGTCGTAGGCCGGCTGGCTGACCATGGCGAGCACCCCTCCCGAACGCGGATCCAGCGCCACCACGGCGCCCCGCCGCTCGCCCAGGGCCGCGGCCGCCGCGATCTGCAGCCGGCTGTCGAGGTGCACGGTGATGTTCTGCCCCGCAATCGGGCGCCGGGTGTCCAGCACCTGACGCACCCGGCCGTGGGCGTCGATCTCCACCTTCTGGTGGCCCACCTCGCCGTGCAGCGAACGCTCGTAGAAGCGCTCCACCGCGTGGCGGCCGATGAAGCGCGTGGCGCTGTAGCGGACGCCGTCCAGGCGCTGCAGGTCGTCCTCGGTGATGCGCCGCACCGAGCCCACGGCATGGGCCATCATCGCTCCCAGGGGGTAGTAGCGCACGAGCTCGTTTAGGATCTCCACCCCCGGGAGCCGGTAGCGGTTCACGGCCAGCCGCGCCTGCTCTTCCTCGCTCAGGCTGAGCTTCAGGGCCACCGGCTCGAACGGCCGCCGGGTGCCGTCGAGGCGGGCCCGGAACCGCTCCAGATCCTCGCCCGTGATCTCCACGAGCTCGGCCAGCTCGTCGAGCAGCGCCCCCATGTCCGGAACCCGCTCCTTGACCACCGCCAGGGTCGAGATGGGCCGGTTTCCCGCCAGCAGCTCGCCGTTGCGGTCGTAGATGAGGCCCCGGGGCGGCGGCAGGGGTTGGATCTGGATGCGGTTCTGCTCCGAGCGCGTCTGGTAGGTCTCGTGCTCCCAGATCTGAAGCTGGACCAGCCGCAGCACCAGCACGCCCACCAGCGCGAACGCCAGCAGGAGCAGGAGCGCAGCCCGGGCCGCGAATACACGCCGCTCCCGCAGCTCGTCCTTGATGGCTAGCCGCGCCGACACCTCAGTCGCCGCGGTGATAGGGATGGCCGGAGAGGATGGTCCAGGCGCGGTAGAGCTGCTCGGCGAGCACCACTCGAACCAGCGCGTGGGGCAGGGTCATGGCGGAGAGGGAGAGCACCTCGTCGGCTCGGCCGAGGCACGACGGATCCAGCCCGTCGGCTCCGCCAACCAGAAATGCGACGTCTCGTCCCTGCATGCGCCAATCGTCCAGTTTCTTCGCAAGCTGCAGCGTGCTCCAGGCCTTGCCCCCTTCGTCCAGGGCTACGACCCAGTCCCTGCTCCCCACATGCCCCAGGAGACGCTGCGCCTCGAGCTCGCGGATGCGCGCCTTCGGTGCATTGCGCCGCGCGGCCGGCGCCACTTCCACGAGTTCCAGGGGCATCTCCCGCGGCAGCCGCCGCGCGTAGTCGGAAAACCCATCGGTCACCCATTCCGGGGGCCGCTGGCCCACCGCAATGAGCCGGATCTTCACACGCTGGTTTCAGAGTCGGCGGGCAACTCCGACCACAGCCGCTCCAGATCGTAGAAGGATCGCGTCTCGGACTGCATCACGTGCACCAGCGCATCCCCCATGTCCACCAGCACCCACTCCAGGCTCTCGCGTCCCTCCACGCCCAGGGGCTTCACCCCGGCAGCGGCGGCGGACTCGACCACCCGGTCGACCAGTGACTTGACATGACGGTTGGAGGTGCCGCTGGCTATGATCATGTAATCCGTGATGTCCGAAACCGTGGTCACGTCCAAGGCGACCACGTCCCGGCCCTTTCGATCTTCCAGCGCATCGACGATGAGGTTCCGCAGAGATTCAGGCGTCACTAACCACTCCGTACAAGTGATACTTCGTAATATAGGTGTAGACAGCCGGGGGGAGCAAATCCGCGATCCGGGCCTCGGCGGCGGCGCCGGCCGAGGCGAGAATCCGGCGCACCTCGGTGGCGGAAATCGCCTTCATGGGGGCGTCCAGCACGAGCACCCGCCCCGCGGGCTCCCGGGGGACGTCGCGGCAGCGGCGCTCGGTCGTGATGCGCTCGAGCTCGGCGGGGAGCTGCAGGGGCGTGCCGGGACGCCGGAGCACCACCAGGTTGGCGAGCTCGAACATCTCCCGCCAGCGGTGCCAGGTCTCCAGTTGCCGGTAGGCGTCGCTGCCGAGCACCCAGCACACCACGGCGTCCGGTGCCTCGACCCGCAGGGCCTCCAGCGTCTCCACCGCGTAGGACGGCCGTCCCAGCCGCCGCGCGCGCTGCACCTCCGTGTCGTCGGGCACCAGCCGCGGATCCTCCGCGCACGCGAGCACCAGCATTCGCCAGCGGTGCTCCACGGATGCCCCGGGCTCGGCCCGGTGCCCGGGGCGGGCCGAGAGCAGCATGCGGATCTCGTTCAGCCTAAGGGCGTCGCACACCGTGCGGGCGGCGTGCAGATGGCCGTGGTGCACCGGGTCGAAGGTGCCGCCGAACAGGCAGATCAACGGCGCCGGATCTCCCCGTTGCCGAACACCACGAACTTCCGGGTGGTCAGCCCCTCGAGGCCCACCGGGCCACGGGCATGGAGCTTGTTGGTGGAGATGCCGATCTCGGCGCCCAGACCGTACTCGAACCCGTCGGCGAACTGGGTGGAGGCGTTCACCAGCACCGAGGCGGAATCCACCTCGGTGAGGAAGCGGCGCGCCCGCGCGTAGTCGCGGGTGACGATGGCGTCGGTGTGGGCCGAGCCGTAGGTGTTGATGTGATCGATGGCCTGGTCCAGGCCGTCCACCACCCGGATGGCGAGCACCGGGCCCAGATACTCCTCCTGCCAGTCCGACTCGGAGGCCGGCTTCGCCTCGGGCAGGATGGCCCGGGTGCGTTCGCAGCCGCGCAGCTCCACACCGGCCTCCCGGTACCGGGCCGCCAGCCGCGGCAGCACCCCGGCAGCGACGCCGGCCGCCACCAGCAGGGTTTCCATGGCGTTGCACACCGCGTACTTCTCGGTCTTGGCGTTCACGGCAATGGCTTGTGCCATGTCGGGATCGGCGTCGTCGTCGATGTAGACGTGACACACGCCGTCCAGGTGCTTGATGACCGGGATGGTGGACTCCCGGGTGACCCGCTCGATCAGGCCTTTGCCGCCCCGGGGGACGATCACGTCGACGAACCGGTCGAGTTTCAGCAGCGCGCCCACCGCCGCTCGGTCGGTGGTGCCCACGAGCTGCACGGCCGCCGGCGGCAGGCCCGCCGCCTCGAGACCCGCGGCGATGCAGCGCGCGATGGCCTGGTTGGAGTGGAACGCCTCGGAGCCGCCGCGCAGGATGCAGGCGTTGCCGGCCTTCAGACACAAGCTGGCCGCCTCCACGGTAACGTTGGGGCGCGACTCGTAGATGATGCCGATGACCCCCAGGGGAACCCGCATTTGCCCCACCTGAATGCCGCTGGGGCGGTAAACCAGATCCGTCACCTCGCCCACCGGGTCCGGCAGCTTGTCCACCTGGGTGAGGCCCTCGATCATTCGATCGATGGTGGGGGCGTCCAGGCCGAGCCGGTCGATGAGCGGCTGCGCCACCCCCCGCTCACGGGCCGCCGCCAGATCGCGCTGGTTCGCCTGTCCGAGCTCGGCGCGCGCGGCGTCCAGAGCCGCGGCTGTGGCGAGCAGCGCCTTCGACTTCACCGCCGTGGGCGCGGCGGCCACCACCCGCGATGCGTCACGGGCCTGGCGGCCGAGCTCGGTCATGTACGGTTCCACGTCGTTCGCGGGCCGGATCTCTGATTCTGCCGGGGATTGCACGCTCACCTCCTGATCCTCGGAGCCTGCCACGGGTGGGCCGGGGCCGGCCCAGGGGAGGACATTATACGCGAGGCTCAGCCCCGCAGCTTGTCCACCAGCCGGGTCAGCTCCTGCAGCCGCTCCCGCGGCCACTGCAGCTTCAGCAGGCTCTGCTTGATCTCCGGCTCCACCGGCAGCAGCTCCGCCAGCCGCCAGCCCACGGACCGCGCGTCGCCGAACTCGATCTCCAGACCCAGCTTCTCGATCATGGGATGCTTGACGAGCTCGCGCAGGATCTCCACCAGTTCCCGATGCTCTTCCCCCACCGGCAGCGCGGGCTCCTCCGGCAGGTACTCCACCCGGCCGATTAGCAGATGGTCGTCCTGCTCGCGCAGGGAGCGGATGCGGAACTTGCGGCCGCCGCGCACGACGATGCCGAGCCGGCCGTTGGAGAGCTGGTTGAAGTCCACCACGTGGGCGTCGGTGCCGACGTCGAAGATGTCGGGCTGAGGAGTGTGGGGAGACAGCCGGGCATCGGAGCCCTTGCGGATCAGCACGACGCCGAACGGCTCCCCGCTGCGCATGGAGCGGACCACCATGTCCATGTAGCGGGGCTCGAAGATCTGCAGCGGCAGCCGCCCGCCGGGGAACAGCACCGGGTGCAGCGGGAACAGCGGAATCTCGACGGTTGCGGACATGCCGCGAACCTTAGCATGCCTGACCCGATACCCGCCGCTGCCAGGCGTCCACCCGGCCGCAATCCCACGCGAAGGCTATCGCCGGCCGCCCGTGGTGCGGGTAGACTCCGCGCGGTGGATTGGCTGCAGATCATCACCCTCGCCCTGATTCAGGGCATCACCGAGTTCCTGCCGGTTTCGAGCTCCGCCCATCTGATCCTCCCGGCCGCGTTGCTCGGCTGGAACGACCAGGGCCTCGCCTTCGACGTGGCCGTTCACGTGGGCTCGCTGACGGCGGTGATCGTCTATTTCCGCCGGGATCTGGCCGCCTACGCCCAGAGCGCCGGAAACCTGGTGCAGGGCCGGGGCTGGGATGCCCACGCCGAGGAGCTGGCGCGGATCGCCCTGGCCACCCTGCCGGTGGTGGTTGCCGGCTTCCTCCTCAAGGATTGGGTGGAAACGGAGCTGCGCAGCGTGCTGGTGGTGGCCGGCGCGACCATCGGCTTCGGGCTGCTTCTCGCGCTCGCCGACGCGCGGCACGGGCCGCGCACGGCGGTGAGCTGGACGGACGCCCTGGTCATCGGCGGCATGCAGGTGCTGGCCCTGGTACCCGGCACCTCCCGGTCCGGCATCACCATCACCGCCGCCCTGCTGGTCGGGCTCTCCCGGACCAGTGCGGCCCGCTTCTCCTTCCTGCTTTCCATTCCCACCATTGCGGGCGCCGGCTTCCTGGCCACCGCCGATCTGATCGAGGCGGGGGGAGATCCGCACTGGGACGTGCTGGCCGCCGGCGCGACCCTGTCGGGGCTCGCCGCCTACGCCTGCATTCGGGCCTTCATCGGCCTGGTGGAGCGCACCGGCATGATGCCTTACGTCGGCTACCGGCTGGTGCTGGGGATGGTGCTGTTGGGGTTCTGGTACTTCTAGCGACCGCCGATCGCCATTCTCAAAACGGAATGTCGTCGTCGAAGTCGTCCTCGGGCAGAGTCGGCGCGTTGTTCTGGCGGCGCGGCTCGAAGCCCGTGGGCGGAGCGTCGTCCATGCCGCCGGGGCCGCCGGCGCCGCCGGCGCCGCCGCGGGAATCCAGCATCTGCATGTCCCGGGCGATGACTTCCGTGCGGTAGCGCTTCTGCCCGTCCTGCTCCCAGCTACTGGTGGACAGGCTGCCTTCGATGTAGACCTTGGACCCTTTGCGCAGGTACTCGCCGGCGATTTCCGCGAGCCGCCCGAAGCACACCACGCTGTGCCATTCGGTGCGCTCCTGCTGCTCGCCGCTCTGACGGTCACGCCAGCTCTCCGTGGTGGCCAGGCGCAGCCGGGTCACGGCGCTGCCGCCCTGGGAATAACGGGTTTCCGGGTCTGCGCCCAGATTGCCGATGAGAATGACCTTGTTGATCCCCCGAGCCATGTCGTGTCTACCGTTGCTTTCGAGCGTTGCGCGCAGTCTATCCCATTTGGCCGCCCCGTACCTATGCACCGGGGTGAGCGTTCGGCGCTGAAGGCTGGCAGCCGATGGCTCGCTTGCTCGTAATTGGGGATGCGTTTATGTTGGCGGGTTCGCTATCCAGTGAGCTCACCTTGGACAAGATCAGCGTGCGCGGCGCGCGCACCCACAACCTGCAGAACGTCAATTTGGAGATTCCCCGGGACCGGCTGGTGGTCATCACCGGCCTGTCCGGCTCGGGCAAGTCGTCACTGGCCTTCGATACCCTCTACGCCGAGGGCCAGCGGCGCTACGTGGAGTCGCTGTCGGCGTACGCCCGGCAATTCCTTTCGATGATGGAAAAGCCGGACGTGGACCACATTGAAGGTCTGTCTCCGGCCATCTCCATCGAGCAGAAGTCCACGTCGCACAACCCCCGCTCCACCGTGGGCACCATCACGGAGATCTACGACTACCTGCGGCTGCTGTTCGCCCGGGTCGGCGAGCCCCGCTGCCCCACCCACGGCGAGCCGCTGGACGCCCAGACGGTGAGCCAGATGGTGGATCAGGTGCTCTCGCTGCCCGAGGGCAAACGGATCATGGTGCTGGCGCCGGTGGTGAGCGAGCGGAAGGGCGAGCACCTGCACGTCTTCAAGGAGCTGCTCTCCAACGGATTCATACGCGCCCGGATCGACGGCCTGGTGGTGGATCTGGACAATCCGCCGACCCTCGACAAGAACAAGAAGCACACCATCGAGGCGGTGGTGGACCGCCTCCGGGTACGGCCGGACATGCAGCAGCGGCTGGCGGAGAGCTTCGAGACCGCCCTCGCCCTCGCCGACGGCATCGCCCGGGTGAGCGACCTGGACGAACCGGACGAAGAGGAACTGGTGTTCTCCGCCCGCTTCGCCTGTCCCATCTGCGGCTACAGCATCAGCGAGCTGGAACCGCGGATGTTCTCCTTCAACAATCCGGCGGGCGCCTGCAGCGACTGCGACGGCCTGGGGGTGAAGCAGTTCTTCGACCCCGACCTGGTGGTGGCCGACGACGAGCTCACCCTGGCCGAAGGCGCCATCCGCGGCTGGGACCGGCGCAACGTCTACTACTTCCACATGCTGAACTCCCTGGCGGAGCACTACGGCTTCGACGTGGAGACGCCGTTCCGCAAGCTGAAGAAGAAGCACCGGGACGC
This sequence comes from Pseudomonadales bacterium, assembly GCA_041686955.1. Classification (GTDB taxonomy): domain Bacteria; phylum Pseudomonadota; class Gammaproteobacteria; order Pseudomonadales; family Azotimanducaceae; genus UBA7803. Next base: position 31,381 of record JAWLCV010000035.1, read on the forward strand.
CATCCTGTTCGGCAGCGGGAACGAGCGCATCGACTTCAGCTACGTGAACGACCGCGGCGACGTGATCCGCCGCAGCCACCGGTTCGAAGGCGTCATCCCCAACATGGAGCGGCGCTACCACGAAACGGACTCCACCATGGTGCGGGAGAACCTGCAGCGCTACCTGCGGGTGCGCGCCTGCCCGACCTGCGGCGGAACCCGGCTCAAGGAGGAGTCGCGGCACGTGTTCATCGGTGACGTGAACCTGCCCCAGGTGACCTCGGACTCGGTGGAGGCGGCGCTCGACTACTTCACCCGGCTCCGCCTGGCCGGCCGGCGCGGCGAGATCGCCGACAAGATCCTGAAGGAGATCCGCGCCCGGTTGCAGTTTCTCGTGGACGTGGGGCTGAACTACCTGACCCTGGACCGCAGCGCCGAGACCCTGTCCGGCGGCGAAGCGCAGCGCATCCGCCTGGCCAGCCAGATCGGCGCGGGGCTGGTGGGGGTGATGTACATCCTGGACGAACCGTCCATCGGCCTGCACCAGCGCGACAACGAGCGCCTGCTCAGGACCCTGACCCACCTGCGGGATCTGGGGAACACGGTGCTGGTGGTGGAGCACGACGAGGAGGCCATCCGCGCCGCGGACTTCATCATCGACATGGGCCCCGGCGCCGGCGTGCACGGCGGCCGGGTGGTGGCCAGCGGCTGCCTGAAGGACATTCTCGGCTCCGAGCAGTCCATGACCGGCGCCTATCTCTCGGGCCGGGAGCACATCGCCGTGCCGGCACGGCGCACGCCCCGCAACCCCGACGCGGTGATCCGCCTGATCGGCGCCCGGGGCAACAACCTCGACGACGTCACCGTGGAGATCCCGTGCGGGCTGTTCACCTGCGTCACCGGGGTGTCCGGCTCCGGGAAGTCCACCCTCATCAACCACACGCTCTATCCGGTGACCGCCACGGTGCTGAACAAGGCCACGAGCCTGACGGCGGCGCCCCACGACGACATCCAGGGACTCGAGCACCTCGACAAGGTGGTGGACATCGATCAGAGCCCCATCGGCCGCACGCCGCGCTCCAATCCCGCCACCTACACGGGGCTGTTCACCCCCATCCGCGAGCTGTTCGCCCAGACCCAGGAGGCCCGGGCACGCGGCTACAAGCCGGGCCGGTTCAGCTTCAACGTCAAGGGCGGGCGCTGCGAAGCCTGTCAGGGCGACGGGGTGATCAAGGTGGAGATGCACTTCCTGCCGGACATCTACGTCCCCTGCGACGTCTGCAGGGGCAAGCGCTACAACCGGGAGACCCTGGACGTGCGCTACAAGGGCAAGAACATCACCGAGGTGCTCGACATGACCGTGGAGGAAGCCCGGGAGTTCTTCGACGCCATCCCGGTGCTCGCCCGCAAGCTGCAGACGCTGATGGACGTGGGGCTCTCGTACATTCGCCTGGGTCAGAGCGCCACCACCCTGTCCGGCGGGGAAGCTCAGCGGGTGAAGCTTTCACGGGAGCTGTCGAAGCGGGATACCGGGCGAACGCTCTACATCCTCGACGAGCCCACCACGGGCCTGCACTTTCACGACATCGCCCAGCTTCTGGCGGTGCTGCACCGGCTGCGCGACCAGGGCAACACCATCGTCGTCATCGAGCACAACCTGGACGTGATCAAGACCGCGGACTGGATCATCGATCTGGGTCCGGAGGGCGGCTCCGGCGGCGGCCGGATCATCGCCGAGGGCACCCCCGAGCAGGTGGCGAAGAAGCGCGGCTCCCACACGGGGCGGTTCCTGAAGACCGTGCTTTAACCCCGGTGGGGCGGCCCGAAGGGTTTCTTCGGGCCTGCGGGAGGCTAGGCTAGGCCTGCTCCTCCTCCATCTCGTCCTCTTCGAGGTCCAGATCCTCCGCCATCTCCCGGCCCACCAGCTCGATGTACGCCATGGGAGCGGCGTCACCGGCCCGGAAGCCGCACTTCAGGATCCGCGTGTAGCCGCCGGGGCGCTCCTGATAGCGCGCGCCCAGCTCGGCGAACAGCTTGCCCACCGCCTCCTTGCTGCGGGTGCGGGAGAAGGCCAGACGCCGGTTGGCCACGGAGTCTTCCTTCGCCAGCGTGATGAGCGGCTCGACCACCCGACGCAGCTCCTTGGCTTTCGGCAGCGTCGTCTTGATCACCTCGTGCTCGATCAGCGACACCGCCATGTTGCGGAACATGGCCTGGCGATGGGCGCTGTTCCGGTTCAGTTGTCGACCACTCTTACGATGGCGCATGGCTCTTTCCTAAAAACTCCGGCTTCCTAAGGGGCGGCTCGTGAAGGTCAGGCGACCTTGTCGTCTCCGCGCAGGCTCGGCGGCGGCCAGTTCTCGAGCCGCATGCCCAGGGACAGGCCCCGGGACGCCAGCACGTCCTTGATCTCGGTGAGCGACTTCTTGCCCAGGTTGGGCGTCTTCAGCAGCTCCACCTCGGTGCGCTGGATCAGATCGCCGATGTAGTAAATGTTCTCGGCCTTCAGACAGTTGGCGGAGCGCACGGTGAGCTCCAAATCGTCCACCGGACGGATCAGGATGGGGTCGATCTCGTCCTCCTGCTCCTCGGCCGCAGGCTCACCCTCGCTCTCCAGATCGACGAACACCGCGAGCTGCTGCTGCAGAATCGTCGCGGCGCGGCGAATGGCTTCCTCCGGATCGATGGTGCCGTTGGTCTCGATGTCGAGCACCAGCTTGTCCAGGTCGGTGCGCTGCTCCACCCGGGCGTTCTCGACCGTGTAGGCCACCCGCCGCATGGGGCTGTAGGTGGCATCCAGGCGCAGCACTCCGATGGGCCGGCTGTCCTCCTCCTCTTCCAGGGCGTCCACGGGCACGTAGCCGCGCCCGCGGGTGACCTTGGCCTCGAGGCGGATGGAGCCCTTCTCGTTCAGCGTGCAGATCAGGTGATCCGGGTTGGCGATCTCCACGTCCTGGGTGAGCTGGAAGTCGCCGGCCGTCACCGGCCCGGAGCCTTCCTTGGCGATGGTGATCAGCGCCTCGTCCTGGTTGTGCAGATTCACCGCCACGCCCTTGAGGTTCAGCAGGATGTCGATGACGTCCTCCTGGACCCCTTCGATGGTGCCGTACTCGTGCAGAACCCCGTCGATCTGCACCTCCGTGATGGCGCAGCCCGGCATGGAGGAGAGCAGGATGCGCCGCAGCGTGTTCCCCAGGGTATGGCCGAACCCGCGCTCCAGCGGCTCCAACGCCACCCGGGCGCGCGTGGGGCTCACCTCCTGGACGTCGATGTGGCGCGGGGTCAGGAAATCGGTTACCGATTGTGCCATTAAGTTCTCCTTGAGCTCTCGATTACTTGGAGTACAGCTCGACGATGAGGTTCTCGTTGATTTCCGGCGGCAACTCGCTCCTGTCCGGCACGCGCTTGAACACGCCTTCCATCTTGGTGGCGTCCACCTCTACCCAGTCCACCGGGGCTCGCTGACTGGCGAGCTGCAGGGCGGACTGGATGCGCAGCTGGGCCCGCGCCTTCTCCGTTACGCTGACCACGTCCTCGGCCTTCACCTGGTAAGAAGGAATGTTGACCTTCTGACCGTTCACCAGAATGCTCTTGTGCGACACGAGCTGGCGCGATTCGGCGCGGGTGGCGCCGAAGCCCATCCGGTAGACCACGTTGTCCAGGCGGGACTCGAGCAGACGCAGCAGATTCTCGCCGGTGGCGCCCTTCTGCCGCTCCGCTTTCTTGTAGTAATTGCGGAACTGCTTCTCGAGCACCCCGTAGAAGCGCCGCACCTTCTGCTTCTCGCGCAGCTGCACCGCGTAGTCGGACAGCCGGCCGCGGCGGGCGCCGTGCTGGCCCGGCGGCGAGTCGATGCGGCATTTGGAATCGATGGGCCGCACGCCGCTCTTCAGGAACAGGTCGGTACCTTCCCGTCGGGACAGCTTCAGTTTGGGGCCGGTGTAACGTGCCATAAGCTACTTCTCCAATCTGCCGTCAGACGCGCCGACGCTTCGGCGGCCGGCAGCCGTTGTGAGGGATGGGCGTCACGTCCGCAATGCTGTTGATGCGCAAGCCCGCGTTGTTGAGCGCGCGCACGGCCGACTCGCGGCCCGGGCCCGGCCCCTTCACCAGAACGTCAACGTTCTTCATCCCATAATCGATGGCCGCAGTGGCCGCCCGTTCCGACGCCACCTGGGCGGCGAACGGCGTGCTCTTGCGCGACCCCCGGAAGCCGGAGCCGCCGGACGTCGCCCAGCACAGGGCGTTACCCTGACGATCGGTGATGGTGATGATCGTGTTGTTGAAGGAAGCGTGGATGTGGGCGATGCCCTCGGTGACCACGCGTTTGCTCTTCTTGCGCTCTGCTGCCATTTGGGTGATACCTGTTCGTTCCTACTTTCTGATCGGGCGACGCGGACCCTTGCGCGTACGCGCGTTGGTGCGGGTACGCTGGCCCCGGACGGGGAGACCCCGGCGGTGGCGCATGCCCCGATAGCAGCCCAGGTCCATGAGCCGCTTGATGTTCATGGAATTCTCCCGCCGCAGGTCGCCTTCCACGGTGAGCTTGCTGACTTCGCTGCGCAGCGCGTCCAGCCTCTCGTCGGAGAGATCCTGAATCTTCATGCTCGGATCCACGCCCACGGCCTCGCACAGCTTCTTCGCCGTCGTGCGGCCGATGCCGAAGATGTAGGTCAGGGCGATTCCCGCGTGTTTGTTGTCGGGTACGTTGATACCGGCGATACGTGCCATGCTTGCTCCGTGTTTCCCTAGCCTTGACGCTGCTTGTGCCGGGGCTCGGCGCTGCAGATCACTCGTACCACGCCGCGCCGCTTGATCACCTTGCAGCGGCGGCAGATCTTTTTGACTGATGCTCTGACTTTCACTGTCTCATCCTCTAAATCCGGCGGCAGGTCAACGGCGAATGGTGCTGCGGCCGTAGCTCTTCAGGTTGGATTTTTCCATCAACTTGGCGTACTGACTCGACATCAGATGGGCCTGCACCTGGGACATGAAGTCCATGGCCACCACCACGACGATCAGGAGCGCCGTGCCCCCGAGCTGGAAGGTGACGTTGAACGCCACGACCATGAACTCGGGCAGCAGGCACACCAGGGTGATGTAGATGGCGCCGAACACGGTCAGCCGCGTGATCACGTCGTCGATGTAACGCGCCGTCTGCTGGCCCGGGCGGATGCCCGGCACGTAGGCCCCCTGCCGCTTCAGATTGTCCGCCACCTCCTTCGGATCGAACATGATGGCGGTGTAGAAGAAGCAGAAGAACACGATGCCGGCGCCGAACAGCAGAATGTACAGCGGCTGACCCGGCGAGAGCACCAGCGAGACCTCCTGCAGCCAGCTCATCCCCGGCGAGTTGCCGAACCACTGGGCCATGGAGGCCGGGGCCAGCAGCAGGCTCGAGGCGAAGATGGCGGGAATGACCCCGGCCATGTTGATCTTGAGCGGCAGATGGCTCGCCTGGGCCTGGTACATCCGGCGTCCCTGCTGGCGTTTGGCGTAGTTCACCGTGATGCGCCGCTGCCCGCGCTCGACGAACACCACGAAGGCGACGATGCCGATGGCCAGCGCGCCGATGGCCAGGAGCGCGATGATGTTGATGTCGCCCTGACGCGCAGCCTCGAAGGAGCGGCCGATGGCGGCGGGAAAGCCCGAGACGATGCCCGAGAAGATCAACAGCGAGATGCCGTTGCCGACACCGCGCTCGGTGATCTGCTCACCCAGCCACATCATGAACAGAGCGCCGGTCACCAGGGTCACCGTTGACACGAAATAGAACGTGAAGCCCGGCGAGAACGCGAGCCCCTGGTTCGCCAGGGTGGCGGTGAGCGAGGTGCCCTGAATCAGCGCGATGAGCAGGGTGCCGTAACGGGTGTACTGGGTGATCTTGCGGCGTCCGGACTCCCCCTCCTTGCGCAGCTGCTGCAGCGCCGGGTACATCATGCTCATCAGGTTCATGATGATGCTGGAGGTAATGTACGGCACCACCCCCAGAGCCAGGATGCTCATGCGCTCCAGGGCGCCGCCGGAGAACATGTTGAACAGATCCAGGATGCCGCCCTGCTGTTGGTCGAAGAGCGCTGCCAGCCGGACGGGATTGATCCCCGGAACCGGGATGTGCGTTCCCACGCGGTACACGAGCAGCGCCAGAAGCACGAACAGCAGCCGGCTGCGGAGCTCGGAGAGCCCCGCCTGCACGCCCGCAAGCTGTCCCGGATTGGATGCCATCAGCCTTCTACCTTGCCCCCGGCTGCCTCGATGGCGGCACGAGCGCCTTTGGTTACCTTCACGCCTTTCACGGTCACTGCCCGGTCGATGCCGCCGGACAGGATGATTCGCGCCCGCTTGATGTTGCGGTTCAGCACGTTGGCCTGCTTCAGGGTCTCCAGGTCCACCACGTCGCCGCTCACCTTCGCGAGCTCACCGAGCCGCACCTCGGCGGTGCTCATGCCGATCCGCGACCGGAAGCCGAACTTCGGCACCCGGCGCTGCAGCGGCAGCTGGCCGCCTTCGAATCCCGCCGGCACGGTGCCGCCCGCCCGGGCCTTCTGGCCCTTGTGGCCCTTGCCCGACGTCTTGCCCAGGCCCGAGCCGATGCCACGGCCGACCCGGCGCTTCTCTTTCCTGCTGCCCGGTCCCGGGCTGAGGTCGTTGAGGTGCATCGTCACTCTCCTTCCACCCGCACCATGTAGCTGATGCGGTTGATCATGCCGCGGACCGCGGGTGTGTCTTCCACCTCGACGGTGTGGTTGACCCGGCGCAGCCCCAGGCCCGTCACGCAGGCCCTGTGCTTGCGCAGGCGCCCGGCGGGGCTCCTGGTCAGGGTGACGCGAATGGTGCCGCTCATGCGCCGATCTCCTCCACCGTCTTGCCGCGCTTGGACGCCACCATCTCCGGCGAGCGCATGTTGGCCAGGCCCTTGAAGGTGGCCTGAATGACGTTCACCGGGTTGGTGGAGCCGTAGCACTTCGCCAGCACGTTGTGCACGCCGGCGGCTTCCAGCAGGGCGCGCATGGTGCCCCCCGCGATCACTCCGGTACCTTCCGAGGCCGGCTGCATGTACACCTTCGAGGCGCCGTGGCGCGCGGTCACCGGGTACCAGAGGGTGGAGCCGTTGAGCTCCACGTCCACCATGTTCCGGCGCGCGGCCTCCATGGCCTTCTGGATGGCCACGGGCACCTCGCGGGCCTTGCCGCGGCCGATGCCGACCCGGCCGTTGCCGTCGCCCACCACGGTGAGGGCCGTGAAGCCGAATACCCGGCCGCCCTGCACCACCTTGGCGACGCGGTTGACCTGGACCAGCTTCTCGACCAGCCCTTCCTCGCGCACTTCGTCGGTATACGCCATCGTCAGAACTCCAATCCGCCCTCACGGGCGGCTTCCGCCAGCGCCTTCACGCGGCCGTGATACTTGAACCCGGAGCGATCGAACGCCACGGTGGTGATGCCCGCCGACTTCGCCCGCTCGGCGATGCGCTGGCCGACCTTGGCGGCGGCTTCCACGTTGCCGGTGGGCCCTTCGCGCAGGTCCTTCTCCAAGGTGGAGGCGGTGGCCAGCACCTTGTCCCCGGTGGGGGAGATGACCTGGGCGTAAATGTGCCGGGGCGTGCGATGGACGCTGAGCCGCACCGCGCCCAGCTCGCGCATCTTCATGCGACCGCGCCGCGCGCGCCTCAGTCTGGATGCCTTCTTGTCGTTCATCTGCAATATTCGCTCTTGAGTCTTGCCACGGGTGGCGGTACCGGGCTGCCGCCACCGAAAACCATCGGTTACTTCTTCTTGGCTTCCTTGCGCCGGACACGCTCGTCCGCATATCGCACGCCCTTACCCTTGTACGGCTCCGGCGGGCGAAACGCACGGATCTCGGAAGCCACCTGGCCGACCAGCTGCTTGTCCGCCCCGCTCACCACCACCTCGGTGGGCGCCGGCGTCTGCACCTCGATGCCCTCGGGCACCTGGTACTCCACGGGGTGGGAGAAGCCGAGCTGCAGGTTGAGCTTCCGGCCCTGGGCCTGCGCCCGGTAACCGACGCCCTGGATCACCAGGCGGCGTTCCCAGCCCTTGGACACGCCGGTCACGATGTTGCTGAGCACCGCCCGCGTGGTGCCGGACAGGGCGCGTGCCTGCTGCTCCTCGCTGCGGGCCGAGACGCGCAGCGTGCCGTCTTCCTGCACCACTTCGACGTCGTCGTGCACCTGGAATTCCATGGTGCCCTTGCCGCCTTTGACGTTGACGAGCTGGCCCTGGAGCTTCACCTCCACACCGGACGGCAAGGCAATCGGATTGTTCGCTACTCGAGACATGCGCCTACCTCTTTAGAACACGGTGCAGAGGACTTCGCCGCCGACACCCTGCGCCCGGGCGTCGCGATCGGTCATCACACCCTTGTTGGTGCTCACGATGGAGACACCGAACCCGCCCCGCACCTTGGGCAGCTCACCGGCGCCCTTGTACGTGCGCAGGCCGGGCCGGCTGCTGCGCTTGATCTCCTCGATCACGGGACGGCCGCGGTGGTAGCGCAGGGTCACGGTCAACGTCGGCTTGGCGGCCTCGTCCACCTCGAAGCCGTCGATGTAGCCTTCCTGCTCCAGCACCCGGCAGATGGCCACCTTGGCCTTCGAGCTCGGCATGCTCACCGTCGGGTGATGGGCCTGCTGGGCATTGCGGATGCGAGTCAGCATGTCGGCAATTGGGTCCTGCATCGTCATGGGTTTCTCCTCGCTCCGCTACCAGCTCGACTTCACCAGGCCGGGCACGTCGCCCCGCATGGCGGCTTCGCGGAGCTTGTTCCGCCCCAGGCCGAATTTGCGGTAGAACCCGCGAGGCCGGCCGGTGATGCCGCAACGGCGCTGCTGCCGGACAGGGCTCGCGTTGCGCGGCAGCTTCTGCAGCTTGATCTGCGCATCCCAGCGCTCCTCGTCCGAAAGGCTGCGATCGCTGATGATCGCCTTCAGCTCCGCGCGCTTCTTCGCGTACTTGGCGACGGTCTGGGCGCGCTTGCGCTCGCGCTCTACCATGGAAGTCTTTGCCATATCTCTTGCCTATCCGATTAGGTACGGAACGGGAAATCGAACGCGCGCAGCAGGCTCAGCGCCTCCTCGTTCGTCTCCGCCGTGGTGGTCACCGTGACGTTCAGGCCCCGGATCCGGTCGATCTTGTCGTAGTCGATCTCCGGGAACACGATCTGCTCGACGATGCCCATGGAAAAATTGCCGCGACCGTCGAACGCCCGCGGATTCAGTCCGCGGAAATCGCGGATCCGCGGAATGGCGATGCCGATCAGGCGCTCGATGAACTCGTACATGCGGGTGTGCCGCAGGGTCACCTTGCAGCCGATGGGCCAGCCCTCGCGGATCTTGAACCCGGCTTCCGACTTCCGGGCATTCGTCACGATGGGCTTCTGGCCGGAGATCAGCGTCATGTCGGCGACCGCCGCCTCCATGATCTTGCGGTCGCCCACGGCCTCGCCCACGCCCATGTTCAGCGTGACCTTGGTCAGCCGCGGCACCTGCATGATGTTGGCGTAGCCGCCTTCCTCCATGAGCCGTGGCCGGATCTCGTCGACGTATTTCTGGTACAGATTCGACATGTTGAGAAAAACTCTTAGTCTTCGATAACTTTTTGCGTGGACTTGAAGTACCGAACCTTCTTGCCGTCCTCGATCCGGAAGCCCACCCGATCGGCCTTTTCCGCCTCGTCGTTCCAGATCGCCACGTTGGACGCCTGGATGGGGGCCTCCCGCTCCACGATGCCGCCCGGTTGTCCCACGGCGGGATTGGGACGCTGGTGCTTCTTGACGATGTTCACGCCCGCGACCAGCAGCCGGCCGTCCTTCAGCACGCGCAGCACGCTGCCGCGCTTGCCTTTGTCGCGCCCGGCGATCACCACCACTTCGTCGTCTTTCTTGATCTTGAGCATGTCGATTCCTACAGCACCTCGGGCGCCAGAGAGATGATTCGCATGAACTTCTCGGTGCGCAGTTCCCGGGTCACCGGCCCGAAGATCCGGGTGCCCACGGGCTGGTTCTGCTGGTTGAGCAGCACGGCCGCGTTCTGGTCGAAGCGGATCACCGAGCCGTCCGGCCGGCGCACGCCCTTGCGCGTGCGCACCACCACCGCGTTCATCACCTGCCCCTTGCGGACGCGGCCCCGGGGGATCGCTTCCTTCACGGTGACTTTGATGATGTCGCCGATGCCGGCGTAGCGACGCCGCGACCCGCCGAGCACCTTGATGCACTGCACCCGCCGAGCCCCGCTGTTGTCGGCGATATCCAACATGGTTTCCGTCTGAATCATCGGCCTAATCCTCTGACACCCGGGCGTCGCGGCGCGTCAAACCTCGCGCGCGCGCTCATCGATGCTGTTCAGCATCCAGGTTTTGGTTTTCGACAGGGGACGGCACTCAATCACCGTGACGGTGTCGCCCACCTTGCATTCGTTGTTCTCGTCGTGCGCGTGCAGCTTCGAGGAACGGCGGATGATCTTGCCGTACACCGGATGCTGCACACGGCGCTCCACCAGCACCGTGATGGTCTTGTCCATGCGGTCGCTGACCACGGTGCCCGTGACCGTACGCGCGCCGCTGGCTGCCTGCTGCACCGCCTGATCCGCACCCGGCTGCTCGGGCGTTCCGGCTGCTGATTCAGCCATGTCGTTTCTCCTCCAGGATCGTCTTGATCCGCGCGATGTCGCGGCGGGTCTCTCCCAGCAGATGGGTCTGCCCGAGCTGACCGCTCGCCCTCTGCATGCGCAGGTTGAACTGTTCCTTGCGCAGCCTCAGCAGCTCTTCCTCGAGCTCCCGCGGCGACTTGCTTTGCAGCTCCGATGCTTTCATGCCTTCACTTCCCTCTGGACGCCTACATCAGCGTCCGTTTGACGAACGCGGTCTTGAACGGCATCTTCGCGGCGGCCAGCGAGAACGCCTCCCGGGCCACGTCTTCCGGCACGCCTTCCATCTCGTAGAGCACCCGGCCCGGCTGAATCTGGGACACCCAGTACTCCACGCCGCCCTTGCCCTTGCCCTGGCGGACTTCCAGCGGCTTCTTGGTGATGGGCTTGTCCGGAAACACGCGGATCCAGATCTTGCCGCCGCGCTTGACGTGGCGGGTGATGGCACGCCGGCCCGCCTCGATCTGCCGCGCAGTGAGCCGGCCCCGTCCGGTCGCTTTCAGACCGAACTCGCCGAAGCTCACCTTGCTGCCGCGGACCGCCAGACCGCGATTGCGGCCCTTCATCTGCTTCCTGAATTTCGTTCTCTTAGGCTGTAACACGTTGCCCTACCTAATGCCTTTGCTGTTGCGATCAGGCCGACTGCTTCTCGCTCTCGCGTTCCTGACCGATGATCTCGCCTTTGAAGATCCACACCTTGATGCCGATGATCCCGTAGGTGGTCTTGGCTTCCCAGGTGGCGTAGTCGATGTCCGCCCGCAGGGTGTGCAGCGGAACCCGCCCTTCGTGGTAGACCTCGGAACGCGCGATCTCCGCACCGCCGAGCCGGCCCGCCACGCGCACCTTGATACCCTCGGCCCCGAGCCGCATGGCGTTCTGGATCACCCGCCGCATGGCCCGGCGGAACTGCACCCGACGCTCGAGCTGCTGAGCCACGTTCTGGGCCACCAGCAGCGCGTCCAGCTCGGGCTTGCGGATCTCCTCGATGTTGACGTGCACCGGCACGCCCATCATCCGGGCCAGTTCCTGGCGCAGCCGCTCCACGTCTTCGCCCTTCTTGCCGATGACGATGCCGGGGCGGGCGGTATGGATCGTGATGCGCGCGGTCTGCGCCGGCCGCTCGATTTCGATACGCCCCACCGAGGCCTGCGCCAGGCGCTTGCGCAGATAGTCGCGCACCTGGAGATCGCTCAGCAGATAATCGGAATAGTGCTTGGAATCCGCGTACCACACGGAGGTGTGGTCCTTGACGATTCCGAGGCGGATGCCGACGGGGTTGACCTTCTGACCCATACCTAACTTACTCGTCCGTGACCGTCACGGTGATGTGACTGGTGCGTTTGAAGATTCGATCCGCCCGGCCTTTCGCCCGCGGCTTGATGCGCTTCATCGTCAGACCTTCGTTGACGAAGATCTCCGAGATCCTGAGCTCGTCGATGTCGGCGGCTTCGTTGTTCTCGGCGTTGGCGATGGCGGATTCC
>JAWLCV010000036.1:0-42141 GCA_041686955.1 Pseudomonadales bacterium
CGGCTACAAGCTGGCGCTGGACGATTTCGTCTACCGGCCGGGATGCGAGCCGCTCCTGGCCATCGCCGACTACGTCAAGCTCGACGTGATGGCGCTGGACCCCGAGACCCTGGCGGACCACGTGGCGCGCATCCGGCCCCACGACGTCATTCTCGTCGCCGAGAAGGTGGAGACGTACGAGGACCTGGCGCGATGCCGCACCCTCGACTTCGACCTCTACCAGGGATATTTCTTCTGCCGGCCGCAGATGATCACCGGCCGCCGCCCCGCGGCCAATCGCCTGGCGGTGTTGCAGCTCATCGCCCGGCTCCAGGATCCCGACGCCAGCATCGCCGAACTGGACGCGCTGGTGACGTCGGATCCCGCGCTCTCCTACCGTTTGCTGAAGTACATCAACTCCGCCTACTGCGGGATGCGCACCACCGTCACCTCGATCCATCAGGCGCTGGTCATGGTGGGTACGGAGATGGTGAAAGGCTGGGCCACCCTGATGCTGATGTCCGAGCTGTCCGAGGACAAGCCGCCGGAGCTCATCACCACGGCGCTGATCCGCGCCCGCATGTGCGAGCTCGCGGCCCGTTCCGCCGGCGGCGCGGACAGCCATCAGTGTTTCACCGTGGGTCTCCTGTCGGTGCTGGATGCGCTGCTCGACCTGCCCATGGATCAGGTGGTGGAGGGTCTGCCCTTCGAAGAAGAGACCCGGGCCGCGCTCTGCGGCGGCGGCGGTCCTCTGGGAGAGCTGCTGCGCCGGGTCATCGCCTACGAGCAGGCGAGGCTCTCGGAGGAGGCGAATCTGGAAGGCCTCGCCGCGAGCTACTTGGAATCGGTGAGCTGGGCCATGGAGATGCAGCAGGCGCTGGCGGCTTAACCCGCTGTCTGGACCACCAATCCGGCCACCAGGTAACCCGCCAGGGCGATACCGGCGGCGACGAGCGCGTAGGGAAGCTGGGTGCGCACGTGGTCGATGTGATCCGTGGCCGCGGCCATGGACGCCACCACCGTGGTGTCGCTGATGGGGGACGCGTGATCGCCGAACACGGCGCCGGAGAGCACGGCGCCGAGCAGCAGGGCCGGGGCCACGTCCAGGGACAGCGCCAGGGGAATGGCGAGCGGAATCATGATGGCGAACGTGGCCCAGCTCGAGCCGATCGCGAAGGCCGCGGCGCAGGCGACGCAGAACACCAGCGCCGGTAGCAGGGCCGTGGGTATCGCGGCGCCCACCACCCCGGCGACGAACTTCCCCGTGCCCAGCACGTCGGTGACGTCGCCGAGGGCGAGCGCGAGCAGCAGGATGACGGCCACCGGCAGCAGACCGCCGGCGCCGCGCAGCGCCACCGTCATCAGCTCGTCCATCCGCCGCCCTTGGCCCACCCGCGCCATGAGCCATACCGTCACCAGCCCCGCCAGTACCGCCCACAGCACGGCGGTGGAGCCCGAGCCGGCGGTCATCTCTCCGCCGCCCGTGACGTACAGCCCCACGGGCACGGCGGCCACCATCACCAGCATGGGTGCCAGCATGTAGCTCGGACCCCCGGCAGGCTGGTTCGGCTCGGCGGGCGCATGGAGCAGAGACGGGTCCATCAGCGGCGAGGCGTTGGGCCACAGCACCTGGCCGCCGCGGGTCCGGGCCTCCGCCCGAGCCATGGGGCCGGGATGCCATCGCCAGGCGATGCTGGCGCCGGCCATGACGACGGCCAGTATGGCGTAGAAGTTGAAGGCGATGGCGCGAACGAAGGTGCCGAGCGGGTCGGTCAGCTCCGTCCCCCCGAGGAGTCCGAGGTTGAAGGCTCCCCACGCATTGAGCGGCACCAGGATGCACACCGGCGCGGAGGTGGCGTCGATCAGATACGCGAGCCGCTCCCGGGAGACCCGGAAACGGTCGAACAGCGGGCGCGACACCGCCCCCGCCACCAGAAGGGTGAGGTTCGACTCGATGAACACCACCAGCCCGATGGCCCAGGCGAGCCATTCCGCGCGCTGCGGCGAATCGACCCAGCGCCGGCGCTCGAGCCATGCCACGAAGCCCCGCACGCCTCCGGTGTGCTCCATGCAGGCGATCATGGCGCCGATCACCAGGGCGAAGAGAATGACCCGGGCGTCGCCGGCGTCCCCGAGCACCGCGACCACCCCCTCCACGGCGTGGGCGGCCGCGGCGAGCGGATTGCCGTCGCCGGCGAGCCACCAGCCGAGCCAGATGCCAGCGCCGAGCGACAGGATCACCTGCCGGGTGACGATGGCCAGAACGATGGCGCAGAGCGGGGGGAGGATCGAGCTCCAGCCGGGCTCCATCAGGATGCTTCCGCCATTCACAGCTCGCCCTTGTCCACCCGGTCGATGGTGCGCTCGAGAAACTGCTGCACCACGGTCATCTCCGCGCGGCTGAAACCCCGGGTCAGACGGCGGTTGAAGGCGGCGAGCATCACGTCGGCCTTCTCGAGCGCCGCTCGTCCGGCTTCGGTGAGGGTGACCTCCGCCACGCGGCGGTCGTCCGGGCTGCGGCGCCGGGCAATGAACCCGCCCTTCTGCATGCGCGCCAGCATGCCCGTGGCGGCGGATTCGTCCTGGCCGAACGCTGCGGCGATGTCGCCCTGGGAGCAGGGCTCGTGATCACGAATATAGAACATGGCGCCGAGCTGCGCGGACGAAGCGCCGGTCTCGGCCAGGCAGCGCCGGTCGATGTGTTTGCGCAGTCGATGCTGGGCCTGGTTGAGGGTGAAGTACAAGCGTGGCGACGTCATGCCCGGATAATGGTTGACCCATCAAGTTCTGGCAAATAAGGTTGATCTGTCAAGTTAAAGCGGGTGAGTCATGACACAGCCGGCCATCATCGACGTATGGGCTCAGCGACCGGGGGCGACCTTCATGGAGCAGCCGTGGCTGGCCACCCTGTTGCGCTGGACGGGGGGCAGCGCCGGCGAGGTTTCCGAGGAGCAACTGTTCGCCCACATGGACGAGGCGGGTGTGAGCACGGCTCTGCTGTCCGCGTGGTGGGGCCCCACCGGTGAGCTGATCAGCAACGCGAGCGTCGCGGAGCTGGTTCAACGGTATCCCGAGCGGATCGCGGGCATCGCGTCGGTGGATCTGTCCCGGCCCATGGAGGCGGTCCGCACGCTGCGCCTCTATGTGCGGGATTACGGCTTCAAGGGGCTGCGGGTGGTGCCCTGGTTGTGGAACCTGCCGCCGGACGACCGGCGGTACTATCCGCTGTACGCGGCCTGTTGTGAGCTCGACGTGCCGTTCATGACCCAGATCGGCTACACCGGTCCGCTGTGCCCCTCCGAACCGGGCCGGCCGATTCCGTACCTGGAGAACGTGCTGCTGGAGTTTCCCGAGCTCAAGGTGGTCGGCGGTCACGTGGGCTTCCCCTGGTTCGACGAGGTCGTGGCCCTGTCGGGGAAGTTCCCGGGCCTCTACGTGGATACCTCGGCCTACGTGGCCGGCCGCTACCCCGGCGCGCTGGTGGAGTTCATGAAGGGCCGCGGCCGGGAGCGGGTGATGTTCGGCACCAACTACCCCATGCTGACCCCGAAGCGCTGCCTGAAGAATCTGGGCCAGCTCGGCCTCGACGAGGCCACCCTGGAGCTGTTCCTTTCTGGCAACGCCCGCCGTCTGTTCCGCCTCTGAGCGCACCGGCGCTCGGGCGGGCCGAGCCTGGGTCCGGCCTCGGGCCTGGGCCGCCGGATTCGATACCCGGGCCGAAGGATGGTTCAATTGCCGCTTCCGAAAGCATCAGGAGAACCCATGCTTCGCATTCCCCATGTCCTGGCCATGCTGGTGGTGGCGGCACTGGTCGGCGGCTGGCACGCCGCCCGCGCGGAGCCCGCCGAAACCGCCACCGAATCGGAGCGGCTCAACGCCTGGTTCGAGGCGGTGTTTCAGGCCGACCTGGAGCGCTCGCCGGTGTCCAAGACCTACCTCGGCATCATCGACCACGACTACGACGACTGGGACGATGTGTCCCCCGAGTTCGAGCTCGAGAGTTACCGCATCGGCCAGCGGCAGCTCCAGGAGATGTACGACCGGTTCGATTACGACGCTCTCGACGAGCAGGAGAAGGTTTCCTGGCGGCTGTTCGAGTACGACAAGCAGCGGGCCAAGGCGGGGCATCCCTACCGGGACCACGTCTACACCTTCAACCAGATGTATGGCGTGCAGTCGCGGATTCCGGCGTTTCTGATCAACCAGCACCGGGTCGGCGACGTTGCTCACGCAGAGGCGTACATCGGCCGGCTGCAGGGCGCGGACGAGTACCTCGAGCAGGCCATCGAGAACGCGAGGCGCCGCTTCGAGAAGAAGATCTACCCGCCGCGATTCGTCTACGACCACGTGCTGCGGGACGCCCGCAACGTGATCAGCGGAGCCCCGTTCGAAGCGGACGCCACCACGGATTCGCCGCTCTGGGCGGACTTCAAGAGTAAGGTAGACGCCCTGGACGTGGAGGAAGCCCGCAAGCAGCAGCTCCTCGAGGAGGCCCGGCTCGCGCTGGTGAATCACCTGAGCCGTGGTTACGAGGCGCTCATCGCCGAGATGGAGCGTCAGCGCGGGCAGGCGGACGAGACTGCGGGGGCGTGGAAGCTTCCGGACGGGCAGGACTACTACGCCTACGCGCTGGAAGAGGCTACGACCACCCGGCTGAGCGCCGACGAGGTGCACCGCCTCGGGCTGGCGGAGGCCGAACGGATTCATGGCGAGATGCGCGGCATCATGAAGCGGGTGGGCTTCGAGGGCACGCTGCAGGAGTTCTTCGAGTTCACGCGGACGGATCCGCGCTTCTACCTGCCGAACACCGACGAGGGCCGGGAGCGTTATCTCGCCGAGGCGACGGCCATCATCGACGACATGCGCGGGCGACTGGATTCCCTGTTCGCGCGCAAGCCCCAGGCGGATCTCGTGGTCAAGCGGGTGGAGCCGTTCCGTGAGCGCTCCGCCGGCAAGGCCTTCTATCAGCGCCCGGCGCCCGATGGCTCGCGGCCGGGCATCTATTACGTGAACCTCTACGACACGCGGGACATGCCGACCTACCAGATGCGCGCCCTGGCCTATCACGAGGGCATTCCCGGACATCACATGCAGATCGCCATCGCCCAGGAACTGGCAGGCCTGCCGAGCTTTCGCCGCTTCGGCGGGTACACCGCCTACTCCGAAGGCTGGGGGCTGTACGCCGAGTGGGCGCCGGCACAGCTCGGGCTCTATCAGGATCCCTACGAGGACTTCGGGCGGCTGGCCATGGAGCTGTGGCGCGCCGGGCGCCTGGTAGTGGATACGGGCCTGCACGCCAAGCGCTGGACCCGCGAGCAGGCCATCGACTGGCTGGTGGAGAACACCCCCAACCCCCGCGGCGACGTGGTGAAGGCCGTGGAGCGCTACATCGTCATGCCGGGTCAGGCCACGGCTTACAAGATCGGCATGCTGAAGATCCAGGAGCTGCGCCGGCGCGCGGAGCAGGAGCTGGGCGACGCCTTCGACGTGCGCAGCTTTCACGACGCGGTGCTGGCCCGCGGCGCCGTTCCCCTGGACCTGCTCGAAGAGCTGGTGTCGGAGTACATCGCCTCCGGCGGCTGAGCAAGGGCTTCCGCGCTCCGGCAATTCTTGCTGGCGGGATGGCCCCGGAGCAGCGGCGGGCGGGGAGGTCCGGCGAGTCGGTGCCCATGGCACGACTGATGCACGTGCCCGGGCACCTAGTCCATCGCCAGGAGGACCACATGACGCCAGGAAATCTCGTGTTCTCGAGCCGTCGGGCTCGCCGCAGCGCGGCGCTGACGGCCATAGCGCTCTCCGCCGCCAGTTCGCTGGCGCTCGCCGGCTATCAGGAAACGTCTACCCAGGGAAGCCAACAGTCCGGGCAGCCCGAATGGGCGCAGGAGGCTCAGCCCTCCCAGGGCACCCAGGCCGCGCAGAGCGAGACGGCCCAGCTCGTGGCCGCGGACGAGCTGGTGGGACGGCAGGTGACCACCCAGGAAGGCGAGCAGGTGGGTCGGCTGGAGTTCGTCACCATCGCCCTCGAGCAGGGGGCCATCTCGCATCTGCTGGTGGACACCTCAGGCACCCGCTTCGCCGAGGGCGGTGACAGCAGCGGCGCGGCCGCTGGCACCACCGGCGCCCAGGGAGAGCTCATGGTCGTGCCCTGGCACGCGGCGCGGGTGGATTCGCAATCCCAGCAGATCGTGGTGCTCACCACGGGCGAACAGCTCGCCGGGGCACCGCGTATCCAGCGGGAGCAGCTCGCCCAGCTCACCGAGCCGGCCATGGCGTCGTACGTGGTGGAGTACTGGGCTCCGGTGAGCGAGATGGCCGCGCTGGAGGAGCAGCGACAGCAACAACAACAGCAGCAGCAACAACAGCAACAGCAGCAACCGGATCAGCAGCCCATGCCGAACCAGCAGCGCATGCAGCAGCAGGATCAGCAGCGTATGCGCATGCGTGACCCGCAAATGCACGATCCCAGCCGGATGCAGAGCCGCATGCAGGAGCAGAAGCGCATGCACGATCCGGCACAGATGCGTCAACAGATGCAGGGCTCCGCACAGGAGCGGGCCCGCGCTCAGCAGCAGATGCAGGCCCAGCAGAGGCAGCCCGGGCAGGCCCAGCAGAGGCAGCCCGGGCAGGCCCAAGCGCCGGGTCAACAGCAGCGCCAGCAACAGCAACAACAACAACAGCAACGGCAGATGGTGCTGGTGGGCCAGGAGCTGGTCGCTGCCGTGGCGCCGCCCATGTTTCAGGTGAGCAAGCAGCTTCGCGGCGCCACCGTCAATGATCAGAGTGGCAACAGGGTAGGAGAGATCCGCCAGATCATGATCGACCCGGCGACGGGTGCGGCCGCATACGCCATCGTCGAGGGGACCCCGGTAGGACGCGCTCCGGTACCGGTTCAGGCGCTGCAGTGGACGGCCCAGGAAACGACCCGTCTCGAGGCGGATACCTCGCTGCTCGAGTCCAACGCGGCTCTGACCGAGAACCCCGATCAGGTGGATCGTCAGCAGCTCGCCCAGCTCTACCAGCGCTTCGACGTCCGGCCCTACTGGGACACCCAGA
Source organism: Pseudomonadales bacterium (assembly GCA_041686955.1). Classification (GTDB taxonomy): domain Bacteria; phylum Pseudomonadota; class Gammaproteobacteria; order Pseudomonadales; family Azotimanducaceae; genus UBA7803. The sequence continues at coordinate 7,033 of JAWLCV010000036.1, forward strand.
ACCAGTGAGGAGAGCGGGAGCGTGAACAGACTGCTGGTGCTCGCGCTGGCGGGCGGCTTTCTCTACTGGCTGCTCAAGGAACCGGCGCAGAGGACGCGTCTGGAGCCGCCACAGCCGGAGGACGAGTACCCGCCGCCGCACAGCGAAGACGACCTGCTGGACGAGGCGCTGGAGGAGTCCTTCCCCGCCAGCGACCCGCCGGCGGTGACGCCCCCGCCCCGGGTGCCCGGAGACCTGCCGCACTGAGCGAAGCCGCGGGTCGACGCGCCGAGGAGTTCCGGGCGGTCCCGGCCGTTACGAGTGGTACGCTGATTGGTGCCCGGGGTCGGAGTCGAACCGACACTCTGTTGCCAGAACCAGATTTTGAGTCTGGCGCGTCTACCAGTTTCGCCACCCGGGCGGGGCGGCCGGGAATGTTACAACGGCGGCCGCTGCGGATTCCATCCGAACGGTGGTTTAATCGGCGATGGCTGGAAAGGAGCAACCCTCGATGAGCGACGAACTCGTCTTCTACACCAATCCCATGTCCCGTGGCCGCATCGTCCGCTGGATGCTCGAGGAGGTGGGTGCCCCCTACCGCACGGAGATCCTGGATTACGGCACCACCATGAAGGCCCCCGATTACCTGGCCATCAATCCAATGGGCAAGGTGCCGGCCGTCCGCCACGGCGACACCGTGGTCACCGAGTGCGCGGCCATCTGTGCCTACCTGGCGGACGCGTTCCCCGAGGCCGGCCTCGCGCCGCCGCCGGAGCGGCGCGGCGCCTACTACCGCTGGCTGTTCTTCGCCGCCGGCCCGCTCGAGGCGGCGGTGACGAACCAGGCCCTGGGGGTCGAGGTGCCGCCTGAGCGGGAAGCCATGGCCGGATACGGCAACCTCGCCCGGGTGGTCGACACCCTGGAGCACGCCGTGAGCGGCGACGGCTTCATCGCCGGGGAGCGGTTTTCCGCTGCCGACGTGTACGTGGGCTCGCAGATCGGTTGGGGAATGGAGTTCGGCACCATCGAGCGGCGGCCGGCGTTCGAGAAGTACTGGGCACGGCTCGAGCCGCGTGAGGCGCGCCGGCGGGCGGCGGCCATGGACGACGCCGCGAGCCCCGCCTCGGCGTGAGCGGCGGCGACCCGGGCCTGCGGAGTCGCCGTTTGCGCTAGAATCCGCCGTTTCGCCCTGGGTCCGCCTCGCCGATGCGCCTGCAGGATTTCGACTACGAGCTGCCCGAGCGGCTCATCGCTCAGCTGCCGGCGGCACGCCGTGAAGACAGTCGTCTGCTGCACCTCGAGCGCGACGCGCTGGAGCACCTGCGGTTCGCCGACTTCCCGGGCCTGTTGCGGCCCGGGGATCTGCTGGTGCTGAACGACACCCGGGTGATCAAGGCGCGCCTGCGCGGCGAGAAGGACAGCGGCGGGCGTGCCGAGGTGCTGGTGGAGCGCATCGATTCCGACACCGAGGCGCTGTGTCAGGTCCGGGTGAGCAAGCCCCTCAAGCCGGGGCGCACCATCCACGTGGCCGGTTTCGTGCTGACGGTGCTGGCGCGGGAGGGCGACTTCTATCGGTTGGGATTTCCCGCGGCGGTCACCGACGTGCTGGAGGCGGCCGGCGAGGTGCCGTTGCCGCCGTACATCGAGCGCGCGCCGGAGGGCGTGGACCTGGAGCGGTACCAGACCGTGTACGGCGTCCACCCCGGCGCGGTGGCGGCGCCCACCGCGGGGCTGCACTTCAGCGAAGCGATGCTGGCGGAGTTACCGGAGCGCGGCGTGGAGCTCGCCAGCGTGACGCTGCACGTGGGCGCGGGCACCTTTCAGCCGGTGCGGGTCGAGGACATCCAGCGGCATCGTATGCATCTCGAACGCTACCGGGTGCCCGAGGCCGCAGCGGCGGCGGTGGAGCGCTGCCGGGAACGGGGCGGCCGGGTGGTGGCCGTCGGCACCACGGTGGTGCGCAGCCTCGAGTCCGCGGCCGCCGGGTGCGGCCGGGTGGAACCCGGGGAGGGCGAGACCGACCTGTTCATCACCCCCGGCTACCGGTTCCGGGTGGTGGACGCCCTGCTCACCAACTTCCATCTGCCGCAGTCGACCCTGCTCATGCTGGTGTGCGCCTTCGGCGGGTATCAGCGGGTGATGGCCGCGTACCGGGCGGCGGTGGCCGCCGGCTACCGGTTCTTCAGCTACGGAGACGCCATGTTCCTGGAACGACATGTTTGATCTGATCGCCACCGACGGCGCCGCCCGGCGCGGCCGCCTGGCAACGGCCCACGGGCCGGTGGAGACGCCGGTGTTCATGCCGTGCGGAACCTACGGCACCGTCAAGGCCATGACCCCTGCGGCGCTCCGCGAGGTCGGCACCCAGATGCTGCTGGGCAATACCTTTCATCTGATGCTGCGCCCCGGTGACGAGGCGGTCCGGGCGCTCGGCGGGCTGCATGACTTCATGGGCTGGAACGGTCCCATCCTCACCGACTCCGGGGGCTTTCAGGTATGGAGCCTCGGAGAGCTCAGGAAGATCTCCGAGTCCGGGGTGGTATTCCGGTCGCCGGTCAACGGCGACCGGGTGGAGCTCACTCCGGAGCGGTCCATGGAGGTGCAGCGCCATCTGGATTCCGACGTGGTGATGGTGTTCGACGAGTGCACCCCTTACCCGGCCACCGAGGCCGAGGCCCGGAGCTCCATGGAACTGTCGCTGCGCTGGGCCGAGCGTTGCCGCGCCGCCTATGGCGATGGCGATCCGGGGCTGTTGTTCGGCATCGTGCAGGGTGGCATGTACCCGGATCTGCGCCGTGAGAGCCTGGAGGGGCTGCTCCGCCTAGGCTTCGACGGCTATGCCATCGGCGGCTTGTCGGTGGGCGAGAGCAAGGAAGAGATGGACGCCGTGCTCTCGGCGGTGGCACCCCACATGCCGGTGGACCAGCCCCGTTACCTGATGGGGGTGGGCACGCCCGAGGACCTGGTGCGGGGGGTGGCCCTGGGGGTGGACATGTTCGACTGCGTGCTGCCCACCCGAAATGCGCGCAACGGCTATGCGTTCACCTCCCGGGGCACGTTGAAGATCCGCAACGCCCGGCATCGCCTGGCCGACATTCCCCTGGATCCGGAATGCCGCTGCTACACCTGCAGTCACTTCTCCCGGGCTTACCTGCATCATCTCGATCGCTGCGGCGAAATCCTCGGCAGCATCCTGATGACCCATCACAATCTGGCCTACTATCACGGGCTCATGGCGCGTTTGCGCACATCTATTGAAACGGGTACATTTCGCCCCCTTATCCAGACCCTGCAGGACGGTTGGAACACACCTGATGAATCTGTTTGAAACCGCGGCCTACGCGGCCGAGGGACCGCCGCCGGGCGATGCCGGGCTGATCAACCTGCTGTTTCTCGGCGGCTTCGTGCTCATCTTCTATTTCCTGCTGTGGCGCCCCCAGAGCAAGCGCCGCAAGGAGCACCAGACGCTCATGGCGGGGCTGTCGAAAGGCGACGAGGTGGTGACCGCGGGCGGCATCGTCGGGCAGGTCAACAAGGTGGAAGACGATTTCGTCAAGGTGCAGGTGGCCAACAACGTGGAGCTGCGCATACAGAAGTCCGCCGTAGGCGCCACCCTCCCCAAGGGAACCATCAAATCGCTGGATGACTCCTGATCGTGGCTAGATCTCCCGGCATCACGGGGGAGAACCTGCTGGGGCTGCCCCGCACCACGAGTCGACCTCCCAACACCAACACGCTAGGCCGCACGCTGTTCATCGTCATCGTGCTGGCGCTCGGCTGCATCTACGCGGCACCGAACCTGTTTCAGCCGGATCCTGCGCTGCAGATCCGCGCCACGGGCGAGGCGGACGTGGTGGACAGAAGCACCATCCAGCGCGCTCTCGATGCCCTGGAGCGCGGCGGCATCACCGTCGAGGGCTACGAGTCGGAGCAGGGCAGCGCGTTGATTCGCGTGGGTTCCGACGAGCAGCAGCTACGCGGCCGCGACCTGGTGGCCGCCGCGCTGAACCCCGGGCCCGAGCGGCGCTACGTGGTGGCCCTGAACCGCGCGTCCACCACACCGCAGTGGTTGCAGGACATCGGCGGCAAGCCCATGTCTCTGGGGCTCGACCTCTCCGGCGGCGTCCACTTCCTGCTGGAAGTGGACATGGACAAGTTCCTCGGCGACCGCATGGCCAGCAACCAGGAAGCGATCCGCGACCTGCTGGTGGAGAACCGCATCCGTTACGTCGGCCGCGACTGGCTGGACGGCCGCGCCCTGAACATCGGTTTCCAGTCCGAAGAGGCGCGGGACCAGGCCAGAAGGCTCATTGCCGAGTCGTTCGACGACTTCCAGATCAGCGACCGCGAAGTGGACGGTCAGCCCGGTCTGCGGCTCGCCATCACGGAGCAGAAGATCACCGAGCTCGAGGACTTCGCCATCTCCCAGAACCTGACGAGCCTGCGCAACCGGGTGAACGAGCTGGGTGTGTCGGAGCCCCTGGTGCAGCGGATGGGACGCGCCCGCATCGTTCTGGATCTGCCGGGCGTGCAGGACAGCGCCCGGGCGAAGGAGATCATCAACAAGTTCGCCAACCTGGAGTTCCGGCTGGTGGCGGGAGGCTCGGCGCGGCCGGCCCAGACCGAGACGTACCAGTACGAAGGCGCGCCCGTGGTCCTCGAGAAGACCAACATCGTCACCGGCGATCAGGTGACCAATGCGGTGCAGGATTTCGATCCGGAAACCGGCCAGCCCCAGGTGAGCATCACGCTGGACAACGACGGCGGCCGCCGTATGAACCAGGTCACCCAGGACAACGTCGGCAACCGGATGGCCATCATCTTCAAGGAACTGAAGGTGCGCTACCGGACCGTGATGGAGGAGGGCCAGCCCACCGTGGTGCCGTACACGGTGGAAGACAAGCGCGTGATCAACGTGGCCACCATTCAGAGCGCGCTGGGATTCCGCTTCCGCATCACCGGCCTCGAGCTGGGTGAGGCCCGGGATCTCGCCCTGCTGCTGCGGGCCGGAGCCCTGGCTGCGCCCATGTACATCGCCGAGGAGCGCACCGTGGGCGCGAGCCTGGGCGAAGACAACATCGAGCAGGGCCGCAACGCCATGCTCATCGGCTTCGTTCTGGTGCTGGTGTTCATGCAGATCTACTACCGCTGGTTCGGGCTCGCCGCCAACGTGGCGCTGGCCGCCAACGTGGTGCTCATCGTCGCCGTGATGTCCATCCTCGGCGCGACGCTGACGCTGCCCGGCATTGCCGGTATCGTTCTGACCGTGGGCATGGCCGTGGACGCCAACGTGCTGATCTTCTCGCGCATCCGCGAGGAGACCGGGCGGGCGCCGCCGCAGACCGCCATCACCGCGGGCTTCGACCGCGCCTTCGTGACCATCATGGATGCCAATATCACCACGTTCTTCGTGGCGATCATCCTGTTCTCGTTCGGCAGCGGACCGGTGAAAGGCTTCGCCGTCACCCTGGCGGTGGGCATCGTCACCTCCATGTTCACCGCCATCATGGTCACCCGGGTGCTGGTGAACGCCATGTTCGGCGGCCGCAAGCTCGAGAGGCTGGCCATATGAAGGGGCGGCAGTTCGACTTCATGGGGAAGCGCAAGCTCTGGCTCGCGATCTCCGCCGTGTTCGTGGTGCTGTCGCTGTTCGACATCATCGTCCAGGGGTTGAACCTGGGGCTCGACTTCACCGGCGGAACGCTGGTGGAGGTGCAGTTCCCGGAGGCGACGGATCCGGGCGAGGTGCGCCGGCATCTGGAAGCGGACGGCTTCGAGGGCGGTCTGGTGCAGTTCTTCGGCAGCGAGCGCGACCTGCTGGTGCGCATGCCGCCGCAGCAAGTCGAGGACCAGGCGGCCATGGGCGATCGGATCCTGGCGAGCCTGAAGTCCTTCGAGCCCGGCGTGCAGATGCTGCAGTCGAATTTCGTGGGCCCGGCGGTAGGCGAGGAGCTGCGCGACGACGCCGGGCTGGCCCTGCTCGCCGCCTTCGGCGTGATCATGGTCTACATCCTCTTTCGCTTCGCCAAGCAGTTCGCGGTGGCCGCGGTGGTGGCACTGATTCACGACGTGATCGTGGTGGTCGGCTTCTTCTCGCTGTTCCACTGGACCTTCGACCTTTCGGTGCTGGCCGCGGTGCTGGCGGTGATCGGCTACTCCATCAACGACACCATCGTGGTGTCGGACCGCATCCGAGAAAACTTCCGCAGCATCCGCCGGGCCTCGCCGCTGGAGGTCATCAACCGCTCGGTGAACGACACCCTGAGCCGTACCATCGTCACCTCGGGAACCACCTTGCTCGTGGTGCTGGCGCTGCTCTTCGCCGGTGGCGAGACCCTGCGGGGCTTCGCCCTCGCCCTCACCATCGGCATCCTGGTCGGCACCTACTCCTCCATCTACGTGGTGTCCGGCGTGCTGATGGTCATGAACATCAGCCGCGAAGATCTGCTGATCCCCGAGAAGGAGGGGGAGGCGGAGAACCCCTAGCCGACGCCGGCGTTCGGCCGGCCCCGGCCCCTCGGCCGGCCCGTGGCACGAAATCTGCACCTTCACGGACGTGTGAGCGGGCGCAAGCCCGCTGCCGGGAACACCCGTTCCCGAACGGCTGTGAAAGGAGTAATGCCACCATGAAATCACCCGATCCCACCCGAGAGCCCCAGGGTAACAGCCCCGGCGGCCAAGCGGAGCCCGGAGAACGCGTGCGCCAGACCGGCCAGGAGGCGATGGAAAGTGCCAAGGCCGAAGGCCGCGACCGGCTCGAGCGCGGCAAGCACTCTGCGGCGGACACCGTGGCGAGCACTTCGGAGGCGTTGGACGAGGCGGCGGCGAGCCTGTCGACCCAGGGCCAGGAAAGCCTGGCTCGAGCCACGTCGGTGCTCGCCGACAAGCTCTCCGGCCTCGCCAACGAGCTCGAGAGCCGCAGCATCGATCAACTGAGCCGTGACGCCACCCGGTTGGCCCGCGACAACCCCGGCCTGTTCGTGGCCGGCAGCGTGGCCCTCGGCGTGGCGCTCAGCCGGTTCCTCAAGGCGTCGGCGCGCCACCCGAGCGGCTCGACCCAGCAATACGGCGGACCCGCCTACGGCACCGAAGGCGCCGTGCCGACTCACGCGGCCCAGAGCGCGGGTGTGTCCACTCCCGGTAATCCTGGAGGTCAACCATGAGCGATCCCGCATTGGAAGGCGAAGCGAAGCGAGGGCCTGTACGGGCCACCTCGCATCTGGCGGCGGGGCAGCAAGCCCCGGAACCGCAGGTTGCCGCCGAAACCACCACGACGACCACCTCGGTGGCGCGGCTGTTGCGGCAGCTCGTCGACGACGTGACGTTGCTGGTGCGAAAGGAGCTGGCGCTGGCTACCTCCGAGATCTCTCACTCCATCGACGAAGCCAAGACCGGCGCCGGTGCGGTGGTGGGCGGCGGTGCGGTGATGTACGCCGGCCTGCTGTTTCTGCTGGCCGCGGCCACCCTGGGGCTGGCCGAGGTCATGCCGGGCTGGCTGGCGGCGCTCATCGTCGGCGGCGTCGTCACGCTGATCGGCGTGATCATGTTCCTGGGCGGCAAGCGCAAGATTCAGCCCGGGAGCTTCACGCCACAGCGCACCGCGGACGCGCTGCGCAAGGACAGAGACATGATCGAGAGGCAGACCCATGAAGGATGATCTGAGACACGACATTCACCGCAATGCGGCGGACCTGGAGCGGGAAGCGGACCGCGCCCGCATGAGCCTGGAGCACACCCTGGAAGCCCTGGAGCGCAAATTCTCCCCGGGCGAGCTGCTCGACCAGTTCCTCGGCGCGATGAAGCACAACGGCGGCGATTTCGGCCGTAACCTGCTCACTCAGGTGCGCAACAACCCCGTGCCGGTGCTGCTGACCGGCGTCGGCCTCACCTGGCTGATCTCGGCTTCGGACCGGGCGCCGCAGCCGGCGGCCCACGGCAGCGGCCCCTCGTTGGGTGAGCGGACCTCCTCTGCGGCGGAGGGTGCGCGCGGCGCCATGGGCAGCGCGGCAGAGCACACCCGCCACGCCCTGGAGGGTATGGCCGGGAGCACCCGGCACACCGCTCAGAGCGTGGCCGAAGCATCCCGCACCGGAATGCACAGCCTGGCCGAGGGCTTCGACTACCTGCGCCGGGAGCAGCCGCTGGTGCTGGGCGCCATCGGTGTGGCGGCGGGTGCGCTGATCGGCGCCATGTTCCCCTCTACTGCCACCGAGGACGAGTGGATCGGCGAGCGTAGGGACGAGACGCTGGATCGCCTGAAGGAAGAAGGCCAGCGAACGGTGGAGGAAGCCAAAGGGGCGGCCGCCGACGCTGCGGAAGCGGCACGGCAGGCGGCTCAACCGAAACGCGCCGGACGTTCCGACACCGGCGGCGGCAGCGAGGGCGTGGCTAGCGGATCCGAGTGACGCGTCCCTGCTCGCGGCTCACCGTCAGCGGGCGACCGCAGGCCGCGGCCTCACCTGAGGCCAGCGGTCAGGTGGGGCCGTATGTGCTGGACCATCTGCTTGAAGATCTTCGGATTGGCTGCCACCACGTGGCCGGTCTTCATGAACCCGTCGCCGCCGGCGAGGTCGCCGACGAAGCCGCCCGCCTCGCGCACCAGCACGGTGCCCGCGGCGATGTCCCAGGGTGACAGGGCCAGCTCCCAGAAACCGTCCGTGCGCCCGGCGGCCACGTAGGCCAGGTCCAGGGCGGCGGAACCGGCGCGGCGGATGCCGCGGCTGACCGCCGTCAGGTCCTTGAGCATGTCCATGTACGGGTCCAGGTGCACCTTCACGGCACCCGGCGGGATGCCCGTGCCCAGCACGGCCTCGGCCAGGTGCTGGGTCTTGCTCACCCGGATGCGCTTGCCGTTGAGCTGGGCGCCGTACCCCCGGCTCGCCACGAATGCCTCGTTGCGCAGCGGGTCGAAGATGACCCCGTGCTCGAGCTGCCGTCCCTTCTGCAGGGCGATGGAGACACAGAAGTGGGGGATGCCCTGGAGGTAGTTGGTGGTGCCGTCCAGCGGGTCGATGATCCAGGTGAACTCGGTTTCGCCGCCGCTGCTGCTGCCCGTGTAGGAGTGGCCGTGCTCCTCGCCGAAGATGCCGTGCTCGGGGTAGGCCTTGTGGAGCGCGTCGACGATCGCCGTCTCGGCCTCCCGGTCCACGTTGGAGACGAAGTCGTTGCGCCCTTTTTCCTGGATGTCCAACTCGTCGAGGCGGTCCATGGCGCGCAGCATGATCTGACCCGCCTGGCGGGCCGCCCGCAGGGCGATGTTGGCCGGTGGCTGCATGAGGATGACGGCTCGTTGTGCAGGGCGCGGTATGCTAGCAAGGCGGTGACGGAGATGACAGGTGAGCGACGAGAGGTTTTCGAGGATTCGCATCGTCCTGGTGGAGCCGAGCCACCCGGGCAACATCGGCGGCGCGGCGCGGGCCATGAAGACCATGGGACTGTCCCGGCTCGTCGTGGTGAATCCCAAGCGCTTCCCGGACCCGCAGGCCGAGTGGCGTGCCGCCGGCGCGCAGGACGTGCTCGAACGGGTGGAGGTGTGCGACACCGTCGAGGCCGCCATCGGCGATTGTCACTGGGTGGTGGGCACCAGTACCCGGTCCCGGCGGATCCCGTGGCCGCTGAAGCCGGCCGCGGACGTGGCCGCCGACATTCTCGCCCAGCCGCGGGATGTGGAGGTGGCGGTGCTGTTCGGCCGCGAGACCAACGGGCTCTCCAACGAGGAGCTGCAGCGCTGCCACTGCCATCTGCAGATCCCGGCCAATGCGGACTACTCCTCGCTGAACCTGGCCATGGCGGTGCAGGTGGTCTGCTACGAGCTGTTCAAGCAGGCGGAGAACGTGGAGGTTCCCGCGTCCTGGGACCAGCCGCCGGCCACGGCCGCGCAGCTCGAGGGCTTTCTCGGTCACCTGGAATCGGCGCTGATCGGCAGCGGCTTTCTCGATCCCGCGAATCCGGGTCAGACCATGACCCGGCTGCGGCGGCTGTTCACCCGCATCACCCTGGACGACAAGGAAGTGCAGATGCTGCGTGGCATCTTGAGGAGCCTCGCGCCCGGGGCCGGGGAGCCGTCCGACCGCCAATAGTGGACCAAATTACTCGGGTATTGCATACTCGCGCCATGCGCCTGACCACCAAAGGCCGCTACGCGGTCACTGCCATGCTGGACATCGCGCTCCACCAGCAGCGCGGTCCCGTGAGCGTGGCGGAAGTGGCCGACCGGCAGGACATCTCCAGCGCCTACCTCGAGCAGCTCTTCAGCAAGTTGAAGCGGGCCGGCCTGCTGCGCAGCGTGCGCGGCCCGGGCGGCGGCTACGAGCTCGCGTCGCCGCCGGGGGAGGTCAGCGTCTCTCAGATCATTGCTGCCGTGGGGGAGGGCGTGGACGCCACCCGCTGCCACGGCACGGCGGATTGTCAGGACGGCGCCGTCTGCCTGACCCACGACCTGTGGACCGCCCTCACCGACCGCATCGACGAGTTCCTCTCCGGCATCACCCTGGAGAGCCTGGTGTCGCAGCGCGAGGTTCGCCACGTGGCGCTGCGGCAGGACAAGCAACTCATCGCCGCGCGAACCCTGTGATGCAGAAGCCCGTGTACCTGGATTACGCCGCCACCACGCCGGTGGATCCCCGGGTGGCGCAGAAGATGAGCGGCTGTCTGCTGGTGGAGGGTAACTTCGGCAACCCGGCGTCTCGCTCCCACTTGTACGGCTGGCAGGCCGAGGAAGCGGTGGAGGAGGCGCGGGCGCAGGTGGCGAAGCTGATCAACGCCGATCCGCGAGAGATCGTCTGGACCTCGGGTGCGACCGAATCCGACAACCTGGCCATCAAGGGCCTGGCGGACGGTGCCAGCCGCCGTCACATCGTCACCAGCGCCATCGAGCACAAGGCGGTGCTCGACACCTGCAAGTATCTGGAAGGCAAAGGCTTCGAGGTCACCTACCTGGTGCCGGACGCGAGCGGCATCATCGAGCCTGCGCAGGTGCGCGCCGCGCTGCGTGAGGACACCCTGGTGGTTTCGATCATGCACGCCAACAACGAGATAGGCGTGGTGAACGACGTGGCCGCCATCGGTGACGTGTGCCGGGCCGCCGGGGTACCCATGCACACCGACGCGGCCCAGAGCGCCGGCAAGGTGCCCATCGACGTGCAGAGCATGCCGCTGGACCTGATCTCGCTCTCGGCGCACAAGATCTACGGGCCCAAGGGCATGGGGGCGCTCTACGTTCGACGTCAACCGCCCATCAGGCTGACGCCGCTAATTCACGGCGGCGGCCACGAGCGGGGCATGCGCTCGGGCACCCTGGCGACCCATCAGATCGTCGGCATGGGGGAGGCGGCCGCCATCCTGGAGCGCGACATGGAGCGGGAGAACGCGCGGATCCTGGCTCTGCGCAACCGTCTGCTGGCCCATCTGCTGCAGATCCCCGGCACCGCCTTGAACGGCGATCCGGACCGCCGGCTTCCCGGCATCGTCAACGTTTCCTTCGCAGAGGTGGACGGCGAAACCCTGCTCATGGCCCTCGACGACGTGGCCGTTTCCAGCGGCTCCGCCTGCACTTCGGCGAGCGTGGAGCCGTCCTACGTGCTGAGCGCCCTCGGGGTGCCGGCGGAGCTGGCGCACGCGTCGCTGCGCTTCACGGTGGGGCGTTACACCACCGAGGCGAACGTGGACCACGCCGGCCGCCGGGTCGCGGAGGTGGTGGAGGGCCTGCGACGCGCCCGTGCCGCCGCCCGGGCGTGATGCGGATTCCGTTTGATATCCCTCCCAAACGCGTATAATACGCGGCCGCTGATCGTCGCCAAGTCTCGGTTTTTCAAAAACATAGGCGCGTTTTCGACGCGGCCGGTCCCCATCATTCAACTGCGGAGATAGTCATGGCAGTCGAGCGTACACTTTCCATCATCAAGCCCGATGCGGTCGCGAGAAACCTGATCGGCGAGATCGATGCGCGCTTCGAGAAGAACGGGCTCACGATCGTGGCGGCGAAGATGCTGCACATGACGGCGGAGCAGGCGGGGGGATTCTACGCGGAGCACGAAGGCAAGCCCTTCTTCGGCGATCTGGTGAGCTACATGACCTCCGGTCCCGTGGTGGTGCAGGTGCTCGAGGGTGAGAACGCCATCGCCCGTAATCGCGAGCTCATGGGGGCCACCAACCCCAAGGATGCGGCGCCGGGCACCATCCGCGCGGACTTCGCCGAATCCCTGGAGGCCAACGCCGTTCACGGCTCGGATTCCCCCGCTTCGGCGGAGCGGGAGATCGCCTTCTTCTTCGAGCGGGGCGAGATTCACTCGAGGGCCTGATGAGCGACAACGACGTCCAGTCAGCCGCCGCCCCGGCGAACGCCTCGGCGAAAGCCTCGGCAGCCGCCGAGCCCGGTGGAAAGCCGCGCGCCAACCTGTTCGACTTCTCCCGGGTGCAGATGGAGCAGTTCTTCGTCGAGCGCGGCGAGAAGGCCTTCCGGGCGCGCCAGGTCATGAAGTGGGCCTACCATCAGGGCGAGCTGGATTTCGAGCGGATGACGGATCTGTCGAAACGCCAACGAGCCTGGCTGGCGGACGTGGCCCGGTTCGCGCTGCCGGAGCCGGTGGTGCGGCGGGAGTCCCGTGACGGCACCATCAAATGGGTCGTTCGGGTGGCGAACGGCAACTGCGTCGAGACCGTGCTCATTCCCGACCGGGGCCGCAACACCCTCTGCGTGTCGTCCCAGGTCGGCTGCATGCTCGACTGCAGCTTCTGCTCCACCGGCAAGCAGGGGTTCAACGGCAACCTCTCCACCGGCGAGATCATCGGCCAGGTCTGGCTCGCCGACCGGGAGCTGCGCGAGCGCGGCGAGACCGTGACCAACGTGGTGCTGATGGGCATGGGCGAGCCGCTCCTGAACTTCGACAACGTCGTGGCCGCCACCGATCTGATGATGGACGACCTGGCCTTCGGCATCTCCAAGCGCCGGGTCACCGTGAGCACGGCCGGCGTGGTGCCCGGCATCTACCGGCTGGCGGAGGTCACCGACGTCTCGCTCGCCATTTCGCTGCACGCCCCCAACGACGCCCTCCGCGACCGCCTGGTGCCGCTCAACCGCAAGTACCCGGTGGCCGAGCTGCTTCGCGCCTGCCGGCACTACGTGGAGGGGCTGGGTGAGCGGCGTTCGCTGACCATGGAGTACACGCTGCTCGCCGGGGTAAACGATTCCCTGGAGCACGCCCGGGAGCTGGCCGACCTGTTGCGGGACGTCCGCTGCAAGATCAACCTGATCCCGTTCAATCCGTTCCCGGCTTCCGGCTATGAGCGACCCGATGCCGAACGGGTGCGGGCGTTTCAGACGTATCTGATGAACGCCGGCTACGCCACCATGCTGCGCACCACGCGCGGCGAGGACATCGACGCCGCCTGCGGTCAGCTGGTGGGCGAGGTACAGGATCGAACGCGCCGTCAGGCGCGCTACATTGCCCGTCAGAAGGCTGAGGAGGTTGCGTGATCGGCAGGTGGACCCTGGCCTGGTGCCTGCTGCTGCTCGTGGGCTGCGTCACCGAGCAGAGCGGCGGCCCGGAGCGGGCTCCGCGCGGCGTGCAGCTTCAGGCCCAGCTCGATCTGGCCCGGGGTTATCTCGAGCAGCGGGACTGGAACCGGGCGCGGGACCCGCTGGAGCGGGCCCTGGAGATCGATCCGCGATCGGCGGAGGCGCACACCTTGATGGGCGTGCTCTACCAGGCGCAGAACGAGCCGGCCCTGGCGGAGGGCGCCTACCGGCGGGCGCTGCGCTACGACCCCCGCCACCCGCAGGCGCTGAACAACTACGGCACATTCCTGTACGCGCAGGGGCGCTTCGAGGACGCCCTCGGGCCGCTTCGCACCCTGGTGGAGGACACCACCTACCGCGCCCGGGCCCAGGCTTACGAGAACCTGGGATTCACCGAGCTGAAGGTGGGCAACCAGGAACGGGCGCGTCAGGCGTTCGAGCGGGCGCTCTCGTTCAACGCGGTGCTGCCCCGCAGCAGTCTGGAGCTGGCCCAGCTCGCCTACCAGGATGGTGACTACGTCACGTCGCGGCGCTACTACGACATGTTCCGCGGGCGCATGCGGCAGACCGCGGCGAGCCTCTGCCTTGGGCTGCGGCTCGCGCGGGCGGCGGGCGACACCAACGGTGGTGCCAGCTATGCCCTCGCCCTGAAGAACCTGTACCCCGACTCCGCCGAGGCGACTCGCTGCATCGAGGGGGGCTGACCATGGGTTGGTGGGGCGTATCGTGAGCGACGTCACGCCGACCCCTGGTGCCGTGCTGCGGGCGGAGCGCGAGTCGTTGGGAGTGACGGTTCGCGAAGTCTCCGAGACGCTGAACCTGGGCATGAGCGTCGTCGAGGCCATCGAGGCCGACGACTACGGCCGCCTGCCCGGGCCGGTCTACACCCGCGGCTACGTACGGGCTTACGCGCGCCTGCTGGAGCTCGACCCCGAGCCGCTGCTGACGGCGCTGCCTCGCCCCGAGGAGCCGGCGCCGCCGCGAGCCGCCGCCGAAGCCCTGGTGTGGGATTGGATCCGTCGGCGCCCGGGACTGGTGCTCGGGGTCGCGGGCGCAGTGCTGTTGGGGCTGGTGGTGTTGCTGCTGGTGTTGTTGTGGCCGAACGACGCCGCTGGGCCCACGGCCGCCGTGCCCGCTAGCGGCACGGCGCCCGTGCCCGCTAGCGGCACGGCGCCCGAGGAGGGGATGCCGGCGGACGAGCCCGCGCCGGACCTGGCGTATCAGCCGGCCGGTGAGCCCGTCGCGACGGAACCCGCACCCGCGACCGAGGCTGCCCCCGAAGGCGCGGCGGGGTCTGAACCGGAGCTCGCGGCCGACGATGGGCAGGCGCCCCGGCGGATCACCGCCACAGGTGACGACCTGCTGTCGTTCCAATTCGCCGACGACTGCTGGGTCGAAGTCCGGGACTCGGCCGGCACCAGCCTTTACAGCGACATCAACCGGGCCGGCACGGCACTGGATCTGGCGGGACGGGGTCCCTTCCGCATCCTGCTGGGCTATGCCCCAGGGGTGAGGCTCACCTTCAACGGCGAGCCGGTGCCGCTGGCACCGCACACTCGCAACAACGTCGCCACGCTGGTGGTGGGGCAATGACCATGATTCAGTCCATACGCGGCATGCGTGACGTGCTGCCGGAAGAGGCCCGGCGCTGGCGCCTGGTGGAAGACCACATCCGCCACGTGCTGCTCGCCTACGCCTACGAGGAGATTCACCTGCCGCTGCTGGAGTTCACGGAGCTCTTCAGCCGGGGGGTGGGAGAAGCCACGGACATCGTCGAGAAGGAGATGTACTCCCTCGAGGACCGCGACGGTGACAGCATCACCTTGCGCCCGGAGGGGACGGCGAGCTGCGTGCGCGCGCTGCTGCAGCACGGCCTGCTGTTCAACCAGACCCAGCGAGTCTTCTATGGCGGCCCCATGTTCCGCTACGAGCGTCCGCAGAAGGGCCGGTATCGCCAGTTCCACCAAATCGGCGCCGAGGCGTTCGGGCTGCCCGGTCCCGACATCGACGCCGAGCTGATCCTCATGGGCCGGGAGCTCTGGCGGGCCCTCGGCGTGGCGCCGCGGGTGCGTCTCGAGCTCAACACCCTGGGCTCCGGCGACGCTCGGGCCGCCTACCGGGAAGCGCTGGTCGAGTACCTGACGCCGTTGCGCACCGAGCTCGACGAGGACAGCCAGCGCCGGCTCGAGCGCAACCCGTTGCGGATTCTCGACAGCAAGGATCCGCGAACCCGCGAGGTGCTGGCCGACGCGCCGAAGCTTCCCGACTTCGTCGACGGGCAGGGCCGGGCGCACTTCGACGGGTTGCTCGCGCTCCTCGACGAGCTCGGCGTCGATTACCTGGTGAATCCCGCTCTGGTGCGCGGTCTGGACTACTACACCCACACCGTGTTCGAGTGGATCACCGACGATCTGGGCGCCCAGGGCACGGTCTGTGCCGGCGGGCGCTACGACGGCCTGGTGGAGCTGCTGGGCGGGCGGCCCACCGCCGGAGCCGGTTTCGCGGTAGGCCTCGAACGGGTCGTCCTGCTGCATGAGGTGGTGAATGCGGAGCAGCGGGAATTCGCCGCCAGCGCCGACGTCTACGTCTGCGTGCTGGAGGAGCGCCACCAGGCCTGGGCCATGGGCCTCGCACAGAAATTGCGGGATGCGCTGCCAACGTTCAGAATCCGCACCCACGCGGGAGGCGGCAAGCTGAAGAACCAGATGAAGCGCGCGGACCAGTCCGGCGCGCGCTTCGCCGTCGTGGTGGGCGAAGACGAGGTCCAACGCGGCCGGCCCGCGCTGAAGTACCTGCGGGAAGACCGTCCCCAGGAAGACCTGAGCGTGGACGAGCTGATCCAACGGCTCGCCCCGCCGGGTAACGACCGCTGAGGCGGCCGCGGCGGGCGGCCCCCGCTCGAAACAGGAGGCATGGGTGTCGGATTATCTGACCGACGAGGAGCAGCTCCACCGCCTGCGGGAATGGTGGCAGAAGCACGGGGTGTCGCTGCTGGTGGGCGTGGTGCTGGCGGTTGCCGGCGTGCTGGGCTGGCGCTGGTATCAGGGTCACGTGGAGGCGCGCACCGCCGCGGCCTCGGATCTGTACGTGCAGTTCCAGCAGGCCGACGCCGACGAGCGTAAGGCGCTGGCCGAAAAGATCGTCGAGCAGGGCGAGGGCACCGCCTATCCCGCCTTCGTGCGGCTGGCCGAGGCCGAGGCCGCACTGGGGGCGGAGGGCCCGGAGGCTGCGGAGCCGCTGCTGCGGCAGGCGGTGGAGCTGGCCACGGGGGTCGAGCTGGCGGATACCGCGCGCCTGCGGCTGGCACGGGTGCTGTTCGCCGCCGGGCGCGAGGACGAGGCGCTGGCGGTCCTGCGCGACATCACGAGCCCCGGATTCCGCTCCCTCGCGGCGGAGCTGCAGGGCGACATTCACCTGGCGCGGAACGAGCGCGCCCTGGCCCACCAGTCCTACACCAGTGCCCTGTCCTACGCCAGCCCCGGCGAGGAACGGCCCGTCCTGGAGATGAAGATTGCAGATACCGCCGATGCCAGCGACTCCTAGGTTGGGGTCCGCCGCCCGGAGCCTGCTGGCGGTTCTACTTCTTGCGGCCGTCTCCGGCTGCAGTTGGTTTTCCTGGATGCCCTTCGTCGGCGACGGCGATGACGAGGCCAGCAAGCTGGAACCCGCGAAGCTGGTTCGCTTCGACGAAGAGGTGGCGGTGCGCCGGGAGTGGTCCGCCAAGATCGGCGACGGCCTGGGGCGCAAGTACCTGCGGCTGAACCCCGCGGTGGCTGCCGACCGGGTGTTCGCGGCCGACGGCTACGGGCTGGTGGAGGCCCGCGACCGGTTCACCGGCAAGCGCATCTGGCGCAGCCGCACCGGCGAGGATCCCAAGGGGTTCTTCAGCTGGCTGAACGTCTTCGAGCGCCGCGATCCCAGCTACGCCACCGGCGGCGTGGGCGTGGCCCACGGCTACGTGCTGATGGGTACGACCCGGGGGGAGGTGGTCGCCTTGGCCGCCACCGACGGGACGGAGGTATGGCGCGCCCAGGTGGGCAGCGAGGTGCTGGCGGCGCCGGTGGGCGGCCGCGATCTGGTGTTCGTGCAGACCATCGACGGCCGGCTGCTGGCTCTGGAGCGGGAGGACGGCCGCATCCGCTGGAGCTTCGACAATCAGGTGCCGGTGCTGACGTTGCGGGGCACTGCCACCCCCGTCTACCAGGACGGCGTCGTCTACGCCGGCTTCGCCAACGGCATGGTGGCGGCGGTGCGGGCGGACAACGGTCAGCCCATCTGGCAGCATCGGGTGATGCTGCCGGAAGGCCGCTCGGAGCTCGAGCGCATGGTGGACGTGGACGGCACCCCGGTGCTCTCCGGGGGCATACTCTACGTGGTCGCCTACCAGGGGCGGCTGAAAGCGCTCCGCGCCAGCGACGGCTCGCTGCTGTGGGAGCGGGAGCTCTCCAGCTACCGGGATCTGGCCGAAGGCTACGGCCAGATCTACGTGGTGGACGAGGATGACGTGATCGTGGCCGTGGACCAGCGAACCGCCGAGGAGGCGTGGCGCCAGGAAGGCTTGTTCCGGCGCAGCCTTTCGGGCCCCATCGCCTTCGGCAACTATCTGGTGGTTGCCGACGGCGACGGTTACCTGCACGTGCTCGCCCAGAGCGACGGCCGTTTCCTCGGGCGCCGCAAGGTCGACGGTGACGGCGTGCGCTCCCGTCCGGTAGTAGCGGACCGGCTGGTATACGTGCTCGGCAACTCGGGGTCGCTGCAGGCGCTGAACATCGAGCTGAGGTAGTCCCTCATGATTCCGACCCTGGCGCTGGTCGGCCGCCCGAACGTGGGCAAATCGACCTTGTTCAACAAGCTCACCCACGCGCGGGAGGCCCTGGTGGCGGACGTGCCCGGGCTGACCCGGGATCGCCGGTACGGGCGTGCGCGGCTGGGCAACCTAACCTGCACATTGATCGACACGGGCGGCCTGCTGGGCGAGGCGGGTGCGCTCACCGCCGCCATGGAGCGCCAGGCGGAGCTGGCCATGGACGAGGCCGACCTGGTGCTGTTCCTGGTGGACGCCCGCAGTGGACTCACCCCGGCGGATCAGGAAATCGCCGCCCAGCTTCGGCGCAAGGGGCGCCGGGTGGTGCTGGTGGTGAACAAGATCGACGGCGTCAACGAGGACCAGGCGCTGGCCGAGTTCGCGTCCTTAGGCTTCGACGAGCCGGTTCTCGTCGCCGCCGCCCACAGCCGCGGCCTGGCGGCCCTCGGCGAGCGCCTGGCCCAGACCCTCGCCACCGTGTCGGCAGGCGAGGCGGAGGAGCGTCCGGCGGCGGCGACCGAGGACCGCGTCCGGGTGGCTATCATCGGCCGTCCCAACGTGGGGAAATCCACGTTGACCAACCGCTTGCTGGGCGAGGAACGGCAGGTGGTTTTCGATCAGCCGGGCACCACCCGGGACGCCATCGAAATCCCCTTCGAGCGCGACGGCCGGCGCTACCTGCTGGTGGACACCGCCGGCGTCCGCCGCAAGGGGCGGGTGGAGGAGGCGGTGGAAAAGTTCTCGGTGGTGAAGACGCTGCAGGCCATCGAGCGGGCCCACGTGGTGATCCTGGTGATGGACGCCCGGGAAGGGCCCGTGGACCAGGATCTGCACCTGCTGGAATACGCGGTGGAGGCGGGCTCCGGCCTGATCATCGCGCTGAACAAGTGGGACGGACTCAGCGCCGACGAGCGCACCCGCAATCGGGTGGCTCTGGAGCGGCGGCTTCGCTTCGCGCCGTGGATCCCGGTGCAGCACATCTCGGCGCTGCACGGCACCGGCGTGGGGCACCTGTTCGACGAGGTGGACCGGGTCCACGAGGCGGGCCGTCTGGAGGTGGGGGCATCCTATCTGACCCGTCTGCTCGAGTCCCTGGTGCAGGCCCACCCGCCCCCCAGCGTGCGGGGGCGGCCGGTCAAGCTGCGTTTCGCCCACAAGGCCGGTGCCCATCCGCCGCGCATCGTGATTCACGGCAACCAGACCCGGGCGGTGCCGGAATCCTACGTGCGTTACCTGGAAAACGGCTTTCGCGAGGCGCTGAAGCTGGTGGGGACGCCGGTGAAGATCGAGCTCAGGACCGGGGAAAACCCCTTCGCCGGGCGCAAGAACGTGCTCACCGAGCGCCAGGAGCGGCGCCGCAAGCGCATGCTGAGGCACCACAAGAAACGCAAGTGAGCGGCCGGCTTACTCCTCCGGCAGGCGCGGCAGGCGGTTGTCGTCGTCCACGCCCTCGACCCGGAGGTCCAGGGCGCCGTCGTCTAGATGAGCGGTGATGCTGGCTCCCGGCCGGGTCTGGCTGACCGAGGTCAGCGCGGTGCGGCCGCCGCCGGGCGCCTGTGCGGTGAGCACGGCGTAACCCCGCGACAGGGTGGCCAGCGGGCTCACCGCCTGCAGCGTGCGGGCCGCGGCCGCCAGGCTCGTCCCACGCTGCGCCACGAGCCGGCGGCTGGCGGCGGTCAGACCGAGATGCAGGTCGCCCAATCGGGCCCGATGAGCGGCAATGCGCTGAGACGGGCGCAGCAGGTGCAGGCCCCGAACCGCCGCGGCGAGCCGGGTCCGGTGGCCGTCGAGCCGTGCCAGGACGGCTCGTGTGAGGCGCTCCTCCAGCTCGTCGCTGCGCTGCATCTGTTGGGCCAGCCGGGTGCGCGGATCCACCAGACGGGCGCGCAGGTGCTCGAGGTGGCGCTGCTGGCCGCGCACGTCCGCCGCGAGTTCCCGGGCGAGGCGGGCCTGTACCCGGCTGAGAAAGGCCCGCAGATCCGCCTGATCCGGCGTAATGAGCTCGGCGCCCGCGGACGGAGTCGGGGCTCGGGCGTCGGCGACGAAGTCGGTGATGGTGAAGTCCGTCTGGTGGCCGACCGCCGAGACCGTGGGGACCGGACAGGCGGCGACCGCCCGTGCCACGGGCTCCAGATTGAACGCCCACAGGTCTTCCAGGGAACCGCCGCCGCGGGTGATCAGCACCACGTCCGGGGACACGTGGGGGATTTGCGCCAGCGCGGCGAGAATCTCGCGCTCCGCGCGCTCGCCCTGGACCGCCACCGGCAGCAGCACCAATTCGAGCAGCGGAAAGCGGCGGCGGATCACGTGCACCACGTCCCGAAGCGCGGCGCCGGTGGCGGAGGAGATCACCGCCAGGCGCCGGGGCATGGCCGGCAGCGGCCGCTTGCGCTCCAGCTCGAAGAGCCCTTCCGCCTCGAGCCGGGCCTTCAGGGCTTCGAAGGCGGCGCGCAGCGCGCCTTCGCCCGCCGGCTCCATGTGCTCGGCGATGAGCTGGAAGTCGCCGCGCGGCTCGTACAGGCTCAGGTGGCCGCGAATCAGCACCTGGGTGCCGTCCCGTGGCTGAAAGCGCACGGCGCGGTTGCGGCTGGTGAACATGGCGCAGCGGAGCTGGGCCAGATCGTCCTTCAGCGTGAAGTACCAGTGCCCGGAGCCGGGCTTGCGGAAGTTGGAGATCTCGCCCTCCACCCACACCAGGCGGAAGCGGTCTTCGATCAGCACGCGCGCCTCCCGGGCCAGGGCGCTCACGCTGAGGATGGGACGGGATGCCGGCTGGGCGAGCATGACCAGCGAGTTTACATGATGGGGGCTCGCCGGTAGAATCTCGGTTTTGCGGAGTCCTCAATGTTGCGTATCGCCCACGACGCGCTCACGTTCGACGACGTACTGCTCCTCCCCGCTTATTCTCAGGTTCTGCCGTCCGAGGTTTCACTGGAAGCCCGGCTGACCCGCGAGATCAACCTCAACATCCCGCTCATGTCCGCCGCCATGGACACGGTGACCGAGGCGCGCCTGGCCATCGCCCTGGCCCAGGAAGGCGGCATCGGCATCGTCCACAAGAACATGAGCGTGGAGGCCCAGGCCCGGGAAGTTCGGGCGGTGAAGAAATTCGAGAGCGGCGTCATCCGCGATCCCATCACCATCCACCCGGACCGCACGGTGGCGGATCTCATCGAGCTCACCATGGAGCACAAGATTTCCGGTGTGCCGGTGGTGGAAGGCCAAGCGCTGGTGGGGATCATCACCAGCCGCGACGTGCGCTTCGAACGGCGCATGGATGCCCGCATCCGTGACGTCATGACGCCGAAGGAAAAGCTGGTCACCGCCGGCGAAGACGCCTCCTTCGAGGAGATCACCGACATCCTCCATCGCCACCGCATCGAGAAGGTGCTGCTGGTCAACGATGCCTTCGAGCTGAAGGGCATGGTGACAGTGAAGGACATCAACAAGGCCAAGGCCTTTCCCAACGCCTGCAAGGACGCCCACGGATCGCTGCGGGTGGGGGCCGGCGTGGGCACGGGTGCGGAGACCGAGGAGCGGATCGCCGCGCTGGTGGAAGCCGGCGTGGACGTGCTGGTGGTGGACACCGCCCACGGGCATTCCTCCCGGGTGCTGGAGCGGGTGCGCTGGGTGAAGGACAACTATCCCGGCATCGGCCTCATCGCCGGCAACATCGCCACCAGGGAAGGCGCGGTGGCCCTCATCGAGGCCGGCGTGGACGCCATCAAGGTGGGCATCGGGCCCGGCTCCATCTGCACGACACGAGTCGTCACCGGCATCGGGGTGCCGCAGATCACGGCCATCTCCGAGGCTGCCGAGGTCGGCGACCGGCACGACGTGCCGGTGATCGCCGACGGCGGCATCCGCTACTCCGGTGACATCGCCAAGGCCATCGCCGCCGGCGCCAGCGTCGTCATGGTGGGTGGGCTGCTCGCGGGCACCGACGAGGCGCCCGGCGAAGTGGAGCTGTATCAGGGACGCACCTACAAGGCGTACCGCGGAATGGGCTCGCTGGGGGCCATGGGCGAATCCCACGGCTCCAGCGACCGCTACTTCCAGGAGCCGGAGCAGGACACCCGCAAGCTGGTGCCGGAAGGCATCGAGGGGCGGGTGCCGTATCGGGGTCCGGTGAGCCCCATCGTTCATCAGCTCATGGGCGGGCTGCGCGCCTCCATGGGCTACACCGGCAGCCCGGACATCGCCACCATGCGCACCCGGCCCCAGTTCGTGCGGGTCAGCGCCGCGAGCATGGTGGAGAGTCACGTCCACGACGTGGCCATCACCAAAGAAGCACCCAACTACCCTCTGAGCTGAAGCGCCGTGACAGTGGACAACCTCCACGATCAGAAGATTCTGATCGTCGATTTCGGCGCGCAGTACACCCAGCTCATCGCCCGGCGCGTCCGGGAGGCGGGCGTGTACTGCGAGATCCATCCCTTCGACGTGCCGGAGCGGTTCGTGCGCGAGCTGGCGCCCCGCGGCGTGATTCTCTCCGGCGGCCCGGAAAGCGTGACGCTCGAGCACACGCCGCGCATCCCCGCGGTGGTGTTCGATCTGGGGGTCCCGGTGCTCGGCATCTGCTACGGCATGCAGGCCATGGCGGCCCAGCTCGGCGGCGCCGTGGCGGGCTCCGATCACCGGGAGTTCGGCCATGCGGTGGTCGAGATCGAACCGGAAAGCCGCCTGCTGGCGGCGGTGAACGGCGGCGCCGGCGGCGAGCTGCCGGTGTGGATGAGTCACGGCGACAAGGTGGTCCAACCGCCGCCGGGCTTCGCCGTCACCGCCCGCTCCGCGTCCGCGCCAATCGCCGCCATGGAGAATCCCGAGCGCCGTCTCTACGGCGTGCAGTTCCATCCGGAGGTGACCCATACCCAGCAGGGCCAGAACATCCTGAGCTACTTCGCCCGCGAGCTGTGCGGCTGCGAGGGCCTGTGGACGCCGGCCAACATCGTCGACGATGCCATCGCCGCGGTGCGCGAGCAGGTGGGCGACGAGCGGGTGGTGCTGGGGTTGTCCGGCGGCGTGGATTCCAGCGTGGTGGCGGCGCTGCTGTCCCGGGCCATCGGCGATCAGCTCACCTGCGTGTTCGTGGACAACGGGCTCCTGCGCAAGAACGAGCGCGCCGAGGTGAGCGCGGCGTTCGGGCCATCCAATGCGCTGAACCTGAACCTGGTGGTGGTGGACGCGGAAGCCGAGTTTCTGATGCGCCTGGCCGGTCACGAGGATCCGGAAGACAAGCGCCGCATCATCGGCAACACCTTCATCGAGGTGTTCGACCGGGAAGCTCACCGCATCAGCGGCGTGCGCTGGCTGGCCCAGGGCACCATCTACCCGGACGTCATCGAGTCGGCGGCCAGCAAGTTCGGCAAGGCTCACGTGATCAAGTCCCACCACAACGTGGGGGGCTTGCCGGAGCGCATGCACCTGAAGCTGGTGGAACCGCTCCGGGAGCTGTTCAAGGACGAGGTGCGCCGGATCGGCCTGCATCTCGGGCTGCCCCGGGAGCTGGTGTACCGGCACCCGTTCCCCGGTCCGGGGCTCGGCGTGCGCGTGCTCGGCGAGGTGACCAAGGAACGGGCCGACGTGCTGCGCGAGGCGGACGCCATCTTCCTGGAGGAGCTGCGCCGCGCGGACTACTACGACCGGGTCAGCCAGGCATTCGCCGTTTATCTGCCGGTGAAGTCGGTGGGCGTGGTAGGGGACGCCCGGCGCTACGCCGACGTCATCGCCCTGCGTGCGGTGGAGACCGTGGACTTCATGACCGCGCGCTGGGCGCATCTGCCCTACGACCTCATCGAGCGCGTCTCCAACCGCATCATCAACGAGATCTCCGGGGTATCGCGGGTAGTCTACGACGTATCGAGCAAGCCGCCCGCCACCATCGAGTGGGAATGAGAGGCGCCCGCGAGGATCACGAAATCTGGATGCGCCGGGCCCTGGCCCTGGCCGGGCAGGCGGCCGCGGAGGGTGAGGTGCCGGTGGGGGCGGTGGTGGTGAAGGACGGCGAGGTGCTTGGGGAAGGTTATAACCGCCCCATCGGGGCTGCCGACCCCACGGCGCATGCGGAGATTCTCGCGCTGCGGGCCGCGGCCCGCAGAGTCGGCAACTACCGGTTGTCCGGCGCCCGGCTCTACGTCACCGTGGAGCCGTGCACCATGTGCGCCGGAGCCCTGGTGCACGCCCGCATCGCCACCCTGGTGTACGGTGCCCCGGAGCCCAAGGCCGGAGCCGTCCGGAGCACGGCCGCCGTGCTCGACAACCCGGCCCTCAACCATCGCGTCGAGGTGGTGGCGGGAGTGCTCGCCGACGAGGCGGGCGCGCTGCTGAAGGCCTTCTTCGCGGACCGACGTGCGTCGCCCGGCCGGCGCCGATCCGGCGGCACCGCCGCCGCTCCAACAATCGACGATGTAACGGAATGACCCAAGTACTGCTGCTCAAAGGTCCCCCGGCCCTGTCCGACTTCCGTCTCGACAAGCTGCGTCGTCAGCTCGGTCTGGACGGCGGCCCGCTGTATGCGGAGCACATCCATCTGCTCGCCGTCGCCGCCCCGCTGGACGGCGAAGAGCTGTCCCGCTGCGAAAGCCTGCTCGCGTACGGGCCCAGAACGGGCCTGCCGCGCCGCGATGGCAGCCGGGTGCTCACGGTGGTGCCGCGCCAGGGCACCATCAGTCCCTGGTCCAGCAAGGCCACGGACATCTTCCGCATCTGCGACCTGCACAAGGTGCTGCGGGTGGAGCGGGGCGTCCGCTGGTACATGGAGAAGAGTGCTGCCGAGCGGGTGAACCTCGAGCTTCTCTACGACCGCATGACGGAGCGCGCGCTCTTCGACGAGGACGACCTGGACTCGGTGTTCGCGGAAACACAGCCGCGGCCGCTCGCCACGGTGCCCCTGACCCGTGAGGGGCCGGCGGCGTTGACCCGCGCCAACGTGGAGCTGGGGCTCGCGCTCTCCGACGACGAGGTGGAGTACCTGGTGCGCGCCTACGCCGAGCTCGAACGCGACCCCACGGACGTGGAGCTGATGATGTTCGCCCAGGCGAACTCGGAGCACTGCCGCCACAAGATATTCAACGCGAGTTGGGAAGTGGACGGCGAGCCCCAGAGCGCCACGCTCTTCGAGATGATCAAGAACAGCTACCGGCACATCAACGGTGCGGGAATTCTCTCCGCCTACGCGGACAACGCGGCGGTGATCCGGGGCCACCGGGTGGAGCGCTTCGGGCTGGACCCCCACACCCGGCGCTACGGCTACGAACCGGCGGACAGCCACATTCTGATGAAGGTGGAGACCCACAACCATCCCACGGCCATCGCGCCGTATCCCGGCGCCGCCACCGGATCCGGGGGAGAGATCCGCGACGAAGGCGCCGTGGGCCGGGGATCGAAGCCGAAGGCCGGCCTCACCGGGTTCACCACCTCCCATCTGAACATTCCGGACCTGCCCCAGCCCTGGGAGCTCGACACCGGCAAGCCGGGACGCATCGTGTCGGCGCTGGAGATCATGCTCGAGGGCCCCATTGGTGCTGCGTCCTACAACAACGAGTACGGCCGCCCGGCGCTGACGGGCTACTTCCGCACCTTCGAGCTGGCCGATCCGGACCGGCCGGGACGGGTGCGCGGCTATCACAAGCCGGTGATGATCGCCGGCGGCGTGGGCAGCGTGCGGGAAGAGCACGTGCAGCCGGCGCCGTTCCAGCCCGGCGCCAAGCTGGTGGTGCTGGGCGGCCCCGCCATGCTCATCGGTCTCGGCGGCGGCGCCGCCTCGAGCATGGCCTCCGGCGAGAGCGCCTCGGATCTGGATTTCGCCTCGGTGCAGCGTGACAACGCGGAGATGGAACGGCGCTGCCAGGAAGTGATCGATGCCTGCTGCGCGCTGGGCGACGACAATCCGATTCGGCTGATTCACGACGTGGGCGCCGGCGGGCTTTCCAACGCGCTGCCGGAGCTGGTGAAGGACGCCGGGATGGGTGGGCGCTTCGACCTGCGGGCGGTGCCTTCGGCGGATCCGGGCATGTCGCCGCTGGAGATCTGGTGCAACGAAGCCCAGGAACGCTACGTGCTGGGCATCGCCCCCGAGCACCTGGGCCGGTTCACGGCCATCTGCGAGCGCGAGCGGTGTCCCTTCGCCGTTGTCGGCGAGGCCACCGCCGAGCGGCGGCTGGAGGTGGCGGATTCGCGCTTCGACGAGCAGCCGGTGGATCTGCCGCTCTCGGTGCTGTTCGGCAAGCCGCCGCGCATGCAGCGGAGCTTCGCGCGGACGTCGCCGCGCCGGGAGCCGTTGCGGCTCGATCAGGTGGCGCTCGACGAGGCGGTGGCCCGGGTGCTGCAGTTTCCGGCAGTGGCCAGCAAGCAGTTCCTGGTGACCATCGGCGACCGCAGCATCACCGGGCTCGTGGCCCGGGAACAGATGGTGGGCCCGTGGCAGGTCCCGGTGGCGGACGTGGCGGTGACCCTCGCCGGCTATCGCACCCAGACCGGGGAAGCGTTCGCCATGGGTGAGCGGCCGCCGCTGGCGCTGGTCGATCCGCGGGCGTCGGCGCGGATGGCGGTGGGCGAAGCGCTGACCAATCTTTGCGCGGCACCCGTCACCGAGCTGTCGCGCACGGTGCTCTCTGCCAACTGGATGGCGGCAGTCGGCGAGAACGAGGACGAAGAGGCCCTGTTCGAAGCGGTGCGCACCGTGGGCATGGAGCTGTGCCCGGCCCTGGGTATCGCCATCCCGGTGGGTAAGGACAGCCTGTCCATGCGCACCCGCTGGAACGACCGCGAAGTGTCTTCGCCCCTGACCCTCATCGTCAGCGCCTTCGCTCCGGTGGACGACGCCGCGCTGACGCTCACGCCCCAGCTTCGCCTCGACCGGGGCGAGACGCGGCTCGTGCTGGTGGATCTGGGTGGCGGCCGGAATCGCCTGGGGGGCAGCGCCCTGGCGCAGTGCTACGGTCAGCTCGGCGATTCCGTGCCGGACGTGGACGACCCGGATGTCCTGCGCCGATTCTTCGAGGCGGTGCAGCGCGAGAACCGAGCAGGGCGGCTGCTCGCCTACCACGACCGGTCCGACGGCGGGCTGCTCGCCTGCGTGGCGGAGATGGCGTTCGCCGGGCGCTGCGGCTTCGACCTGGACGTCGCCGCGGTGGGCGAGACGTTGCCGGCCCTGTTCGCCGAGGAGCTCGGGGCCGTGCTGCAGGTGCGCGCCGCGGATCTGCCTGCGGTGGCGGAGTCGCTCGGCGGCCTGTGCTGGGTCGATCTGGGTGCGCCGCGGGAGGACGAAACCGTGCTCGTGAGGCGGGGCGAGGAGGTGCTGTACCGGTCGACCCGCGCCGAGATCCAGACCCTGTGGGCCACCACCAGCTACCGCATGCAACGCCTGCGGGACGACCCGGCGTGCGCCGACGAGGAGCATGGCGGTATCGGCGAAGACGACCCGGGCTTCTCCTGCCGGCTCAGCTTCGATCCCGCCGAGGACGTCACCGCTCCCTTCGTCGGCCGGCCGCGGCCGCGCATCGCCGTGCTGCGCGAGCAGGGCGTGAACGGGCAGGTGGAGATGGCGGCGGCGTTCGAGCGGGCGGGCTTCGAGCCCGTGGACGTGCACATGAGCGATCTTCTCGGCGGGGCCGTCAGCCTGCTGGACTTCCCCGCGCTGGCGGCCTGCGGCGGCTTTTCCTACGGCGACGTGCTCGGCGGCGGCGGAGGCTGGGCCAAGAGCATCGTCTATCACGAGGGGGTGCGGGAGCAGTTCCAGCGTTTCCTCGAAGCGGATCGCCTGGCGCTCGGGGTGTGCAACGGCTGCCAGATGCTGTCGGCGCTGAAGTCCTTGATCCCGGACGCCGGCCTCTGGCCTCGCTTCGTGCGCAACCGCTCCGAGCAGTTCGAGGGGCGCACCGCCCTGGTGCGGGTGGTGCGCGCCGATTCGCCGTGGCTCGACGGCATGGCGGGCAGCGTTCTGCCCATTGCCATCGCTCACGGTGAGGGCCGCGCCGAGTTCACCAGCGAGGCCGAGGCCGAGCGGTTCTGGTCCACCGCCGAGCATCAGGTGTGCCTGCAGTACGTGGACAACCACCACCGGGTGACCGAGCGCTATCCGGCCAATCCCAACGGTGCGCCCCGCGGGCTGGCCGGGCTCACCGCGGCGGATGGACGGGTGCTGGTGACCATGCCGCACCCGGAACGGGTGTTCCGCGCCGTCACCAACGCGTGGGTGGATCCCTCCTGGGGCGACGACGGCCCGTGGATGCGCCTGTTCCGCAACGCCCGGGTGGCGCTGGGCTGAGGCGCGTTCAGGGGGTGCCCGTGCCGAGGCCGGTGGGCGAGTCGAAGCCGCCGGCCGGCTTGCGCCGGGTCTCGATGCGGATCAGCCGGCCGTCCTCGAAGATCAGCAGGCGCCGGAAGCGGTTGTCTCCCAGATCGTAGAGCCACTCGTCCACCCGAACGAAATAGCCGGGGTAGCGGTAGTCGGTCCAGGCGAGCTCGTACTCCGGCACGCCGCAACGTTCCAGCACCTCGTAAGGCGTCATGCCGCGAACCACCAGCTCGGTGTCGCAGCGGAGCGCCGCGTCGGCCGCGCTGGGGGCGGTCCAGCAGAGCGTCCAGATGACGAGCAGGGCGATGCGCATGAGGGGGATGGTAAGGCTGTGGTCTGAACCGTGGGTGAACGTTCCGTGCATGAGTCGAGCCATGCATCGGCTCGGCGGATCGCGGTATGCTCGGCGTCAGCAATCGTCGGAGTCGTACGCATGGCCAACGAAGACAAGGGACTCACCAACCACACCATCACCATCTGCCTGCGCGGGGGCGCCGTGCTGGGACCGTACCGGGCCACCTGGAGCAAGGAGATGGTGAGCGACGTTCGCGAGCTGGTCCGGGAGTACGACGGCTTTCTGAGGGGCGAGGAGCAGAAGCGTTACAAGTACCACCTGCACGATCAGCAGGACCGGGTTTCCCACACGGTGGTGGTGAATTTCAAGAACGTCACCGCCATCTACGACAAGGTCGACCTGTACGACTGAGAATCCGACGCTGCATCGTCAAGCCATCTGCATCCGGCGGGCCCGGGCCCGGGGCGCGCTCGCTGAGCTCGGGCTGGTGCTGACCGCGCTCTCCATCGACCACCGGATCGAGTTCGACGGCCACGACTGGGGCCTCTGGGTACCCGTGGAGGATGCCGCCCGGGCCGGTGACGAGCTGTCCCGGTACGAACGCGAGAACCAGCCCTCCAGCGCGCAGCAGCCCCGGGCGGAGACCGTCGACAGCGGCTGGCTCGGGGTGCTGGGTTACCTGCTGGTGATCTGGGCGTTGCCGAGCCTGGAAGGGGCGGCCGTGTTCGGCTGGGACTGGCGCGAAGCCGGCGTCATGGACGCGGGTCTGGTGCGGGGCGGAGAGTGGTGGCGTACGGTGACGGCGCTCACCCTGCACGGCGACCTGGCCCACCTGGTCGGCAACTCTCTGTTCGGCTCGGTGTTCGGCCTGTTCGTGGGCCGCTACCTGGGCTCCGGGCTCGGCTGGCTGCTGGTGCTGGCGGGCGGGGCTCTGGGCAACGCGGCCAACGCCCTGGTGCAGGGCGAGGTGTTCCGCTCCGTGGGCGCATCCACGGCCACCTTCTCCGCCCTGGCACTGGTGGGTGCATTCGTCTGGCGCCGGGGTTACATGCGGGGCTGGGACTGGCGGCGGCGCTTCGCGCCGGTGTTCGGCGGCATCGCCCTACTGGTCTACACCGGGTTCGGCGGCGGCAACACCGATGTGGTCGCCCACGTCACCGGCTTCGCCGCCGGCCTGATACTGGGGCTCGCCATCGCCGCCGTGGACGCGCGGCGGCTGGGCCGCGCGGGTCAGGCGATGTGCGGCGGGATCGCCCTGGGGCTGGTGGCGGTGTGTTGGGCCCTTGCCGGCGCCTAGCGCCCGGTCAGCCGCGGCGCGCGGCATCCACTACCAGACTGCGGGCGCGGATGCGGTACTCCTCGCGTCGGCGGTCCTCGAAGTAATGCTGGAGGGTCTCCCGCACCACCGGAAAGGCCAGGTGGTCCCAGGGAATCTCCTGCTCCCGGAACAGCTCCACCGCCTCGCTCTCGTCGCCGGCGGCGAAGCTGGGGCTTTCGAGGCGGCCCCGGTAGAACAGGTAGATCTGGGAAATGTGGGGCAGGCTGAACAGGGTGTAGAGGTCTTCCAGCACCACCGTCGCCCGGGCCTCTTCCCAGGTCTCCCGCAGGGCGCCGCCCTCGGCGGTTTCGCCGTTCTCCAGAAAACCCGCGGGCAGGGTCCAGTAACCCTTGCGTGGCGCGATGGCGCGCTTGCACAGCAGCACCCGGTCTTCCCAGGTGGCCAGGCATCCGGTGATCACGCGCGGGTTCTGATAATGGACCGTCTCGCAGTGCTCGCAGATGTACCGTTCCCGGGAATCACCGGGGGGAACGCGATACACCACCGACTCGCCGCAGGTGCTGCAGTACTTCATCGCCGGCAGTATACCGTGCCGGCCCGAGCCCTGCCCGCAGCCTCCGCTTTTCAGCCGGGGCTCGGCCGCCGCAGCGGCACCACCGCCGCCGGGGCGCAATGCTCCTCTCCATCGCCGTCTCCCAGCACGGGCTCCACCATCGAGCGGTGCAGATCGGCCAGCGAGCGGCACATCATCTCCGATATGCGAATGGCGGCCGCGAGCGGGGTAGTCGCACGGCGGCGCTCCATGTCGACCCGGAACTGCAGGCCGCGAAGGCGGCGGCGGGTCGTCTCGTTGCTTGCGGCGGCGATCACGGCGTCCGTCAGGGAACGTCGCAACGTCTCGAGTCCTTGCGGGTCGTTGCGGGCCATGTCCACCAGCACGTCGAACGCTGGCAGTCGGCTTTTCATTTTTGACCCTTCGCTGTTGTTGTTTCTGCTCGGCTGTCCGCGCTGTAGTGCCCTACAGTTTGCTAAAGCCATCCCCACGGTTACTATGCCCCGGTGTTTCGTGCGGTGACCACGAGAGCGCTGTAAGGAAAATGTAGGGGAACGAACGTGTTGTTCGAGCTGGAGAATCGACGAGTCCGAGCCGCCGGCGACTACTGGGTTGCCGACAATGCCACGGTGGTGGGCTCCGTTCTGCTGAAGCGCAACGCAAGCGTCTGGTTCAACGCGGTGCTGCGGGGCGACAACGAGCTGATCACCGTGGGGGAGAACTCCAACATTCAGGACGGCTCGGTTCTGCACACCGACCCGGGTTCGCCGCTGGTGATCGGGGACAACGTCACCGTGGGCCACATGGCCATGCTCCACGGCTGCGAGATCGGCGACAACAGCCTCATCGGCATCGGCGCGGTAGTGCTCAACGGCGCCAAGATCGGACGCAACTGCATCATCGGCGCGAAGGCCCTGGTCACGGAAGGCAAGGAAATTCCCGACAACTCCATGGTGCTCGGTGCGCCGGGCAAAGTGGTGCGTCAGCTCAGCGAGGAGGACGTGGCCGGGCTCCGGCTGTCGGCCCTGCACTACGTGGAGAACGCGCGGCGCTTCCGCGATGCCCTGGCGCCTCAAGCCGGCGCGGACCCCGCGCCATGACGGCGGGCGCAGACAGCGCGCCGGACCCCGTCGTCATCGGTACCCCCCTCACGCCCACCGCTACGCGGGTCATGCTGCTCGGCAGCGGTGAGCTCGGCAAGGAGGTGGCCATCGAGCTGCAGCGCCTGGGCGTGGAGGTGGTCGCCGTGGACCGATACGCCAACGCGCCGGCCATGCAGGTGGCCCACCGCAGTCACGTCATCGACATGCTCGACGGCGCGGCGCTGCGCCGGGTGATCGAGGAGGAGCGGCCCGAGCTGGTGGTGCCGGAGATCGAGGCCATCGCCACACCCACCCTGGTGGAGCTGGCGGCGGAGGGTTTCACCATCATCCCCACGGCCCGGGCTACCCGGCTGACCATGGACCGGGAAGGAATCCGGCGGCTGGCCGCCGAGGAGCTGGGTGTGCGCACCTCGCCGTACCGCTTCGCCTCCTCGCTCGACGAGTATCGCCGGGCCCTGGACCAAGTGGGACTGCCCTGCGTGGTCAAACCCGTCATGAGCTCCTCCGGCAAGGGCCAGTCCACGGTCCGTACCCGGGAAGCGGCCGAGTTGGCCTGGCAGTACGCCCAGCAGGGCGGCCGGGCCGCCGCCGGCGGGATCGGCAAGGTCATCGTGGAAGGGCTGGTGCCCTTCGATTACGAGATCACCCTGCTCACCGTGCGTCACGCGGGCGGCACCGCATTCTGCGAGCCCGTGGGTCACCGGCAGGAACGGGGCGACTATCGTGAGTCCTGGCAGCCCCATCCCATGGCGGCGGACGTGCTGGCGGAGTGCCAGCGGGTGGCGGAGCAGGTGACGGCCGCCCTCGGCGGGCGGGGGCTCTTCGGCGTGGAGTTCTTCATTCGGGGCGACGAGGTCTATTTCAGCGAGGTCAGCCCGCGTCCCCACGACACCGGGATGGTGACCCTGATCAGTCAGGACCTCTCGGAGTTCGCGCTGCACGCCCGGGCCATTCTCGGACTGCCGGTGCCGGCCATCCGTTGCCGCGGGCCGGCGGCTTCCGCGGTGATCCTGGTGGAAGGGGAATCCGACTCGGTGCGATTCGCGGGCCTGGAGGAAGCGCTCCGGGAGCCGGACACCCAGCTTCGCCTGTTCGGCAAGCCGGAGGTGCGTGGCGAGCGGCGCATGGGTGTCGCCCTGGCTCTGGGAGACGATGTGGAGCACGCGCGCGCCCGCGCCCGTGCCGTGGCCGCCGCCGTGCGGCCGGAGCTGTGACGTGGGGGGCTTGGCATTGCCGCGGGCGCCGGCTATAGTCCTACATTCGATTTAATGCCGTTGGCCGATCCGCGTGACTTTCTCGTCCGCACAACTGGACCTTCTGCTGCTGTCGCTGCGACTGCCGGCGTAGCCGGCGTATATCCATCTCCAGGGCGCACTGCCCACCCTGTCACCCATTGAGTAACACCCCCTCGGACCGAGTCGGTCTCGAGGAGCGCTGACGCGAGGATCGTCATGAGCGAGCAGACAGCACCCCGACAGGCCCCAGCCGGTCGCGGGGCCAACAAGATGCCATTCCACAAGTACCGGCGGTTCGAGCCCATTGCGCTCACCGACCGGCAATGGCCGAGCAAGGTCATCGAGCGCGCGCCGCGCTGGTGCAGCGTCGATCTGCGCGACGGCAACCAGGCGCTGATCGACCCCATGAGCGTTGAAGAGAAGCTGACGCTGTGGAACCTGCTGCTCGAGATCGGCTTCTCGGAGATCGAGGTGGGGTTCCCGGCAGCATCCCAGCCGGACTTCGACTTCATCCGCCGAATCATCGACGAGGAGCGCATTCCCGAGGGCGTTGCGGTACAGGTGCTCTGTCAGGCCCGGCCGGAGCTGATCGAGCGCACCGTGGAAGCCCTGCGCGGGGCGCCCAAGGTTATCTTCCACCTCTACAACTCCACCTCGGAGCTGCAGCGCCGGGTGGTGTTCAACATGGATCGCGCGGGCATCGTCGATCTGGCGGTGCGCGGCACCCGGATGGTGAAGGAAGGCCTGGCCGCGCTCGATGCCGACATCACCTTCGAGTACTCTCCGGAGAGCTTCACCGGAACCGAGCTCGACTTCGCCGTGGAGATCTGCACCGCGGTGGCCGACGAGTGGGGAGCGACGCCGGAGCGGCCGATGATCGTCAACCTTCCCTCCACGGTGGAGATGGCCACACCCAACGTCTATGCGGACCAGGTGGAGTGGTTCTGCCGCAACTTCCCGCGCCGCGACAGCGCCGTCATCAGCCTGCACACCCACAACGACCGTGGCACCGGGGTGGCGGCCACCGAACTGGCCCTCATGGCGGGGGCCGAGCGGGTGGAGGGCACCTTGTTCGGCAACGGCGAACGCACGGGCAACTGCGACGTGATCACCATGGCCATGAACCTGTTCAGCCAGGGAATCGACCCGGAGCTCGACTTCAGCGACATGCCCCGCATCCGCCGCGTGGCGGAAGAGGTGACCAAGCTGCCGGTGCACCCCCGCCATCCTTACGCGGGGGAACTGGTGTTCACCGCTTTTTCGGGCTCTCACCAGGACGCCATCAAGAAGGGCATGGCCAAGGTGGACCGGAACCGCTGGGAAGTGCCTTACCTTCCCATCGACCCGGCGGACGTGGGCTCCTCCTACAAGGAGACCGTGCGCGTCAACAGCCAGTCCGGCAAGGGCGGTGTCGGCTTCATTCTCGAGGAGGTGTACGGCATCTCGCTGCCCCGGGACATGCTGGTGGAGTTCAGCAGGGTCGTGCAGCGGCTGACGGAAACGTTGAACCGCGAGGTGAAGAACGCCGAGATCCTCGATGCCCTGTTCCACGAGTACGTGGCGGACCAGGGGCCGTACAAGCTGCTGAACTTCGACCTGCTCACGGGCCACGAGGCGGATCAGCGCTGCGTGGCGCGGGTGGAGGTCTCCGAGCAGTCGGTGACCATCGACGGCGAGGGCTCCGGTCCCATCGAGGCCTTCGTGAACGGCCTGGTGGCAACCCTGAACGAGCCGCTCAACATCATCGACTACCACGAGCAATCCATGGGCGCCGGCAAGGACGCTCAGGCGATCTGCATGGTGGCGATCGACGAGGGCGAGAGCGGCCGCTGCTACGGCATCGGCATGTCGCGGAACACGATCACGGCGTCGTTCAACGCCATCATGTCGGCGATGAACCGGCGCTGGCGGCACTGAGGCCGCGGCACCGGGGCTGCACCGGGACATCCGCGTCGTTCCGGGCGGGACATGGGCGTTTTCGAGCGCGACCGCCTCCGGTGAATCCGCTTGCGGGCCGCGGGCGTCGGCGTCCTGTCAACGGCGGCCGG
>JAWLCV010000037.1:0-23742 GCA_041686955.1 Pseudomonadales bacterium
CAGCGGATAGCGGATAGCGCCCTCCCATCCCCTCATGTACCGTTGCCCCATGCAAGATCTACGGGCCCTGCCCAGCATCGACGCGTTGCTCAAGGCGCCCGCCATGGCGGCGGTGGTGGCGGCTTACGGTCCGGAGTCGGTGAAGCAGGTGCTGCGAACTCTGCAGGAGGGCTGGCGCAGCCGCCGGATCGTGCCGGCGTGGGCGGCGGATGCGGCGGCGTGGGCCACGGAGGCAGCCCGGCTCCTCGAGCCCCACGGCTACCGGCCCGTCTTCAACCTCACCGGCACCATCATCCATACCAATCTGGGACGCGCCCTGCTCAGCCGGGAGCTGTTCGATTCGGTTGCCGAGCTGGTCACCCGGCCGATGAACCTGGAATACGACCTCACCACCGGCAGCCGCGGAGATCGCGACCGGCCGGTGGAGCGTCGCCTGAGCCTGCTCACCGGCGCCGAGGCCGCCACCGTGGTGAACAACAACGCCGCCGCGCTCATGCTGGTGTTGAACACCCTCGCCCGGGACCGGCCGGTTCCCGTCTCGCGCGGCGAGCTGATCGAGATCGGCGGCAGCTTCCGCCTGCCGGAGATCATGGAACGCTCGGGCTGCCGGCTGCTCGAGGTCGGCACCACCAACCGCACCCGCGCCGACGACTACCGCGGCGTGAGCGGCCACGGGCTGTTGTTGAAGGTGCACCCCAGCAACTTCCACATCAGCGGCTTCACCGAAGCGCCCGGCATCCCGGAGCTCGCGGCGGTGGCCGCCGAGCAGCGCGTTCCCCTGTGCGTCGATCTCGGCAGCGGCACCCTGGTGGATCTGACCCGCTGGGGACTACCGCCGGAGCCCACCCCGCAGCAGATGCTAAGCCAGGGAGCGGACCTGGTGACCTTCAGCGGCGACAAGCTGCTGGGCGGAGTTCAGGCCGGGTTGATCGTCGGCCGGCGTGATCTGGTGGACGCCTGCAAGCGCAACCCGATGAAGCGCGCGCTGCGCCCCGACAAGGTGACCCTGGCGTTCCTGGACAGAACCCTGGCCCTCTACGAGGATCCGGATTCCCTGGCCGAGCGGCTGCCGCTGCTGCGCACCCTGACGATCCCCGAGCCCGCGCTGACCGCTCGTGCCGAACGGGTCGCCGCCGTGCTCCGGCGCGCCGCCCCCGCCTTCGGGATCACCAGCCGGCCATCACGCTGTCAGATCGGCAGCGGTGCGCTGCCCGACCGCACGGTGCCCAGCGTCGCCGTCCACGTGGGTCATGCCGGGGAGCACGCGATCCGCGGCCTGCACGAGCGCTTGCGGCGGCTGCCGGTGCCGGTGATCGGCCGGATACACCAGGGCGCGCTGTGGCTCGACATGCGCGGCGCCGACCCTCTCGAAGACCTGGAGGCGCAGCTCGACCGGCTGACGATGCAGCCGTGATCGTCACCCTGGCGGGCCACGTGGATCATGGCAAGTCCACCCTGGTGCGGCTGCTCACCGGCAAGGATACCGACCGGCTCGCCGAGGAGAAGGCTCGAGGACTCACCATCGACCTGGGGTTCGCCTACCTCACCGCGGGGCCGAGAACCCTCGGGTTCGTGGACGTGCCCGGGCACCACCGCTTCATTCACAACATGGTGGCCGGCGTGGCCGCCCTGCAGCATGCCCTGCTGGTGGTGGCAGCCGACGACGGACCCATGCCGCAGAGCCGCGAGCATCTGCAGATCCTCGAGCTCATCGGCATCGAGCAGGGAACCGTGGCGCTGACGAAATGCGACCGGGTGTCGCCGGACCGGCTCGCTGCCGCGCACCGGGAAGTTGCAGCACTGGTGTCCGGCACCTTCCTGGACGGGGCTCCGGTGGTGGAAACCGCCGCCGTGACCGGTGCCGGGATCGACCGGCTCGAGGCCCTGCTGCTCGAGCGGGCGGCGGAGCCGCCGACGCCCCCCACGAGACGGTCGTTTCGCATGGCGGTGGACCGGGCCTTTCACCTCAAGGGCACGGGGCTGGTGGTGACGGGCACAGTGCACAGCGGCGAGGTCGGGATCGAGGACGAGGTGCATCTGTTTCCCAGCGGCCGCGCCGCCCGGGTGCGAGGGCTCCACGTGCAGAACCGGCCCGCCGAGCGGGCCCGCGCCGGCGATCGGGCCGCCGTGAATCTGGCGGGCATCGACGGCCATCCGCCGGCGCGGGGCCACTGGCTGTGCAGCCGGCCGGAGCCCGGCCATCGCAGCGTCGTGGTGGATCTGCGGCTGCTGGACGACGTGCCCGCAGCCCTTCGCCACTGGACGCCGGTGCACGTCTATCACGCCACGAGCCATACCACCGCCCACCTGGCGCTGCTGGAAGGCGGCCGGCTGGCCCCCGGCCAGCGCGCGCTCGCCGAACTCGCCCTCGACACGCCGCTGCTCGCCAAGCGGGGCGACCGCCTGATCGTGCGCGACCACGGCCTGGAACGCACCCTGGGCGGCGGAGCCGTGCTGGACAACCACCCGCCGCGAAACCGCCGGCGCGCGCCCGAGCGGCTGAAGCGCATTCGCGCCTGCGCGGCGACGAGCCCCGATGCATCGCTGGCTGCGCTGCTCGCGCTCGGCCCCGTGGAGTTGGAAGCGTTCCGGGGACTCTGGGACCTGCCGCCGGAGGAGATCGAGGCGCTGGTGGCGAGCACCGCCGCCACCCGCCACGGCGACCGGCTCGTGGCGGACGAGGAATGGCGACGCTGGTCCGCGGCCCTCCTCGACGAATGCCGGCACCGCCACCGGGCCGACCCGACCCTCGCCGGGCTGCGGGAGAACGACTTTCAGACGCCGGTGCCGGCAGGGTTTCGCGCCTCTCTGCTCCGCGAGCTGACGTCGGCCGGGGAACTGGTGCAGCGGTCGGGCCGTTATCAACCCACCAGCCACCAGGCAGCGCTCTCGCCGGCGGAACGCGATCTGCTGGACCGGCTCGTCCCGCTGCTGGATCAGCCCCAGCCGCCCAGTCTCGGCGACCTCGCGCGTACCCTGCGCATTCCATTGCCGCGGCTGCAGCAGGCCGTGAAGGCCCTGGCGGGCAAGGGCATGGTGGTGCTGATCAGCGAGAAGCGGCTGTTTCTGCCCCGGCAGGTGAGCCAGCTCGCGGAGAAAGCCGAGGAGCTGTCGCGCCAACGGCCCTTCACCGCCCGTGACTACCGGGACGCCACGGCCATCGGCCGCAACATCGTCATCGACGTGCTCGAGTACTTCGACGACCGGGGCTTCACCCGGCGCAGCGGCGACACCCGCACGGTGGTGGGCGACGTGTCGCGGCTGGTTCCGGGGTGAGATAGACTGCTCGCGGAAGAGCATCGTCCCCGGTGGGGCGCGCGGCCTTCAAAGCCGTCGAGGCGCGACATCGCGCCTGGTGGGTTCGACTCCTGCCTCTTCCGCCAGTTAGACTCCGCCCCCACCTTTCGAGACGCCGACCCGCACCGCCGAATGTCCGCAACGCAGTTCATCACCCTGGAAGGCCGGTTCCGCATGATGGAAGGTGAGATCTCCCGGCCCACGCTCGCCTACGAGACTTGGGGCACACTGTCCGCGAGCCGGGACAACGCGATCCTCGTCTTCACGGGGCTCTCGCCGTCGGCTCACGTGGCGTCGTCGCCGCTGGACCGCCGGACCGGCTGGTGGGAGGACATGGTGGGACCCGGCAAGCCCATCGACACCAACCGCTACTTCGTGATCTGCGTGAACTCGCTCGGAAGCTGCTTCGGTTCCACCGGCCCGGCGTCGGTGGACCCGGACACCGGACGCCCGTACCGCCTGGCGTTTCCCGTTCTCCACGTGGAGGACATCGCCAGCAGCGCCGCCGAGGTGCTCGATCATCTGGGCGTGGAGCGGCTGCACACGGTGCTGGGCGCCTCCATGGGCGGCATGACGGCGCTCGCCTTCGCGCTGCTGCTCCCGAGCCGCACCCGATCTCTGGTGACCATATCGTCCGCTGCCCGGAGCCTGCCCTTCTCCATCGCCATCCGCTCGCTGCAGCGGGAGATCATCCGCCGGGACCCCGCCTGGAACGACGGCAACTACGACGAGCCGGGCCCCGTCACCGGCATGCGACTCGCCCGCAAGCTGGGCATGATCTCCTACCGTTCGGCAGACGAGTGGGCGGAGCGGTTCGGCCGGGAGCGAGTCATCGACCGCGGCGCCAACGGTGACACCTTCGGCGTGGACTTCGAGGTGGAGTCCTACCTGGAAGCCCATGCCCGCAAGTTCGTGGGCGCCTTCGACGCCAACTGCTATCTGTACCTGTCCCGCGCCATGGACCTGTTCGACCTGGCCGATCACGGCGGCTCGCTGGAGGAAGCCTTCGCGCGCATGCAGCTCGACCGGGCCATGGTCATCGGCGTGGAGTCGGATTTCCTGTTTCCCGTCGAGCAGCAGGAGGAGCTGGCCACGGGGCTCCACGAACAGATCGCCGACGTCACCTTCCATCGCCTGCCGTCCATCCAGGGTCACGATTCGTTCCTGGTGGACATGGACCGCTTCCGCCCGGTGATCGCGCGCTACTTCGGCACCTGATGCCGCGGTCCGCGAGGACGCGGTCCGCGGAGAACGGCCCGCACGCTGGACTCCAGGGTGGCAGCGTCGGCGTAACCGCCGAGCAGCAGGCGGCGCTCGCCGCCACGCTCGAGCAGCACGTTCGGAAGCGCGCTGGTGCCATGGCTGCGCGCCCCGGCAACCTCGTCGCGCAATTCAGCCAGCAACGTGGGATCCTCGAGTCCCGCAGCGACCACCTCGCCGTCGATGCCGAGCTCGTGTGCCGTCCTGCGCAGCAGCGCCGGGTCGTTCACGTCGCGGCCTTCCTGAAAGAACAACTGCTGCAGCCGGTGCAGGTAGCCGAACGGAGGCTTGCCGGTGGCACGCCGCACTGCGGCGACGGCCAGACACGGCGCCGTGCTGTTGTAGACGAAGCCTTCGGGTATCCGGAAACAGAAGGACTGACCCGTGGTGGCCTGCACCTCCCGCCAGATGCGCACGAGCAGCCGACGCCCGTAGTCGCCCACGGGCACGGTGCTTTCGGTGTTGACCCCGCCGAGCAGGATGCCCATCTCCACCTCCCCAGCCAGCCGGACGGCCGCCTCCTCCACCGCCGGGGACATGCCCCAGCACCAGGAGCACAGGGGATCCGTCACCACCAGGACTCTTACCGCCCCAGCACCTGCCACGGTCCCTCTCCCACGGTGCCGATGCGGGCCGCGTTCGGGTAACCGGCTTCGCGCAGAGCCGCGACGCAGGCGTCCGCTTCGGAGCCGGGCACGGCAGCCAGCAGTCCGCCGGAGGTCTGCGGATCGGTGAGCAATCGCAGCCGCGGATCCGTGAACGCGGCCCCGCGCACCTCGAAGTCCCGCAGCGCCAGCTCGTTGTTCTCCTGCAGCGAGCTGACGATCCCCTCGGTCACGAGCTCGGCGGCCCCCGGCAGCAGCGGCACCTGCGAAAGCTCGATGGTTGCCGCCACCTGGGACCTTCGCAGCATCTCGCCCAGATGTCCGAGCAGCCCGAAGCCGGTTACGTCGGTGAGGGCATGGAGATCGTGGCGGCGCAGCACGTCGAGGGCCGGCGCGTTGGAGTGGTCCATGGAATCGATGGCTGCGGCCACCCAGTCCGATCCGGCTCGTCCGCGCATCCGCCCCGCCAGCACCGCGCCCGTGCCCAACGCCTTGGTGAGCACCAGGGCGTCGCCCGGCCGAAGTCCCGCCTTGCTCAAGGGCTCGCCCTGCTCCACCCCGGTGATGGAGAGCGCCAGAGAGAGCTCCGCTCCTTCCGCGGAATGGCCGCCCACCAGCGGCACCTCGTGATCGTTCAGCACCTCCACCGCGCCGGTGAGCAACTGGTAGAGCTCCTCCTCCATCATGGCCTCGGTCATCAGCGGCACCGTGGCCAGCGCCAGAGCAGCGATGCCGCGACCGCCCATGGCGATGACGTCGTTGAGGCTGTGGTGCGCGGTGATGCGGCCGAACAGGTACGCATCGTCCACCAGGCTGCGAAAACCATCCACCGTCAGCAGCAACGCCTGCCGTTCCACGTGAAGCACTGCGGCGTCGTCACCGATCCCCAGCGTCACACCGTGGCGCCGCTCCAGGGCCTGCTGGTCGGGCAGCCGCGCCAGCACCCGCCGCAGCGGGTCCGCGCCGAGCTTGGCCCCGCATCCGCCGCAGCGCATGCCTTGCGGGGTGTCCCCGCGCAGGGCTCGCGGTACCGAGGGAACGGGCTCCGGCATCTCGGGCAGCTCGTTGAATCGGTTCATGAAGCGCCGGTCGATCCAGTCCTTCCAGCGCCAGACCCAGCGGCCCTCCACCGCCCAGCGTCCCCGGGAGGCCACGGCCCGGCCGTCTCCCGTGCCGATGATGGTGAGGAAACGGCGCTGCGCCCGGAACCGGATCAGGCGCCGGCCGAGCACGGCCCGCCGCAGGTTCTCCGCGAGCACCGGTCCCTCGCGCACCGCGAACACCCCGGCTTTCGGTCGCGGCTGTCCCGCCAGGGCGGCTACGTCTCCGGCCGCGAAGACGTCGGAATGGGATACGGAGCGCAGGCAGGCATCCACCGCGAGGAAACCCTCGGGGTCGGTGGCGAGCCCGGACGCCGACACCCAGGGCGGAGCGCCGACGCCGGTGACCCAGAACAGATGGTCCGCCTCCACCTGCCGGCC
The DNA here is from genome assembly GCA_041686955.1 of Pseudomonadales bacterium. Lineage (GTDB taxonomy): Bacteria > Pseudomonadota > Gammaproteobacteria > Pseudomonadales > Azotimanducaceae > UBA7803. The sequence continues at coordinate 6,644 of JAWLCV010000037.1, forward strand.
GTCGTCCGCCAGCACCCGGTGCGGCCCGTCCCCTTCCACTGCCCGGACCCTGAAACCTTCCTCGACGCGGACCCGGGCGTCGAGCAAGGCCTGACGCAGATGACGCAGCGCGCGCGGATTCTGACCCGGCAGCAGCGCATCGGTGAGCAACGTCACCCGGACACCGTCCGCCAGCCGTCGGCGCATGGCCAGGGCCAACTCAACCCCGCCGGCGCCACCGCCGACGAGGACCACGTTTTGACCCGTCGCAGCCGCTTCCTGAACCTGCTGCCAGCGAGGCAAAAAGCGGCCGATGGGTTTCACCGGCCACCCCGTGCCGCCGACCCGGGACGGCGCGGCGCCGCTGTTGATGGAAAGCACGTCGTAACGCACCGGGGGGTGGCCCGCGACCTCCACCCGCCGGGCGCCGGGATCCACCCCAACCGCCTCGCCGGCTATGAGCCTGGCTCCGGCGAAGCGGGCGAGCGGACCGAGATCCACGTGAATGTCGCGCCAGGGATAGAGCCCGGCCACGTGGCCGGGCAGCATTCCGGAGTACGGGGTGAAGACTTCGCGGCTGATGACGGTGACACGGACGCCGCGCAACGGCCTCATGCCGAGAGAGCGCAGCACCTGCACGTGCGCGTGCCCGCCGCCCAGGAGCACCAGGTCCCGGACCGGCACGGCAGGCGCATCCGGGGAGTTAATCTTCGGAATCCAGATCCAGATCCAGGTAATCCAGATCCTTGCTCAGGCGTTTGGCTTCCATGCGCTCCTCGATGGCCCGGCGGATGGCCAGGGCCCGCGCATTGGAGTCCTTGTGGCTCAGAGCCTCGTCCACCACCTTCAGGTCTTCGTCGGTTTCTTCGAAGTCGCCGATGGACTCCTCATCGAGCTCGTCAGCGTACTCTTCCTCGAGCTCCTCGGTTTCCTCCTCCGTCGACTCGATCTCTTCCTCGCCTTCCGGCTCGGGCTTTTCCTTCTGGTCGCGACCGCTCATGACTGGTGCTGCAAACCTCAGCGAAGACCGATGGATGTAGGCCGCTTTTTAGGCTCGCAGTATCGGGGTGTCAAGGCGAATCGTTGCGGTTTTTGGGGGTACGCCTCGAGTCGCCTGGAGCCGCCCGGAGCCGCGGCTTCAGCGCAGCCAGAGCACCGCAGCGAGGGTCGCGGGCGCCGCGACGAGCCACAGCGCCAGGGCCTGCCAGAGCATCCGCCCGCGAATTCTCCGCACGGTGCCGCGGGTGAGCTCGGTGCCCACCAGGAACAGGGCCGTCACCAGCAGTGCGTCGCTGCTCCAGGCCGCCAGACTCGCAACGGTCGACGGGATCTGCAGCCAGGTACCGGCGGCGGCAGCAGCCACGAACAACACGATGAAGCGAGGGATCCTCACCCCCGGTGACGACGGAGGCGACGACGCGCCGGGGGCGGCGGGACGCCGACCCGGTGGACGTGCGCTGAGGCTCACCGCCAGAGCCAGGGGAACGAGCCACAGCGTCCGCCCGAGCTTCAGAGTCGTCGCGACCTGGGCGGCCTCGGCCCCGTAGATCTTCGCCGTGGCCACCACCGAGCTGGTGTCGTGAACAGCCAGAGCAACCCACACGCCGAAGTCGTGCTGCGAGAGCTCGAGCCAGTGGCCTATGGCGGGAAACCCCACCAGCGCCAGCGCGTTCAGAAGAAACACGATGGCCAACGCAACGCCGGTCTGATGCGGCTGGGCCCGCACGATGGCGCTCAGCGTGGCGATGGCCGTACCTCCGCAGATGGCCGTACCGGAGCTGACGAGGGCGCTCGCCGGCGCCTCCACCCGCAACAGCCGGCCGAGACCGAAACCCAACGCCAAGGTCGCCACCACGTACACGGCGATGCCACCCAGATAGCGAACGCTGAGGGTCCACAGGGTGGTCAGGTCGAGCTCGAGCCCGAGCAGCACGATGGCGGCCTGCAGGCACAGAGCGCCGAGCGCACTGCCCCCCGGCAACGGCTGGCGGTCGAACGTCAGGACGATGGCGGCGCCGGCGAGAAGCGCCACCGCCGGATTGCCGAGCCACACGAGGAGCGGCGCCGCGCCGATGCCGAGCAGCAGCGCGCCCACCTCGCGGCCGCCCGCCACGGGCAGCGGCGGCGCGCTACCGGACACGCGCCGTCAAAGGGCGGCCGCCTGGGAGCGCGCGGCCAGGTGGGGTTCCAGGCGCCAGCCCGGCAGCACGCCGCCGACGATGTTGGCCCGCACCGACGGCACGAGCAGGCGCGGCGGCGTCAGCTCCCGGTCCCGGCACTGACGCTGGCCGACGAACTCCGGCTCGGTGACGTCGGCGCGGACCATCCGGTTCTCCCGCTTCTGCTCGGCGATGGTGGCGGAGAACCGGTGCCGGCGCCCGCCGGGCGCGTAATCGTGACCCACCAGGGTGCGGGTACAGTCCGGCAGCCCGTAGATCTTCTGCACCGAGCGATACAGCGCCCGGGCATCACCGCCGGGGAAGTCGCAACGGGCGCTGCCGTAGTCGGGCATGAACAGAGTGTCGCCCACGAACAGGAAGCGGTCGAAGTGGTAACTGACGCAGGCGGGCGTGTGCCCCGGCGTGTGCAGCACCCGCCCGCAGGTGTGCCCCAGGCAGAGCCGCTCGCCGTCCCCGAGCAACCGGTCGAACTGGCGCCCGTCGGTGGCGATGTCGAGCCCCCAGGCGTCGGCGAAGTGCCGCTGCACGTCCCGGACCCGCTCGCCGATGGCGATCTGGGCGCAGACGAAGCGTTGCTTCAGGTACCGGGCAGCGGTCAGGTGGTCGGCGTGAACGTGGGTCTCGAGAATCCATTCCACCCGGTAGCCGTTGGCGCTCACCACGTCGGCGATCCGGTCGGCACCGGCGGTGCCGACTTCGGCGGTATCGGGATCGTAGTCCAGGACCGGGTCGACGATGGCGCAGCAACCCGTGCCCGTGTTCGCCAGCACGTAGCTGTACGACGACGTGGCCCGGTCGAAGAAAGGATGAACCACCAGCTCCATGAAGATTCCCGAGAATCGCTACGTCCAAGGATAGGCGTCCCCGGGTGGCAAACGGTCCCAAACTCTCCTGAAGCGCCGGCGTGGTGTGGTAATTCATCCCACGGATATCCGCTTCACGCGGAATCCGTCCCACTCACTCAGCCCGTCAGCGCGTCGCCGACGATGTCGAACATGCGGGCGATGTCCGCCTTCTCCATGACGAAGGGCGGCCCGAACTGCAGCGTGTCGCCGCCGTAGCGGACGTACAGTCCGCGCTGCCAGCAGCGCATGGCCACCTCGTAAGGCCGCCGCGCGGGCTCACCGGGATAACTCTCCAGGGTCAGGGCGCCGGCGAGCCCCAGGTTGCGAACGTCCAGCACGTGGGGATGGTTGGCGAGGCCATGGATGCAGTCCTCGAAGAAGCCGGCCTTCTCCGCGACCTGGCGGTCCAGCTCCTCGGCCTCGAACAGGTCCAGGGTCGCCAGTCCGGCGGCGCACGCCAGGGGATGACCCGAGTAGGTGTAGCCGTGCGGGAACTCCACCATGTACTCGGGACCACCCTGGTCCATGAACGCCTGATAGATCTCGTCCTTCACCACCACGGCGCCCATGGGCACCGTACCGTTGGTGAGCTGCTTGGCGAAGTTGGCGATGTCCGGGGTCACCCCGAAGTACTCGGCCCCTGTCCGCGCGCCGCAGCGCCCGAACCCGGTGATGACCTCGTCGAAGATCAGCAGGATGCCGTGCCGGTCGCAAACCTCCCGCAGCCGCTGCAGATACCCCTTCGGGGGCGGGATCACGCCGGCGGAGCCGGCGAATGGTTCCACGATCACGGCAGCGATGTTGGAGGCGTCGTGCAGCGCCACCAGGGCATCGAGCTCGTCGGCGAGATGCGCCCCATGCTCGGGCTGGCCGCGGCAGAACGCGTTCTCCGGCAGCAGCGTGTGCGACAGATGGTCCGTCTCCAGGGTGGCGCCGAACAGCTTCCGATTAGGGCCGATGCCGCCCACGGAGATGCCGCCGAAGTTGACGCCGTGGTACCCCTTGGCGCGTCCGATGAGACGGGTCTTGCTCGGCATGCCCCTCTGCCGCCAGTAGGCCCGGGCGATCTTAAGGGAGGTGTCCGCCGCCTCGGAACCCGAGTTGACGAAGAAGACCCGGTTCAGGCCGTCCGGCATGAAGTCGACGATGCGGCTCGCGAGCTCGAAGGCCTTGGGGTGACCGAACTGGAAGGCCGGCGCGTAATCGAGCTCCCGGGCCTGGGCCGCCACGGCATCGGCGATTTTCCGGCGATTGTGGCCGGCCCCGCAGCACCACAGCCCCGACAGACCGTCCAGCACCCGGCGGCCGTCGGCGGTGATGTAGTGCACCCCCTCGGCGCCCTGGATCATGCGCGGATTTGCCTTGAACTCGCGGTTCCCGGTGAAGGGCATCCAGTAGCTGTCGAGATCCATCTGATCCGGTGAAACGGACATCCTGCCTCCGTGGCGTGACCTGCAGCCCATTCTACGAGCCGGCACAGGCTAGCGTACAATGCCGAGTTCCGCGCAACGAGAGGGGAGTCGACGTGGCGCAGCAGGATCAGCCTGGCATGTTCAGCGAGGCCACCCGCAGGTATGCCCTGGGCGTGCTGGTGGTGGTGTACACCTTCAACTTCATCGACCGGCAGATCCTGTCCATTCTGCTCGAGCCCATCAAGCAGGAGCTGGCTCTCTCGGACACCCAGCTCGGGATGCTGGCGGGCTTCGCGTTCGCCGCCTTCTACGCGACCCTCGGCATTCCCATCGCCCGCTTCGCCGATCGCAGCAACCGGCGCAATCTCATCGCCCTGGCCCTGACCATCTGGAGCGGCATGACCGCTCTGTCGGGATTCGCCCAGAACTTCTGGCACCTGCTGCTCGCACGGGTCGGCGTGGGCGTGGGGGAAGCCGGCTGCAGCCCGCCTGCCCACTCCATGCTGGCGGACTACTACCCGGCGCACCGGCGCGCCACGGCGCTCGGCATCTACTCCCTGGGGATTCCCGTGGGCATCCTGTTCGGCTTCGTGGCCGGAGGCTGGATCAACGAGTACTTCGGCTGGCGCATGGCCTTCCTGGTGGTGGGCGTGCCGGGGCTCTTGCTTGCGCTCGTGGTCCGATTCACCGTGCGGGAGCCGGAGCGCGGCATGTCCGAGGGTCACCTCGCGGCCGGCGACCAGCCCGGCATCGCCGAGACCTTCGGCTACCTCTGGCAGAAACGCTCGTTCCGTCATCTCGCTTTCGGCGGCGCGCTCACCGCCTTCGTCGGCTACGGGGTGATCACCTGGGTCCCCGCCTTCCTCATCCGCTCCCACGGCATGGGTACGGACGAGGTAGGCACCTACCTCGGCCTCATCCTCGGCATTCCAGGCGGCATCGGCATCGCCCTGGGCGGCTTTCTGGCGGATCGCTTCGGCGCCCGCGACACCCGCTGGTTCCTGTGGATCGTCAGCGTCGCCATCCTCGCGGGGGTGCCCTTCGCCATCGGCGTCTACCTGGCCCCGGACGCGTACCTGGCCCTGCTGCTGCTGGTGCTGCCGGTGGCTCTCGGCAACTTCTATCAGGCCACCACCTTCGCCCAGACCCAGGGGCTGGTGACCCTGCGCATGCGTGCCGTGGCCGCGGCGGTGCTGCTGTTCATTCTGAACATCATCGGCCTGGGCCTGGGCCCTCAGGTCACCGGTTTGCTGAGCGACCTGCTGCGTCCCCGGCTCGGCGACGAGTCGTTGCGCTGGAGCCTGCTGATCTGCTCGCTGGTGAACGTCTGGGCCGCCTGGCACTACTACGTGGCGGGCAAGCACCTGAAGGCGGACCTGGAGAAAACGGCCCTGGACGAGCAGACGCGCGGAGCGGTCGGGCATACCGACCCGGGATCCGCCGCCACGCCTCCGGGGGCCGCCGGATCGGCGCGGCCCTGAACGCCGTCACCGCAAGCGCAGAAAGTCCACGGGCAGCGACGTCGCGCCGTGCAGCGCCAGGTCCGCCAGCACCTCGCCCACCACCGGCGCGAATTTGAAGCCGTGCCCGCTGAAGCCGCAGCCGAACGCCACGTTGGCGTGCTCCGGATGCCGATCCACCAGGAAATGGCCGTCCGCCGACAGGGTGTACAGACACACTCGCGAGCCGGTCATGGGCCCGGCGAGGGCCGGAACGAACGGGGCCACGGCCTCCAGCAGGCGCCGCAGCTCTTCCGGCTCGACCGGGAGACGGGGTGCGTCCGGGTCCGCAGGTTCTCCCGGGGCATGATGCGCCAGCTTCACCCCCAGTTGCGCCGCCATGGCGGCGGGCAGCGCGGGAAACCCGTAGTAGAGACCGGGCCGGTCCGGGCGTTCCACGGCCCAGCAGGGAAAGCGCCCGAGAGCGAACCGCTCCGGCTGCCGTGGCTGCACCCAGAACAGCGGCTGACGCGTCACCTCGAGGGAGAGCCCCAGCTCCGCGAGCAGCCCCGCGCTCCAGCTCCCGGCCGTCAGCACGAGCCGATCCGCCATGTACCGGCCGCCGTCGGTGAAGACGCTGATGCCTCCGGGCCCTGCCTCCCAGCGCAGCACCCGCTCGCCGCCGACCAGCCTCGCCCCTCGCCGCAGGGCCCGCTCCACCTGAGCACGGACACCCCGCTCGGCGAGCAGAAACCCGGCATCCGGCTCCAGCAGGGCAAGGTATCCCGGCGGGCGCCGGAACAGCGGGTATTCCCGGGCCAGCGCCGCGTCGTCCAACACCTCCAGCGCCAGGCCATGGGCGGCGGCGGAGCGCAGGGACCCGCTGACCAGGTCGCCGTCCGGCGAGCCCAAGTACAGGATGCCGGTCGGCTGAAGCAGGAGCTCCCCGGTCTCGCTCTGCAACGCCCGCCAGCCCGCGTACGCGCGCTCCAGCAGCGGCACGTAGTCCGGGTGCTCGAAGTAGGCCTTGCGGATGAGCCGGCTGTCGCCGCCGCTCGAGCCGAGGCCGTGGGGAATGCCGTACGCCTCGATACCCAGCACGTCGACGCCACGCCCGGCGAGCTGATCGAGCGTTGCGGAGCCCATGGCTCCGAGACCCACCACGATGACGTCGGCGCTGGTCATTCGCCTCCCCTGTGGAAGCCGCAACGGTGCCGTTCCGGCCGCCCGAGGTCAACCGACGGACGCTTGCTCGCGCGCCGCGCTCGCTTATGCTCCAGCGAGCTTTGCCGCACGAGAACGTCATGACCCCATCGAGCCCCACCTGGAGCACCCGCCTCGCCTTCGTTCTGGCCGCCATCGGCGCCGCGGTGGGCCTCGGAAACATCTGGAAGTTCCCCTACATGGCGGGCACCAACGGCGGTGCCGCCTTCGTCGGGGTCTACATCGCCTGCGTGGCGATCATCGCTATCCCGATCCTCATGGCCGAGCTGATGCTGGGGCGGCGCGGCCGCGGCAGCCCGCCGAGCGCCATGGCCCAGGTGGCCCGGGACTCCGGACGCAGTTCCGGCTGGAGCGCCGTGGGCTGGCTCGGCGCCTGGTCGGGCTTCCTCATCGTCAGCTTCTACAGCGTCATCGCCGGCTGGGCGCTCGCGTACGTGATGGAGGCGGCGCTGGGACGGCTCCAGGGCATCGATGCGGCCCGTTCTGCCGCCCTCTTCGACGGCCTGCTCGCGTCGCCCGGCACCCTCACCTTCTGGCACAGCGCGTTCATGGCGGCCACGGTGGTGATCGTGGCCCGGGGACTGAATCGGGGCATCGAGACCGCCGTGCGGGTGCTGATGCCCGCCCTGTTCCTCATGCTGGTGGTCATGGTGGTCTACAGCGCCATGGCCGGCGATCTCGCCGCAGGCTGGACGTTTCTGTTCCGCTTCGACCTGCAGGCCGTGAACGGCTCGGTGGTCCTCATGGCCATCGGTCAGGCCTTCTTCTCCATCGGCGTTTCCATGGGGCTGATGATGATGTACGGCGCCTACCTGCCGGCCGGGGAGCCCATTCCCCGCTACTCGCTGATCATTGCCCTGGCGGACACTCTCGTGGCCCTGCTCGCGGGGCTGGCCATCTTCCCCCTGGTGTTCGCCCACGGCCTGGATCCGGCGGAAGGGCCCGGACTGATCTTCGTGACCCTGCCCATCGCCTTCGGCAACATGCCCCTGGGCGCGCTCTTCGGCACCGTGTTCTTCCTGCTGCTGGTGTTCGCCGCCATCACCTCCGCCATCGCGCTGATTCAACCCATGGTGGCGCGGGTGCAGGAGCATCCGGCCATCACGCCCTTCTCCGGCGCGGTGCTCGTGGGCTTCGCGGCCTGGCTGCTGGGCATCGCCAGCGTGCTGTCGTTCAACCACTGGTCCGATGTGGAGCCTCTGGGCTGGCTCCCCGCCTTCGCCGGGAGCACCTTCTACGATCTCATCGACTACTTCACCGCCAACGTGATGATGCCGTTGGGGGGCATGCTGATCGCCCTGTTCGCCGGCTGGTTCGCGAGCCGAAGCGTGCTCGACGGGGAGCTGGGCGACCTGGGCCGGGGCCTGTTCCGCCTCTGGCGGCTGTCGGTTCGGGTGGTGGCGCCGCTCGGCATCCTGCTCATCTTCGTGGTCAATCTGACGTAACGCGATTTCCACGCGCGGGGTATGATCGCCGGTCATGGATCCCGTCTCTCAAGCCGCGCTCGGCGCCGTGGTGGGCCAGGCGGCCGGTCACCGCCGGCTCGGCTATCGCGCTGCCGTGGCGGGGGCGCTGGCAGGTGCCCTGCCCGACGTGGACGTGCTGTTCTCCCTGGGGGGCGACTACTTCGACCAGCTCGTGCTGCACCGCGGCATCACCCACTCGCTGTTCTTCGCTCCGGTGGTGGGCCCGCTCCTCGGCGCGCTCGCCTGGCGACTGGAAGGGCACCGCGCCGCACCCCATGACGGCCGCCCGCGCGGCCGGCTCGGCGCCTGGATGCTGGTCACCACCCTGGCGCTGTTCTCACATCCCCTGCTGGACTACCTGACACCCTACGGAACCCAGCTCCTGCTGCCGTTCTCACGAGCGCGGTTCGCGGTGAACGCCATGCCCATCATCGACCCGGTGTACACCGGGCTCCTGCTGCTGGGTCTGGTGGTGGCGGCTCGCTGGCGCAGCCTGCCCGCCGCCCGGGTGGCCGTGGCCACCCTGGCCATCTCGTGCGCCTACCTGGGGTACGGCGCCTGGCTGAACGTGGCCGCCGAGCGCGAGGCCACCCGCCAGCTCGCGGCCAGCGGTGTCACCGACGCCCACGTCGCCGCCTTCCCCACCATCCTGCAGGTGCACTACCGCCGGGTGGTGGCCCGCACCCCGCGGGAGGACCGGGTCGGATTCATCTCCATGTGGCACCCGTGCGAGATCGACTGGTCCGTGGCGCCACGCACCCCGGGCCACCGCATGGTCGAGGAGCTGCGCGCGACACGCGAGGGGCGCATCTTCGACTGGTTCACCATGGGCTGGGCCCGTTACCGGCTGGAAGCCTCGGACGGCGGCGTGCGCGTACTCGGCACGGATCTGCGCTACGGCTTCACGGGCGATCCCGATCGCAGCATCTTCAGCATCAGCGCCGTGGCAGACCTGGCCGGCGGCATACTGCGGCCCGTGCAGGCGGGCAGTGCCGCCGCCGATGCCACGGCCCAGCGGCTCGCCCTGCTGTTTCAGGAAGCCTACGCCCCGGCCTGCCGGCTGGGAGGCATGGAGACGGATGAGGACTCAGCGCGGCGCCGGGACGCTCCTTCGGGAAGCTGAGCTGAGCCAGGCCAGCGCACCAGCCATGAGCACCAGGGGTGGCAACGACGCCCACAGCACGCTCTCCCACCCCGCCACGTGCACCACCGACCCCGCCAGCAGCGAGCCCAGCGCTGCCACACCGAATACCGAGAAGTCGTTCACCGCCTGGGCGGCGAAACGTTCCGCCGGGCGATAGCTCTGCACCAGCAGGCTGGTGCCGCCGACGAAGAGGAAGTTCCAACCCACCCCGAGCAGCGCCAGGGCGACCCAGTAGTGCAGGTACTCGTGTCCCTGCAGGGCGGTGGCCAGGGTGGCGCCCAGCACCGCAACCCCCAGCGCCATCATCCGGGGGATGCCCAGACGGGCGATGAGCACCGCGGACACCAGCGACGGCAGGTACATGGCGAGCACGTGAGCCCGCACGACTCCGGCGGTCTCGGAGAGGCTGAAGCCGTCCACCACGTGCATGGAGATGGGCGTGGCGGTCATGACGAAGGTCATCACCCCCTGCCCCACCACGCCGGCCAGCACGGCGACCACGAAGGTGGGACGAGTCACCATGGCCGTGAGCGGCGCCCGCTCCTGGTCCACCGACGCATCCGCGGGCATCTCGGGCTCTCGGATGAGCAGCAACGCCGCCGCGGCCGCGGTGAAGAGCCCCGCCAGCACCAGGAACGAGCCGAGAAACGGCGTGGCCGCCACCCAGGACGAAGCCCGCGTCGCCAGCGCCGGCCCGAGCAGGGCGCCGCCCACGGCACCGAGCAGCACCATGGAGACCGCGGAGCCGGCCCGGGCGGGGATCACGCTCTCCGCGGCGGCGAACCGATACTGCTGACTGAAGGCGACCTTGGCGCCGATGAGGATGGTGCACAGACAGAACAGCAGGAAACTCTGCGCGATCAGCGCCAGCGCGCCGAGCAGCGCCGCCGCCGCGCCGCCCGCCGCGGCCAGGGCGAACCCGAGACGCCGCCCCACCCGGCGCATGAGCAGGGCCGCAGGCACCGTGGTCAGCGCCGTCCCCACCACCATGATGGACATGGGCACCGTGGCCAGGGCCGGGTCCGGCGCCAGGGCCACGCCGACGATGCCACCGATGGTCACCACCAGCACCGTACCCGCGGTGGCCACGCACTGGCAGAGGATGAAGATCAGCAGATTGCGGTTGGCGGGAATGTTCAAGGGCGGAACCGGCCGTGCGAATCGCCGGAGTATCGAGCAGAATGTCGCCTCTGACAAACGGGATGGGAACATTGAGCCAACAGGGGGAATCGGAACCGGCCGTGCGGCCGGCGAGTGCCGTCGACGTGGCGCTGACCATCGGCATCACCGTGGCCCTGCTGGCCCTGTCGGTGGTTCTGTTCGGCAGCGACTCGTCCAGTGGCGCCAACCAAATCGCGCTGGTGCTCGGCGCGGTGATCGCGACGGTCATCGGCATCAAGAACGGTCATAGCTGGATCGCCATCGAACGCAACATCATCGACGGCATCTCCGCAGCCATGCCCGCCATCCTCATCCTGTTCTCGGTGGGCAGCCTCATCGGCGCATGGATGCTCTCCGGCACCGTGCCCACCATGATCTACTACGGCCTGCTGCTGCTCGACCCGGCCGTGTTCTACCCCGCCGCCTGTCTGCTCTGCGCCATCGTCTCCCTGTCCATCGGCAGCTCGTGGACCGTGGCCGGCACCCTGGGCGTCGCGCTGATCGGCGTGGCGGGCGCCATGGAGCTCTCCTTGGCGGTGACCGCGGGGGCCGTCATCTCCGGTGCGTACTTCGGCGACAAGATGTCGCCCCTCTCCGACACCACCAACCTGGCCCCGGCGGTGACCGGTATCGACATCTTCACCCACATCCGCCACATGATGTGGACCACCACCCCGAGCTTCCTCATCGCCCTGGCGGCCTTCGGCGCCATGGCCCTGTTCCAGCCCGCTCGGCCCACCGGCACCAGCCTGGAGCGGACCCTGAGCCTCCTCGAGGAGCATTTCCGGATCGGGCCGCTGCTGCTGCTGCCGGTGGCACTGGTGATCTACATGGCGGTACGGCGGGTGCCGGCCGTGGCCACCGTGCTGGCGGGCGCAGCCTTCGCAGTCGTGCTGGCCCTCCTGTTTCAGCGTCCGGTGGTCCTGGCGCTGGCCGGCGGCCCCGATACGACTCAGCAGGCCGCCTTGTTCAAGGGCGTCTGGCAGGTGCTGTTCGACGGCTACCAGGCCAGCACCGGCAGCGACAACCTGGACGCGCTGCTGTCCCGCGGCGGCATGAGCTCCATGCTCAACACGGTCTGGCTGATCATCACCGCCATGTGCTTCGGCTCCGCCATGGAGAAGGCCGGTGTGCTGGAACGCCTGCTGCGCGCGCTGATGACGTGGGGGCGCAGCGTGGGCGGTCTCATCGCCACCACCGTCGCCACGTGCTTCGGTGTCAATGCCCTGGCAGCCGACCAGTACATGTCCATCGTCATCACCGGGCGCATGTTCAGGAGCGAGTACCAGAGTCGCGGCCTGCATCCGAAGAACCTGGCCCGGGTGCTGGAGGACGCCGGCACCATCACCTCGCCGCTGGTGCCCTGGAACACCTGCGGCGCCTACATGGCCGCCGCCCTGGGGGTGCCTACCCTCGCCTACCTGCCGTTCTGCTTCTTCAACCTGGTGAACCCCTTCGTCTCCATCGGCTACGGCTTCACCGGCTTCAAGATCGTCCCGGCGGACGATGCGCCGCCGTCCCCGGGCGCCGAAACGGCGGGGGCTAGGATTGCGATGCCGGGTGCACCATCGTCCAGCGCAGGATATCAGCGGCGCGGATGATGCCCACGACCCGTCCGTTACGCACCACCACCACGGGCTCGTCGCCCACGCCACCCAGCCGTCGCAGAGCAGTGCTGGCCATCTCCGCAGCATCCAGACTGTGGGCGTCGTCGATGGGCGTCAGCAGCTCGCCCACCCGCCTGCCGTGGCGCTCCCCGGGGGGCACCTGCCTGGCGTCGGCGAACGACACGGTGCCGAGGTATCGGTCCCCGTCCACCACCGGCCACAGGTGCTGGTTGCTGCGCAGCAGGTAGTCTTCGATGAAGCTGTCGACGGAGGTCTCGGCGGGCACGGTGTCGAAGCGCGTGCGCATGACGTCCTGAACGCGCACCGAGCGCAGGCTGCGCTCGGTGAGCATCTGGGTATAGCTGGCACGGGCGATGTGGGTCAGAAACCAGCCGATGAGCACGAGCCACAGCCCGCCCAGATTGCCCTGGGCGAAGATGCTCCAGAAGCCGAGCCCCATGAGGATCCATCCCACCGCCTTTCCGGCGTTGGACGCGATCCGGGTAGCGCGGACGGCATCACCCGTGAACCACCAGATCAGCGCGCGGAACACCCGGCCGCCGTCCAGGGGGAAGCCCGGCACCAGGTTGAATACGGCCAGCATGAGGTTCACCGAGCCGAGCCAGATGCTGGCGGTGACCGCCGGAGAAAGCTGCGCGACCGCCGCCTGGGGATCCTCCGCCAGCAGCCGGACGAGCTCGTCGCCCATGGCGGCGCTGGCGAGCAGGGTGAACATCACCCCCAGCGCCGCACTCATCAGCGGGCCCACCACGGCGATGTTGAACTCTTCCTTGGGCGTGCGTGCTTCGGCCTCGATCTCCGCCATGCCGCCGAACAGGAACAGCGTGATCCGCGGCACCCGTATGCCGTAGCGCCGGGCCATCAGCGAGTGCGACAGCTCGTGGGCGAGCAGCGACGCGAAGAAGATCACCCCGGCGCTCACCGCCGTGAACCAGGTGGTGGCCGCCGACCAGTCCGGGTGCCATTGCGGGAACAGCCCGGCACCGAGGCTGTAGACGATGAGCGCGAAGATGATCAGCACGCTCCAGTCCAGGCGAATCTCGATTCCGAAGATGCTGAACAGGCGTAGCCCCGAGCGCTCCGCACCTCCGAGCTTCAGGTCCGTCATGAAAGTTCCCCGCGTGATCCGGCGTCCCGAGAATACCCGGGTCACGGGCCGGATCAAACCGAGTCGGTCATTCGTGGAGGTTCTGCCGCAATGCCTCGCGAAGCCCCACCAGGATGAGGTCCGGCACCACCGCGTCGAACAGCTCCTCGCTGTCGAACAGATGCGAGAAGCCTCCAGTGCCGATGACCAGAGGCGCCTCGTCCGGGAAGGCCTCGTCGGTCATCCGCCGCACCAGCTCCTTCACCATCCCGACGTTGCTCCAGTACAGACCGTTCTGGATGCTCTCCACGGTGCTGCGGCCGATGGCGTTTTCGGCGGGAACGATCTCCACCGACGGCAGCTTGGCCGTCTTCTCCACCAGCGCCTCGAGGGCCAGACGCACGCCCGGCAGAATGTTGCCGCCGAGGAACTCGCCATCCTTGGTGATGGCGGTGAGGGTGGTGGCCGTGCCGAAGTCCACCACGATGAGGTTCCGGTTCGGATACAGCTTGCGCGCCCCGATGGCATCGGCGATGCGGTCGGCGCCCACCTCTTTCGGGTCCTTGTAGAGGATCTTCAGCCCGGTGCGGGTTCCCGGACGCAGCACCATGGGCTCCAGGTGGAAGTACTTCTGGCAGCACGACCGCAGCGAGTAGAGCATGTCCGGCACCACCGAGCTCAGCGCGATCTGGGTGACCTTCCGGGGATCGATGCCGTTCTCCCGCAGCGCCGCGAGCAGGAACACCCCCAGCTCGTCCGAGGAGGCCCGGGCGGAGCTGGTGCGGCGGAACTGGCTCACCAGCCGCTCACCCTGGTATACGCCGCAGTAGAGCTGGCTGTTGCCGACGTCCAGGCACAGGATCAATGGAGTTCTCCCGCCAGAGCCTCCCGCGGCGCCGGGGCCGTCGCGGTCAGGGGCACGTTGTCGATCAGGCGCACCGAGCGATCCTGCCCGTGCACCACCACGGCGCCGAACCGGCGCCCCCGGCGGGTCTTCACGTAGTCCACGTCGAAACCGGCCGCCCGAAGCCGCTCACCCACCTCGGCGTCCGATAGCGGCGCCCGCAGCAGCTCGGGAAACCTCGGCGCCAGCCGGCGCCCCCGCTCGTCGAGCAGCGCGTTACGGGAACTGAGCGCCAGACCGTCCGTTTCGCGCACGGTGGCGCAGGGAACGATCTCGGTTTCGAGAAAGAAAGCGGCCGCCATGTCGCGGATCAGCTCGTACTGCTGGTAATCCTTCTCCCCGAAATAAGCGCGCTCGGGCCGCACCAGATTGAGCAGCTTCATGACCACGGTGAGCACCCCGGTGAAGTGGCCGGGGCGGTGGGCGCCGCACAGCTCTGCGCTGACCTGGTGCTCCTCGACCCGGTAGCGAAAGCCGTCGGGATACAGATCGTCGTAGGTCGGCGTCAGCACCGCGTCCACGCCCAGCTCCGCGGCCATGGCCAGATCCGCCTCCAGCGTTCGCGGATAGTTCGCGAGATCGGCGGCGTTGTTGAACTGGGTGGGATTCAGGTAGACGGACACCACGGTGACGTCGTTCTCGGCCACGCTGCGGCGGATGAGCGACGCGTGGCCCGCGTGCAGCGCGCCCATGGTGGGAACGAAGCCCACCGGGCCCGTCATGCCGCGCCTGGCGCCCTGCCAGGCGGTCAGGTCGTCGAATACCTTCACCCGTACGACTCCTCGCGGCTGGGAAATTCACCCCCCTGTACCTCGGCGTGGAACCGGTTCACCGCGTCGTGGACGGTACCGAAGCCGTCGGCGTAGTGACGCAGAAACTTCGGCTTGAAGTCCGGGTTCGTGCCCAGCATGTCCTGGAGCACCAGTACCTGGCCGTCGGTATGCACGCCGGCGCCGATGCCGATGGTGGGAATGCCGATGCCCCGGCTGATGCAGTGCGCGAGCTTCGTCGGCACGCACTCCAGCACGAGGGCGAAGCACCCGGCTTCGGCCAGCCGGCGCGCCGATTGCACCAGCGCCTGGGCCGCAGCCTCGCTGCGGCCCTGCACCTTGTGACCGCCGAAACCGTGCACGGCCTGGGGCGTGAGTCCCAGGTGCCCCATCACCGGCACCCCGGACTCGACGATGTGGGCGATGATGTCGAGCTGACCCGCCTCGCCCTCGATCTTCACCGCACTGGCCCCGGACTGCATCAGCGCCTGTACCGCGTCCATGGCGGGCGCGAGGCCCTTGCGCACGGTGAGAAACGGCATGTCGCTCACCACGAACTTGTCCGGCGCGCCCCGGGTCACCGCCCGGGTGTGCAGCGCCATGAGATCCACGTCCGCATACACGGTGGAGTCGAAACCGTGCATCACCATGGCCAGGCTGTCGCCGACCAGCAGACAATCCACGTCGGTTCGGTTGAGAATCTGGGCGGACCAGAAGTCGTAGCACGTGACCATGGAGATCTTGCGGCCACTGCCCTTCAGGGCGGCGAAATCCAGCACGTTCAAACGCTTTCCCATGGGTACCTCCATGGGCAGACGGCTCTTCGGGGAAGGGGCAACCGGCCCGGGGGACCGGCCGAGGCTTCAGATGCCTGGGCGCGACTGGCTGATGCATTCTGGTACCTGTCCACCTTCCGGGATCAAGTCCACCTGCCTGAGTTTCAGACGACACGGAACGAATCCTGCGGTCCGCCTCGCGAACGATGGCGGCCGCCGGACGAACGCTACGACAATGACAGGCGAATGTCCAATGGGTTACGCCTGTCCGGGACGCCGCGCCGATCCGCGCCGTCTCATGAGGCGTTGCACGATGAAGGTCAGCGGTGAGGCCGCCACGGCCACGGCTTCGGCGGGGCGCATGAGCTTGGACAGCAGGAGCTCCCGGTTCCGCGACCGGGAAATCAGGTGCTTGAGCTTCTTCTTCGGCCGCGCAGTGGTGACGAAGTTGTCGGAGACCGAGACGCTCTGGGTGGCGATCATGGGAAACAGCGCGTAGCTGCCCGGCAGACACGCGAACGCCGCGTCGAGCTGATGGCCGGCGAGGGTGAACATGGGCAGCGAGTCGCGGCTGCTGTGCGGGTGCTCGTCCAGCCAGGCCAGGAGCCGCGGGCTCGCCACGTAGGCGTGGGCGCAGGCCGATGCGGTGCGCAGCACGTTGGTGCCGACGAAGTAGCTCCACAGGGGCCAGTGTCCGAGGTAGAAGATGGCCCAGTCGGAGGGCAGGTTCCGCAGCGCCCGGCCGATGGCGCGCACCCGCCGGGGCGACAGACCGCGGACGAAGCGAACGTCGTCCTCCAGGATCAGCGCGGTCCCGGCCCCCCGCTCCCGCGCCAGCGCCGCCACCGCGCGGTGCGATTCCCAACTGCCGATGGTGCCTTTCACCGGGTGCTTCTCCGGCCGGTAGAAGACGACCCGGCGGCACAGCCCCACGCGGTGGAATTCGTCCGCCACCCGGTCCACCCGGTCGCTGCGGCTCTTCAGCGAGATGCAGTAGACGGCGTCGAGGAACGACCAGTCGAGCAGCCCTTCCCCGGGCGTGCGCGGGTCCGCTCCCCGTGCTGAAAGCGGGCCCTGAAGCGGG
>JAWLCV010000037.1:23842-40734 GCA_041686955.1 Pseudomonadales bacterium
AAGCGGGCCCTGAAGCGGGTCACAGTACGGGCAGCCCGGCCGCGGCGGGCAGCCGTGCTGGCACGCGGCGGTCCGCGTCGCCGGCACCCGGTGCTCCGCGCCCCTGCTCACGCCTCCCTCCAGCTGCTCCCCGCCACGAAGCCGTCACGGATCGAATCGGCGATGCCTTGGAAGACCCAGCGCCCGTACCTGCCCACCTGATGGACGCCGGCGGCCTCCAACGCCTCGAGGGCCTGGTTCCGCCAGGGTGACCCGGGCCACGACCAGGTGTACGCCACGTCGATCCAGGTGGGGTGCACCA
Source organism: Pseudomonadales bacterium (assembly GCA_041686955.1). Classification (GTDB taxonomy): domain Bacteria; phylum Pseudomonadota; class Gammaproteobacteria; order Pseudomonadales; family Azotimanducaceae; genus UBA7803. Next base: position 24,144 of record JAWLCV010000037.1, read on the forward strand.
CCTCGGCACCGTCGATGAAACCCCAGCTCGTCAGCTCTTCCACCACCCGCTTCTGATAGCGTTCGAGCGACGCCTGCTCGGGGCGCTCCGCATCCCCCTGGAATGCCCGCTCCACGTAGATCGCCACCCGGGCCCCCGGCCCGCCGGCCGACGCACCCTCGGGCAGAAAGCTCGGGTCCACGTTGCTGTAGAAGCCCACCCGGTGGAAGCCGGAATCCGACCGCGGCACGTAGAGCCAGTGATCGTCCGGGCACGCAGCGCCCCGGCGCGCACCGATGTTCAGCACCAGCACGGCGGTGTGGGGATCCGCGGGGGACGCCACCGTCAGCCCCGCCATGGTCAGGGCACGATTCAGCGGCAGGGTGGAGAGAATCTCCCGGTACGGATGGCGCCGGCCGTCCTCCAGCACCACCTCCCGGGCCTCCAGGTCCAATGCACTGACCCGACAGCCGTACTCCACCCGGCAATCCCGGGCCATGCGCCGCGTCAGCTCGTCGAGCCCGCGACGCGGATAGACGAACTCGGTGTTGTAGCCCACCGGCGGCGCGTCGGTGAAGGCGCCACGAAGCGCCAGGCTCAGGTTCACCGGTGACTTGTACGGATCCTGCGGGGCGATCCGGCGATGCAGCCCGGCGGTGTAGAGCTCGTGAAACGGGCCGAAGAACCGCTCCGTGAGGGTGGGGCCGAAGCTCGTCTCGAGCCACTCGAGCATGGTCTGGGCAGGACGCTGCGGCCGCGCCATCTCCTCCAGCGCCCGCGCCGCGGTGTCGGCACCGAGATGGCGCAGGTGGTTCTGCAGCGGATACGGCACCCGAAGCCCGCAGTCGGCGAAATAGACGGACGACCGGCGCCGATAGCGGTTCATCTCCGTCAGCCGCCGGAGAAAGCGCAACACCAGCGGATCACCGCCGAATATCCAGTGGCCGCCGCCGATCTCGAAACGGTAGCCCGCGCGATCCTGGTCCCCTGTGTCCGGGCGCAGATAATACGACGAGCAGATGCCGCCGGGCCCGGACGCCGCCTCGAGCACCGGCAGCCCCGAGGCCAGCCCCGCAGCCAGCCCGGTGACACCGGCCCCCAGGATCAGAGTCTTCTCCGTCACGGCCTGCACCCCGTATGATGGATTCATGGAGGACGGCGCCCCGGTGAAAGCCCCGCTGCCGCCGACGCGAAGCCACGCGCCCACGTTTCGCGCGGCGCTGCTCGGGCCGAGATACTGGCTCACCTGGTTGCTCTACCTATTGTGCGGGTGTCTTGCCCTCGTGCCATTGCGCTTGCGCAGCCGGCTGGCCGCCGCCCTGGCCCCGTTGGCGTGGCGGCTGCCGAGCCGTCGGCGGGACGTGGCGCGGGTCAATCTGGCGCTGTGCTTCGCCGACCGCTCCGAGCCGGACCGGCAGCGGCTGCTCGAGCGACATGCTCAATTGTTCTGCAACGTGTTCCTCGATTACGGACGCCTGCTTTTCGGCGCGTCGCGCAGCCTGGACGAAGTCACCGACGTTCACGGCCTCGAGCACCTGGAGGCTGCCTCCTTGAGCGGCCGCGGCGTCATCGTCCTCACCCCTCACGTGCTGACCCTGGAGCACGCCGGGCAATGGCTGGCGCGGCGCCGACCCTTGGTGGGCATCGTGCGTCGGCACGAGGGTAACGATCTGCTGGACTGGATGGTGACACGGATGCGCACCCGCGGCGGTGGCCGCGTGATTCCCCATGTCAGCAGCATGTTGACGTTGATCAGGGCAATTCGTGCCGGACAATGGCTCTATTACCTGCCCGATGACGACGCTCGTGCCGGCAATAGCGTATTCGCGCCCTTCTACGGGGTACCAAAAGCCACGGTGCCCACCCTCGGGCGGCTCGCCAGCGCTTGCGAAGCGCCGGTGTTGCCCCTGGTCAGCGGTTACAGCCTGCGGCGGCGGCGCTTCTGGGTGCGCTTTCTTCCTCCTATCGAGTGGGGGCCGCCGGGAGAGCCCGTGGAAGAAGCCACACGCATCAACCGCATTCTGGAGACCCTGGTGGATACGGACCCGGCCCAGTACATGTGGTCGGCCAAGATCTTTCGCGGCCGCGTCGGGAGCGCGAATCCCTACCGGAGCGACGGGTCGTGACCGCAGCGGGACCGGTGTGGCTGCTGTGCGGCGACAAGGCGGGGGACAACGCTCAACTGGCGGTGCTCCGGGAGTACCTGGACGATCCGGTGGAGTACCGCCGGCTCACGTTCCTGCCCCGTTACGTCCATGGCAAGCCGCGGTTCCGGGCCACGCTGGCCCACCTGGACGCGCAACGCTCGGACCCGCTGGCTCCGCCGTGGCCCCGGCTCGTGATCACCATCGGCCGACGCCCCACCATGGCGGCCCTGTGGATCAAGGCACGCTCCGCGGGCCGAACGCACGTTGCCGTCCTGGGCCGTCCGCACCGCTGGCTCGAGCGATTCGACCTGGTGGTGGTACCGGCTCAATACGCGGTCCCCGCTGCGCCCAACGTGGTGAACCTGACTTTGCCGCTCATGCGGGTCGCCCCCGAGCGCCTGAAGGCGGCCGCGGCGGCCTGGCGATCCAGGCTCGCCCCGCTGCCCCGGCCGCTCATCGCCGTGCTGGCGGGAGGCACCACCTCGCCCTACCGATTCGACGCCGAGGCCGCCACGGATCTGCTACGGGTAGCCACCGGTTACGCCGGAACGACCGGCACCGTCTACGTGACCACCAGCCGTCGCACGCCGGCCGCGGCCACGACGGCCCTGGCCGCCAACCTGCCGGACGGCGGGCGGCTGTACCGCTGGGGAGATCCGATGACGGAGAACCCGTACCCCGCCCTGCTCGCCCACGCCGACGGCTTCGTGGTCACCGGCGACAGCATCTCCATGCTCACGGAAGTGGCCCGTCAGGCCCGGCCCCTGGCCATTTATCCCCTGCCGGAAGCGCCGGGCCTGCGCAAACGGGCCGCGCGCGCGGCAGCGCGGCTGATGACGGCGACTCCCCCGGCGGCACAGCCTGCCCTGGAGCGGCTGGGGCTGCGCCTGTTTCCCCGGGACCTGGAGCGGGTGCATCGCTGGATGTTCCGGCGCGGCCTGGCCGTTGCCGCCGGCGACCCCCTGCCCGAGCCTGGTTGCAGCGTCGGTCTGGACGACGAACTCGGGGCGGTGCTGCAACGAATCGCCGAATTGCGGCGCCGCGGGCGGTGCCGACCAGGCGCTGCACCGTGACCGGGGACCGCGGATCACGCGGGTTTTCATGCTCCAGCGTGTACTAGAGCACAGCCTCGGCGTACTGCCGCCCGCGCGCCGGCGGGCAACGGAGCGGCGGCTGCGCGGGTGGCTCGACGCGCAGCGCCTGAAGCGCGCGGACTACGTGGTCGTCTCTTTCGGCAAGAGCGGGCGGACCTGGGTGCGCGTCATGCTCTCCCGGCTCTACCAGCTCCAGCACGGACTGCCGGAAGGCACGTTGCTGGAATTCGGCAACTACCACCGGCTCGCGACCGCCGTGCCCCGCATCCTGTTCACTCACGACAACTACCTGCGTGACTACACCGGAGACGGCGGCTCGAAGCGAGCTTATCGCGAGACGCCGGTGGTCCTGCTGGTGAGGCACCCGGCAGACGTGGCGGTGTCCCAGTACTTCCAGTGGAAGCACCGGATGCGGCCGCACAAGGTGGCGCTGAACGGCTACCCGCCGGTCGGCAGCGACGTTTCCCCCTACCAGTTCCTCCGAGGTCCGAGCGGAGTGCCCAGAGTGGTGGCGTTCATGAACGAGTGGGCCCGGGGAATGGACGAGGTTCACCGGGGAATGGTGCTCCGCTACGAGGACCTGCGAGCCGATACCCGAACGGAGCTGTCGAGATTGGCCCGATTCCTGGGAGCGGAGCCTACCGTCGACCACATTGCCGAAGCCGTGGAATACGCCTCGGTGGAGAACATGAAACGCCGCGAAGCCATGGCCGATTCCGCCAGTCACCGGCTGCGGGCCGCCGACCCCGCTAATCCCGACAGCTACAAGACCCGCCGCGCCAAGGTGGGCGGCTACCGCGACTATCTGGAGCCCCGCGAGGTCATGACCATCGACGCGCTGGTGGAGGACCAACTCGACCGCCGCTTCGGCTACTCGGGCAACGCATCCGGTTGGGAGGACGAGCCATGAAGCACCGAATCTTCATCCAGGCGAACCACAAGCAGATGGTGGGAGCCCTGGTGGCGCGGCACGCGCTGCGGCGCAACTCCCGCCACAACGATCGATTCGACGTGGAGATCCTCCATACCCGGGACTACCCGTTCTTCCAGGAGCACGAGGGCCGGAGCTACCTGCGCGACGGGGTTCGCCGCATCTGGCTCAACGACGATCTGCAGTCCTTCACGCCCCTGCGCTTCATGCCGCCCGAGCTCATGGGCTATCAGGGGCGGGCCCTGGTCATCGACCCGGACATCTTCGCCGTGGCCGACGTCTGGGAGCTGCTCTCGCGCGACATGCAGGGCAAAGCCATCCTGTGCCGGCGCCGCTCCGGCACCAAGGGCGTGGTGGACCGCTGCATGGCCTCGAGCGTCATGCTGCTCGACTGCGCAGAGCTCCGCCATTGGCGCTGCGAAGAGCGCTTCCGCGCGATGTTCAGCTCCGATCTCGACTACCACGACTGGATCTGCCTGAAGACCGAGCCGCGGGAATCCATCGGCCTCCTGGAGGACGAATGGAACGACTTCGACCGCCTCACCGCCCGCACCCGGATGCTGCACACCACCCGTCGTCGCACCCAGCCCTGGAAGACGGGGCTGCCGGTGGACTGGCGTCCGGCGGAGCGCTTCCGCGCCTTCCCGCCAGCCGGCTGGCTGATGCGGGCGCGCCGCCGGCTGTTCGGCGAGTACGCGTTCCTCGGCACGTACCGGCGCCACCCCGACGCCAACCAGGAACGGCTGTTCTTCGGCCTGCTGCGCGAGTGCCTGGAATCCGGGGAAGTCACCGAGGCCATGCTGCGGGAGGAAATGAGCCGCAATCACGTGCGTCACGACGCCCTGGAAGTCGTCGCCGCCACCCCGCCTCTGGCGCCGCCACCTCAGCCGCCGCTGCCGCTGCCCGGCTGAAGGTCCCCCATGACCTGCCTGACCCGAGCCACCGTCAGCGCCAGCGGGTCCTCGACCCCGGCCGTCGCCGGCGTCGGCTCGCTACCACCGAGCCAGGCCACCCGGCCGCTCTCGATCAGCGAAGCGTGAATGCGGGTCACGTCCCGGGCGAATCGCTCGGGAGCCAGGGCCATGGCCGCGCGGTGACTCAGGGGCCGCCAGCGGTAACTGGCGCCGCGCAGCCACCAGGGCCGACCGGGAACGGTCACCGGTGCCAGGTACACCGGTTTTCCGGTGGCCAGCGCCTCGGTGATCATGGACACGCTCTCGGCGGTGACCACCAGCCGATCCGCAAGGGCCAGAAACCCCTGGTACGGATTGTTCCGTGGCTCCGCCGACCAGGGCTGGAGGTGGTACGGCCCGGTGAGCGCTTCCGTCAGGGCCCGGGCGAACGGGGGCGGCGTGCGGGGGCTGGTGGTGAGCAACAGGCTGCCCCCGAGATCGGCGGCGAATCGGCCGAGCTGCTCCGCCAGCGCCCGCGCCAGCGCCGTGGTGAATACCACCGCACCGCTGTTTCCCCCCAGCAGCACGGCGATCCACGGCCGGGGCAACGCCGGCAGACGGTCACGCCAGGCCGCGGCCGCCCCGGCCAGGGCGCCCGGCTCGAGCCGGTGCAGGGGCAACGGGTTGACCAGCACGTTCCACCCCGGCGCCAGCCGGTACTGGGGCGTCGAGACCACCAGGTCGAATCGTTCCGGGCGTGACCACGGCCGGCCCAGATGCACCAGCCGGCTGTGGTTGCCGGATCGGGCACGAACCCACCGGGCCACCAGCTCGTTACGCCGCCCCGCCGTCAGCACCAGATCTGGCCAGGGCGGGCGCAACCCGTCGCGGCTGGCGACCCGGAGCCCGGCCACCGTTGGCCGTGACGGCACGTGCAGCAACAGCTCCCAGAATCGAAAGGCGAGCGGCTTCTCCACGACCCGCCAATTACAGCGCGCGCTCAGCGCAGCGCCGAGCGTGCGTAGCTGCGCGTTGTCGCCGGCCTTCGCGCCGGTCAGCAGCCAGACGAGACAGGTGCCATCGCGAGGAGCCATGCGCTCAGTGTACCCGACCGCCCAACGCGCGCCGCCACAGAGCCATGCGCCGCGGCATTGACGTTCTCCTGTGCAGCCGGTCGCGACCCCAGGCAGGCTAGGAGTCTGCATCACCCTGCTCGGGAGCCCCTCGCGTGCCATTCACGGCGATGCCAACAGCGCAGCCCCGGCCCGTGCTCGTGCGGCTCGATCCCACGCCGGAAGCGGCACCTTCCCGACGTCCTCCCGTGCGCATCTTCGTAGGCACCACGCCCGACGCCTTCCGCGCGGAAAGGATCCTCGTGTGGTCCGTGGCCCGGCATCGCGACCCCGCCAGACGCTACGACGTGTACCTTGTGCCGGCGCGCTTTCGCCGGTGGCCGTGGGAGCGCGTCTTCTACACGGTTCCCGCCCTGGCCGGCCACGCAGGACGGGCCATCTACAACGACGTGGATCAGGTGTACTGGGGCGATCCCGCGAAGCTGTTCGACCGGGAGATGAACGGCGCCGCCATACTCAGCCCCCGGGGCCGGGAGACTTCGGCCATGCTGCTCGACTGCGCCCGGCTAGAGTCCTGGTGGAGTCGGGCGGAACCTCCCCCGCCGCGCAGCCATGGCACACTGTCCCTGCGGCTCCGTCGCGCCGGTCTGTGGCAGGACGCTCTGACGCCCTGCCGCCCGCGCATCCGGGCATCGGCGTACTGGCAGGCCCTCGAGCGGGAGGCCGATCGAGTGCGCTTCTCGCTGTTCAGCTCCGAACAGCCGAGTCGACGCTACCGCGAGCTACTCGCCCTGTACGCACGACTTCACGACGACGGGCGGCCCACCACCGGACACAGTGCCGCCAGCACCTTCAGCGGCGTATCGCTGCGGGAACACGTGGACCCCATCGGCCGCCTGGTGCGCGAGCACGGGGTACGCACGTTGCTCGACTACGGCGCCGGAAAGGCTTCGCTCTACCTGAACGCGCCCGGCGAGCCGGAAACCAGCCGTCACAAGATCATGCCCGCCTGGGGCGACGTCCGGGTCACCTGTTACGATCCCGGCTACGCGCCCTTCGCGGCCCCCCACGCGGCACGTTACGACGGCGTGATCTGCACCGACGTCCTGGAGCACATACCGGCCGAGGACATCGGCTGGGTGCTGAACCACCTGTTCGCCACGGCGCGCCGGTTCGTGTATGCCGTGGCCGCCTGTTACCCGGCGAAGAAGATCCTCCCGGACGGCAGCAATGCCCATTGCACCGTCCGGCCTCCGGCGTGGTGGGCGGGACAGATGCGCCTGGCAGCCCAGGCCCATCCCCACGTGGCATGGACCCTGTGCACCCAGGAGAAGAGCCTGTTCGCGCTCGGCCAGCGCAACGCCTGGTGGAAGCCCGGCATACACCAGCGTTTCTTCGGCGGGCGGGCTGGCGCGCCATGAGCGAGCCGGGATCCGACAGCGGCACCCGGCGACTCATCGGCGAGCTTGCGCGACGTTACCCCGGGCAGACCGCCTTCCTCACCGTCGCCGTACTGACCGCCGGCGCGGCGGGCAGCATCGGCCTCTCGGCCATGCTCCCGGCGCTCGAGCTGGCCTTCGGCTCGGGATCCGCGGACACCGGGCAGAACCCTTTCACCCGCGTTCTCCTCGATGTTCTCGACAACCTGCGCCTGGCGCCCACCATCACCGTGCTGCTGACGGTGATCGTCGTCGGCACCGGCGTGAAGAGCCTGCTGATCTTCCTCGCCGAGCAGCGCATGGGATACATGGCAGCCGACATCGCCACGGAGCTGCGGCTGGCTCTGCTGCGGGCCGTCACCGCCTGGCAGTGGCGTTACTTTCTCAATCAGTCCGTGGGCAGGCTCGCAAACTCCATGGCCACGGAGCCCTGGCGCGCCGCCACCGCCTACGTCTATCTGGTCAGGCTGCTCTCCGTGGGGGTGGAAGTGGCGGTCTACGCGACGTTGGCGCTCACCGTCTCATGGGGCGCCACCGTGGTCGGCCTGGCCGCCAGCGTGTTCATCCTCATCGCCTCCCATTGGCTGGTGCGAATCGCCGAGCGCGCCGGGGCCGGGCAGACGCGCAACTATCGATCGCTGCTCGGCACCGTGGGCGATCTGCTGGTGTCGGTGAAGTCCTTCAAGGCCACGGGGCGGGAGCAGGTTCCGCTCGGCCTGCTGGAGCGGGAGACCGGAGCGCTCGCCCGCCACCTGAAACGCGAGGTGCTCGGTCTCGCGGGCCTGGACGCCACCCAGGACGCTCTGTACACGCTGGTGATCGCCGTGGGCATCTACGTGGCCCTGGTTTCTTTCTCCATGGAGCTCGCCACGGTGATTTTCCTGGCGGTGCTCCTGGCCAACGTGCTCAAGCAGGTGGGCAAGGTGCAGAAGCAGTACCAGCGCCTGGCCACCTGTCAGAGCGCGTACTGGGCCCTGCGCCACACCATCGACGAGGCCCGACGGCAGGCGGAGCGGAATCCGGGTCGGCGCCGCCCGATTCTCAACCGGGGCGTGGCGCTCGAGGACGTGAGCCTGAGCTACGGCACCCGGCGGGTCCTGGACCGGATCTCGCTGTTCGTCCCCGCCGCCGGCCTGACGTGCCTGGTGGGTGAGTCCGGCACCGGCAAGACCAGCATCGCCGACCTCGTCACCGGCATGGTGCGGCCGGATGCGGGGACGGTGCGGGTGGACGGCGTGCCCCTCGGGGAGATGGACCTGATCGCCTGGCGTCGGCAGATCGGCTACCTGCCCCAGGAGAGCGTGCTCCTCCACGACACGATCCGGCTCAACGTCGCTCTGGGCGTGGAGCCGTGCAGCGAGGGCGATGTCATCCGTGCCCTGGAGGCCGCCGGGGCGTGGCGCTTCGTCTCGAGGCTGCCCGGCGGGATCCATGCCGTCGTGGGAGAACGGGGCACCCGGCTGTCCGGCGGTCAGCGCCAGCGCATCATGCTCGCCCGCGCCCTGGTGCACGAGCCACGCCTCCTGATCCTGGACGAACCCACCAGCGCCCTCGATCCCGCCAGCGAGACGGCTCTGGCAGCCACCCTGCTACGGCTGAAGAAACACAGCACCATACTCGTGGTGTCCCACCGGCGGGCGCTGGAGGACGTGGCGGATCGAGTCTACCGGCTGAATGCCGGCGCCATCGAAGCGTCGGAAGCGCTCAGCGCGCGCTCCCGCGCGCCGCCGGCTCCGGCGGGTAACGGCGGGGAGCCCTGAGCGGCGGTGCGCGCCGCCCTCGGTCGTCCAGCAACGACAGCACCCGCTCTACGGTCCGCCGTGCTTCGTCCGCCGCCTTGTCGCCGCCGGCGACGACACCGCTGACCGCCGGCTGCGACGGGTGCAACAGGGATCCGCATCCGGCCGCGACGTAGGCCTGGTGGAACAGGGCCACGTCCCGGGACGCCCGTTCCGGTCCCCAGCGCATCAGCAGCCGATAGAGGGAAGCCTGCACATCCCTGTCCTCCGGACCCCGATCATGCAGGGGGAAGATGCGCACCGGCGACCCCGTCGCCGCGGCCTCGCTCAGCATGGCGACGCTGTCGCCACTGACCACCAACTCGTCGCAACAAGCGAGGATTCCCAGATAGGGGTTCTCCGCGTCCCCCGGACGCCAGCGGTGCACCAGGCGGGGTCCCCGGAGATCCCGCTCGAGGATCTCTCCGACCCAGCCCGGTGTACGGGCACTGGTGGTGACGACCACCGACCCGCCAGCCCGCGCCCGCAGATCGTCTAGGGTCCGGGCCAGGCGCATGGCGGTCTGCGGCCCGAACGCATACGGGCCGCTGCGGCCTCCCACCAGCGCGCCGAGCCGGGGACGCGCCAGGTGGGCGAACCGGGGCTCCCAGATCTCCCGCGCCTCGCTGAGCCGGTACGGCGTCACGTCGTGCTGGGTCAACAAGTTGTGCATCACCCGCGGGTGGTGGTCGAGACGGTACTGAGGGGTGGTGATCAGCAGATCCAGCTCGTCGGGCGACACCCAGGTCCGGCCCAGGAACACGATGTGGGTTCGCCCGCCGCTCTGGGTTCGCACCCAGCGCGCTACGGGTTCGTTACGCAGGCCCGCCGAGATGAGCAGATCCGGCCAGGGAGGCGTGAGCGGATCCGACCGCGCCGGGTCGATACCCGCCAGGCTCACCCGCCGGAGCATGCCCACGGTGCCCGCACTGGGCCGATAGCAGAGCTGCTTCCCCACCCATGGCAGCCCCAGCCGCTCCGCCAGACCGCGGATCTGACGATTCTCCCCCGCGCGATAGCTGTGCAGTACCCACACGCGGGGCGCCCGCGGGTGCGACAGACGCGTCCTTCCGTGGCGGGGCGCCGTGCTCTGCGCTTCCGTCATTCTTACCGCTCCGCGGTAAAAATCTGCCGCCCACGCACTGCGCGGCAGGGGTTGGCCTTCGCCTGACGAGTCCGTGGTCAGCCCCCGTCGATCACCTCCGTCAGAGCTTCGTCGAGGATGACCCAGATGCGATCCAACCAGTCCAGGTGCTCCGGCTTCATCAGGCAGCTTCGCAGGCAGGTCACCGAGGCCGCCGTGTCCCATTCCACCTCGGGCCAATGGGCCGCGGCCAGGGAGCGATCCACCCGCACGAGCGCCAAGTGCAAGTTTCGAGCCTGCGCCGCGCCGAACAAGGCCTCGGACGCTTGGCTGATGTCGCTCGCCCGGGTTCCGGCGCCCGCCCACACGACGATGTCCAGCTCCGGCACCACGAGGGTCCGCACGCGGTGATCCCGCTGCAGACGCCGGTGGAGCTCACGAGCCGCTTGCAGAGACTTGTCGAGACCGTCGGCGAACTCGCTGCCCCGGGTACCCGCGGGGCTGAGCGGCAGCAGCCGCTGGGTCGCCCACAAGGCCACGGCCGCAGCTCCCGCCCGGGAGCACTCGAGGCTGATCTCCCCCAGGTGCAGCTCGTCCGAGGTGAAGTAGGTGTAAGGGGAATCGTGCCGATAGAAGCGCCCCACGGTGGGATCACGGAACAGCACGGCCCCGCACCCGTAGGGCTGCAGACCGTGTTTGTGGGGGTCGATCACCACCGAATCCGCCGCTGCGAGGCTGGCGAAGGCCCGTGCAGCAGCGCGCTGCAGTCCCGCAGTGAGGCGGAAATAGCCGCCGTAGGCGGCGTCAACGTGAAGCCGGAAGCCGTACTGGTCCCGGAGCGCCGCGATCTCGTCGAGCGGATCCACGGCGCCCAGGGCCGTGGTGCCCAGGGTGGCGACCACCGTACCCACGTCGCCGCTGGCCAGCCTGCGCTCCAGCGCCCGGACGTCGAGCCGGCCGTGGCGGTCCACGGTGACGGTGTCGAAGGGCACGCTCAGCACTTCGCACACGCGGCGGTGGGTGTAGTGCGCCTCGGACGACGCGACGATGCCGCGCCCGGGCGCCAGACGGCTCGCGATCCAGAGCGCTTCCAGGTTCGCCAGCGTGCCGCTGCTGGTCAGGTGGCCGAGGTGGGTATCCCAGCCGACCATGGCAGCAAGCTCCGCGACGGCCTCCTTTTCCATGGCGGAGCTCGCCCGGCCACCGTCCAGCGCGTGATTGTTGGGATTGATCAGCATGGCGAGCGCGTAGGCGAGACGGGCCACCGGATGCGGGGGTTTCAACATCTGCCCCGCATACAGCGGATGAAAGTAGGGATAGTTGTCGCGCAGCCGCGCGGCCGTCTCCATGAGCACGCCCGCCAGCCGGGCGCCAGCGAGATCAGGCTCGACCGCGGCGGCGTCCGGCGCCGCTGCTTCCGGCAGATCGGCGAAGCCCTCGGCGAGCCGCCGCGCGGCGGCCGCGAGAATCGCCAGTTCCTGCGACTGCCAGCCAGGCGAACCCGCCACCTCGCTAGTGCCGTCCCGGAGCCGGCTCCACCCCGCGCCGCTCCCTACAGCCGGAAAGGACGAGCCGGCCCGCAACGGCAAGTCTCACGTCGTGCATCGAAGACCCCCAGATCTCGCTCCGGCGGAAACTAGCACGGAGCCGTGCGGCCGGAACAATTGATGCTGTCGTTCGTTGCCATAGGCTACGGCTATCGACCGGCGCTCAGGCTCCGGCAGGCTCCACCCCGGCCGAGGTGAAGCAGGCGATGCCTGCGCCCTTTTTCGCCACGTACATGGCCTTGTCCGCGCCCCGGATCAGCTCGGGCAGGTCGGCGCAGTCCGGGAAGCGGGCGATGCCGATGCTCGGCCGCAGCGAAACCCGCCGCCCTTCCACCGCCAGCGGCACCGCGCATGCGGCGCGGATCCGGCGGGCCGTTGCCAGCGCGACACCGGCGCTCGGCATCTCCTCCAGCAGGATCACGAACTCGTCGCCGCCGAGCCGGGCGAGACAGTCGCTGCGACGCAGCGCCTGACGGGCCCGCTCGCTGAAGCCGCGGAGAACACCGTCGCCCACGGCGTGACCCAACTCGTCGTTCACCCGCTTGAAGCCGTCCAGGTCGCAGTACAAGAGCGCCAGCGCCCCCCCGTGGCGTCGCGCGCGGGCCAGCATCTGTCCGGCCACCGCGTCGAAGGCGCGGCGGTTGAGCGCGCCCGTCAGCGGATCCCTCAACGCCAGGGATTTCAGCCGCGCGTTCGCCTGCCCGAGCTCTCCCAGGGTGGTCTTCAGGCGGATGTCCAGGCGCTTGCGCTCCACGGCGTGCTGGATCGCACGAACCAGCTGGCTGCCGTTGGTTTCACGCTTCACCAGATAATCCTGCGCGCCCAGCCGCAGCATCTGCTCCCCCGCCAGCGAAGCGGGTTCCCGGGACACCACCAGGACGGGCACCAGCGGACAGGCACGCACCGCGGCCGCAACGGCCTCGGTGCTTGCGGCGGCGTGCCACTCCACCAGCACCGCGTCGTAGTCGTCGAAGCGGGTAAGCTCCCGCAGCACGGTGATGGAATCGCAGACGGCCACGTCGGCGATCTGAGGGGCGATCTGCAGAATGCGTCGTCTCAAGGCCTCGGCGTCGCCGTCCACGGCGACCACCACGATGCGAAGGGACGTGGCCTTTTTCACGGCTCTCCACGAGGCGGCTCTGGGACGCTCAGTGTGACCCACGCCCGTCGCCGGCAATGAGCACCGCATCACAGGTTGGGCGGGTGACTTGGCCGGGATATTGCGTTTCGTCAATCAGCGCCGGGTGCCGACCCATTCCCGCCAGAGCTGGCGAGCGCGGGCGCTGTCCGGGTTGAAGCCCAGCACCTCTTCCAGGGTGTTGCGCGCCTCGTAGTCCAGGCCGGCCTGGTGCGCCTGCACCGCCGCATCGATGAGCCGAGCCGTGCACTCGCCCAGCATCGCCATGGCGACCGGGTGGCCGGGCCGTTCCTCCAGCAGGTCGTCGAGCAGGGCCACCGCGTTGTTGCCCGGGGGATAGGTGATGCGCCCCTGTTCCAGTGCTTCCCGCGCACGCTCGATACGCCAATCCGCAGGTGCCGCGGGAGTCGCCGCCTGCTGCGACGGCCGCTCGGGCTCGCCCGGAACCGGGGCGGCCGGAGCGTTCGCCGTGGCATTCGCCGAGGTCTCCGCTCCACCCTCCGAGGAACCGGCCTCCGGTGCACCACCGGCCGCCCGCGCCGCAGCCATCGCCCCCTGTCGCGGTTCCGGGTCCGGGGTCGTGGCTGCAGTACCGCCCGCCTCCCCCGGGTCGGCGGCGCTCGGGGCATCCGGCGATGCGGACTCCGGGGCTGGCGCCTCGGCGGCGAGGGTGCGGGCCCAGGCGAACAGCTCGCCGGCGTCCGCCACCGCCTCGTCCGCAGCCAGACTCATTTCCCGCACCAGCGGGTGGCTCGGCGACCGGACCACGGCTACCGCAACCCCGACGGCCACCACCGCCGCCGCCACCAGCCAGCGTGGCGAGGCGCGGCGGCCTCTGCCGTGCCCCCGCGGCCGGCGCCGGGCAGCGCGCTTTACACCGGCCGGGCGCGCGTGCGCGGCCGCCGTGCCCCGTTTCTCCGGGGACGGAGACGCCGGCGCGGCCCGGGCCGGCTCGGGCAACAGATCACGCAGGGCCGACCCGGCGCGTTGCGACGTGGTGCTGCGGCGCGGCGGGGCGGCAGAGCGTTCCGCACGAACCGCTGCCCGGGCGGCGATGGCCGAGAGCTCGTCCATCCCCAGACCCCCGCCCGGGTTCCGGGCGGGCCCGCCCGGGTCCCCAGCGGGCTCGGGGACGGCGGCGCTACGCGCCGGGGATGCAGGCGCGGTGTCCGAGACCGCCGTCTCCATGGGACCGGCCGCAGCGGTACCGGGCCGGGGCAGATCTCCGGCCGCCAGCACCTCGAGCGCGGGGCCGTCGTGCCGGGGCACCGCGAAATCGCGGCTGATGTACAAGGTGTTGTTGGGCAGCACGAGCCGGGACCCCGAGAGCAGACGTTCCCGGCCTGTGCCGCGGCCGCCGTCCAGCACCAGGAGGTGCTGGGAATCCACCACCTCCACCGAGGGCCGGCCGGCGTCGAGGTCGAACGCGATCCAGCAATGACGCGGATCCGGGTCGTTGAGCGTCAGGTAACCCTCGTCCGTCTCGCCGATCTGCAGCCCCGGCGTGATACGCAGGGCCGAGTCGCCGTGGTCGCTCACGACGTACCACTCGGCACCGGCTACCTCGCGGTCCGGCGATGCCATCCGCGGCTCGTTGTTGATCGCAGGCATAAGTACGGCATCATCACCCCGGCTCACCCTGCCTTGTCATTGACACAGGTCAACCACTTTCGGCGGCCGCACGCAGGGCGCGCGCGCTGCCCGACCCGTGCCGCTCCACCTCCAGGCGGGGATCCCCCCGGTAGCGCACGTCTCCGGAGCCGAGGATCTCCACCGCCAGGGAGTCGGTGGCCCACACCCGGGCGCCCCCCGAGCCCATGATCTCGACCCGCACCTCGGTGCCCTCCAGCTCCGAGGCACGGACGTCGCCGGACCCCATCAGCTCAATGTGCTGCCGATCCGCCGCTCCGGCCAGCTCCACGTCGCCGGAGCCGTTGATCTCGATGCGCACGCGAGCCGCATCCACGCGGGGGATGATCGCGTTGCCCGACCCCGCCACCTCCACGAGCAACTCCTCCGCCGCCAGCTCCTCGAGCCGAACCGACCCGGAGCCGCTGATCTCCAGGGAGAAGGTCTGGGCCAGCCAGGCCCCGCCGCTGACGCGGCCGCTGCCGGCCAGCTCCAAGGCCTCCAGCGTGGGCGCGGTGACACGGACCCGGATCTCGCCATCGGGCGCCGCGCCGAACACGCCGAACCAGCCCTCCCGCCAGCGGATGCTCAACGTCTCACCGCTCACCTCGGTTTCGACCTTCTCCAGATCCTCCGCCCGCCCCTCGACCACCAGACGATACTCGTCGCCCTGTTCGAGGATCAGGGAGCCCGGCAGCGCGAACGCTACCCGGCGGAACTCGTCCACCGCGCGTGTCTGGGTTTCGGCGAGAACCGCGGGATTCAGCGAGACCAGCAGGAGCAGCGTAGCGAGTCGAACCCGGGGCCTGAGGAGTACGTTCATGATCTTTCCCGATGTAGAAACTGTCACCCTTATTGTCGCACCAACCGCACATTCGGTTTGGATGCAGCCGCGCCGGTGGATGCATTACTATTCCGGACCCATTCCGATGCAGGGAACTCGCCATGACTGAACACACCTACGGGCACTTCATCGCCGGTCGCGACGTGGCGGGCGACAGCGGCCGATTCGGCGACGTCTTCAACCCCTCCCTGGGTGAGGTCAAGGCCCGGGTGGCGCTGGCCAGCGCCGCCGAGGTGGACCGCGCCGTGGCGGCGGCCAAAGCCGTTCAGCCGTCCTGGGCCGCGGTGAATCCCCAGCGCCGCGCCCGGGTGATGTTCAACTTCAAGGCCCTGGTGGAAGCCAACATGGACGCCCTGGCACGGCTGCTCTCCGAGGAGCACGGCAAAGTGCTGGCGGACGCCCGGGGAGACATTCAGCGCGGGCTCGAGGTCATCGAGTTCGCCTGCGGCATTCCCCATCTGCTGAAGGGCGAGTACACCGAGGGCGCGGGCCCTGGCATCGACGTGTACAGCATGCGTCAACCCCTGGGGGTGGCGGCGGGAATCACGCCGTTCAACTTTCCGGCCATGATTCCCATGTGGATGTTCGGCATCGCCGTCGCCTGCGGCAACGCCTTCCTGCTGAAGCCGTCGGAGAAGGATCCCGGGGTGCCGCTGAAGCTGGCCGAGCTGATGATGGAAGCCGGCGCCCCGGAAGGCGTGCTCAACGTGGTCAACGGCGACAAGGAAGCCGTGGATGCCATCCTCCGCCATCCGGACATTCAGGCCGTGAGCTTCGTCGGCTCCTCGGACATCGCTCAGTACGTCTACGCTACCGGCACTGCCCACGGCAAGCGGGTGCAGGCCATGGGCGGCGCGAAGAATCACGGCATCGTGCTGCCCGACGCGGACCTGGACCGGGCGGTGCACGACATCGTCGGTGCGGCCTACGGCTCGGCGGGCGAGCGCTGCATGGCGCTGCCGGTGGCGGTGGCCGTGGGGAACGGCACCGCCGAAGCCCTCATCGAGCGGCTGGT
>JAWLCV010000038.1:0-12319 GCA_041686955.1 Pseudomonadales bacterium
CAGATGCTGCCACTGCAACGGGTCTCCTTTGATGAGACTGGTGATGAGGGTGGCCTGGCTGAGGCTCGGCACCATCATCAGCGCGGCGCCGGGATCGAGGTCCAGGAGCTGGGTGACGATGAGCGGCAGGGTGGGAACCAGGACCACCAGGGTGAGATAGGTCTGCGCTTCCTTGTAGCTCTTGGCGAACGAGGCGACCACCGTGAGCAGGGCGGCCCCCAGGGCGATGAGCGGCATGGCGATTAGGAAGATTGCCGTGCAGGTGGTCAAGCCGAGCTCGAGCGACATGCCCACCCGGTGCAGCGGCACGAAGGGCAACGACAGGGACAGGCTGGTCAGAAACAGCACCAGCGACGCGGCGCTGAACACGCTGGCGGCGGCGATCTTGCCGAGCACCAGCGACGTGCGCGAGACGGGCTGGGAAAGCAGCGGCTCGAGCGAGCCGTGCTCGCGTTCTCCTGCGGTGGCATCGATGGCGATGTAGAACCCGCCCATGAATATCACCAGCACCAGCAGATAGGGTAGGGTGGCCAGGATCGACAGGGCCCGCGCGGCCGGCGACGCGGTGTCGATGGCGGCGACCCGCACGGGTGCCAGCACCGCTGGGTCGATGCCCCGGAGCTGCAGCCGCAGCATCCCGATCTGCTGCGCGTAGTGACCCACCATCTGGCGAACCTGCTGGAAATGGCGCTGGACGGCTCCCATGCGCGAGCTGTCGTAGATCAGCGAGACGGCGTTGCTCCGGCCGCTGCGGAAGCGCCGCGGATAGTCCGGGTCGATCACCAGCACCAGATCCTCCCGGCCGTCGGCCACCGCCTGGCGCGGGTTCTCGAGGGAGGCGGGGATGACTGTGACGTTGTAGCGGGCCAGATGCGCCATGAGCCCGGGAGCGTGCTCGCTGCCCACCACCGTGAGCGGAAACCCCTCCCGGCTCTCGCCCAGAGACGTCTGCAGGACGAACGCCATCAGGGCGACGAACAGGGCCGGCCCCAGCACCGCCATGGCGAAGGACGCGGTGACCGTGCGCCGGTCGCGCAGGTTGTCGCGGCACTCCTTGGCCAGCACCACGCGAAACCCGCTCACGCCGGCACCGCTCCAACCGCCCGGACGAAGGCTTCCTCCAGGTCCGACTCGCCGGTGCGCTGACGCAGCGCCTCCAGGGACCCGGCGAACGGCACCCGTCCCTGGGCGACGATCACCACGTCGTCACACAGGGCCGCCACCTCCTGCATCACGTGGCTGGAGAACACCACGCAGCGACCCTCGGCCTTGAGCGCCAGAATCATCTCGCGCAGCCCCCGGGTGGCCATGACGTCGAGCCCGCTCGTGGGCTCGTCGAGAATCACGTTCCTCGGGTCGTGCACCAGGGCCCGGGCCAGCGCCACCTTGATGCGCTGACCCTGGGAGAAACCGGTCACCCGGCGGTCGGCGATCTCGCCCATGTCGAGACGTTCGATCAGCGTCTCGACCCGGTCCCGCAACGGCCGGCCCGCCAGGCCGTGCAGCGCGCCGAAGTAGGCGATGTTCTCCCGCGCGGTGAGGCGCGCGTAGAGGCCGGCGTTGTGGGGGAGCACGCCGATGGCGCGCCGGACCGCGGCGGGATCTCCGGCCACGTCGTGGCCGTCCACCACCGCGCGGCCCTGGTCGGCCCGCAGCACGGTGGCGAGGATCCGCAGGGTGGTGGACTTGCCGGCGCCGTTGGGGCCGAGTAACGCCGTGATGCGGCCGTCGGGTGCCGTGAGGCTGACGCCGTCCAGAGCCCGCACGGGGCCGAAGTGCTTAACCAGGGCCTCGGCGTCGATCACGGCGGCGGCCCCAGCAGATCTACGAAGAACGGATCACCCTGCAGGCGCTCCAGGCAGCCGGCGTCGAGCTGGTCGACTTCCGCCGTGTCCACGAAGTCCGCGACGATCCAGGGCATGCAGCCCCGGGCGACCACCCCGTGACCCTGGCCCGGGGCGACCAGATGGCGGCTGTGGCCGAGCCCGGCGGCGGCACGCTCGGCGTACTCCGGCGGCGTGATGGGATCGTGCTCGCCGGACAGCAGCAGCACCGGCTTGTCCGAGCGCAGCGGCGAGCGCAGCTCCGGATCCAGCACACCCTGGGGCCAGATCCGGCAGATGGCCTGGAGGGCACGCACCTGGTCGGCACCCAGATAGGTGGCTTCGAGGATCGGCCACAGGGCGTCGAGGTCCTGGTAGAAGGGGACGTCTTCGGTGCAGACGACGCTGTTGTGCATGCCGAGGCTCATGGCTCGCCCCAACTGGTGTTCGAGCCGCAGGGCTTCGGCCGCGATGGGCAGGTAGTTCTCCCGCACCGCGGCCTCCCGAATCATCACAGGGATCAGCGATGCCGTTTCCGGCGCATAACTCAGCATGCGCAGGGTCATCGCCAAGTGACCGTAGCCCAGGGTCAACGGCTGCAGGCGGCCCGTCAGCGGATGCCGCAGCTCCAGCGGCACCGGTGTCCGCTTCAAGGCTCGCGACAGCTCCCGGAGCTGGCCGGCGAGGTCGGGGAACGCGTCGGCGCAGTAGTCCGCCTCCGCGCAACGGCGGAGCAGGGCGTTCAGGGTCGCCTGAGCGTTCTGGGCCACTTCGGGGCCGAGCGCCAGCCCGGGAGGCACGACGCCGTCCAGGATGAGCGTGCGCACAGCGTCCGGATAGCGCCGCAGGTAGAGCTGGGCCACCCGGGTGCCGTAGGAGACGCCGTAGAGGTTCCACGCGCGGTAGCCGAGCGCCTTGCGCACCGCCTCCAGGTCGTCCACCGCGAGGCTCGTGGTGTAGAAGCGGGGATCGCCGGCGATGGACTCGAGGCAGGCCCGTGTGGCCTTGCGGGTAACCTCCAGGTCCTGGGCGTAGGCGGCTTCCGGCTCCAGGTCGGGGCAGTTCAGGGGTGCCGAGCGGCCGGTGCCGCGCTGGTCCACGACGACGATGTCCCGCTCCCGGCGAATGCCGGCGAAGGCGCCCTCCAGATCCACGTACAGCGCGGCCGACGACGCGCCCGGCCCGCCGTTCACCAGGGTCAGCGCGTCGGCCCGGGGCTCGGCGGCCAGGGCCGGAATACGCGCCACGAACAGCTCGATGCGGCGGCCTCCGGGTTGCTCCGGATTCTCTGCCACCTCGAGCCGGCCGCACTGCGCCGCCACGCGTCCGGCACCGGCGCTGCCTTCGAGCTCGCAGGGCTGAAGGACGAGCTCGGCCGCCGCCGCGGTGGAGGCGCTGGCCAGGGCGAGCGTCAGCGCGAGGTGCAGGCCACGCCACCGTCTGCGGGCCGTCCGGCGTGAGGTCGCCTGCCATGCCGCACGTACCATCGCCCCGAGCCGCCGGACCTTCAGCTCAGGCGCGCGGTGGAGTAATCGGCAAGGTGTTCCAGCGCGTCACGATACTCGCTGTCGGGCAGCGCGCCGAGACTCGCGCGGGCCCGCTCACCCTCCCGGCGGGCGGCCTGCTGGACGTAGTCCAGGGCGCCGGAGCGACGAACGATGCCCAGAACGTCTTCGAGCCGTTCCGCCGAGCGGGCCATGATGGCCTCCCGGATCAGCGCGGCGTCCGCGGGCCGGCTGCAGCCGAGAGCGTGAATGAGCGGCAGGGTCAGCTTGCCTTCGGCCAGGTCGTCGCCGACGTTCTTGCCCATGACCTTGGCGTCGCCGGCGTAGTCCAGGTAGTCGTCCACGAGCTGGTAGGCCATGCCGAAGTGCACGCCGAACTGCTTCAGCGCGTTGATCTCGTCCGGGTCGTCGCTGCCGAGCACGCCGGCGGTGTGGGCCGCCGCCTGGAACAAGAGCGCGGTCTTGCAGCGGATCACCCGCAGGTACTCCGCCTCGCTCAACGCCACGTTGCCGATGTTGGCGAGCTGCATGACTTCGCCTTCGGCGATGGTGTTGGTGGCGTCGGAGAGGATGGCCATGATGTCCATGTTCTCCAGCTCCACCATGAGCTGGAACGCCCGGGAATAGAGAAAGTCGCCAACCAGCACGCTCGGTGCGTTGCCCCAGGTGGCGTTGGCGGTGGCGCGGCCGCGGCGCAGGTCGGAGCGGTCGACCACGTCGTCGTGGAGCAGGGTGGCGGTGTGCAGGAACTCGATGATGGTGGCGAGCCGCACGTGGGCGGAGCCGTCGTAGCCGCAGGCGCGGGCCCCGAGCAGCACCAGAAGCGGCCGCAGCCGCTTCCCGCCGCTTTCGACGATGTAATGCCCGATCTCCTCCACCAGGCTCACGTCGGAGGTGAGCTGCCGCGGAATCAGCTCGTTCACGGCGGCGAAATCATGGGCCACCAGGGCGTAAACGGGTGCCAGGGCGCCGTGCCTGGCGGCGTCCTTGCTGACGGTGCTGGTAACGATGGCGGATTGTCCTGGCATCCTCGACCTTCCCTTTGGGCCGGTGAATGTTAGCCGTTTTCGGACCGGCCATCTTCCCGGGACTGGTGCGTCGTGCGCGTTGTAATCCTATATGGTTGTCCGTAGAATTACGCGCCTTCGCGAGCCCGGCCCCGGTAGCGGGGGGCATGGGCCGAGGCCGGATGGCCCGGACGGCACGCGGTGCTCGTGGCTCGTTGCACCGAATTTTTCGATTGTGAGGGCGCCGGTTCCGGCGCCGGGTAAAGTTGATTCCCGAAGGACTCGGGCGCCCTGCGCGGCATTGTACCGCGTATGTCAGTGGCCGTGACGGTTCAGGAGTGGAAAGGTATGTTTGCGGTTTTCTCGAGCGGTGGTAAGCAACACCGCGTGACGGAAGGCGAAATCGTGCGGCTGGAGATGCTGGACGCGGAGCCGGGTCAGGAAGTGGTGTTCGACAAGGTGCTGCTGGTGGCCGACGGCGACAACGTCTCCGTGGGCGCACCATACGTGAGCGGCGGCCGGGTCACGGGGCAGGTGGTGAGCCACGACCGGGCCAAGAAGATCCGCATCATCAAGTTCAGGCGCCGGAAGAACTACATGCGCACCCAGGGCCACCGCCAGTGGTACACCGAGGTGAAGATCACCGGCATCAACGGTTGAGGAGAGATCGGCCATGGCACACAAGAAAGCAGGCGGCAGCACCCGCAACGGCCGCGATTCGGAATCGAAACGCCTCGGTCTGAAGAAGTTCGGCGGTCAGTTCGTCAAGGCAGGCAACATCATCGTCCGCCAGCGCGGCACCCGTTTCCACGCCGGCGAGAACGTGGGCCTCGGCCGTGACCACACCCTGTTCGCCACCGCCGACGGCCACGTCAAGTTCGTCACGCGGGGGCCGAAGAGCAGAAAGTACGTGACGATCGAGAAGGCGTAGCCGCCCCGATCGCGCTTTCCGCCATCCGCTGTCCGCCGGAAGCGCCGACCGACCACGTAGCCCCACCCGCTGTGCGACCGCGCCTCTTGCGGATAGCGGATAGCGGATAGCCGACAGCGAAACCATGCAATTCATCGACGAAGCCAGCATTCGCGCGGAAGCGGGCAAAGGCGGCAATGGCTGCCTTTCGTTCCGGCGCGAGAAATACGTGGCCAAGGGCGGCCCGGACGGCGGCGACGGCGGTGACGGCGGCGACGTGGTGCTGGTGGCCGACGACGCCCTGAACACCCTAGTGGACTTCCGTTATCAGCCACTGTATCGGGCGGAGCACGGGCAGGCCGGCAGCGGCCGCAACAAGACGGGCGCCCGCGGCGCTTCGTGCCGCGTGCGCGTGCCGGTGGGCACGTCGGTGATCGACGAGGAAACCCTGGAGACGCTGGGGGATCTCACCGAGCCCGGGCAGGAGCTGGTGGTCGCCCGCGGCGGCCGCCGCGGTCTCGGCAACACCCGGTTCAAGTCCAGCACCAACCGCGCGCCACGCCGCACCACCCCGGGCGAGCCGGGGGAGGTGCGTCAGCTTCGTCTGCAACTCAAGCTGCTGGCCGACGTGGGACTGCTCGGCATGCCCAACGCCGGCAAGTCCACGTTCATCAGCCGGGTTTCCGCGGCGCGGCCGAAGATCGCCGACTACCCGTTCACCACGCTGGTGCCGAGCCTCGGGGTGGTGAAAGGAGAGGGCGACGCCAGCCTGGTGATGGCGGACATTCCCGGTCTGATTCGGGGTGCCGCCGAGGGCGCGGGCCTCGGGGTGCAGTTCCTGCGGCACCTGGCGCGCACCCGGATTCTGCTGCATCTGGTGGAGGCGCTGCCGGCGGATGGCTCCGACCCGGTGGCCAACGCCCGGCTGATCGAGGAGGAGCTCGAGCGTTACAGTCCGGCCCTGGCCAGCCGCCCCATCTGGCACGCGCTCACCAAAATCGATCTGCTGACGGACGACGAGCGGCGCGCGCGGCTGGCCGCGCTGGCGGAAGCCTTTCCGCAACGCCCGCTGTACGCGGTCTCGGCCGTGAACGGCGAAGGCCTGGACGTGCTGGTACGGGCGCTGCTCGATGCCGTGGAGGAACACCGCCGGCGGCTGCGCGAAGACGAGGCCTTCGCCGAGGCCGAGGCGACGCTCGAGGCGCGCATCGGCGAAGATGTGCTAAAAAGCGCGCTGGCCAGGCGCCCGCCCCGCACGGCGGCCGCTGACGAGGACGATGACGACGACGATGGCGACGTCGAGGTCGTCTACGTTCGCGACTGACGCCGGGAATCATGAACGACACAGAGCAGCAACAGCGCCAGGAGCTGCGCCTGGCCCGCCGGGTCGTGGTCAAGGTGGGCAGCGCCTTGCTCACCGATCCGGCCACCGGCCTGGCCCGGGAGCGCATCCGTCGGTGGTGCGAGGAGATCGTCGGGCTGACGGGACCGGAGCGGCAGATTCTGCTGGTGTCCTCCGGGGCCGTGGCGGAAGGGGTGGCCCGGCTGGGACTGCGCCGGCGGCCGGCCACGGTGCACGGCCTCCAGGCCGCCGCCGCGGTGGGGCAGATGGGGCTGGTGGAGGCCTACGAGCAGGCGTTCTCCGCTCATGGCCGCCACACGGCCATGGTGCTCCTCACCCACGACGACCTGTCGAACCGGCAACGCTACCTGAATGCCCGCGCCACCTTGAACACGCTGCTGGATCTCGGCGTGATCCCGGTGATCAACGAGAACGACACCGTAGCCACCGACGAGATCCGCTTCGGCGACAACGACACCCTGGCGGCGCTGGTGACGAACCTGCTGCAGGCGGATCTGCTCATCATCCTCACCGACACCGACGGTCTGTACGAACAGGATCCGCGCCGCGACCCACAGGCCCCGCTGGTGACCTGGGCGGACGCGGCGGACGCGCGGCTCGACGGGATGGTGGGCGAGGGCGGCGTGCTCGGCCGCGGCGGCATGGTGACCAAGCTCAAGGCGGCGCGCATCGCCGCGCGCTCGGGAGCGCACACGGTGATCGCCGGTGGAAGGCATCCCGCCGTGCTGACGCGGATTCTGGCCGGGGAGGCGGTGGGAAGCCTGCTGTGCGCGACGGTTCTACCGCTGGATGCGCGCAAGCGTTGGATCGCCGGCCAGCTCCGACCCAAGGGGGACCTCGTTCTGGACGATGGCGCGGTGGCCGCGATCACCAGCCGGGGCGTCAGCCTGCTGCCGGTGGGCGTGGTGTCGGTGCGCGGCCGATTCTCCCGCGGCGACGTGGTGCGCTGTGTGGACAGCGGCGACCGCGTGGTGGCGCAGGGCCTGGTGAACTATTCCAGCGAAGAGTCCCGGCGGCTGGCCGGAGCGGCCAGCGGCGAGATCGGCGAGCGGTTGGGGTACAGCCTGGAGCCCGAGCTGGTGCATCGGGACAACCTGGTGGTGCTCGCCGGTGCGGTCAGCCCTTCAGAGCCTTGATGGCAGAGTTCAGGCGGGATTTGTGCCGGGCAGCCTTGTTCTTGTGCATGATGCCGCGGTCGGCCATGCGGTCGATGACCGGAACCGCCGCCGTGAAGGCGGTGCTGGCCGCCTCGTGATCGCCGTTCGAGATGGCTGCCTGGACCCGCTTGATGTAGGTGCGCACCATGGAGCGCTGGCTCGCGTTGTGGGCGCGACGCTTCTCGGCCTGACGGGCGCGTTTCCGAGCTTGTGGGGAATTGGCCAAAGCAATCTCCGGGGGTCGTGGTCTGAAAGGCGCGGTAATATGCCGCCGGGGTATGTGCATGTCAACCGACACTGAGCCGCAACCGGTTCGCGCCGTGCAGAACGTAGCGGCCCAGGGCTCGGTGGTGGCGGGCATGACCCTGCTCTCCAGGGTCTCCGGGTTCGCCCGGGACATGGTGCTCTCGCACTTCTTCGGTGCAGGTCCCGTGGCGGATGCCTTCTTCGTGGCGTTCCGCATTCCCAACTTCTTTCGCCGGCTGTTCGCCGAGGGAGCCTTCGCCCAGGCGTTCGTGCCGGTGCTGGCGCGTTACAAGGACCGGGAGCCCGAGACCTTCCGCGCCTTCGTCGCCGCTGTGTTCGGCAACCTCGCCGCCGCGGTCTGGCTGGTGGTCCTGGTGGGGGTGGTGCTGGCACCGGGGCTGGTGGCCGTCTTCGCCCCGGGTTTCTGGGGCTCCGAGAGCCAGTTCGAGCTGGCCACCGGCATGCTGCGGGTGACGTTTCCCTACCTCGGCTTCATCTCGCTGACGGCATTCGCGGCGGCGCTGCTCAACAGCCACCATCAATATGCGGTGCCGGCGTTCACGCCGGTGCTGCTGAACCTCTGCCTGATCGCCGCCATGCTGTTCGCCACCGCGACCATGGAGCAGCCGGTGTTCGGGCTGGCTTGGGGGGTCTTCTTCGCCGGCGTGGTGCAGCTCGCGTTCCAACTGCCGGCCCTCGGCCGGCTCGGGCTGCTGGTGCGGCCGCGGCTCAGCATCGCCCACCCGGGGGTCCGGCAGGTGGGCAAGCTGCTGCTGCCCGCGGTGTTCGCCGCCTCGGTGAGCCAGATCAATACGCTGATCGACACCATCCTCGCCTCCACGCTCATCGCCGGCAGCATCTCGTGGTTGTACTACGCCGACCGTCTGCTCGAGCTGCCCATCGGCCTCGTGGCTGTGGCCCTGGGGACGGTGCTGCTGCCGAATCTGTCGCGGCTTTCCAACTCGGGGGACGAGGCGGGTTTCGCCGCCACCCTGGAATGGGGCCTGCGGATGGGATTCCTGCTGGGCCTGCCGGCCGCGGCGGCCCTCTACGTTCTGGCGCTGCCCCTGGTGGCGAGCCTGTTCTATCACGGCGAGATGACCGCCCTGGACGCGCGCATGGCGGCGCTGGCGGTACAGGCCTTCGCCGTCGGTCTGCTGCCGCTGATCCTCGTGAAGGTCACCGCTCCGGCTTATTTCGCCCGGGAAGACACCGCCACGCCGTTCCGCTTCGGACTGGCGGCCGTGGCCACCAACGTGGTGCTCAACCTGGCGTTGTTCTCCTGGTTCGGACACGTGGGGCTGGCGTTCGCCACGGCGGCGGCGGGCTGGGTGAACGCCATGCTGCTGCTGCGCGGGCTGGCGGGATCCGCCGCACCCGCGGAGCGGCGCTTTCGGCCGAGCTCGGCTCTGTATGCCACCCTCGGCCGCGCCGCGCTTGCAGCGGGGGCCATGGCGGCGGGCTTGTGGCTGGCGTTGCCGGAGCCCCAGGCCTGGCTCGACGTGGACGTCTGGCGGCGTGCGGCCTGGCTCGCGGCCGCAGTGCCCGCCGGCGCCGCGGGCTACCTGGTGGTGCTGCTCGTCGCCGGCGAACGCCCAGGCACGTTGCTGCACCGCGTGTGACCGGCGCGAATGTATAATCCGCGGATGGAAGTCATCGTCGGCCTGCACAACATCAAACCCCGCCACAAGGGCTGCGTGCTCACCATCGGAAGCTTCGACGGCGTTCACCGGGGACACCAGATGCTGCTCGAGCAACTCGCGCGAAAAGGGCGGGAGCTGGCTGCGCCGAGCATGCTCCTCACCTTCGAGCCCACGCCGCGGGAGTACTTCCGCGGCGGCGTCGTGCCGGCACGGCTCACCCGGTTCCGCGAGAAGATCGCGCTGCTCTCGAAGACGGAAGTGGATCGGGTGCTGTGCCTGCCGTTCAACGAGCGTACCGCCCGCATCCCCGCCGAGTGGGTGGTGGACGAGCTGCTTGCCGAGCTGCTCGGCGTCCGGTATCTGGTGGTGGGGGACGACTTCCGCTTCGGCCAGGGCGCCCGGGGTGACTACGCGATGCTGAAGGCGGCCGGTGAGCACTACGGCTTCGGTGTCTCGCAGATGGACACCCTGACCATCGGCGGCGAGCGGGTGAGCAGCACCCGCGTGCGCGAGGCGCTGTGGGCGGGCGACTTTCAGCTCGCCGAGGCCCTGCTCGGGCATCCTTATTTCATGATGGGCCGCGTGGTCTACGGCCGCCAACTCGGCCGCCAGCTCGGCGTGCCCACGGCGAACATCCGCCTGCAGCGCTACCGGACGCCGCTGGAAGGGGTGTTCGCGGTGACCGTGAGCGGGCTCGGCCGTGAGTACGAGGGCGTGGCCAACGTGGGTGTCCGGCCCACCGTGGACGGCAAGGAGCCGCTTCTGGAGGTGCACATCTTCGATTTCGCCGGGGACATCTACGGCGAGCTCCTGACCGTGGAGTTCAAGCACAAGATCCGCGACGAGCAGGCCTTCGACGGCCTCGACGCGCTCAAGGCCCAGATCGACCAGGACATCGAGACGACCCGGGAGTGGTTCGCCCATGCTTAAGTGGCTGGGGCTCGGCGGCATCGTGGTGGTTCTCGATCAGCTCGTGAAGTGGTGGGTGACCCGCGCCCTTGCGCTCGGCGAGGAAGTGGCGGTGACGCCGTTTTTGAGCTGGGTGCGCTGGCACAACGAGGGCGCGGCGTTCTCCATCCTGAGCGATGCCACCGGCTGGCAGCGCTGGTTCTTCGTCGCCATGGCGGTGGCCTTCCTCGCCTTCATCGTCTACGAGCTGCGGCGGCTGCCGCAGCAGGCGCGACTCATGGGCTGGGTGTACGGGCTCATCGCCGGCGGCGCCGTCGGCAACCTCATCGATCGGATCCTCCACGGTCACGTGGTGGATTTCGTACTGCTTCATTATCAGCAGTGGTACTTCCCGGCGTTCAACGTGGCCGATGCCGCCCTCACCGTGGGCGCCGGGTTGTGGATCTGGACCATGCTCATGGAACACCTGCGCGACCGGCAAAGGCAGTCTTCGTCATGAACCATCTCATCTCCACCAGCGCCGGGCGGCGCATCACGGAACGTTCCCGGGTGACCCTGCACTTCGCCGTGCTGCTGGAGTCCGGGGAGGAGGTGGACACCACCCGCCGGGGCAAGCCCGCGACCTTCGAGATGGGCGACGGCAGCCTGCTGCCGGGGTTCGAGGCGGCGCTCCTGGGGATGAAGGCCGGCGACGACGCACAGATCGCGCTCGATCCGGCGCAGGCGTTCGGCGAGCACCGGCGCGAGAACGTGCAGCTCCTCGAGCGGGGCCGCTTCGGGGACCTGGAGCTGGAGCCGGGACTCATCGTCTCCTTCGCCGCCCCGGACGGAGAGTTGCCCGGGGTGGTGCGCCGGGTGTTCGACGGCACGGTGGAAGTGGATTTCAACCATCCGCTGGCGGGCCAGCGGATCGTCTTCGACGTTTCCATCCTGAAGGTGGAAGACGGCGCGGACCCTTCGTCGGCGGAATAGCGCCGCTGGTCGATCACCCATGGGCCGGAAAGCGATTCACCGCTAGGCTGGCAAAGGCAACTTGGTAGGATGTGGCAATGCGCAAGTCCGGCTTCACACTGGTCGAGCTGATGATCGCGGTGGCGATCCTCGCCATCGTCGCGGCGGTGGCCATGCCCATCTACAACCAGTACACGCAGCGCACGTACCGGTCCGAGGCCATGGCCGACCTCTTGAACTGTGCTCAGGCCATGGAGCGGTTCGCGGCGGAGAACTTCAGCTATACGGGGGCCGTTCTCGACGACATCTGCGAGCAGCGTGCCGAGGACCAGGGGCGATACGTGATCGACATCACGGCCGTGGATGCCAACTCGTTCACGCTCACCGCCACCCCCGTGGCGGGCGGGGTGATGGGCGCCGACGGTGCCATCACCTACAACAGCGCCGGCGAGCGTACCTGGAACGGCAACCCCACCTGGGAAGAGTGATTCTGCCGCGCGGCTGATCACGACCGTTCATCCCGCAAAATTCCTCCATTCATCGGCATCTGCATTCCCTTGCGGGACACGCGCCGTATAGTGCCGCCTGACGGAATTTCGAAGGGGCGAGCCCCCAAGGTGGCAGAGCGCATGATGGCAGGCAGTTACAGATTAGCCGGTTTCACCATCGTCGAGCTGATGGTGAGTCTGGCCGTGGCGGCCATCCTCATCGGTTTCGCCCTGCCGGCCTTCACCGACTTCATCGATCAGCGGCGCATGGCGGCGCGCGCCAACGACTTCGTGCTGGCGGTCACCTACGCGCGCAG
>JAWLCV010000038.1:12419-36502 GCA_041686955.1 Pseudomonadales bacterium
CTGGTCATGGGCATCGGCGTTTTGGGGGTCACCGCCCTGCAGATGGTGAGCCTGCAGAACAACCGCGGCGCGCTGGAACGAGGCGAAGCGGTTCAGCTCGCCTACGACATGATGGACCGGATCCGCGCCAACCCGGCCGGCGCGCCGGCGGGCGCCGCCTACAGCGGCCTCGCGATCGGCGATGCCCCGCCGGCCGCCAACGACTGCGTTGCCAACAACTGCAGTGCCGCGCAGATGGTCGCCTTCGATCAGGCGAGCTGGAAATGCCAGCTCGGCGATTTCCACGACGACGCCGTCTGTCAGGCACTCCGTGCCGCGGGCGTACTTCCGTCCGAGACCGATCAGCCCGGGCTGCCCGACGGCGACGGATCCATCGACGTGGACGGCGCCGGCGTCGTGACCATCACCGTACAGTGGACCACGGCAGACGGCGCTCAGCAGTCGGTGGTCATCGACAGCCGCGGTTGAGGAGGCAGGCATGAATCAGCGGCAGGCGATGAAATCTCGTGCGGGCGGCTTCTCCTTGGTCGAGCTCATGCTCGCCCTGGCATTGGGCCTGGTGGTGGTCACCGGGATCGTGCAGCTCTTCGTCGGCAACTCCCGGACCTACAACGTCTTGAACGGCCAGGCACGACTGCAGGAGAGCGGGCGTTTCGCGCTGGAGTTCATCTCCCGGGCGGCCCGCTCGGCCGGATACTTCGGTTGCGCCCCGGAGCCCGACAACATCGTCAAGGGGCTCGTCGGCAACTGGGAGAATCTCCCGGAGTACGACATCACACGGATCATCCAGGGCTACGAAGCCACCGGGGCGGGCTGGAGCCCGGCCCTCACCACGTTGCCGAGGAACGGCAGCGTCAACGTGGACGAGCCCGGCAACGGCATCGATCCGGGGAGCGTTGCCCCGGGGACCGATGTGCTGGTGTTCCGCAGCATGCAGCGTCCTGGACAGCGTCTCGTGGAGGTGCTTCAGCCCGACGGAAACCCGGTGGTGACCGCACCCGGCGGCGATCCCGGCTTCGGGGTCGACGACACAGTGATGGTGGCGGACTGCGAGCAGGGCGCGGTCTTCCGGGTGACCGGCATGGCGGTGGCCGGTGACGAGGCGACCCTCAGCATCGATACCCTCACCAGCACGCGTGCCACCTCGAGCAACGCATTCCTCAACGCCGCTACGGTCACCTCGCCGGTGGGTCCGGTGGCGTTCACGCTGTCGTTTCTGGGCCGTTCCTACGGGGAAGAAGCCGTCGTCGGAGCGCTCGAGAGCACCTACTTCTTCATTGCCGAGGGCGCCGGTCTGGACAATGCCGGCAATCCGGTTCTGGCTTTGTGGCAGAAGGTGGGCAGCCAGGCGCCCGTGGAGCTCATCCAGGGGGTGGAGGATCTCCAGGTACTCTATGGTCTGGACACGACCCTGAACGACGACGTCCCCAACGCCAATCAATACGTGACTTTCGACAATCTGCCGGATCCCACCGATCCGAGCGGGATCATCTCGCTGCGCGTCTCCGTGACCGTGAACAGCGTCGACGCCGTGACCGAGGGCGGCGACGCCCTGCGTCGCACGTTCAGCAAGACGATTCTCCTGCGCAACGCGAATCCGGAGGTATGACGGTGCACGTTCTGCCCCCTGCAGTTCTGACCCTGAAGCGAAACCGTGGCGTGGCGCTGTTCATCAGTCTCGTGCTGCTGCTGGTGCTCACCATCGTCGGCGTCTCCGCCGTGCAGACCACGACCCTGGAAACCCGGATGGCCCGCAACGAGCACGACACCCTGCTGGCCTTCCAGGCGGCCGAGTCGGCGTTGCGCGATGCCGAGGAGGTTCTCGAAGGCATCGTCACCACGGCAGTCTTCACGGACACCGGCGCGGGGGGGCTGTGGACCGTGGCGGAGCTGGGTCAGCCCAACCGCTGGGAGCAGGCGGGCGTTTGGAGCGGCGGCGGCAGCGTCGTCGCGACCACGGACGCGGGCGACGTCGTGGCGGAGCCGCCGCGCTATCTGATCGAGCACGTGGCGTCGGTCGTCCGGGAAGAGAACGCCTACCAGATAAACGATCCCTACGCCGCCAATGCCGCGGACCGGATCGAAATGTTCCGCATCACCGCCCGCGGGGTCGGTGGCACCACCAATGCTCAGGTGCTGCTGCAGACCACCTACGGGCGAATTCTCGATTGAGCACTGAATCGCAGGGCGTTCAGGAGGGCGTTATGAGCCACTTTGGTTTGAACAGGCTTCGTCAGGGGATCTCGTTTGCCCTGCTGTGCGTGTTGCCGATGAGTGTGGTGGTGGCTCAGCCAACCGCAACGACGGCTGTCATCAACGCGAGCGCTCCTGAGGACTTCGGCACTGTGTCGAACGTCTTCCGTCTGAGCAACTATTTTGCGGAGAGCCAGCCGAGCCATACCGTCACTTATACCCTCGATTCCGCTAGCTTGCCCTCAGTCGCCACGGCGACGGTTGATCCATCCACCGGCTGGGTCGACCTTCAATCTATCGCCGACGCGAACGGCACTCAGACGATCGTCTTCAGGGCGACGGACAACCTGGGCCTTTCCGATACGCTTACGTTCAATCTGACGGTCGACCCGGAGAACGATGCACCGACGGTGGCGGCGCCGCTCGCCGACGTGACCGTGGCCGAGGACGCGGCGAGCTCGATCATCGACTTGAGCGGCGTGTTCGCCGACGTGGATATCGCCACCAACGGCGATACGCTCGGTTACTCGGTGTCCACGGGCGGGGCTGCGGTAATCTCCGCGGCTACGGTTTCGGGCACCACCCTGACCCTGGACTACGTGCCGAACGCCCATGGGGTGGCAACCGTGACCGTGCGAGCCACTGATGTCGCCGGCCTGTTCGTTGAGGACACCTTTCAGGTCACGGTGAACGCGGTCAACGATGCGCCGACGGTAACCGCGCCGCTGGCGGACGTGACGGTGAGCGAGGATGCGGCCAACTCGACGGTCAACTTGAACGGGGTGTTCGGCGACGTGGATATCGCTACCGATGGCGACACCCTAACGTACTCGGTGTCGGCCACCGGAGGCGCCGCGGTGTTCACCTCGGCCACGGTTTCGGGCAGCACCGTGACCCTGGATTACGCGCCGGACCAGAACGGCGTGGCCACGGTGACGGTACGCGCTACCGATGTCGCCGGTGCCTTCGTGGAGGATACGTTTCAGGTAACGGTCAACGCCGTCAACGATACCCCGTTCGTGGCCAATCTTCCGCCAATGGGAACCTTCGCGGAAGATGCCGTCGGGGCAACGATTGATCTGTCGAACGTCTTCGATGACGTGGATCTGGGCATCGAGGGAGACGCGCTGACCCTCAGCGTCCTGGGTACCACCGGGACGGTGATCGACACGGCCGTGATGGCCGGGACGAATCTCGACCTCACGTTCCTGGCCGATCAGAACGGTTCCGCCACCGTGACCGTGCGCGCCACGGACATTGCGGGTGCGTTCGTGGACGCCATTGTCGACGTGGAAGTGACGGCGGCAAATGATGCCCCCACCGTGGTAGCGGGCCTGGCGGACGTGACCGTGGCCGAAGACGCGCCGGACAGCTCCATTGATTTGAGCGGCGTGTTCGACGACGTGGACATCGCCACCAACGGCGACTTGCTCACGTATTCGGTGTCGGCCACCGGAGGCGCCGCGGTGTTCACATCGGCCACGGTGTCCGGCAGCACCCTTACCCTGGATTACGCGCCCAACCAGAACGGCGTGGCCACGGTGACGGTGCGTGCTACCGATGTGGCCGGTGCCTTCGTGGAGGACACGTTTCAGGTAACCGTCAACGCCGTCAACGATACTCCGTTCGTGGCCAACCCGCCGCCAATGGGAACCTTCGCCGAGGATGCCGTCGGGGCCACGGTGGATCTGTCGAACGTCTTCGACGACGTGGATCTGGGCCTCGAGGGAGATACGCTGACCCTAAGCGTCCAGGGTACCACCGGGGCGGTGATCGACACGGCGGTGATGAACGTGACGAATCTCGACCTCACGTTCCTGGCCGATCAGAACGGTTCCGCCACCGTGACCGTGCGCGCCACGGACATGGCGGGTGCGTTCGTGGATGCCACCGTCGACGTGGAAGTGACGGCGGTAAATGATGCCCCCACCGTCGCAGCGGGCCTGGTGGACTTGACGGTGGACGAAGACGCGGCGGATTCGGTCATCAATGTGAGCGGCGTGTTCGACGACGTGGACATCGCCACCAACGGCGACACGCTCACCTACTCGGTGTCGACCGGGGGTGATTCGGTGTTCACCTCGGCGACGGTAGTGGGCAGCACCCTGACCCTGGATTACGCGCCGGACCAGAACGGCGTGGCCACGGTGACCGTGCGGGCCACCGACAGCGCCAGCGCTTTCGTGGAGAACACTTTTCAGGTGTCCGTGAATGCGGTGAACGACGCACCGATGGTGGTGGCGCCGCTGGGGGATGTGATCGTCGGCGAGGATGCGGCTGATTCCGTCATCGATGTGAGCGGCGCGTTCGACGATGTGGACATCACGACCAACGGCGATGCGCTCACCTACACGGTATCCACCGGGGGTGACGCGGTGTTCACGTCGGCCACGGTGGTGGGCAGCAGTCTGACGCTGGACTACGCCCTTAACCAGAACGGCGTGGCCACGGTGACCGTGCGCGCTACCGACATCGACGGTGCCTTCGTCGAGAACGACTTCCAAGTCACGGTGAACCCGGTCAACGATCCACCGATGGTGGCGGCGCCGCTGGCGGATGTGTCGGTCGCCGAGGACGCGGCGGATAGTACGCTCGATCTGAGCGGGGTATTCGACGACGTCGACGGCGCCACCAACGGCGACACGCTCACCTACACGGTATCCACAAGCGGCGACGGGGTCTTCACCTCGGCCACCGTCTCGGGCAGCACCCTGACATTGGATTACGCCCCCAACCAGAACGGCGTGGCCATGGTCACCGTACGGGCCACGGATGTGGACGGCGCGTTCGCCGAAGACGACTTCCAGGTCACGGTGAACGCCGTGAACGACGCCCCGTTCGTTGCCAACCCGCCGCCGCTGGGAACCTTCCCCGAGGACGCTCCCGGCGGGACCGTAGATCTGTCGAACGTCTTCGACGACGTGGATCAGGCGATTGAGGGGGATACGCTGACCCTCTCCGTCGTGGGCACCACCGGGGCAATCATCGACACGGCGGTCATGACGGGCACGAACCTCGACCTCACCTTCCTGGCGAACCAGAACGGTGCCGCCACGGTGACCGTGCGAGCCACGGACTCGGCCGGTGCATTCGTGGACGTGGACGTGGATGTGGGCGTGTCCGCCGTCAACGATGCTCCGACGGTAGTGGCTCCGTTGCCGGATGTGGTCGTGGACGAAGACGCTCCGGACTCGATCATCGGCCTCACCGGCGTGTTCGACGACATCGATATCGCCACCAACGGCGATACGCTGACCTATTCCGTCTCGGCTCTGCTCGGTGACGCCGTGCTCGCCGCGGCCACGGTCTCGGGCAGTTCGCTGAATCTGGAGTACGCGCCGGACCAGAACGGGATCGTCACGGTGACGGTGCGTGCCACCGACATCGCGGGTGCCTTTGCGGACACTTCGTTCCAGGTGACGGTCAATGCGGTGAACGACGCCCCCTTCGTCGCCAACCCCATCGCCGATTTCCATACCTTCGAGGACGCGCCGAACCAGGTGATCGACCTGGCGGGCGCCTTCGATGACGTCGACATCGCCACCAACGGCGACGTCGTCACGCTCTCCATAACCGGAGTGGGCACGCCGACGCTGTTCGATTCGGTGGGGCTCGTCGGCGACAAGCTGACCATCGACCTGGCGCTGGACCAGAACGGCTCGAGCACCGTGGAGATAACCGCCACGGACAGTGCCGGAGCCACGGTGAGCGACACCTTCATCATCTACGTGGACGGCGTCAACGACGTTCCCACGGCAGTGGACGACGCCATCACCATCGACGAGGACAGTGGACCGGTCGTCATCGACGTGCTGCCCAACGACTACCTCGCCGAAGAGCCGACCGCGGTGACCGCTGCGGGGGCCGGAGGCTTCAGCGAAAGCGACCCCACCACGATTTTGAGCCATCTGGGCGACCCCATCACGGCGCCCAACGGCACCGTGACCATCGTGGGCGACCAGATTCAGTACGAGCCCAAGGCGAACTTCCACGGTGAGGACTTCTTCACCTACACCATCACCGACGTGGACGGAGACACCAGCACCGCCACGGTCACCGTGACCGTGAACCCGGTGAACGATCCGCCCGTGGGGGTGCAGGAGAAGACCTACTTCATGCAGGAAAACGGCAGCCTGGTGGTGGACGCCGAGACGGGCCTGCTGGTGGGCTCTTACGACGTCGATGGCGCCTTGCTCGACGCATTCGGTAACCCGGTGGGCGAGCCCCTCACCTCGGAAGTGACCGCTTATCCCGCCGTGGGGCTGCTCACCATCGACCAGATGGCAGGCACGTTCGAGTACGTGCCCCCGGTGGACTACATCGGCGACGTGGTGTTCGAGTACCGGTTGAACGACGGTGCGGCATTCAGCACGGGGGATGCCTACCGCGTGCGGGTGGTGGTGCTCCAGGCTCCGGAGCCGCCGGCGCCGCCGCCCCCTGGCCAGGTCGCCCTGCCGTACAACCTGACCAACGTGCCCCTGGAGCAGTCCACTAGCGTGCCGCCCAACGTGCTGGTGGTGATGGACGACTCCGGCAGCATGGACTGGAACATGATCGTGGCCGGCGCCGGGCAGGACGGTGGCTTCGAGCTGACGAACCGCGGTGAGGCGCGGCGCAGCAGCACTACGAGTTACACCTATCTGTGGGATCTGCCGAGCAATGCCTACCCGCCGTCGGCGGGCAACGGCCGGGTGCTGCCCACCGAGGAGGGCCTGGCCGCCGAGGCCGCCGCCGACGGCTGGGGTGGCGACGTGCGGGAGTACGGCGTCTGGCGTGCCCGCAACCACCTGCACAACCGGATGTACTACAACCCGGAGATCCGCTACACGCCCTGGGTCGGCCAGGACGCCAACAACGTGGAGTTCGCCGACGCCGATCCCGAGAACATCCGCCTGGATCCGGTGGACCCGACCAATCTGTTCGACATGATGGCCCTCCATTCCTACCGGGCGACCTACGTGCCGGTGTACGACTGGAACGGCGGACGGACCACCGTCAACGTCAGTGGTCTGTACGTCCCGCGGTACTACACGACCCCGGCGACGCCGCCCCTGGCGTGGAACGATCCGCATACGCTGGTCGAGATCAAGCCGGAGAACGCGCCGTTCGTGGGCGGGCCGGACCGGGAGGACTGCGCCATCGACGATGGGGATCCCCTGACCTGCACCTACGAGCAGGAGATCCAGAACTTCGCCAACTACTTCCAGTATTACCGTTCTCGGGAGTATGTGACGAAGAACGGCATCGGCAAGGTGGTTTCCCAGGTTCAGGACGTCCGCGTGGGCTATCAGACCATCAGCGCCACCACGTCGGAGGACATCCGGGACATGAATGCCCTGCACACCGAGGGCAACAAGAAGCTCCTGATGGACAACATCTACCGGGTCGATTCCTACGGCGGCACGCCTCTGCGCCAGGCGCTCGGCCGGGCCGGTGATACCTTCGCCTGCACCTATGGCCGCGCCGGCTGTCCGGCGCTGCCGGCCCCGGAAGGCTTCTGTCAGCAGAACTTCGCCCTGTTGTTCTCGGACGGTTACTGGAACGGCGGGACCGGAACGTCCGGCAACGTGGACGGCGACTCGAGCACCGTCTATGACGGCGGCCGCTACGCCGATTCCGTCAACGCCACCCTGGCAGACGTGGCCATGTACTACTACGAGAACGACCTGCAACCGGACCTGGACGATCAGGTGCCGGTGATGCGGCGGGATGTCGACGGCGTGCCGGAGGGCGTGTTCACCGGAGCCGAGCCGAAGATGCACCAGCACATGAAGACGTACACCATCGCCTTCGGTGTCACCGGTACCGTGGATCCGGCGAGCGTGCCGACGAATCCGACCACGCCGTTCTCGTGGCCGAACCCGTTCTCCGGGAACCTGCAGAAGATCGACGACATGCTGCACACCGCCATCAACGGGCGCGGCCGGTTCCTCAACGCGGGGAGCCCGCTCGAGTTGCAGGCGGCCTTCGAGTCGGCGTTCCTCGAGTTCACCCAGGCGGCTTCGTCCACCTCGTCGGCGGCCTTCAACTCCACGTCACTGCGGGACGGCACGCTGCTGTATCGGGGCTTCTACGACCTGCGGGACAACACCGGCGAGCTCACCGCCACCCTGGTCAACGACGACGGCACGCTGGGTGCCGTGCAATGGGAGGCTTCGGACCGGCTGAACCCCGAGAACATCACGCCGGCGGATCGTGTGATCGTCACCTACGACCGCGTCACCCGGGCGGGCATCCCCTTCGATCACGGGTCGCTGACGCCGGAGCAGCAGCTCACCCTGAATGCCGACGAGGTGGGCTTCCTTCGCGGTGAGCGGGACCAGGAGAACCCGCTCGGTTCGCTGCGAGAGCGGCCCGCCAGGGACGGCCTGCTCGGCGACATCGTCAACTCGAGCCCCGTCTTCGTCGGCGCGCCGCGCTCCATCAACCGCGATCAACGGCCCTATCCGGTGGACGACCTGTACTCTGTGTTCGCTGACGCCGTGGCGGATCGCACCCCGGTGGTTTACGTGGGCGCCAACGACGGCATGATGCACGGCTTCAACGCAGTTACCGGTGACGAGGTGTTCGCCTACGTGCCGAACAAGATCATCGACAGCTCGTTGGGGTACCACAACCCCCTCGATCTGTTCACGTCGCCGTTCTATCAGCACCGCTACTTCGTGGATCTGACGCCGCGGCTGAACGACGTGTACATGCGCGCCTCGCCCACGGCCGTGGCCAAGAGCTGGAACTCGGTCCTGGTCGGCGGGCTCGGCGCCGGCGGCAAGGGCTTCTATGCCCTGAACGTCACCGATCCGGATCTCGGGTACTCGTCGGAGACGAACGCCCAGTCGGCGGTTCTGTGGGAGTTCACCGACGAGGACGACACGTATCCGGTGGACTCGATGGGCAATCCGCTCGGCGGGGCCGTGGGCGCCATCACGGACCCTCTGGGAGACCCGGTCAAGGACCTGGGGTACTCGCTGTCGCTGCCGGTTGTGGCCATGAGCAACGTGGACGACGGCGGCTCACCCGCACAGAAGGAGTGGGTGGCCCTGTTCGGCAATGGCCCCAACTCCACGGCGGGCATCGCGAAGCTGTTCGTGCTGTTCATGGACCGCGGCCTGAACGGCTGGGCCGATGGCGACTTCGTCAAGCTCGATACCGGCTTCGGCGTTCCCGTGCCGCCCCATCCGCTGGCGGGCTTCCCCAACGGGCTCGGCAGCCCGGCGGCAGTGGATGTGGATCTGAACGGCACCGTGGACCGGGTCTATGCCGGCGATCGCCTGGGCAACCTGTTCCGCTTCGATCTGTCGGATGCAAATCCCGACAACTGGACGGTCACCCGCGTGTTCACGGCCACCTACACCACGGCGGGCGGCGATACGACGATCCAGCCCATACTGACCCAGCCCCTGGTGATCAAGCATCCCACGGAGCAGGGTTTCCTGGTGATCTTCGGCACGGGCAGCTATCTCACCCGGGACGACGCCAACAGCGAGGACATCCAGTCCATCTACGCCATCTGGGACCGCGGCGAGAGCTCGCCCGCTACAGCGCTGGACGACACCCGGGAGCTGCGCCTGGTGGAGCAGACCATCACCAACGTGGTGGACGACAGCTTCACCCCGCCGGTGGTTCGCCGGATCGTCAGCGAGAATCCCGTGAACTACGAGCTCGAAGGGGCGGAACCCGGCACCTACGGCTGGTACATCGACCTCGACATGGAACGGGCGGACGGTGACACCGCCGGGCGGGCGCCCCCCGAGGCACAGTTCCCTGGCGAGAAGGCCATTCGCCGGCTGCTGTTCCGGGATGGCACCATCATCACCACTACGGTGCTGCCGAGCCTGGACGAGTTCTCCTGCTTCGGCACGCGGCCGGGGTCGATTCTGGTATTCGACGCGGTCACCGGCGGTGATGCTCAGCGCCCGGTGGTGGACTTCAACAACGACGGCGTCGTGGACAACGGCGACCTGGTGAGCGTGGATGGCGAGGCCTATGCCGGCGGCATCCTGTTCAACCAGTCGGATCTTGATGGGGCGCTGGTGGACCTGTCGACCCTCGGCGGGGAAGGTGACACCGACTTCCTGTTCGTCAGCGGCGGCAACGAGACCCGCTCGTACCGGATCGAGGACGTGAACGACAACCGGACCGGACGGCTCTCCTGGCGAGAGCTTGACGATTGACTAGGAGGTTCGCCATGAGATTCGTGAAGTTGCTGATGGTGCTCGTGGTGAGCGGCTGCCTGTGGAGCCAGGCAACCGCTCAGACCGGGGCGGAATATCCTATAGGGAGCCACGCCGGAGTGATCGAATCGCTCGACTTCGGTGACTCCACCATGGTGGTGAGCGGCCTACTCTACGAGGTCCCCGTGGACGTTCAGGTGGAGATCGGCGGCAGCTACGGTGCCTTCACCATGCTGACGCCCGGCATGCGAATCCGCTTCGATTACCTGAGCGTTTCTCCCAGTGAGCGGCGCATGGTGAAGATCCAGGAGCTTCCCGCCGAAGTGCAGTTGGACGAAACCTGAGGAGACGGCCGCCGGGGAATCTGTGGGCGGCCGCACATACCGCTGAGGCGGCGACGGTTACCATGGGAACCGACCCCTGAAGGTGGTGGCGTGGAAAGGGATGCTGCGCGAGGTCGAGACATCGAAGCTTTCCATCGGCATGTACGTCGCCGATCTGGACCGGCCCTGGCTGGAGACTCCGTTTCCGGTGCAGGGCTTCTATATCCGTTCACATGAAGAGATCGCCCGACTCGGCGAGTTCTGCCGGTTCGTGCTGGTGGATCCGCGGCGGTTCGACCGTCGCCTCGCCGAGGCCGCGCCGCGCCGTGCCGAGCCGCCGCCGCGTTCCAGACCCGCCAAGGTGGTGCAACTGCCGCGGCCGAGCGTGTGCTACGAGGACGATGCCTCCGTCGAGGACGAGCTGCCGGCCGCCAAGGCGGCCTTCGATGCCAGCCATAGCAGTCTGGAAAAGCTGTGGGACGATCTCTCGGCCCGACGCCATGTGCCGTTGCGCCAGGTGCGCGCGGCCATCGATCCTCTGGTGGAGAGCATCCTGCGCAACAAGGACGCGCTGGCGGCCCTGATCCGGGTGCAACGGATCGACCGTCACACCCACGAGCACTGCATGGCGCTGGCGGTCTGGGCGGCGCTCATGGGCCGGCAGCTCGGATTGCCGCCGGACGAGGTCAAGACCCTGTCCCTCGGCTGCTCCCTGGTGGACATCGGCAAAGTACGATTGCCCCGGGAGCTGCTCGACGGTGAAGAACGTCTGAGCAAGGCCGAGCGCGTGCTGCTCCGGTCCCACGTGGAGTTCTCCCTGGAGATGCTCGCCGACATGGGCGATGCGGAGGAATCCGTGCGGGACGTCGTGCGCTGGCATCACGAGCGCATGGACGGCAGCGGTTATCCCGATCACCTGGCGGGGGGCGACATTCCCATGTACGCGCGCATCGCGGGCGTGGTGGATTCCTACGACGCCATGATCAGCCCGCGCCGTGCCGCGGCGGCACGTTCCTCCTTCGAAGCGCTGATGGAGCTGCAGGACCTCAGCCCCGAGAAGTACCAGACGGAGCTGGTGGAGCAGTTCGCCCAGGCCATCGGCATCTTCCCCAGCGGCTCCCTGGTGGAGCTTTCCACCGGCGAGGTCGCGGTGGTGTTCAGCCAGAACACCGGCCGGCGCCTGCGGCCCAAGGTGCTGCTGATCCTCGATGCGGAGAAGCGGCGCCGCGACCAGCTCGTCGTCGTCGACCTGAAGTCGGAGAAGGAGAGCGCCGTTCGCATTGCCCGGGAGCTGCCCCCGGGGGAGTACGGCGTGGACGCCCGAGAGTATTTCCTCTGAGCATGCGCAAGCCCTATCTCATCGTCGACAACGACGCGGCGGGGTCGGTGAGCGACGGCTACCTGGCCGTGTGCGTGGTATCGCTGGAAGGCATGGGCCGGCTCACCAGCCTGTACGGCAGCGAAGCGGCGGGTGCGGCGGCGCGGGAGTACGCCGTGCGGCTGGAAGATCTGCTGCGGGAGGACGACCAGCTCATTCCCATCAACGAGAGCAAGCACTGCCTGTTGTTCCGCGGCCTCCGTGACCGGAATCACGCGGAGCTGGCCGGGCTCAAGCTCGAGCGGCTGTTCTCCGCATCCTTCGATCACCACGGCACCGAGATCACCCTGCAGGTGCGCGCAGGTATCGCTTGCGGCAAGCAGAGCGAGAATCAGGCCGAGGAGCTGTTCCGGGCCGCGGAGTCGGCCCGGGAGGCGGCCCGCTCGCGGAGCATCGTGTACACCCTGGCCCACGAGCTGGATCTCACCAGCCTGCAGCGGGGCTGGCTGTTGAACGATCAGGTGGAGGAGGCCATTCGTGGTCACCGGCTGAAGCTCTACTACCAGCCGAAGGTACGCGCGGCCGATCACCGGCTGGTGGGGGCGGAAGCCCTGATCCGCTGGGAGCACGAGGACGGGGTACTGACCCCAGGGCAATTCCTGCCCCATCTCGAGTCGGACCGCATGAACGCCCTGACCCGGCACGCCATCCGTCAGTGCGTGCGCGATCTGGCCGCGGACGAATGGATGCCGCCGCTTTCCATCAATCTCGAGCCGTACATGCTCACCGATGCGGCGCTGCTGCGGCTGATTATGGACGAGCTCGCGCTGTGGAACGTGGATCCCACGCGGCTGGTGGTGGAGGTGACCGAGCATGGTCTCATGGGCTCCCTGGACGCTCTGTGCGAGGAGTTCCGGGAGCTGCGGGAGCGGGGCGTGCGGGTCGCCATCGACGACTTCGGGACGGGCCATTCGTCCCTGGCTCAGTTCAAGAATCTGCCGCTGGACGAGATCAAGATCGAC
The DNA here is from genome assembly GCA_041686955.1 of Pseudomonadales bacterium. GTDB lineage: Bacteria > Pseudomonadota > Gammaproteobacteria > Pseudomonadales > Azotimanducaceae > UBA7803. The sequence continues at coordinate 25,447 of JAWLCV010000038.1, forward strand.
CGCTCGTTCATCGCCGCCCTGGAACAGGACGAGGCCAGCCGCTACCTCACCCGCATGATCATCGACCTCGGCCACTTCTTCGGCCTCAGCGTCGTCGCGGAAGGGGTGGAAACACCGGAAGCGGCACGCACTCTCGCGGAGTTCGGTTGCGACCTGCTGCAGGGGTTTCACTTCGCGCCCCCGCTGCCTTTGGCGGAGTTCTCCCGTTGGGCCGCGAGCCGCAAACCGCCGCCGCCGGAGCTCGCCTAAGGGCACTCGACGTTGCGGCCACTGGCGTTTTCCACCACGCCGTCGCCGTCCCGGTCCCGGGCGATGCGAACCCTTCCCTGAGCGTTGACGATGACCATCCGGGCGTAGCGCGGCTCGCCGCCCGGGGGGCAGTACAGGAAGCTGCCGTTCTGCCACTGGGTGTACCCCCGGGGCTGAAACTGCAGATAACCGCGGTTGCGGAAGGCGCGCCAGTAGATGCGTTCGCCGGCGCGCAGCGCTGGCAGCGCCGCGATGAGGGTGTCTTCGCCGTCCTGCTCGCCATTGCCGTTCCTGTCGCGGAACACCCGCGCCCCCAGATGCCAGTCGTCGCGCCCACGGCACTCGCCGGCGCCCGGACAGAGCGTGACCGTGCCGCGCTGGAGAATGGCTTCGCTGCGGGCCAGGTGCACGGCCCCCACGAGTTGATTCAGCGCCGCCGCGCCACGCTGGCGGGCGAGCAGGTCGGCGAAGCCCGGCACCGCCAGGGCAATGGCCACGGCTGCCACCGTCACCGTGACCAGAAGCTCCAGAAGGGTCCATCCCCGCGCCGGCATGGGCCCATTGGGCCGCGGCCGGGGCGCGAGCGTCAGCGGCGGGGGTTGTCGCCGACGGTAGGCCGGTTCAGCGCGCGCGGGTAATCCGGCGCCCCGATCCGGGGTGGTCTCATTCCAGCGCCAGCTTCTTCAGCCGATAGCGCAGCGCCCGGAAAGTGATGCCCAGGCGTTTGGCTGCCGCCGTCTTGTTCCAGCGGGTGGCCTCCAGCGCCTCGGTGATGAGGTGCCGCTCGATCTTCTCCAGGAACGATTCCAGGGATTCATCCGCCGGGAGCTGCAGGGCGGTGGGGGAGTGGGTCCGCTCCTCCGCCGCTGGAGCGCCATCCTGAAGCAGCGGGTCGGTCTCGGGATCCGCAGCGCGAGCGGCAGCGGGCCCAGCAGTGGCCCGTGCGGCGGACGTGCCGAGCTGCAGGTCCGCCGCGCGGATGCATCCCCCCTCGCAAAGCGTGAACGCGCGCTCCAGGACGTTCTCGAGCTCCCGGACGTTGCCGGGGAACGGATGGCTTCTCAGGACCTCCATGGCCTCCGGGTCGATCACGGGCGCGTCGCCGCCGTAGTCGCGGGCCAGCCGTGCGAGGATCTGTTCCGCGAGCTCGGGGACGTCCCCCGGCCGCTCCCGCAGGCTCGGCATGGGCAGCTCGATCACATTGAGTCGATAGTACAGGTCCTGGCGGAAGCGGCCCTCCGCCACCTCGTGCCCCAGATTCTTGTGGGTGGCGCAGAGTATTCGCACGTCGATCCCGCGCTCCTGGGCCGATCCCACGGCCCGCACCGCCTTTTCCTGAATCGCGCGCAGCAGCTTCACCTGCATGGACAGGGGCAGGTCGGCCACCTCGTCGAGGAACAGGGTGCCGCCGTCCGCGGCCTGGAACAGACCTTCCTTGTCCGCCACGGCGCCGGTGAAGCTGCCTTTCACGTGGCCGAAGAACTCGCTCTCCATGAGCTCGCTGGGGATGGCGCCGCAGTTCACGGCCACGAACGGGGCCTCTGCCCGCGGGCCCTGCTCGTGGATCAGTCTGGCGGCCACCTCCTTGCCGGAGCCGGATTCCCCGCTGAGGTAGATGGGCGCCTGGCTGCGGGCGAGCTTCGTGATCTGGGCCCGTAACCGCTCCATGATCTCGGAAGTGCCCACCAGCCGGGAACGCGTCTCGTGGAGTGGCCCGTCCGGCGCCTTCAGCTTGAGCGCCGAATCCACGAGTGCCCGCAACTGCTCGAGGTCCACCGGCTTCTGCAGAAAATCGAATGCGCCGGCCTTCAGCGCATTGATGGCCACGTCCATGCTGCCGAACGCCGTGATCACCGCCACCGGCAGTTGCGGCCGAGTCTCGCCGATGAGCGTGACCAGCTCCACGCCGTTGCCGTCCGGAAGCTGCAGATCCGTGAGGCAGAGATCGAAGTCCTGTTCTTCCAGCAGCCGCCGGGCGGCGGCCAGATCCGCGGCGGCGGTGGTGTCTACCCCCATGCGTCCCAGGGTGATCTCCAGCAGCTCGCGAATGTCCGGCTCGTCGTCGATCACCAGGGCGCGTTTGGCGGCGCGTTTTTCTGCTCTTGCTTCCTGCATGGGCTTACGCTCCTGTCAGGCGATGATTCGGTCGGGGTGGCTGAAGGTGATGCGGAAGCAGGCACCGCCGTCCTCGTGACGATAATAGGTGAGGCGGGCCTGGTTCGCTTCGCACAGCTCCCGGGATATGTACAGGCCGAGCCCGGTGCCCGACCTGGCGGTGGTGAAGAACGGCTCGAACAGGTTGCCTACGTCGCTGTCGGGCACCCCGCAACCCTCGTCGATGACGTTGAGATACGGCCTTTCGGTGTGCGGGTCGACGCCGGCTTCCAGGCGGACCCGTGGTCGCCCGGTGTCCGCGCCGTGCCGCGCTGCGTTCGTCACCAGGTTCGTCAGCACCTGGTCGAGGTGCCCCTTGTCCATGCGTACTTGGGTGTCGGGGGGGATCACCTGCACGTCGATGTCCGCGTCGGCCCCGGTGCTGTCCCGGAACGTCTTCGCGAACGCGTGGAGGTGATCGGCCAGCACCAGGCGCACGGGGGAAGGCTCCCGGCGCCGGGAGTTTTCCAGCACGTTCTCCACCACGCCGTTCATCCGCTGGCAATGGTCGTGGATGATCTGCGTCAGCCGCCGGTCGCCGGTGGCCAAGTCCTGGCTTTCCCGCAGGAGCTGGGCCGCATGGCTGATGGCGCCCAGGGGATTGCGGATCTCGTGGGCGATGCTGGCGGACAGGCGCCCCAGGGCGGCGAGCTTGAGCTGCTGTGCCTGCTGCTGCACCTCGGCGGTGTCTTCGAGAAAGATGGTGACGTCGCCGCGGGGATCGTCGCTGCGCACGGGTGAGAAGTTGGCCCGGATCTCCGGCGTTTCCGGACGTACCTGAAACGGTGCGGCCCGCAGCTCCGTGTCCGCGCGCCAGGCGGACAGGTGTGCCCGCAGTACTGCCGGCAGCTCGATCAGGTCCTGGTCCGGCGACGTTCCGAGCAGCGTCCGGGCCGACTGGTTGGCCATGCGTACCCGGTCGTGGGCGTCCACCACCACGATGCCGGTCCGCATGCGCTGGATGATCTGCCGGTTCACCCGCTCCAGGTCGGCGAGCTCCGCAGCCTGGGTGAGAGCGCGCAGATCGTTGTCGCGCACCCGCTGGGACAGGTACTGCAGCGCCAGCGCAGTGGCGAAGCACAGCGCACCGAGCACCCCCGCCTGAAAGTAGTCGTCGTGCAGGTCCGGCGCCGACAACGACATGTAGAACTCCTGGTAGAGCACGGCGATGGCCGCCACGGCCGCGAGCAGGAGGGCGGTTCTGCCGGTGACCAGGATGGCGCCGGCGGCCATGGAGACCAGCAGCAGCAGTCCGATGCCGCTGCCGACGCCGCCGCTGGTGTACATGAGGGTGGTCAGCACGACGATGTCGTAGGACACCAGCGCAGTGGCGATGAGCTGGGCGTTGAAGTAGCGCCGCGGGACGAGCTGGAGCAGCAGCACGCTCACCAGGTTGACCCCGCAGTAGACCAGGCTGACCCGGAGAAACGCCGACGGGGAGAGCCGGCCGAGCTCGCTGCCCATGAAGCTCTGCAGAAACACCACCACCAGGCCGAGGCTCACCAGCAGCCTGTAGTAGTTGTAGACCTTCAGCAGGCTCAGGTTGAGCGCGTAGCGGCGACGCTCGATCTCCTCGACGATTTCAGCGCGTTGCGCAAGCATGCAGAGCCGGAACCGGTAGCCGAATCAGTATGTTAACGATAGCCGATGCGAGGGTGCAGCGGCCGGAACCAATCGAGCCTTTGCTACCGACGTCTCACGACTCCTGGCTCTTCAGCTTGATCGGTGGGGGGATATCCGGCCGGTCCAGCAGACCCAGGGTCACCAGATTGGTCCAGGAGCGGTCGCGGTTGCGAATCTGCTCGGTCAGCACCAGGTTCCCTTCTTCGTCGAAGGCCTGGTAGTCGGGGAAGTTCAGCGCCAGCACCTGCAGCGCGTCGTTGGCGGCGTCCTCGAGGCCGAGCTTGTAGTTCGCCTCCACCAGCAGAGCCAGGGCGTCGGGCACCGCGTCGGACTTGGAGTAGTTCTCGACCACGAAGCGGGCCCGGTTGGCGGCGGCCACGTAGGCGCCCCGTTCCATGTAGAAGTTCGCGACATTGAGCTCGTGGTGGCCGAGCAGGTTCAGCAGGTACAGCATGCGTTTGCGGGCGTCGGGCGCGTAGGGGCTGTCGGGAAAGCGGGAAAGCAGCTCGGTGAAATCGGCATAGGCTTCCCGGGCCGAGGTCATGTCCCGCTTGGAGAGGTCGGTGGCGAACAGCCGGTCGAGAATGCCGCGGTTCTTGTTGAACGAGGCCAGACCCTTCAGGTAGTAGGCATAGTCCACGTTGGGGTGCTGGGGGTGCAGGCGGATGAAGCGGTCGGCGGAGCTGCGGGCGGCGTCCGGGTCGTAGCCCATGTAGTGGGCGTAGATGAGCTCGAGCTGCGCTTGCTCCGCGTAGCGGCCGAAGGGGTAGCGGGCCTCCAGCAGCTCCAGGTGCTCGATGGCCTGCTGATAGTTCCCCGAGCGCAGGCTGCGCTGCACGTTCCGGTAGAGGTACTGCTCCGTGGCGTCCACGTCCGCTTCGGCGTCGGCGTCGTCGTCGCCGCCCCAGAAGGGAATGAGAGAGCAGCCGCCCGCCAGGGACAGGCAGAGCAGCAGCGCGGCGATTCGCGGCCAGGTGGTTCGAGTCATCAGGTCGGTCCGGCTCCGATTGATCCCAGTGGTGATCCCCGGGAAACTTGGCCACTTTAATGATCTGCCACCGCCTTGCAACCGGAGTCCGCGTGTCGACGAACCAGCGAATCCATCGAGAGGCTGCCGTGCCGCCCGCCCTGGCGGGCGAGCGGGTGGACCGCGCGGCGGCAGAGCTGTTCGGCGAGTTCTCCCGGGCCCTGCTCAGCCGCTGGATTCAGGAGGGTGCCCTGCGGGTGGACGGCATCGTGGTCAAGCCCAAGCTGAAGCTGGTGGGGGGCGAGGTGCTGGCGCTGGACGCCGAGCTTCCGCCTCGGGAAGACTGGCGGAGCGCCGAGAGCGTTCCCTTCACGGTGCTCTACGAGGACGACGACGTTCTGGTGATCGACAAGCCCGCCGGGGTGGTGGTCCATCCCGGCGCGGGCAATCCCAGGGGCACCCTGGTGAACGGGCTGCTGCAGCACCGTCCGGCCCTGGCGACGCTGCCCCGGGCCGGCATCGTGCATCGACTGGACAAGGACACTAGCGGCGTGATGCTGGTGGCCGGGTCCCTGGAAGCCCGGCAGGCCCTGGTGAAGGGGCTCGAGCGGCGCGAGGTGTCGCGCCAGTATCTGGCGGTGGTGGAGGGCGTGCTGGTGGGGGGGCTGGAGATCGACAAGCCGCTCGGGCGGGACCCGCTGCGCCGCACCCGCCAGGCGGTGCGCGTGGACGGCCGCCCGGCTCTGACCCGGGTGCGGGTCCGCGCCCGCTATCGTGCCCATACCCTGGTGGAAGCGACTCTGGAGACCGGGCGGACCCACCAGATCCGCGTGCACCTGGCGAGCGTAGGCCATCCCCTGGTGGGGGACAGCCGGTACGGGGCCCGAGGACGGCTGCCGCGCAACGCGGATCCGCGGACGGTGGCGGTGCTTCGCGGGTTCCGCCGGCAGGCGCTGCACGCCTGGAAGCTCGGCTTCGCGCATCCGCGCACGGGACAGGCCCTGAGCTTTCAGGCGGATGTGCCCGAAGACCTGCAGGACCTGATGGACGCCCTGGCCGAGGACGCGAATCATGAGCACTAATGCGGGCGCATCATGAGCACTGATGCCCACGTCATGAGTCTCGAATGGGTCGAGCCGGCGGCAGCGGAGTGGCCCAGCCGGGCCCGGGCCCTCACCACGACGCGCCGGGGCGGCGGATACAGCCGGGGCCGTTACGCGGCGCTCAATCTCGGCGGTCACGTGGGGGACGACGCCGCGGCGGTGGCCGCCAACCGGCGGGCGCTGGCGGAGGCCGCGGGGGTCGAGCGCGTTCAGTGGCTGCGGCAGGTGCACGGTGTTCGCTGCGTGGAAGCCGACTTCGAGAGCGCCGCGCGGGTACCCGAGGCGGATGCCGTCTGGACCCGGGTTCCGGGGCTCGGACTGGCCGTGCTGACGGCCGATTGCGTGCCGCTGGTGCTGGTGGACCGCCAGGGGAGCGTCATCGGGGTGGCCCATGGTGGCTGGCGGGGGCTGGTGGGCGGCGTGGCGGAGGCGCTGATTTCCGCCCTGCCGGTGGCCCCGGGAGACCTGGTAGCCTGGCTCGGACCGAGCATCGGTCCGGTGGCCTACGAGGTGGGCGAGGAGGTGGTGGGCGCGCTGGCGGCGCTGCCGGAGGGAGAGTCGCTCATGCGGCGTTGCCTGGCGCCCGGCGCGGGCGGCGGCAAGGTGCACCTGGATCTGTTCGAGCTGGCGGGCGCGCTGCTCGAACGAAGCGGCGTGGGGTCGGTGCTGACGGACCGGCTGTGCACCTACACGGACCTGCGCTTCTATTCCTATCGCCGGGACGGTGCCACCGGCCGCATGGCTACGCTTGCGTGGCTGGAGCGTTCGTGAGGCACCGGCTCGGTGGCCGGCGCGACGTCAGAAGCGGTCAGCCCAGATCGTCGCAGTTGGCGGCGACGCCCTGCTGGGCCTCGCTGATCCGCTGCTGGCGCTCGTCCTCGGACATCATCCGCTCCTGACCGTCCTCGCCCCGCACCCGGACCCGGCCGTGCACCGAGAGACGTTCGAGCACCGCGCGGGCGCGCTCGCAGTTGGCCTGCTTGACCCGCGCCAGCTCCTCCTGGCGGGCCTGCTCCGCCGCCTGGAGCCTGGAGAGCATGCGCTGTTGCGCCTCCGACAGCTCCGGTTCCGCCGGTTCGGCGGCGGCGGTGGCCGGCTCGCTCGGCTGGGCGCCGATGCGCTGGCCGGTGTCCGCCCGCACCCGCTCGGCCTCCACGCCCTGGGGCGCGAGCTGGGTGTAATTGACCACGCCGTTCTCGTCCACCCAGCGGTACACCTCGGCTCCCATGAGCAGGGGAAGGGCACCGAGAACGGGAAGGAGTTTCCAGAGGCGGCGCGGCAGGGGCGGGCACGGGGGCATGTCGGTGCGGTCTCCGGTCGAGTGGGCGCTGACGTCGCCTTCGATCCTAATGCCACGGCCGCGGCATTTTAGCGAGCCAGGTCGCAGTTTCGTTGACACGGCGCAGGGGAACCTCAAGAATACGCGGCTCCCCGGGGCGTGCGGAATCCAAAGCGTCAGCCTAATCAACGAGTTAGGCTGCGGGCAAAGATACGCCGCGGCAGCAGAACGAGCAACAGGCGAAATCGCGACAATGGCTGAGGCACTATCCGGCGGCGACATGTTGATCCGCGCGCTCCAGGATGCCGGCGTGGAGTATGTGTTCGGATATCCGGGCGGCGCCGCGCTGCACATCTACGACGCCATCTTCAAGCAGCAGAAGGTGGAGCACATCCTGGTACGCCACGAGCAGGCGGCTACCCACATGGCCGACGGCTACGCGCGGGCCACCGGCAAGCCCGGCGTGGTGCTGGTCACCTCCGGTCCCGGCGCCACCAACGCCATCACCGGCATCGCCACCGCGTTCATGGACTCCGTGCCCATGATCGTCATCTCGGGGCAGGTCGACAACGCGCTCATCGGCACCGACGCCTTTCAGGAAACCGACATGGTGGGGGTGTCCCGGCCGGTGGTGAAGCACAGCTTCATGGTCAAGAGCTGCGCCGAAATCCCGGAGGTCGTGCGCAAGGCCTTTCACATCGCGACCACCGGCCGGCCGGGTCCGGTGGTGATCGACGTGCCCAAGGACACCACCGATCCGTCGGTCACGGCGCCGTACGTGTATCCGGAAACGGTGACCCTGCGCTCCTACAACCCGGCGGTGAAGGGCAACGCCCGGCAGATCCGCAAGGCGGTGGGAGTGATGCTGAACGCCAAGCGCCCGGTGATCTACGCCGGCGGCGGGGTCATTCTGGGCGACGCCGCGCCGGCCCTCACCCGCATGGCGCGCGCCCTGGGTTTCCCGGTCACCACCACTCTGATGGGGCTCGGCGCCTATCCCGGGGACGACGATGCGTTCCTCGGCATGCTGGGCATGCACGGCACCTTCGAAGCCAACATGGCCATGCACCACGCGGACGTCATCGTCGCGGTGGGCGCCCGCTTCGACGACCGCGTCACCAACAATCCGCGGAAGTTCTGCCCCGACGCCACCATCATTCACATGGACGTGGATCCGGCGTCCATCTCCAAGATCATTCCGGCGGACGTTCCCATCGTCGGCCAGGTGGGCAGCGTGCTGGAGGATATGGAGGCGCTGCTCGCCGCCGAGCAGGCGCGGCAGCCCGGGCTGCCGGATCAGGAAGCCCTGGCACGCTGGTGGGAGCAGATCCGCGGCTGGCGCGCGGAGCACGGGCTGAACCACGACCTGAAGCCCGAGCCGGGCAAGCGGATACTGCCGCAGCTCGCGGTGCAGACGCTGTACCGGGTCACCGGCGGTGAGGCGTTCGTGGCGAGCGACGTGGGCCAGCACCAGATGTTCGCCGCCCAGTACTACAAGTTCGCCAAGCCCCGGCGCTGGATCAACTCGGGCGGGCTCGGCACCATGGGCTTCGGCCTGCCGGCAGCCATGGGCGTGCAGTTCGCGCACCCGGACGCGGTGGTGGCGTGCGTCACCGGCGAGGGCAGCTTCATGATGAACATGCAGGAGCTCTCCACCTGCCTGCAGTACGGGCTGCCCATCAAGATCATCAACCTCAACAATCAGGCCCTGGGGATGGTGAAGCAGTGGCAGGACATGCAGTACGGAGGACGCCACTCCCAGAGCACGTACAGCGATTCGCTGCCGGACTTCAAGACGCTGGTGGAGGCATTCGGCCACGTGGGCTTCAAGGTGGAGCAGGCCGAGGATCTCGAAGGGGTCATGCGGGAAGCGTTCAGCGACAAGCTCCGGAATCGGACCGTGTTCGTGGATGTGTGGGTGGATCCCACGGAGCACGTCTATCCCATGGCGATCCGCGGCGGCTCCATGCGTGACATGTACCTCACCAGGTCCATGACCAGTCTGGGCGAAACGGCGGCGTTCGGGAGCGAATACTGATGCGCCACATCATCGCCGTGCTGCTGGAGAACGAGGCGGGCGCCCTGTCGCGGGTGGTGGGGCTGTTCGCCCAGCGCAACTACAACATCGAAAGCCTCACCGTGGCGCCCACGGAGGACGAGACCATGTCGCGGCTGACCCTGGTCACGGTGGGCGACGACAGCAAGATCGAGCAGATCATCAAGCACCTCTACAAAGTCATCGAGGTGGTGAAGGTGGTGGATCTGTCGGGCTCGGATCACGTGGAGCGGGAGCTGATGCTGGTGAAGGTTCGCGCCGAGGGCGCGGCGCGGGCGGAGGTAAAGCGCACCACGGACATCTTCCGTGGCCAGATCATCGACGTGACCGGCAGCTCCTACACGGTGCAGCTTTCCGGACCGAGCGACAAGCTCGACGCCTTCATTCGCGCCATAGGCAGGACCACGATTCTCGAGGTGGTGCGCTCCGGCGTGTCCGGCATCAGCCGCGGCGACAAGGTCCTGGCCGGCTGACAGCCAGCCGCCACTTCCACAATTCGGCCATACCACAGAGGAAATACCCATGCAGGTCTACTACGACAAAGACGCCGACCTCTCCATCATTCAGAAGATGCGGGTTCTGGTCATCGGCTACGGCTCCCAGGGTCACGCCCACGCCAACAATCTGCGTGATTCCGGAGTGGAGAACGTGGTGGTCGGCCTGCGCGCCGGCTCCGATTCCTGGCGCAAGGCCGAGAACGCCGGGTTCCAGGTCTCCGAGGTGCCGGAGGCCGTGAAGGACGCCGACCTGATCATGATCCTCACCCCGGACGAGCATCAGCAGGCCTTGTACCGGGACCAGATCCTGCCCAACGTGAAGGAAGGCGCCACCCTGGCTTTCGCCCACGGCTTCAACATTCACTTCGGCCTGGTGGAGCCCCGCAAGGATCTCGACGTGATCATGATCGCCCCCAAGGGCCCGGGGCACACCGTGCGCGCGACCTACACCCAGGGCGGCGGGGTGCCCTCCCTCATCGCCATCTATCAGGATGCCTCCGGACAGGCGAAGAACACCGCGCTCTCCTACGCCGCCGCCAACGGCGCCGGCCGGGCCGGAATCATCGAGACCACCTTCCGGGAAGAGACGGAAACGGATCTGTTCGGCGAGCAGGCCGTGCTCTGCGGCGGCGCCGCTGCGCTGGTGCAGGCCGGATTCGAGACGCTGGTGGAAGCCGGCTACGCGCCGGAGATGGCCTACTTCGAATGTCTGCACGAGCTGAAGCTCATCGTCGATCTGTTCTACGAAGGCGGCGTGGCGAACATGTGGTACTCGGTCTCCAACACTGCGGAATACGGCGGCCTGACCCGCGGTCCCCGTCTGGTGACGGAAGAGACCAAGCGCGAGATGAAGCGCATCCTCGAGGAAATCCAGACCGGCCGCTTCGCCCGTGAGTTCGTCACCGAGAATCAGGCGGGTGCGCCCACCATCAAGGCCATGCGCCGGATCAGCCAGGCTCACCCCATCGAGCAGGTGGGCGAGAAGCTGCGTGGTATGATGCCGTGGATTCAGGAGAAGCGGCTGGTGGATCGGGAGAAGAACTGAATCCGCGGAACGTATGGTGAATCGGGACGAAGACGGCGACGCCGATACGCTGGCGGGCAGCAGCCCGCTGGAGGGCAGCGACC
>JAWLCV010000038.1:36602-39508 GCA_041686955.1 Pseudomonadales bacterium
TCGGGAGAAGAACTGAATCCGCGGAACGTATGGTGAATCGGGACGAAGACGGCGACGCCGATACGCTGGCGGGCAGCAGCCCGCTGGAGGGCAGCGACCCGCTCCAGGGGAGCGACCTGGACGAGGAGGCCGTCGACTCGGAGGGCCGCCGCCGTCGGGGAATCTACCTCGTTCCCAATCTGATCACCTCCGGCGCCATGTTTGCCGGGTTCTATGCCATCGTCGCCGGCATGAACGGCCAGTTCATTCCGGCGGCGCTGGCCATCTTTGCGGCCATGGCCCTCGACGCCGCGGACGGGCGGGTGGCCCGCCTGACCCGCACGGAGAGCCGCTTCGGCGCCGAGTACGACAGCCTCTCCGACATGGTGGCGTTCGGCGTGGCGCCTGCGCTGGTGGCGTTTTCCTGGACGCTGCAGCCGCTCGGCAAAATTGGCTGGGTGGCCACCTTCGTCTACATGGCCTGCGCCGCCCTGCGATTGGCCCGCTTCAACATCCAGAGCGATCTGAAGTCCTTCACCGGGCTCGCCAGCCCCTCGGCGGCCGCCATCATCGCCTGCACCGTGTGGATCTGGAGCGATTCGCTGGGTGACACCGAACCCTCGACCAGCGTGTCGGTGCTCATGGCTCTGCTCACGGCCGGCATCGGGCTGTTGATGGTGTCCAACTTCAAGTACTACTCCCCCAAGGCTCTGAATGCCAAGGGGCGGGTGCCTTTCATCGTGCTGGTGGTGGTGGTGCTGGTGTTCGCCGTCATGCTGGCGGATCCGCCGCGGGTGCTGCTGGTGCTGTTCGCCGGCTACGCGCTGTCGGGCCCGGTGATGTTCGTCTGGGAGCGTTGGCGGCGGCGCGGCGTTTCGTCGGACAACGAGGACGGAACCGGTTCCTGACGCCGTACTCCAACAGGCCGGTAGACGGGAATCCGCAAGCGACGCGAGAACGGCCATGTTGATCAGAAGACCTCCGAAGATCCCGAGCTCCGAGATCACCCCCGAATCGGTATTTCGCGCCCGGCGGCGTCTGCTCCGGGCCGCCGTCGTCGTGCCGGCGGCGCTGGCGGTACCCGGCTCCCTGACGGGCCCGCGGGCCGCGGCGGCCGGTCCGGACGGCGAGGCCGTGACTCCAGAGGAGATCGTCACCGGCTACAACAACTTCTACGAGTTCGGCATGGACAAGGGCGACCCGGCCAGATACGCCGGCGAGATGACGGTGGATCCGTGGTCGGTGGAGGTGGGCGGCGAGTGCGGGAAGCCGGGGTCCTACGCCTTCGAGGACGTGATCGCGGGGCTCACCCCCGAGGAGCGCGTGTACCGCTTCCGTTGCGTCGAGGCCTGGTCCATGGTGGTGCCCTGGCTCGGCATTCCGCTGAAGAACATCCTCGCGCGCTTCGAGCCGAACGGCAACGCCCGGTTCGTCGAGTTCACCACCCTGTATCGTCCGAGCGAGATGCGCGGCCAGCGCGCGCTGTTCGGCAGCATCGACTGGCCCTACGTGGAAGGATTGCGCATGGACGAAGCCATGCACCCGCTCACGCTCATGGCGGTGGGGGTCTACGGCAAGCCCTTGCCCAATCAGAACGGCGCACCCTGGCGGCTGGTGGTGCCCTGGAAGTACGGCTTCAAGAGCATCAAGTCGGTGGTGAAGATCCGCTTCACCCGTTCCCAGCCGAAGAACACGTGGAACCTGACGGCGCCCGATGAGTACGGCTTTTTCGCCAACGTGAACCCCAACGTGGATCATCCCCGCTGGAGCCAGGCCACCGAGCGGCGCCTGCCCAGCAGCCTGTTCAACCCCAACCGCCGGGAAACGCTCATGTTCAACGGCTATGCGGAGGAGGTGGGCAGCCTGTACGCCGGGATGGATCTGCGCCGTCATTTCTGACGGCGCGCCGGCCGTGTCCCGTTTCCTCAAACCGGTGGTGTGGCTGATCTGCGGCGCGCCGCTGGTCTGGCTGGGGTACGCGGTGTCGGTGGAGATCCGGCAGCCGGGGGCCGCGCTCGGCGCCGATCCGGGTGAGGCGGTGGTCCTCTACCTGGGCGAGTGGGGGCTCAGAATGCTGCTCCTGGCCCTGGCGGTGACCCCGCTTCGGCGCCGCCTGCGGTGGCCCGAGCTGGCGCGGGTGCGGCGGCTGGTGGGTCTCTTTGCCTTCACCTACCTGTCGCTGCACTTTCTGGCCTATCTCGGCTTCCTGGCGGGATTCGACTGGAGCCTGGTGGTCGAGGATCTCGGCGAGCGCACCTACATCACCGCCGGAGCCCTGGCCCTGCTGGCGCTGCTGCCGCTGGCCATCACCTCCACCCGGGGCTGGCAGCGGCGGCTGGGGCGGCGCTGGCGGGCCCTGCATCGGCTGGTGTTCGCCGCCGCCGCCCTGGGCCTTTTGCACCTCTTCTGGCTGACCAAGGACGGTTACGGCGAAGTGCTGGCCTACCTGGTGATTTTTCTGATACTCATGCTCGAACGACTCAGCCAATGGAGCAGGCAACATGGACGATCTGGCCCGACAATCCTGCGAGCCGTGCAGCGGGGACTCTCCGGCGGTTCCTGAGAGCGAGTGGCCCGGGCTGCTCGAGTCGCTGCCGGGGTGGAACGTCGTCGAGGAGAGCGGCGTTCCGGTGCTGACGAAGACGTTCCAGGTGAAGAACTTCGTCCGCGCCCTGGAGCTCGCCAACGCCGTAGGCGCGCTGGCCGAGCAGGAGAACCATCACCCGCGGCTGGTGGTGGAGTACGGGCGCCTGACGGTGGCCTGGTGGACCCACGCGATCAACGGGCTGCATCGGAACGATTTCATCATGGCGGCGAGGGTGGAGGGAGCGGTCAGCGATTAGCGGTCAGCCTTCGGCTTTCGCTCTCCGCTTTCCGCTCTCCGCTTTCCGCTGGAGAGTCGTCGCCAGATTCACCGCAAGGTGCCT
>JAWLCV010000039.1:0-39051 GCA_041686955.1 Pseudomonadales bacterium
CATCGACTGGGGCGCCATCAATCAGCCCATCGCACCGGAGGTGTTCGACGCCCTGTGGGATCGGGTGCAGGTCTACCTGGACGACCAGGACACCTTCCTGTCGCACCTGCACGTGGGTGCCGATCCGGAGCACTACCTGCCCGTGGAGGTGACCACGGAGACGGCCTGGCACGCGCTGTTCGGCCGCGCCCTGTTCATCACCCCCGAGCACTACAACCCCCACAAGAAGGAAGTCTGGCAGGTGGTGAACGCGCCGGGCTTCGTCTGCGACCCGGCACGCGACGGCACCAACAGCGACGGCACGGTGATGATCAACTTCGCCCGGCGGCGGGTGCTGCTGGCGGGCATGCGTTACGCCGGCGAGATGAAGAAGGCCATGTTCTCGGTGCTGAACTTCCTGCTGCCCGAGAAGGACGTGCTGCCCATGCACTGCTCCGCCAACATGGGCGACGACGGTGACGTCACCCTGTTCTTCGGTCTGTCGGGCACCGGCAAGACCACCCTGTCGGCGGATCCCGCGCGCCTGCTCATCGGCGACGACGAGCACGGCTGGGGCAAGGGCACGGTGTTCAACTTCGAGGGCGGCTGCTACGCCAAGTGCATCAACCTCTCCCGCGAGAACGAGCCCATGATCTGGGACGCCATCGGTTTCGGCGCCATCGTCGAGAACGTGGTGATCGATCCGCACACCCGGGTGCCGGACTACAGCGACGCGAGCCTCACCGAGAACACCCGGGCCTGCTACTCGCGGGATGCCATCGAAGCCAAGGTGCCGGAGAACCGGGGCGGCGAGCCGAACCGCATCATCTTCCTCACCTGTGACGTCAGCGGGGTGCTGCCGCCGGTGTCGATCCTGTCCAAGGAAGCCGCCGCGTATCACTTCCTGTCCGGCTACACCGCCCAGGTGGGCTCCACCGAGGTGGGCTCCACGGAGCCGTACAAGGCCACCTTCTCCACCTGCTTCGGCGCGCCGTTCTTCCCGCGGCCGGCCGGCGTGTATGCCGATCTGCTGATGAAGCGCATCGACGATTTCGGCTCCGAGGTGTTCCTGGTGAACACCGGCTGGACGGGCGGCGGCTACGGCGTGGGGGAGCGGTTCAGCATCCCCACCACCCGGGCCATCATCACGGCGATTCAGTCGGGGGCCCTGGACGGGGTGACCATCGAGCACCTGCCCGGGCTCAACCTGACCATTCCCAAGGCGGTGCCGGGGGTCGACCATCATCTGCTGAATCCGCGCCACACCTGGGGCGACAAGGCGGCCTACGACGAGGCGGCCCGCAGCCTGATCGCCAAGTTCACCGAGAACTTCGCGAAGTTCGACGTCAGCCAGGCCGTCGTCGACGCTGGCCCGTCGCAGGATTTCTAGCTAACCTGGCGCACCACTTCGGGAACTCGGCCATGGCCGAAACCGCCAAACCCGTGGCGCCGGACATTCTGCGAGCGCTGGAAGCGAGCAGTCCCGTGCTGCGGGGCCTCAGACGAGGTATCGAGAAGGAGAGCCTGCGGGTGAACCTGGACGGCACCCTGTCGCGGCGGGCCCATCCGCCGTGCCTGGGCTCGCCCCTGACCCACCCCCACATCACCACCGACTTCTCCGAGGCCCAGGTCGAGCTCATCACCGACGTGCACGGCTCCCCCCAGGGGGCCCTCGGTCAGCTCGAGGACGTACACCGCTTCGTCTACCGCGGCATCGACGACGAGCTGTTGTGGACCGCCAGCATGCCCTGCGTGCTCGGCGCCGACGACGAGATCCCGGTGGGCCAATACGGCAGCTCCAACATCGGCGTGGCGAAGACCGTGTACCGCCTGGGGCTGGGGCACCGGTACGGCCGGCTGATGCAGACGATTTCCGGCATCCACTACAACTTTTCGGTGCCGGACGAGTTCTGGCCGGTGCTGGCCGCGGCGGTGGGGGCGCAGCCGGATCAGGCGTTTCGCACCACCAGCTACTTCGCGCTGATCCGCAACTTCCGGCGCTTCTCGTGGCTGCTCATCTATCTGTTCGGCGCCTCGCCCGCGCTGTGCAAGTCGTTCGTCAAGGACCGGCCCCACGCGCTGGAATGCTTCGACGAAGGCTCCTTGTACTTGCCCCATGCCACCTCGCTGCGGATGGGGCGGCTCGGCTACCAGAGCGACGCCCAGAGCCGGCTGCACATCTCCTACAACTCCCTGGAGTCGTACACCCGGTCCATGCACCAGGCGCTGACGGAATCCTATCCCCCGTATCAGGCCATCGGCGTGAAGGTGGATGGCGAGTACCGCCAGCTCAACACCTCGCTTTTGCAGATCGAGAACGAGTTCTACGGCACCATCCGCCCGAAGCAGCCGGTGCGCCCGGGGGAGCGGCCCATCCGGGCCCTGCGCGAGCGCGGCGTCGAGTACGTGGAGGTGCGCTGCCTGGACCTCAATCCGTTCCTCCACGTGGGCATCGACGTGCCGCAGATGCGGTTCCTCGACACCTTCCTGCTGTACTGTCTGCTCGCCGGGAGTCCCCCGGACAGCCGGGAGGAGAGCCGGATCATGGGCGAGAACCAGCTACGGGTGGTGGAGCAGGGCCGGCAGCCCGGCCTCGAGCTCGTGCGCGACGGCGGCGCGGTGACCCGCGAGGCCTGGTCCGAGGAGATCCTGGACGCCTGCCGGCCCCTGGCGGAGCTCCTCGACCGGGCTCACGGCGGTCGCTCCTATGCCCGCGCCTGGGAGGAGCAGCGCCGCAAGGTGACGGAGCCCGACCTCACGCCGTCGGCGCGCATGCTCGAGATCATGTCCGGCCAGGGCATCCCCTTCTTCCGCTTCGCCATGAACCAGTCCATCGCCCACAAGGGCTATTTTCAGGAGCATCCGCTGCCGCCCGACCAGCTCGCCAACTACGAGGCCGAGGCCCGTGCGTCGCTGGACGCCCAGGCCCGGGTGGAGGCGGAAGACACCGTGGATTTCGATACCTTCCTGCACCAATACCTCGCGGTCGGCTGAGCCGCCGCGGCCGTTGCCCATGAACTTTCTCGCTCACTGCGCCATTCCCCGCGGCGCCCTGGACGACGCCCACCCGGACCTGGTGGCCGGCGGCTTCGCCGGGGACTTCATCAAGGGGCCCGTGCCGGACTCGCTGCCCGAGCACCTCGCCCTGGGCGTGCGCCTGCACCGCCGCATCGACGCCTACAGCAACCAGCACCCGGGTATCCGCGCGAGCTGCGACCGGTTCCCGCCCCACCTGCGCCGGTTCGCCCCCATCTTCGTGGACGTCATCGCCGACCATCTGCTGGCCCGGCACTGGGAACGCTATCACGCGCAACCCCTCACCGCCTTCAGCCGCGACGCGTACGCGGCCATCCGGCCGCACGTGGGACGCCTGTCCGCGGAGGGTCAGCGCTTCTACCGGGTGATGACGGAGCACGACCTGCTTGCCGGCTACCGGGCGGCCGCGGCGATGCAGCGGGGACTGGAGTCGGTGGTCCGGCGGCTGAAGCGGCCGGTGGCGGCGGACGATCTGGAGGCCGTGGTGACCGCGCGCCTGCCGGCGCTGGAAGCGGACTTTCTGGCCTATTACCCGGACCTGGTGGACCACGCCGCCCGCTGGCTCGAGGACAGCCTCAGCGCTGGACGATGAAGTTGGTGAACAGCACGTCCTCCACGCAGGGCTCGCCCTCCTCCGCCTGAAGGATGCTGCGGATCTCGGCCAGCGCCTCGGCGCGGATGCCTTCGCGGCCGTTGCTGCTGGAGACCGTTCCCTCGTCCTGCCGCGAGAGCAGCAGCACCAGGGCGTTACGCAGTGCCGGCAGGTGATGGCGCGCGGCTTCCGCGGCGGCGGGGTCGGTGACCCGCAGCGTCACATCGGCCTTCAGGTACTGCAGGCGCCCTTCGCGGGGACCACCGAAGTTGAGAACGAAGGAAGGCTCCAGGGGCACGTAGGGCGCCCCACCGGCCGCGGCGGGCACCCCGGCGGGCGCGCCTTCCGCAGAGTGCGCCGCAGCGCCGACGGCCAGGAGCGCCACCAGCGCCGACGGCAGGGCACGATTACTGGCCATGGTCGTCTCCACCGGGAATCATCTGGAAAGGATAGTTGACGCTACCCGCCCGGCCAGTAACCTTGCGGTGTTTTTCGAGGAGACCTGCCATGAAAGCCGTCCTGTGCAAGGCGTTCGGGCCACCGGAGAGCCTGGTTCTCGAGGAGGTGGCTTCCCCGGTGCCCGCCGCCGGCGAGGTGCTGGTGGACGTTCACGCCGCGGCGCTCAATTTCCCGGACGTGCTGATGATTCAGGGCAAATACCAGAGCCAGCCGCCGTTCCCCTTCGCGCCGGGCGGCGAGATCGCCGGCACCGTCGCTGCCCTCGGTGACGGCGTGGAGGGCTTCGAGGTGGGCGAGCGGGTGTTCGCAGGCATCGGCTTCGGCGGCTTCGCCGAGCAGGTGGCCATGAAGGCGCGGGGGCTGCGGCGGATCCCCGAGGGCATGAGCTTCCAGCAGGCCTCCGGCATCAGCACCACCTACGGCACCTCCTATTATGCGCTGAAGCAGCGGGCCGCCCTGCAGCCCGGCGAGACCCTGCTGGTGCTCGGGGCCGCCGGGGGCGTGGGCCTGGCCGCGGTGGAGCTCGGCCGCGCCATGGGCGCCCGGGTCATCGCCGCCGCCAGCAGCGACGAGAAGCTGGCGGTAGCCCGGGAGGCCGGCGCCCACGAGCTCGTCAACTACGCCGACGGCGAGCTGAAGGAGAAGGTCAAGGCGCTCACCGGCGGCAAGGGCGCCGACGTGATCTACGACCCGGTGGGCGGCGCGCTGTTCGACCAGGTGATGCGCAGCATCAACTGGTACGGCCGCGTGCTGGTGATCGGCTTCGCCGCCGGGGACATTCCCAAGGTGCCCATCAACCTGATCCTGTTGAAGAGTTGCCAGGTGGTGGGCGTGTTCTACGGCGCCTGGTCGGCGCGGTGCCCGGACGAGGCCGCCGGCAACTTCCAGGAGATCCTCGAGCTGTACCGCGAAGGCAGGATCAAGCCGCTGGTGGGCGCGGAGTACCCGCTGTCCGAATACGCCGAGGCCATGCGCTGCCTGATGGAGCGGCGGGCCATCGGCAAAGTAGTGGTGAACGTCCGATGACCGCACCGCGAGACAGCCGCGCGGCGGAACTGTTCGAGCCAACCGCCGGGAACCTGGCGCTGTGGAGCCTGGGGCTGATGGGCGTGCTGCTGTTCGGCGCCCTCGTGATGGAGCACCGCCTCGACCAGGTTCCGTGCCCGCTCTGCCTGATGCAACGGGTCTGGTTCTTCATCGCCGGGCTGTGCGTGGTGGCCGGCCTGCTGCACGATCCGCGCTGGGGCATCTATCCCCTGCTGACCATGCTGGCCGCCCTGGTCGGCGGCGGCTTCGCCATGCGCCATCTTTACCTGCAGAGCCTGCCGGAGGATCAGGTGCCCGCCTGTGGCCCTGACATCGACTACATGATCGACGCCTTTCCCTTGAGCGAGGTCCTCGCCGCCATGACCCGGGGCACCGGGGACTGCGCGGCGGCGGCCCCGGGACCGTTCGGCGTGCCGCTGCCCGTGTGGGCGCTCTTGGGTTTCGCCGCCGTCATCCTGCTCAGCGTGCTGCAGCTTCGGGCCGGCAACCGGGTCTGACCCCCCGCAACTGGCGTAATGTGGCTCCGTTGCTATCTTTCCTGGAAAAACCGGAAGGGGATTTCCATGGCTCTCGCGACTCCTGCAAGCAACGACCTGGCCACCGCCACCGCCAACGGCTACTTCCTGCACGCCGACCAGACCTTCGGCGAGTGCCGGCAGCGCCTGATCAGCTATCTCATCAAGCTGAACCAGGCGCTGAACGACGACCTGGTGGATCTCTCCCAGGCGTTGCTGTCGCGCTTCTGCGATTCGCTGGTGGATTACCTCTCTGCCGGGCACTTCCGGGTGTTCCAGCGCCTGTCCCTGCCCGCCCGCAGCTACGCCGTCATCGAGGCCACCACCCAGGCGGGCATGGCCTTCAACGACCGCTTCGGCGAGGTGGAGAACGTCCGTCTCTCCGAGGTGAAGAACGCGCTGGAGCAGATCGCCCGCATGCTGAGCACCCGCTTCGAGCTGGAAGACGAGCTGCTCCACGCCGAGCCTCACTGACCGCACCCCATGGGCACCCCGAGCCTCCGCCTGGCGGTGTGGCTGCTCGCCTCGGCCGTGCTCTCGGGCTGCAGCGACGCCCGGGGCCCGAGCACCAGCTACCCGGTGGCGGCCCAGGGGCTGTTCGCGGGCGCCCTCTCCGAGACTTCCGATCTGGCCCTGGTGGGATCGGTGAATCACGGCGGCAGCCTGTGGCGCACCGCTGAGCAGGCGCGCCTGTTCGGCTGGAACCACCGGCCCGGCGAGTTCTCGCCCCTGGTGGCCGCCGGCTTCTCGCCGGACGGCAGCCGCGCCGTCACCGCGGACCCCCGGACGCTCGTGATCTGGGACACGGGCACGGGGGAATCACTCGCCTACTGGACCACTCCCGGCACCGCGCTGGACGTGGCGCTGGCACGGGACGGCCGGCGCGTGCTGCTCGGGCTCGAGGACCACACGGCCGTGCTGTTCGATGCCGAAACCGGCGCTCACCTGACTACCCTGCTGCACCGGGGCGCGGTCAACGCGGTGGCGCTCTCCGCCGATGGCCGCTGGGCGCTCACCGGCAGCGACGACTTCAACGCCACCCTGTGGAACGCCGCCACCGGGGACCGGGTGCATACGCTCGAGCACGACAACCCCGTGCGGGCGGTGGCGCTGTCGGCCGAGGGGCGGTACGCCTTCACCGCCGCGCGCAGCAGCTTCGTCGGCGTCTGGAACGGCGCCAGCGGCGAGCGCCTGCTGACCATCTCGGAGCGGGACCCGGGGGTGACCAGTGCCCGGTTCTCCGCCGACGAGCGCCATCTGCTGGTGGGCTACTTCAACCGCGCCGTGGAGCTGTGGGACCTGGCGGCGGGCCGGCGCCTCGAGCGCTGGGAGTTCGGCGTACGGCGTTCCCGGGACCCCCGCAGCGGCGTGCTGGCAGTGGGCTTCGGCGCTGCGCCAGGCCGCTACTACGCCCTGGCCGGCGACGGCCGGATGCTGGAGCTGCATGGCTCCTGATCCGCCCCCTCGCATCCCGGCGCATCCGAACTAAGCTTGTAACAGCCGGAATCGGGTGTGCTGGAGATCGCGGAACGGCCGGTGGTATAGTTCGGCGTCAGTCGGTCTCCGCCCAGCAGACGCGCCGCGGTTTCGGCGTTTCGACGTACAACCACATATCAGGGCGACGAACGGGATCCGACGCGGGGGTGCGGCCGCGCCGATCGGCGCCGGTTGCAGACGAAAGGTACGGGAACTTCGCACTCGGCCGAGCCAGAGGCCTTCCTCGAGTGTCGAGGGCTCTCATCAGGGGCTGCAGGACATGGACCCACAAGCACGCCGCATACTCGTCATCAATGGCAAGGGGGGCTGCGGCAAGACCACCATCGCCACCAACCTGGCCGTGGCGTACGCCAGCGCCGACCACGTGGTCGCCCTGATGGACAACGACCCCCAGGGCTCGAGCACCTACTGGGCGGAGCAACGGAACCCGGGGCTGCCGAACGTGCACCTCATCGCCGCCCACCGCCGCTCCAGCATGTATCAGACCCAGGCGTTCCAGAACCGCCTGCCGCCGGACGTCAGCCGGATCATCGTCGACGGCCACTCCAACGCCCGCGACCGCGACCTCGAGCTGCTTCTCAAGCAGACCGACGTGGTGCTGGTGCCGCTGCAGCCCTCCTCCATCGACATTCAGGCGGGGAGCCGTTTCATCACCGAGCTGGTAACGCACCGGGCCTACCGGGCGGCGCCGCGGCCTCTGGGGGTCATCGCCAACCGGGTGCAGCCGAACACAGAGACCCACGCCAAGCTGCAGCACTTTCTGGCCTGCCTGGACGTCCCCACGGTGGCCACCTTCCGCGACAGCCCCGTCTACATGGAGGCGGCCGAGGTCGGCAAGGGGGTCGTGGACATGACGGAATCCCGCGCCGCCCGCAAGGAGACGCCGGCGTGGTGGGGGCTCATGCGCTGGATCGATGCCCAGCCGAAGGTGGCCGACGTGACGCTGCGGAACCTGCGGGTGGAGCCGAGGGCCGCATCCCGCAAGCCGCCGGCAGACAGGACTCTGCGCGCCTGAGCCACCGCCCGGTACCCCCGGGCCGCACCGGACATCATGCTGCAAGCCACCGACATCACCCTGGAGCGGGGCGACACCAAGGTGTTCGCCGGCCTTTCCTGCACCGTCCATGCCGGCCAGAAGGTGGGCATCGTCGGCCGCAACGGCGCCGGCAAGTCGACCCTGTTCCAGCTCCTGCTCGGCCGCATTCAGCCGGACAGCGGCGACGTGCGCACGCCGAGCGACTGGCGCCTGGCCCACATGGCGCAGCACGTGGAGGTCACCGACCGGCCGGCGCTGGCCTACGTCATCGACGGCCATGAGGAGCTGCGGCGCCTGGAACGGCAGATCGCGCAGGCCGAGCGCGGCGACGATCCGCTGACGCTGGCCCGGCTGCACGGCCGCTACGCCGATCTCGGCGGCTACGAAGCCGAAGCCCGGGCCGGCGAGATCCTGAACGGCCTGGGTTTCAGCGCCGAGGATTTCGCGCGGCCGTTTCGAGCGTTCTCCGGGGGCTGGCGCATCCGCCTGAACCTGGCCCAGGCGCTGATGACCCCGGCCGAGGCGCTGCTCCTCGACGAGCCCACCAACCACCTGGATCTGGACACCACCCTGTGGCTGGAGCGCTGGTTGAAACGCTACCAGGGCACCCTGCTGATCATCGCCCACGACCGCGACTTTCTCGACGCGGTGACGGACTACACGCTGCACCTGCACGACGGTCAGGGGGACCTGTATCGGGGCAACTACTCGTCGTTCGAACGCCAGCGCGCAGAGGCCCTGGTCCATCAGCAGGCCGCATTCGAGCGGCAGCAGGCCGAGATCCGCCACATGCAGGCCTTCGTCGACCGCTTCCGTGCCAAGGCCAGCAAGGCCCGGCAGGCGCAGAGCCGGCTGAAGGCCCTGGAGCGCATGCAGACGGTGGCGCCGGTGTACGCCGATTCACCTTACCGGCTCGAGTTCACCAACCCGGCCAGGATGTCGAACCCGCTGCTCACCCTGCGGGACGTGGCGGTGGGCTACGACGGCGTGCCGGTGCTCAGGGGAATCCGCCGCACGGTGCTGCCCGGAGCCCGCATCGGCGTGCTGGGCGCCAACGGCGCCGGCAAATCCACCCTGCTGAAGTGCCTGGTGGGGACCCTGGAGCCGCTCGAGGGCGAACTGGTGCGGGGTCAGCACGCCCGCGCAGGCTACTTCGCGCAGCATCAGCTCGAGACCTTGAGTGCCGAGGCTTCGCCCCTGGCTCAGCTCGCGCGGGCCCATCCGGAGCGCCGCGAGCAGTGGTGCAGGGACTATCTCGGCCGCTGGGGCTTTCCCGCACCGCTGGCGGAGCGGCCCGTGGGCACCCTGTCCGGGGGCGAGAAAGCCCGGCTGGCGCTGGCCATGATCGCGCTGACCCAGCCGGCCATGCTGATTCTCGACGAGCCCACCAACCACCTGGACCTGGACATGCGCGAGGCCCTGTGCCTGGCTCTGCAGGATTACCAGGGCGCGCTGCTGCTGGTCTCTCACGATCGCAGCCTGCTCAAACGGGTGGTGGACGAGCTCTGGGTGGTGGAGGGCGGCGCCGTCACCACCCTGGACGGCGATCTGGAAAGCTACACCGCCAACCGGGTGGTCGATACCGGAAAGCGCCCGGTGAAGCACGAGCGCCGGGAGGAGCGCCGGGAAGCGGCGGAGCGGCGGCGGCTGGAGAAGCCGCTGCGGGCGGAAGTCCGACAGAACGAGCGCGAGATGGAATCCCTGGGGGCGCGGTTGAAGGCCGTGGAGGGGCGGCTCGCCGATCCGGACGTGTACCGCAGCCTGCCGGCGGAGGAGCTCGACGCCCTGCTCAAGGAGTCGGGCCGCCTGCGCCGCGCCCTCGAGCAGGCGGAGCAGGCGTGGCTCGAGGCCGCCGAGCGGCTGGAGAAGCTGGCGGCGGAGGACTGAGTGCCGAGCCGCCCCCGGCGGTCTGCACGGGCTCGGCGCCCTGGCCGAGGCGCACCGTCTGCCGGGCGTTCAGGGCCTGACCGTCCAGCTCCAGCTCGAGTACCTCACCTGACCGCTTGACCCGGACGGTGGCCGGCTCGGCGAGCTCACCGAGGCGGGCGTACGCCTCGTCGACGCTCGCCGGCGCGGTGCCGTTCACCTCGAGCAGAACGTCTCCCGGCTTAAGCCCCGGCGCGCGCTCCGGCGCCTCCAGCACCAGAATGCCTCCGTCCACCTCGAAATACGCGCCGAGCTCCGGGCCCATAGGCTCCAGCCGCACCCCCTCGGGCACCCGCACCAGCCGATCATGGATCTCCGCCGGATCGAGATCGTCCAGCACGTCCAGCGCCTCGAGCCGGGTGAGCGCCTCCAGGTTCGAAAGCTCGGCGAGGCTTTCCAGGTTCTCGAGCCAGGGCTGCTTCTCCTCGATCACCTTGCTCATGTAATGGCCGCGGGGCTGGGTCACCACATCGGCCTGCATCCGTTGCCCGTCACGCACGAAGGTCACCGCCACGGCGTCACCCGCCGAAGCGCGGTGCAGCACCTCCTCGAACGCTTTCACCCGCTCCTTGGCCGTGCCGCTGGTCACCTCCACGCCGTTCAAGGCGACGATCTGATCGCCGGAGCGCAGGCCCGCCTGCTCGGCGCCGCCGCCCGGGGTCACCCCCGCCACCAGGACCCCTTCCTCCGCGCCCTCGTCGTCGAGCAGGACCCCCAGCATGGGGGTGCGGGCCCGGGCACCGCTGGTCTCCTGCTTCCACAACTCCTGGTGCACCTCGGCGAGCCGGCGGGCCGCCGCATCGAGCTGAGCCCGCGCCTGCTCGAGGCGGGCTTCGAGGCCCGAGGGTTCCCCCTCGGCCGCCGCGGCGCGCGCCGCGCCGAGCGTCGCCGCGGACGCCAGAACCAGCACCATCAGCCAACGCTGAGTCATGTGACCTCCCTAGTAGATGGCCGGACGCATCACCGCCTGGCCGCGCTGTACCTCGGCCAGCGACTCGAGCAGCCGGACCCGCTCGCGCCACAGCCGTTCCCGCGCCTCGGGATCCTCGGCCTCCGCCGCGTAGAGCTCGCCGAGCCGCGCGTCCACATCGGCGATGCCGTAGAGCAGCGCTTCCTCGCTGGCGCTGCGCCCGCCGGCCCGGGTGAACAACTCCGACTCCAGATGCCGGGAGCGCAGCATGAGCTGTCCCACCGGATCCGCCGCCCGGGCCACGGGCTGAGGCCCGGCGGCGGAGCGCTCCGGCTCGCGGCCGGGAGTCCACAGCATCACCGACAGCGCCGTGGCCAGGAACACGGTGGCGGCGGTGGCCAGCGGAAACCGCTGCAGCCAGCCGGGCCGCGTCCGGGTGCGCCGCTCGATGGCCTCCCACACCGCCGGGTCCGGTGCCACCGGCGGCAGCGACTTGAGCTCCCGCTTGATCCGCGCGAGCTTCACCAGCTCGTCGCGGCTCTGCTCGTCCGCGTAGATGGCGGCGGTCAGCTCGGCGTCGTCGAGCTCGCCGTCACGAAGAGCAAGCAGGTCTGATAGCGTCGGTTTCGGATCCATCAGCCGTACCTTCGATGATCTTTGTCAGTCTGGCGTAGCCCCGCGCCAGTTGGGACTTCGAGTAGCTGGCGCTCTGTCCGGTGAGCTCGCCGATCTCCCGATGGGTGTACCCCTCCACGTCGTGGAGCCAGATGACCAGGCGGGTCTCCGGCGCCAGCGCCGCCAGCGCCCGTTCCAGGTCGCGCTGGCCCTCCAGGCGCTCATCGCCGCTCGTCGGATCCACCGGCTCCAGCACGTCCGCGCCGTCCACCGCGGAGCGGCGCTTGTGCCACGGCGAGCGCAGCCGCATGTAGCAGTGGTTCACCGCCACCCGCCGCACCCACCCCACCACGGCGTCCGGGTCGCGCAGAGTGGCGGCCTTGTCGATGAGCTCCACGAAGGTGTCCTGCACCACTTCCTGGGCCAGTCCCTCGTCCTGGAGGATCCGCACGGCCATCCCCATCACGGCGGGGGACAGGATCCGGTAGGCGAGCCCCTGCGCGCGACGATCGCCACGGGCCAGCCCCCGTGCGATTCCGCAGTCCAGATGGATGTCGGCAAAGCTGGCCATCGCTCTCCCAAGGATGCGCCAGCGCCGAAAAGGGTCGCAGCGGCGCCGGGCGTTCCCGGCGGCACGTCGGCGGGCGCCGCCAGGAGGGAACGCGCGGCGCCGGCTTCAGCCCGCGCTGGCGGGCTTATCGTAGAGGGAGGGCTTGCTCTTGTCCTCTTCCGTGATGCGCCGGCCCAGGGCCATGAAGGTGGGGATCTCCTCGTCCCGCGGGGCCTTCATCTTCACCTTGCGCTCCAGCGCCGCCTCGATGTAAGGAGCCAGCTCCCGCATCTTCTCATGCTCGCGCTCGGCCTCCCGCTCCTTGAACTCGGGCATCACCTCCGCGGCGAACAGCTCCAGCGACTCGCAGATGTGCTCGTGGCGGTTCATGCCGGCCTGCTGGATGAAGGTCACCTGGTCGACGCCGCAGGCTTCGAACTTCTTCAGGTGGGCGCGCAGGTCATCGGGGGTGCCGATGCCGCCCCGGGCAGCCGTGAGCGCCTGGGTGTAGTCCGTCACCTCCGCCTCGAGCTGCGGCTTGCGCACCGCCTGGAACTCCGCCCACAGGTTGGTGCGCCCGGGCTTGTGCTCGCCGAAGCCGTACAGGCTGCCGAGGGCGTAGCCGAAGAACTCGAAGCCCTCCAGGCCCCGCTTCACCGCGGTTTCCCGGTCCCGGTGGCAGGAGAAGCTCGACACCATGCAGATGTTGGGATTCACCGTGTGGCCGATGGGGACGCAGGCGTCGCTCTTGATGATGCTGTAGTACTCGTCCACCCAGGACTGGGCTTCCGCCGGGTCGACGAAGGCGAAGGTCAGGGCGCCGATGCCCAGCCGCGCCGCCATGCGGATGGTGTCGCGCTGGGAGCAGGCCACCCACACCGGCGGGTGGGGCCGCTGCACCGGCTTCGGCACCACGTTACGGCAGGGCATCTCGAAGTAACGCCCCCGGTAGCCGGGGTACGGATCCATGGCCAGCATGTTGAGGATCTGCTCGGTGGCCTCCAGGTAGATCTTGCGCTTCTCGGCCACTGGAATGCGGAAGCCGCCGAGCTCGAGCTCCGCCGACGACTCGCCGGTGCCGAACTCCACCCGGCCGTTGGACACCAGGTCCAGGGTGGCGATCACCTCGGCGGTACGCGCGGGATGGTTGTACTGGGGGATCACCTGCCGGATGCCCTGCCCCAGGCGGATGTTCTTCGTGCGCTGGGAGCACGCCGCGAGGAACACCTCCGGCGCCGAGGAGTGGGAGTACTCCTCCAGGAAGTGATGCTCCACCTCCCAGGCGAAGTCGATGCCCAGCCGGTCCGCCAGCTCCACCTGCTCGAGCGCCTCGTTGAACAGTCGCTGCTCCGCGCCGTCGTCCCAGGGCCGCGGCAGCTGATGCTCGTAGAAGATGCCGAATTTCATCCGTTGTGTGCTCCTGTGTCGGGTGAAGGTTGCGCGGACGGCGACGCGTCGGTGGTCGTGGATGCGGCCAGCCCCGCCTCCACGAACGCCACCAGGGCGTCCACCACCCGCTGGAAGTCGAGCTGCCGCCGGCCGGCGTAGATCAGGGCGTGGCGCAGGAAGCCGCACAATCCCTGACTGATCAGTGCCCCCTCCGGGACGTCGGGCACGCCGAGGGCACGGCTGGTGAAGGTGCTGATGCGGTCGTAGATGCGCCAGGCATCGTCGTCGTCCGGGGCGATCATCACCGGATCGAGGAAGGCCGCCTGCAGCACGCCGGGATTGGCTGCCGCATAGCCGAGCATGGCGCCGAGCACCGCCTGCAGGCGCGCGCGGGTGCCCGTGACACCGTGCAGACTGGCGGCGTAGCGCTCGAGCAGCTCCGCCTGGACACTTTCGGCGAAGGCCAGGAAGATGCCCTGCTTGTCGGGGAAGTGCAGATAGAACGTGCCGCTGGCGACCCCGGCCCGGCGGGCGATGTCCTGGGGCCGGGTGGCATCGTAGCCGCGGCTGACGAACAGCTCCCGTGCCGCCGCGAGCAGGCGCCGGCGGCTGGCTTCCCGGCGACGGGCCTGGCCATCCTTGACCGCGTGGGTCCCCTCCGAGGGCGCGAACGTCTGCACCCTTTCCTCCCCGCAAATCTGACAACTTGTCAGATAGTGCATCCTCAGCCGGGGAGCGCGCAAGCCTCCGCCGCTCACGAGCGAGTCGAACGGTCGTTCTGCTACCCTTTAGATCATGACCCGCGCCGCCAGCAACCGGACCACCCTGCTCGTCGCGCTCGGCCAGGTGTTTCGCGAGCGCGGCTACGAAGGGGCCACCCTCACCCAGCTCGCCGCGGCCACCGGCCTCGGCAAGGCGAGCCTCTATCACCACTTCCCCGGCGGCAAGGCGGAGATGGCGGAGGCGCTGGTGCGGGACGCGGTGACGGAACTGCAGCAGCGCGCCTTCGCCCGGCTCACGGGACCCGAGCCCCCCGCCGAGCGTCTCGCGCGCTTCATCGACGGCTATGCCGAGTATCTGGAGCGGGCGGGCGGCCAGTGCCTGCTGGGGGTCCTGGCGCTCACGGCCGAGCGCGGACAGCAAGACCACCCTCCGCTAACCGCCGCGATCACCGAGCAATTCCGGGACTGGCAGCTCGCCCTGGCCCGGGTGTTCGAGGAATCGGGCGACAAGCCGAAGCGCGCCGCCCGCCGCGCCGCCGAGCTGCTGAACCAGATCTACGGCGCCCAGCTCGTCGCGAAGCTGCTCGACGAGCCGAAGCATTTGAAGAGGACATTGAGGCGGCTTGCGAAGGGGTGAGGTTTCGCTGCCCGCTATCCGCTTTCCGCCGTCCGCTGGTCAGCGATCGGCTTTCGGCGTTCGGCTGTCGGCAAGAGGCGCGTCGGCGGCGGCACGCCGAGCTCGGAATAGACCGGGATGTCTTGCGAGCCCCCCTCCTGCGGATAGCGGACAGCGGAAAGCGGAAAGCGGAAAGCGGAAAGCGGAAAGCGAGTTTCGACTTTTTACCGCAACAGATCGAGCACCCTCCCAACCACCCCCAACGCCCGCTCCGGCACGTGCGCGCGCCGCCAGGCGCCGGCGGCGAGCTTGGCCGCCTCGGCGCGGGTGGGGTAGACGTGGATGGTGCTCATGAGCTTGCCGAGCCCCAGGCCGTGGGTCATGGCCAGCACGAACTCGGCGATGAGCTCGCCGGCGCCCGGTGCCACCACCGTGGCGCCGAGCAGCCGGTCCTTGCCGGGCTCGGTAACGAGCTTTACCCAGCCGCCGGTGTCGCCCTCCGCCACCGCCCGGTCCAGGTCGCTCAAGGGGTAGACCGTCACCTCGACCGGGCGGCCCGAGCGGCGGGCGTCGTCCTCCGAAAGGCCCACCCGGGCCACCTCCGGGTCGGTGAAGGTGGTCCAGGGCACGATGTCGTAACGGATGGGCCGCTTGTAGATGCGGCCGAACAGCGCGTTGACCGCCGCGTGCCAGGCCTGATGGGACGCCATGTGGGTGAACTGGTGCGGACCCACCACGTCGCCGCAGGCGAACACGCTGGGGCAGCCGGTTCTGAGATACCGGTCCACCTCCACCGCGCCGGTGGGCCCGGTGGTGATGCCGAGCTCCTCCAGGCCGAGTCCCGCCGTGGTCGGGCGCCGGCCCACGGCCACCAGGATGCGGTCGAAGGGCAGCGCCACGGGTCCGTCGGGTCCCCCGGCGTGCAGCGTCCCCGCTCCGGAGTCGCCCGCGGGCGCCACCGAAAGGGCCGCGTGCCCGAGCCGCAGGTCCATGCCGTCGCCGCGGAACACCTCCGCCAGGTACGCGCCCACGTCCGCGTCCTCCCGCGGCAGCAGCCGGGGCTCCAGATCCACCAGGGTGACCCGGCTGCCGAGGCGCGCGAACGCCTGGGCCAGCTCACAGCCGATGGCACCGGCACCGAGCACCAACAGCCGCGGCGGCAGCGCCTCGAGCTGCCAGACGTCATCGGAGGTCAGGGGCCGGCAGTCGGCCAGCCCCGGAATCCCCGGAACCAGCGGCTCGGCGCCGGTGGCGAGAACGATGCTGCGGGCACTGATCACCCGATCGTCCACCGCCACCCGGTGGCCGTCCAGCAGCCGCGCCCGTCCAGCCTGACAATCCACCCCCAGAGCGCGGTAACGCTCCATGGAATCCTTCGGCGCGATGGCGGCCACGGCGGCGCGCACCCGGGCCATCACCCTCGGGAAGTCCACGTCCACGGCAACGGGGGAAAGGCCGTAGTCCTCGGCCCGGCGCAGAACGTGGGCTGCCCGGGCGGAGCTGATGAGCGTCTTGCTCGGCACGCAGCCGGTGTTGAGGCAATCGCCGCCCATGGCCCCCTGCTCCACCAGGGTCACCCGGGCCCTGACGGTCGCCGCCACGTAGGCGGCGATGAGCCCGGCGGAACCGGCGCCCACCACGATCAGGTTCCGGTCGTAACGCCGCCTCACCTCGGCGGTTCCTCCACCACGCCGTGGCGGGCGCGGCGGATCCAGCCGATGAGCCTGCGCGTCAGCAGGGGAAAGAGCCCCAGCAGGCTCAACGCGACGATCATCCCGGGGCTCAGCACGTCGGCCACCCGCTCCACGGCGGCGAGCTGGGTCCCCGCGAACACGTAGACCAGCGTGCCCGGCAACATGGCGACCTGGCTCACCCAGTAGTAGGTCCACACCGGGATGGGGGTCAGCCCCATCACCAGATTCACCACGAAAAAGGGAAACAGCGGCACCATGCGGATGCTGAACAGGTAGAACCCGCCCTCCCGCTCGAAGCCGCGGTTCACCGACGTGAGCTGGCGGGCGAAGCGCCGCTGGACGTCTTCGCCGAGCACCCGCCGGGCGATGAGCATGGCGGCGGTGGCGCCCACCGAGCTCGCGAAGGAGACCAGCACCAACCCCCACAGCAGACCGAACAGAGCCCCGGCCGCCAGGGTCAGCACCGCGGCGCCGGGCAGGGAAACCGCGGTGACCAGCACGTAGAGCAGGAAGAAGGCGGCGCTGGCCATGACCCGGTGGGCGTGCACCAGGGTCACCGCCCGCTGGTGGCTCTGCTTGACGAACTCGAGATCCAGATAACGGTCGAGGCCGAGCAGGAAATACGCGGCAACGGCGCCGATCACCGCGGCCAGCAGCGCCAGCCGAAGCACGATCCGCCTGCGGGGGCTGCCCTTCGTCATGCCCTTGGTTACCATTGCCGGCTCCGACACGCAATCACCAACAGGATCCCGCCATGGCCCGCAGTTTCCCGAGCACCCGCCTGCGGCGCAACCGCGCCACGGATTTCGCCCGCCGGCTGGTGCGGGAGAACGTGCTCACCACCGACGACCTGATCTACCCCATGTTCGTCATCGAGGGCTCCGGGCGCCGCGAGGCGGTGGCCTCCATGCCGGGCGTCGAGCGGCACAGCATCGACGAGCTGGTGGCGGAAGCGCGGCGCGCGCACGCCCTGGGCATTCCGGCCGTGGCCCTGTTTCCCAACGTGGGCCAGGAGCTGCGCAGTTCCGACGGCGCCGAGGCCTGGAACCCCGACGGCCTCGTGCCCCGGGCCGTGCAGGCGCTGAAGGACGCCGTGCCCGAGCTCGGCATCATCACCGACGCGGCGCTGGACCCGTACACCACCCACGGCCACGACGGCATCATCGACGAGGCGGGCTACGTGCTGAATGATCCCACCGTCGCCGCCCTGGTGCAGCAGGCGCTGGTGTGCGCCGACGCCGGAGCCGACGTCATCGCGCCCTCGGACATGATGGACGGCCGGGTCGGCGCCATCCGCCGGGCGCTCGACGAGGCCGGCCACGTCAACACCCAGATCATGGCCTACTCGGCCAAGTACGCCTCCGCCTACTACGGTCCGTTCCGCGACGCCGTGGGCTCCAGCGCCACCCTGGGCAAGGGCAGCAAGGCCACCTACCAGATGGACCCCGGCAACGGCGACGAAGCGCTTCACGAGATCGCCCTGGATCTGGACGAAGGGGCCGACATGGTGATGGTCAAGCCGGGCATGCCTTACCTCGACATCGTGCGCCGGGTGAAGGAGCGCTTCGCCGTGCCCACGTTCGCCTACCAGGTCAGCGGCGAGTACGCCATGCACATGGCCGCCATCGAACGGGGCTGGCTCGACGAGAAGGTCATCCTGGAGTCACTCCTGTGCTTCAAGCGCGCCGGGGCGGACGGCGTGCTGAGCTATTTCGCCGTGAAGGCGGCGGAAGCGTTGAACCGCTGACCGGCGGCCCCGTTCACTCCCAGGCCAACCGGATTCCGGCGCTGGCGAGCTGCTCGCGCTCCACTTCCAGCTCCCGGGCCGAGAGCGGGTGGCCCGCGAGCCAGCCCGCCGGCAGCCCCAGGGTCAGAGCCTCGCCCTCGGCCTGCACCGTCAGCGCCGGGGTGTGGGCGTCGCTGTGGCTGCGGTGGAGAATGACCGCGATGCGCAGCAGCGCCAGCAGCCGCTCGAGCTCCGCGCGGGTGGCACCTTCGTAGGCTCTGAACGCCAGCCCCGGAAAGCTGCGCCGGTGCCCGCGCACCAGCAGGGCGAGCTGGTTCTGCTCCGTGCGGGAAAACGCCCTGAGATCGGCGCTCTGCACCAGGTACGCGCCGTGCCGGTGGTAGTGGCGCGGCGCCACCGCCATGCCGAGCTGATGAAGCTCCGCCGCCCAGGCCAGAAAAGGCCGCCAGCGCTGCGGATCCCGCCACCAGCTCGCGGCACCGTCGAACAGGGTCAGCGCGGTGTCGCGCACCCGTGCCGCCTGGGCTTCGTCCACGCCGTAGCGGCGCTTGAGCCGCGCCACCGCCTGGTGGCGCAGATCCGCCCGCGGGTCCGGCAGCGGCTCGTCCCGGTACAACAGACCGTCCTGAAGGGATGCGTCCACGAACCGCATGGCATCGAGCTCGAGGGTCTCGAACAGGGCGGACACCAGCGCCACCCCGGCGGGAAAGATGTCCACCCGGTCCGGAGCCAGCCCCGGAAGGCCCGCCTCCACCAGCCAGCGGCCGCTGACGATGGCCCCGCGGAGCGCCTCGAGCCCTTCCGCCGTGATCGTCTCGGAGCCCCACCCGTTCGCCGCCAGCACGGTCTGAATGGACTCCACGGTTCCCGACGTGCCGATGACGGTGCATGCCCGGTCCATGGGCGCGAGCGCCGCCAGGGCCTCCAGGGCCACGGCGCGGGCCGCCTCGAACGCCTGGGCCTGATCGGCGCCGGCACCGAAGCAGCGGTCGGTGAGGGAGACGCAGCCCACCTTGCACGACGCCACGCCGGCGGGGCCGCCGGCAGCCGGGTCCGGCTCGCCCCAGGCGAGCTCCGTGCTGCCGCCGCCCACGTCCACCACCAGCCGGCACCCGCCCGGGTGCCAGGGCGCATGGTGCGCGACCCCCAGGTACACCAGCCGCGCCTCCTCCTCCCCGGAGATCACCTCCAGGGGAACGCCGATGATCCGCTCCGCCACCGCCGCGAAATCGCCGCGGTTGCGCGCCTCCCGCAGCGCGTGGGTCCCCACCATGCGGAGCTGTTCCCGGGGCACCGAGGCCAGGCGCTGCGCGAAGCGCGCGAGGCACGCCTCGCCCCGCCGCATGGCGGCGGGCGCCAGGCAGCCGCCGCTGAAGCCGCCGAGTAGCTGAACCTTCTCCTTCATGCGCTCCACGGTCTCGAAACCGCCGTCCGAGCGGCGCGCGATCAACAGGTGGAAGCTGTTGGAACCCAGGTCCAGGGCGGCAAACAGATCGCTCATGGGGCATCCGTGCTGGCGGCACCGTGAGGGTAACCGAGCCGACGCCTGCCTGCATATTCTCAGGCGCGATGGTTCTTTCGGGGGCCGATTTCCCTCGTGATACACTCCTCGGTCGCAACACACCTGGAGATCCCCGATGAGCGACAAGATCGTGCATACCTCGGACGCAGACTTCGAGAAGGACGTGCTGCAGTCCGAAAAGCCCGTGCTCGTGGATTACTGGGCTGAATGGTGTGGGCCCTGCAAGATGATCGCCCCGATTCTCGACGAGATCGCCGGGGAGTACGGCGACCGCATCAAGATCTGCAAGCTCGACATCGATGCCAACCAGGACACGCCGCCGAAATACGGCATCCGCGGCATCCCGACCCTGATGCTGTTCAAGAACGGCGAGGTGGAAGCCACCAAGGTAGGCGCTCTCTCCAAATCGCAGCTCGCCGCGTTCCTCGACAGCAACATCTGAACCGCGAGCCCCGGGAGCGGTCGAAAGATCGCTCCCGGAGCCTGCCAGACCGCTTGACGGCGGTCGCCAATACACTAAACTTGACTGCGCGTATCCGGGCGGATCACCCCGCCGACCCACCGCCGGTTCTTGGCCCTTCCCTGCGAACAACAATCCGAGAACCTCTGTTCCCAATCTTCACAAGCATTGGTCAACCTATAACAACGCTATGAACCTGACAGATCTGAAACGTAAGCCCGTGGGCGATCTCGTCGACATGGCCCGCGAAATGGGGCTCGAGAATCTGGCCCGCTCCCGCAAGCAGGAAGTCATCGCGGCCATCGTGCGCAAACGCGCCAAGGACGGGGAGGACATCTACGGCGAAGGCACCCTGGAAATCCTTCAGGACGGTTTCGGCTTTTTGCGCTCGCCGGACAGCTCGTACCTGGCCGGCCCGGACGACATCTACGTCTCGCCCAGCCAGATCCGGCGCTTCAACCTGCGCACCGGCGACAGCATCGCCGGCAAGATCCGCCCGCCCAAGGACGGCGAACGCTACTTCGCCCTCCTCAAGGTCGACCAGATCAAC
The DNA here is from genome assembly GCA_041686955.1 of Pseudomonadales bacterium. Lineage (GTDB taxonomy): Bacteria > Pseudomonadota > Gammaproteobacteria > Pseudomonadales > Azotimanducaceae > UBA7803. The sequence continues at coordinate 20,863 of JAWLCV010000039.1, forward strand.
TTCGCCGAGCCCAACACCAAGAAACACAAGATCCTCTTCGAGAACCTCACCCCGCTGTTCCCCAACGAGCGCCTGAAGCTCGAGCGGGGCAACGGCAGCACCGAGGATCTGTCCGCGCGCATCGTCGATCTCATCGCGCCCATCGGCAAGGGGCAGCGGGCGCTGGTGGTGTCGCCGCCGAAGGCGGGCAAGACCCTGATGCTGCAGAACATCGCCCAGTCCATCACCGCCAACAACCCCGACGTGGTCATGATCGTGCTGCTCATCGACGAGCGCCCCGAGGAAGTGACCGAGATGCAGCGCTCGGTGCGCGGCGAGGTGGTGGCCAGCACCTTCGACGAGCCGCCGTCGCGGCACGTGCAGGTAGCGGAAATGGTCATCGAGAAGGCGAAGCGCCTGGTGGAAGGCCAGAAGGACGTGGTCATTCTGCTCGATTCCATCACCCGCCTGGCCCGCGCCTACAACACCATCGTGCCGTCGTCGGGCAAGGTGCTCACCGGCGGTGTGGACGCCAACGCCCTGGAGCGCCCCAAGCGCTTCTTCGGCGCCGCGCGCAACATCGAGGAAGGCGGCAGCCTCACCATCATCGCCACGGCCCTGGTGGACACCGGTTCGAAGATGGACGAGGTGATCTACGAGGAGTTCAAGGGCACCGGCAACATGGAGTTGCACCTCGAACGGAAGATCGCCGAGAAGCGGGTCTACCCGGCCATCAACATCCGCCGCTCCGCCACCCGCCGTGAGGAGCTGCTCATGCCCGAGGACGAGCTGCAGCGGGTGTGGATCCTGCGCAAGCTGCTCCACGACATGGACGACCTGGCGGCCATCGAGTTTCTCATCGACAAGCTGAAGAACACCCGTACCAACGAAGAGTTCTTCGCCTCGATGAAAGGGCGCTGACACGCCCGCGACCACCGGGGAGGGGTGGGCCACGTTCACCGCAGCCATCGCGTCCTGCACGGGAGCGCCCGTTAGACGCATCGTGCTGACGATGCCCGAGGCGTTCCGCTTCCGCGCTGGCCAGTACCTCGAGGTGCTGCACCCGGACGGACCCGTGCCCCTTTCCATCGCCAGCGCGCCGTGGCGCCTGCCGGAGCTGCACCTGCACTACCGGCCGATCCCCGGCGCGCCCGAGGCCGCCCGCATGGACGAGCTGCTGGCCGCGAGCGAGCGACTCGGTGGCGGCGGGACGCTCGAGGTGAGTGGCCCCGGCGGCGACGTCGCCCTGGAGCCGCCGCTGCCCGCACCGGCGCTCATCGTCGCCGGCGGCACCGGCATGGCGCAGGCCATGAGCTTCATCGACGCGTTCGACCACACCGATCCGGGGGCCCCGGTCACCGTGCTGTGGTGCGTCGACCGCGACGAGGACTTCTACCTCGACGAGGAGCTCGAGCGTCCGGCCCGGCCGTGGCTTCGCCTGGTGAAGATCGCCGATCCGGGTCGTTCGGAGGCCAACCGGGGGCTCGAGTGGCTGCGCCGTCACGCCGGCGACCTGGAGACCGGCTCGGTGGTCGTGCTCTCCGGCGGTCCCGCCTTCGTCCACGCGTCCTGCACCGCGCTGGCTCGGGCCGGCGTGGCCCGGGAACGCATGCGCTCCGACGTCTTCGGCTACGCGCCTCTGCCCTGATGCAACGCCTGGGGCGCCTCGCTGCGCTCGGGCATGGGCAGAGGCGGCAGGGTGTCCAGCGCCTGGACCAGCAGCTCGGCCCCCTGCTGGGATTCACCCAGGGCCACGCACAAGCGCCCCAGCTCGCCCTGCACCTCTGTGGTGCGGTGCAGCCGCAGGCTCGCCTCGAAGTATTCCCGGGCCTTCGCCCACAGATGGTTCATCAGGCTGATGCGGCCCAGGGTCAGCAGCAGCGTCGGGTCGTTGGGACGCTCCTTCAGCCAGCCCTCCGCCGCCACGAGCTGGCGGTTGGGGTCGTCGGCGCTGAAGGTGCCGTACAGGTGCACGAGCTCGCCGTTCCACGACTGCTCCAGCGCTTCGCGCACCCGCAGCTCCGCCTCCCCGGCGCGTCCCGCGGCGAGCAGGGTGCCGACGAACACGGCCACCAGCTCCGCATCGCGCCGAAGCTCTTTCGGCACCGACTTCCACAGCTCCGGAAGGTCGTCCCCGGCATGGCCCAGACGGCCGCGCCAGGCGGTCACCTGCAGGGCCCGCAGCTCCGGCTCGGGCATCACGTGCTGCTTTTTCAGGTCCGGCACCAGCTCGAGGATGGCCTGCCAGTCCTCGAGCCGCTGGTAGCAGAGCACCAGCATCCGCAGCACCTGGGGGTGCCTCGGTGACTGCCGGCGCAGCTCGAGCACCGTGGCGAGACATTGCTCCCAGCGGCCCTCCGCGCACTGCAGCTCGGCCTGGGTCAGCCCCACCGCGAAGCGGGCCCCGGGGGTGGACTCGTGGGATTCGTGGGCGGCACGCAGCAGCGCGTTGCGGCCCCGGGTATCACCCATCTCGTGGGCGGCCCTGGCCGCGTTCAGGTAGTTGATCAGCGGCGACGGCGCATTGTCGGCAGAGCTCTCGAGCAGCTTCCTGGCCTCGGCCCAGCGGGCTTCGGCCATGAGCAGCAGACCCTTCACGGTCTGCTCCCGGGCGGTGCGGGTGCGGCGCCGCTGGTGCCAGTCCTTGAGGCTGCCGCCGCCCCGCACCAGGCGCACCGTCAAGAGGGTGGCGGCGCGGATCAGCACGTAGGCCAGCACCAGCACCAACAGGGCGAACCAGAGACTGGTTTCCAGGGCCATCTGGTCGTAGGCCACCATGACGTAGCCCGGGTCCCGGGCCATCAGCACGCCCACCAGCCCGCCGAGCACCAGGGCGGTGAGCAGGACCAGCAGGGCGACCTTCACGCCGGGTTCCTCAGCACGTCGCGCAAGGCGTTCAGGGATCCGGAGATGTCGGGCAGCGGCCGTTCCAGATCCACCCGCAGCAGCTCGTCGATCTCGTCGGTCATGCGCTCTACCCGGCGCTCGTCCTGATCCAGGTAGGTGCGCACCCACTCCGCGGCGGTGGCCAGGCTTTCCTCGTAGATGAGCTGCTCCCGGCGCACCGCGGCGAGCTGGGCGCGCTCCAGCATGAGGCGCAGGTTCAGCTCCAGGTACACCGCCTCCTCCGGCGCGAGCAGCGGTCGCACCGCGCCTTCGAAGCGGCGCACCCGGAAGAACCCGGACAGCCGTTCCTCGAGCACGGACCAGAAGTCGTCGGCGGCGGGCGCCGGCGTCTCCTCCGCCACCGCCAGGTAGTCCGGCAGCCGCAGCGGCAGCCGATCGAGATCCCGCTTCAGCGCCTCGAGACGCAGGAACAGCCCCTGCACGTCGACGCCCTCCACGGTCTCCAGGGCGGCGATCTCGTCCGCGAGGCTCGCCCGCACGTCGTGGAGGGCGAAGTCGTCCAACTGAGCCAGGATGGTGTCCGCGGCCTCGAGAAGCCGCAGCGCGCCGGACACGTCCCGTTCCATGAGCAGGCGGTGGTTGGCGATCCGCAGCAGGTACTGGACCTCGGCCCGCTGCCATTCGCCGGTGGAAGGCGGCGCCTGGCGCGCCACCCGGGCCAGCGATTCCCGCAGCGCCGTCTCCGTAGCGTTCAGGGCCGCCTGCTGGCGCTGGCGGAATGCTTCCAGCTCTTCGCGCTGCCGCTGCTCCAGCCGTTCCAGGCGGTCGAGCTGGCCGTCCACGGCCCGTACCGCCTGCTCCACCGCCGCCACCCGCTCGTCCACCGCGCGAAGCGTGCCGCGGTGGACGAGCTCGTAGTAGAGCCAGCCGGCGCCGCCGGCGGCCCCCAAAGCCAGCAGCAACGCCAGGGAGGCCAGCAGCCGGCCGCCTCGGGCCCGCGAAGCCGGGGCTCGACGTGAAGACTCACTCACGTCCGCGGCGGCCGGGCCGGCGGCCTTTCCCGCCGCGTCCCGGCGAGCGCCGTCGTCATCGGCCGGGCTCTGGCCAGCCGGGTCCTCGCCGGCAGGGGGCTGGTGGTCGGAATCCTTGGTCATGACGTTCCCGTCTGCAGTTGCTCGAGCCCGCGGAGCCAGGCGTCGCTGTCCGCTCCGCCGCAATCATGGAGGTTGGTGAGTCCCAGTGCCACTCCGAGGCGGGCCACCCGCGCCGAAGGAACCAGCACGGCCACGTCGCGCCGGCCGCCGGCGCCGAGCCACGCCGGCGCGAGCTGGCGCAGACCATCGCCGCTCGCCGCGATCACCGCGTCGCAGTCGAGAACCGCCGGGTTCAGCGGCGTCACGGGCACCCGCCGGTAGCAGTCGAAGCGGACCACCTCGGCACCGCGCCGCGAGAGCTCCGGCGCCAGCAGGCCCCGCCCCCCCTCGCCGGTCACCAGCAGTATGCGTTGCCCGGCCGGGCGCTCGAGCTCGGGCAGCGCCAGCAATCCTTCCGAGGTGGCGTCCTCCGGCGCCACCGCCGCGATCCCTTCGGCCCGGAGCAGCGCGGCGGTGCGCGCGCCTACCGCGAGCACCCGCAACCGGGGCAACGGCAGCGCCTCGGCGAGACGCGGCAAACCCACGCGAACGGCGTGCTCGGAGACGAAGATCACGTACTGGAAAGGTCCCGCCGGCAGCGGCGCATCCAGCGGCTCCACCGCGAGCACCGGAGCCACCACGGGGTCGTGGCCGGCGGCGCGCAAATCCGCCGCCTGACGATCGGCGCCGGGCTGGGACCGGCTCACCCAGACCTTCACGGTCAGGGCAGATCCAGGGCGCCGAGGATCTCCATGGCGCCCTGGGCCTTCAGGCTTTCCACGACGCGGGCGCCCACCTCGGCGGGCTCGTCACCTTCCGCCGCGGCCCGCAACACCCGCCGGCCGTCCACGCTGGCCAGCACGGCGCTCAGCCGGATGCGTCCGTCCTGCAGGTAGGCGTACGCCCCCAGCGGCGCGGAGCAGTCGGCGCCGAGCCCGGCGCTCACCGCCCGCTCGGCCCGCACACAGCGGCTCACCGCCTCGTCGTTCAGCACCGACACCAACGCCCTCACCCGCTCGTCGCCGGCCAGGCACTCGATGCCCAGCGCGCCCTGGCCCGCCGCGGGCACCGAGTCGGAGACGCTGAGATGCTCCGTGATCCGGAATTCCAGCTTCAGGCGCGCGAGACCAGCGCTCGCCAGCACCAGCGCGTCGTACTCGCCGGCCTCCAGCTTGCCGAGCCGGGTACCCACGTTGCCGCGAATCGGCGCGACCTGGAGGTCGGGCCGGCGCGCGCGGAGCTGCGCCTGGCGGCGCAAGCTGGCTGAGCCCACCCGCGCGCCGGCGGGCAGCTCCGCCAGGGGCTTGCCGCTGCGGCTCACCAGCGCGTCGCGGACGTCGTCGCGAAAGGCGATCACCGGCAGGTCGAACTCCTCCGGCAGGTGGGCGGGCACGTCCTTCATGGAGTGCACGGCCAGATGGGCGTTGCCCGCCAGCAGGGCCTGCTCCAGCTCCTTGATGAACAGTCCCTTGCCGCCTACTTCGGAGAGGGGCGACGCGAGCCAGCGGTCGCCCTGGGTGCGCATGCCGAGCAGGCTCACCTCGAGGCCGGGATGAGCCGCCTCGAGGGCGGCCTTGACGAACTCCGCCTGCCACAACGCCAGCGGGCTCTCCCGGGTCGCAATCACCAATCGTTCCATTCCACCTCGCTTGCTCACAACCTTTTCACCAGCCTGCGCACGGCCGACAGGTGCCGACGACTCACGTCCAGGGGTTGCTCCACACCCCGGAGACGAATGCACGACTGACCCACCCCGAGGCGCTCCAGGCCCTCGATGTGGGCGGCCGCCACCAGGGCATTGCGGTGAATGCGCACGAACAGGTCGGCGAACTCCCGCTCCAGTTCCTTCAACGGCTCGTCGATGATCACCTCGCCGTCGCCGAAGCGCACGGTGACGTATTTCTGATCCGCCTGAAAGTAACGCACGTCCTCCACCGGGATGAGCTCGATGCCGCGGTGGGTGCGGGCCGAGATGTGGGTACGGCGGCTGGGCTCCAGGCCGTTGAGCGCGGCGAGCTGGGCCTTGTTCACCCGCTGCGCCTGCTCGAGGACGCGCTGCACGCTGTCCCGGCGCACCGGCTTCAGCAGGTAGCCCACCGCCTGCAGATCGAACGCCTGCACCGCGTGCTCCTCGTAGGCCGTGCAGAAGATCACCGCCGGCGGCTCGGCGAGCTCGCTCAGATGGCGGGCCGTCTCCAGGCCGTCCATTCCCGGCATGCGGATGTCCAGCAGCACCACGTCGGCGTCGTGCTCCTGCGCCTGGGCGAGCGCCGTCATGCCGTTGTCGGCCTCGCCCACCACCCGGTAACCGTCCAGGGCCGAGACCATCCGCGCCAGGCGGTCGCGGGCGAGCCGCTCGTCGTCGACTATCAGAACTTTCATGTGGCGATCCAGCGGCCGATCATAGCACGCGGCCCGCCGGCCCCGCCCCGCCGCCGTTGGCCGCCGCGTCCCCCACCGGGAACCGCAGCAGCGCGGCGTAGCGGCCGCCGCGAACCTCGCTGTGGAGCTCCGCGCGGCTGCCGTAGAGCACTGCCAGCCGGGTGCGGATGTTCTCCAGCGCCATGCGGTTGCCCTGACTCTGAACCGCCGCATCCGGCACGGGATTGCTGATCTCCACGTTCGCCCGGCCGTCCTGGAACCAGACCCGGACGCCGATGGTGCCGCCCTCGGGCAAGGGCTGGATGCCGTGGTAGATGGCGTTCTCCACCAACGGCTGCAGGGTCAACAGGGGAATGCGCACCCCGCCGGGCACCGGCTCCACCTGCCAGTCCAGGTGCAGCCGCTCGCCCAGGCGCAGGGCTTCGATGCGCACGTAGCGTTCGCACAGCGCCAGCTCGTCCTCGAGCGGCACCTGATTGCCCGCCTCGTTGAGGCTCGCGCGGAACAGCTCCGAAAGATCCTCCACCACCGACTCCGCGGTCGCCGGATCCGTCTCGATGAGGCTCGCGATGATGTTCATGCTGTTGAACAGGAAGTGGGGCCGGATGCGCGACTGCAGGGCCTGGATCCGGGCGCGCAGCTCCGCCTGCTCCTGCAGACGAAGCTGCTGCTGCACGTAGAAGTAGCGCAGCGCCAGAGCGGCGATCACGCTGGCGATGACGAGCTGGCGGATGATGGGCATCCATTCCACCGGCGCGCCGAATACCGTCCCGGCGATCACCCGATCGGCGATAAGCCCCACGGCGAAGGTCACCAGCAGTGCCAGCGCGAAGGCCGCCAGCGCGCCGGGCACCAGCCGGAGCCGCAGCAAGAGCGGCCGGCACAGGCACAACGCGGCCGCGCTCAACAGCGCCACCCACTGGACGAACAGCGAGAGCAGGGCCAGGCGCATCCACGACACCTCGCCGGCGAACAGCAGCACCACCACCAGAAGCTCGCCGAACAGCACGAGAAGGGAGATGGCCGGGGCCGTGCAGAGGTTGGGAACGGCGAAATGGTCACCGGATGCCGCAGGAGCGCCTGAAGGCTCCTGCTGGCTGATATAATTCGCCATCCTTCAATGTCCCAACACAGCCAGTCGCATCGATCATGAGCCAAGACGCCAAACTCTGGGGCGGCCGCTTCAGCGAAGCCACCGACGCCTTCGTCGAGTCGTTCACCGCATCCGTCGCCTTCGATCAGCGGCTGTATCACCACGACATCGAAGGCTCCATCGCCCACGCCACCATGCTGGCCGCGGTGGGCGTGCTCTCGGACGACGAGCGCGACCGCATCGTATCGGGATTGCGGGAGATTCACAAAGAGATCGACGAAGGCCGGTTCGAGTGGCGCGTGGATCGTGAAGACGTGCACATGAACATCGAGAGCCGGCTCATCGCGCTGATCGGCGAGACGGGAAAGAAGCTTCACACCGGCCGTTCCCGCAACGACCAGGTGGCGACCGACGTCCGCCTGTACCTGCGCGACGCCATCGACGACCTGGTGGCGCTGGAAACCGAGCTGCTGGCGGCGCTGCTGGATCTCGCGGAGCGCCACGCCGACACCGTGATGCCCGGGTTCACCCATCTGCAGCCGGCCCAGCCCATCACCTTCGGCCATCACCTGCTGGCGTGGTTCGAGATGCTGCACCGCGACCGCGAGCGGCTGCGGGACTGCCGGCGCCGGGTCAACGTGCTGCCCCTCGGCGCCGCCGCCCTGGCCGGCACCACGTTCCCCATCGACCGCGAGGCGGTGGCCCGGGCCCTCGGCTTCGACGGTGTCGCCGAGAATTCCCTGGATGCGGTGAGCGACCGGGATTTCGCCATCGAGTTCTGCGCGGCGGCAAGCCTCACCCTGGTGCACCTGTCCCGCTGGTGCGAGGAGCTGGTGCTGTGGTCGTCGCAGCAGTTCGCCTTCATCGATCTGCCGGACCGCTTCTGCACCGGCTCGAGCATCATGCCGCAGAAGAAGAATCCGGACGTGCCGGAGCTGGTGCGCGGCAAGACCGGCCGGGTGGTGGGGGATCTCGTGGCGCTCATCACCCTGATGAAGAGCCAGCCGCTGGCGTACAACAAGGACAACCAGGAAGACAAGGAGCCCCTGTTCGACGCCGTGGACACCCTGCACGGCTGTCTCACGGCCATGGCCGGTCTCATTCCCGCCATCGAGGCCCGGGAGGCCAACATGGCCGCCTCCGCCCGGCTCGGCTTCACCACCGCCACCGATCTGGCGGATTACCTGGTTCGGCGCGACATCCCATTCCGCGATGCCCACGAAATCGTGGGCCGCACCGTGGCCTTCGCCCTGAACGAGAACAGAAACCTGGAGGACCTCACCCTGGAGGAGCTCAGGCGCTTCGCCGGCGGGGCGGTGGACGAGAGCGTATTCGAGGTCCTGACCCTGGAAGGCTCCGTGGCGGCCCGGGATCACGTCGGCGGCACGGCGCCGGCCCAGGTACGCGCCGCCGTCGCCCGCGCCCGGCAGCGCCTGTGATGGTCAGTACAGTGCCTCGGCGATCTCCGCCAGCAGCCGGCCGGCTTCCGGCAGATCCCTGATCCGCGCCACGCCCGTGCCCGCGTACAGGGCGGCCGCCTCCAGGTCGCCGCTGGCCCCCCGGGTGGGCAACATCATGCAATAGCGGGGATAAGCCGCTCCGTCGAAGTCGTGAAGCACCACGTCTCCCTCACCCGGGCGTGCTCCGGACCGGGGCCGGCCGGCGGCGTCCCAGGCCCGGAACGTGGAGTTGCGCAGGGTCCGGTGAGGCGCGTCCTCCCATAAGCCGTCGAAGCAGGTGGAAAGCACGGTGGCGTCGTCGCCGGCCTCCAGGAGTGCCTGCTTGTAGGCGTCGTGGGCATCGGACTCCACCGTCGCCGCCAGCCGCGTTCCAAGCACTGCGGCGGCCGCGCCCTGTTCCAGCACCCGAGCCACGTCGCCGGCGTCGGTGAGCCCGCCGGCGGCGGCCACCGGCACCGGGCCGGCCAGCTCCCGCACCCGGGGCAGGAGCTCCGCCAACGGTGTGGTGCCCCGCACGTGGCCGCCCGCCTCCACCCCCTGGGCGATGAGCGCGCAGGCGCCGGCGTCCAGGGCCCGTCGAGTGGAATCCGCGTCCCACACTGTGGCGATCATCCGCGCCCCGGCAGCCCGGATGGGTTCCATGCAGGGCCCCGGGTCGCCCCAGAAGAGGTGGATGGTGGTGATCCCGGCGTCGAGCGCCGTGCGGATGTGATCGACCTGTACCAGATCGGCGCGCAGGTTCACCGCCAGCGGTTGGTGAGTGAGGCGGCGAGTGGCGTCTATCAACTCCCGGGCCCCGACAGGGGGCAGAAACCACACGGGCAGGATGGCCAAGGCGCCGGCGTCCGCCGCCGCGGCCACCAGCCGGGGGCCGGCGACGCCGCCCATGGGGGCCTGAACGATGGGAACGCGGAGATCGAACAGCTGGGTGAGCGCGGTGTCGGACATGACCGTTCTCCCTGCAGGCGACGCCCGCCATCATACCCCCGATTGGCGGCGTCGGCCGGGCGGTTCGGCGGATCCTGCCTACACTGCATGCATGAGCGCGACGGATCCACGGTCCGACAAAGCCACCGACGGCACGACCTTGCAGGACGCGCACCGGCTGGCCGCCATCGCCACCCGGTTCCGCGACCACCACGCCCAGCGCCTGACCCGGGCCGCCGCCCGCCTGCCGCCGCGGCAGCGGCTGGCGCTGCAGGCGCTCCCCGTGCTCTACCACCGCAACCACCCGGCGTTGCCCGGGTACCTGGGCCCGGACGTGCCCTCCGGAATCGCCGGATACCGGCCGGACCGGGACGCGGTGGCCGCCCTACGCCGGCTGGCCCGCGGCTATCGGCCGGAACGAGAACCGCCGTCGCGTCACGACCTCCATTCAGTGTTCATCATGGGCAGCGGCGGCACCACCGGGCAGGGGCGGGACAGCGACCTGGACATCTGGGTGTGCTGCGATGCCCTGCTGCACGCGAGCCTCTGGCCCAAGGTCCGGCTCATCGACCAGTGGGCCCGGGAGCTCGGTCTGGAGCTGCACACGTTTCTGGTGGACCCGGATCTGCTGCGTACCCGCGGGCGCCTGCCGGGCAGCCGGACCCCGGGGCTGGTTCTGGACGAGTTCTACCGCAGCGGCGCGCTGGTGGCGGGCCGCTACCCCATGTGGTGGCTCATTTCCTCCAGCGATCCGGAGGAATATGCCGCCACCGCCGAGCACCTTCTGCGGCGCCGTTTCGTTCGCGCCGCGGACGTGGTGGATTTCGGCCCGGTGCCGGTTCTGCCCCCGGGCGAGCTGGCCAACGCCGCCATCGTTGACCTGCAGCGGGCCCTGAAGACGCCCCACAAGTCCCTGCTGAAGCTGAAACTGGTGGAAGCCTACGCCGAGGCGCCGCTTCGCGGCACGCTCTCGTCCGCCTACAAGGCACGGATGCACGCCGGGGTGAGCGAGCCGCTGGCGCTGGATCCCTATCTCCTGCTCTACGAGCACCTCGAGGGCTATCTGACCGCTGCCGGACGGGACGGGGAGTTGCCGTTCATCAGACGCCTGCTGGCGGCGAAGACGGCGGAGAACGCCGAGCTCCACCTCGGCGGCCGCAACGACCCGCCGAGCCCGCTCCTGGCGAAGCTGCTCGCCTGGGGCTTCAGCCGCGAGGAGCTCGCCGAGCTGCCGCGCATGGACCACTGGCCCATGAGCCGGCGCCTGGCGGAGCACCGCCAGATCCTGGCGGCCCTGGACACCGGCCTGGCTCTGGCACGGCGGCTCGTCACGGCTTCCCGAGGCTCGAGCACCGGCGCGGGTTCCGACGCCGAGCTCGACTACCAGCGTCAGCTCCTCTGGCTCAACGAGACCAGTCTCGCCCGGCTGGAATTCGTGCTCGCCCGGCTGCCGCGGGAAGGCGCGGGATACATCCCGGTACTGCACCCCGCCCTGCAGAGCCGCCGCCAGCCGCCCCGGGTGACCTTCGAGCGCACCGCGGCCGGCTGGTCAGCCTTCGACGACGAAGGCCCGGTGGCGACCTTCACGAGGCTGGTGGAGGCTGCGGTGTGGGCGGAGCAGAGCGGCGCGGAGCTCGTGCCCGCCCGCGCCGACGGCCGGCTGCAGCGCAACCTCGCGCAGATTCGCCAGGGTTTCAGCGACCATCGGCGCGCCGTCTGCGTGTTCGTCAACGCCGAGTCCGCCCGGCGACGGCTTCCGCCATCGGACCGCGACTCCACCCACGATGAGCCTGCGACCCTGCTCAGCCGTCAGAACGACCCGCTGGACTACAGCGGATTCCACCAGCTCCTGATCGACAGCTTCGACATCGTGTCACGGGAGGCGGCCGGCCGCTGGCGGCTGGAAAGCGTGCGCGAGGAGCCGAACCTGCTGGCCACCCTGGCACGGCTACTGGCAACGCCCCCGGCGGAGGTGGCCTGGCACGTCATGGGCGGCCAGGAACGCTTCCTCATAGCCGAGCGGCTGGAGCGGCTGCACCGGATGGCCAGCGGCACCTTGAACGCACCGGAGGCGGTGTTCGTGCTGCCGTTCGGCGCCGACACCGTGGCGCTGGTGAAGACCCGGCACGGCGTCGAGGTGCATCGCCACGCCAGCATCCCCGAGCTCAAGGACTATCTGCGCCGCATGCGGCCGCGCCGCGTCGGTCTGGACCCGGCGAGCCCACGCCTGCGGGGCCTGGTGGACGCGAGCTGAGGTATACTGCCGGGTTTGTCCTGGAGCGCACGGAATGCGCTGGCTGCTGTTGATCGTGATCACCCTGGAAGTCGCCACCTGCGGGCAGAAGGGGCCGCTGACCCTGCCGGAGCCGCCGCCCTCCCCCGCGGACGGCGCGCTGTCGTTCCGCGCCCCCGCCGGTGGTTGAGATGGAGGCGTTCCGTTACGTCGACGGCCACCTGCACGCGGAAGGCGTGAAGCTCGAGGACATCGCCGCCCGCGTGGGCACCCCGGCCTACGTCTATTCCCGCGCGCACCTCGAGGAGCGCTACCGAACCCTGTGCGCCGCCATGGAACCCCGCGGCGCGGACATCTGCTACGCCGTGAAGGCCAACTCCAACCTCGGCGTGCTGCGCACCTTCGCGGCCCTCGGCGCCGGCTTCGACATCGTCTCCGGCGGCGAGCTGCAGCGGGTGCTGCACGCCGGGGGCGATCCCGGGAAGGTGGTGTTCTCCGGGGTCGGCAAGCGGGAAGACGAGATCGACCTGGCGCTCAAGGTCGGCATCCGCTGCTTCAACGTGGAAAGCGCCGCCGAGCTCGCCCGGCTGGCCGGGCGGGCCCGGCTGCACGGCTGCACCGCGCCGGTTTCGCTGCGGGTGAACCCCCACGTGGATGCGCGCACGCACCCCTACATCTCCACGGCGCTGGAAACCAGCAAGTTCGGCGTCCCCATCGACCAGGCGCGGGCCCTCTACCGGCAGGCGAGCCGGGAACCCGCCCTGGCCCTGGTGGGCATCGACTGCCACATCGGCTCCCAGATCGGCGACACGGAGCCGCTGCTGGAAGCCCTGGACAGCCTGCTGGCGCTCACCGACGAGCTGGCGGCGGACGGCATCGAGCTCGAGCACGTGGACGTGGGCGGCGGCCTGGGGGTGCGTTACCGGGACGAGCCGGAGTTCGACGTAGCGCGCTACGGCGCCGCCCTCAACGCCGCCATGGCGGGCCGGCCCCAGCGCCTGATCCTGGAGCCGGGCCGCTACCTGGTGGCCAACGGCGGGTTGCTGCTCACCCGGGTCGAGTACCTCAAGCCCGCCGCCCCCGGCGCCACCAGCTTCGCGGTGCTCGACGCCGCCATGAACGACCTGATCCGGCCGGCGCTCTACCGGGCCTGGCACGAGGTAGTGCCCGTGACCCCCGCCGGTGCCGGGAGCCTACGCCGGAGCTGGAACCTGGTGGGCCCCGTGTGCGAGAGCGGCGATTTTCTCGCCGAGCACCGCGACCTCGCCCTGGCCGAGGGCGATCTGTTGGCGGTGCTCTCCGCCGGGGCTTACGGCTTCGTGCAGAGCTCGAACTACAACAGCCGCTCCCGGGCCGCGGAGGTGATGGTGGAGGGGGAGACCTTCCGACTGATCCGCCGCCGTGAGACCATTCGTGACCAGCTCGCCCTCGAGCTCGCCGACGACGATCCGCTCGGCCCGGGGATGCTCTGATCATGCTGCTCGAATTCGCCAAGATGCACGGCCTCGGCAACGACTTCATGGTGATCGACCTGGTCACGCAGGAGCTCGCCGTCTCCGAGGAGCAGGTTCGCGCCTGGGGCGACCGCCGCACCGGGGTCGGCTTCGATCAGCTATTGCTCATCGAGCCGCCCGCGGACCCCGACGCCGATTTCCGCTACCGCATCTTCAACGCCGACGGGCACGAGGTGCAGCAATGCGGCAACGGCGCCCGTTGCGCTGCCCGTTACATCGCCCGCCGCGGGCTCAGCCCCAAGCCCGAGCTGGTGCTGCAGACCCTGGCGGGGCCCATTCGCGCGCGGCTGCTGGCCGACGGCATGGTAGAAGTGGACATGGGTGAGCCGCGCACCAGCCCGGCCGCCGTGCCCTTCGATCCCACCGCGGACGGCGCCGCAACCCCCGTCGCGGAATCGCCCAGCAGCTACGAGCTCGAGGTGGGGGATACCCGCTGCCGCGTCACCCCCGTCTCCATGGGCAATCCTCACGCGGTGCTGTTCGTCGACAGCGTGGCGGACGCACCGGTGGAGCGCCTGGGCAGCGCGCTGGTGGCGCATCCGGTGTTTCCGGAAGGCGCCAACATCGGCTTCTGCGAGGTCGTGGACCGGGGCTTCGTTCGGCTGCGCGTATACGAGCGCGGCGTGGGGGAAACCCGGGCCTGCGGCACCGGCGCATGCGCCGCGGTGGTGGCGGCGCAGCTTCTGGACAGGGTGGGGCAGCGGGTGAAGGTCTCCCTGCCCGGAGGCAAGGTGCGGATCGCCTGGCAGGGTCCCGGGTCCACCGTTAGAATGACCGGGCCAGCCGTCCTGGTGTTCGAGGGCCAGATCGAGACGTGAGCACAGCCAGCGACGACGCCATCCCGGTGAGCGAAGAGCAGGTGATCATCTACCTGCGCAATCACCCGCATTTCTTCGACGAGCATCCGCACCTGCTCTCCGAGCTGCACCTGCGTCACGAGTCCGGCGGCGCGGTGTCGCTGGTGGAGCGTCAGGTGGCCATCCTCCGGGAGCGCAACATGGTCATGCGCAAGCGAATGACCGAGCTCATGCAGACGGCCAAGAACAACGACGAGCTGTTCGCCAAGACCCGCACCCTGACCCTGGAGCTGTTGCGGGTGGATAGCTGGCACGAGCTGAACGAGGTGCTGGCCACCTACGTCCTCACCGACTTCCAGGCCGACTTCGTGTGCTGCCACCTGGCGGCCGCGCCGGTGACCCTGGACCACATCCGCAGCCACCAGGGCCCCCTTCCCCACGAGCGCTTCGTGCGCGGCAGCTATCCGGTGTGCACGGCGCTCCGGGTGGAGGAGCTCACGGCGCTGTTTCCCAGCGTTCCCCATCAGGGCGAGGGCAGCGCGGTGCTGGCGCCGCTCACCCTGGAGGCACCGAAGGGCTGTCTGGCCATCGGCAGCCGCGATCCCGGTGGGTTCACGCCGGACATGGACACCCTGTTCGTCACCTACATCGCCGAAGTGCTCTCCCGGGTGTTGGAGCGCCTGGCGGGCTGATGGATTCGGCGCTCCAGGGCTTCCTCAGGTATCTTCAGGTCGAACGCGGCTACTCGAGCCACACGGTCGCCGCTTACCGGCGCGACCTCGAGCGGTTCGCCCGCGAGACGGACCTGCCCTGGCCGCAGATCCGCAGCCATCACGTCACCGCCCACGTGTCCCGCCTGCACGGCCGGGGGCTGAAGCCGCGGAGCATCCAGCGGGTGCTGTCGAGCCTGCGCAGCCTCTTCCGCTATCTCAAGCGTCACGGGCTGGCCGAGGAGGACCCGACGGTGGGCAACCGGGCCCCGAAGTCACGGCGGCGCCTGCCGGGGGTGCTGGACACGGACCAGACCGCCGCGCTCTTCGCCTTCGAGGCCGAGACCCCGCTCGAGCTGCGCGACAGGGCCATGGCGGAGCTCTTCTACGGCAGCGGCTTGCGGCTGTCGGAGCTCACCGGCGCCAACGTGGAAGACCTGGATCTCGAGAACGGCTTCATCACGGTGCGTGGCAAAGGCCGGAAGGAGCGCCGCCTGCCCCTGGGGCGGCACTGCGTGACGGCTCTGGAGCGCTGGCTCGCGAGCCGTGACGATCTCGCCGCCGGCAGCCGTCTGGTGCCTCTGTTCACCGGCCGAGGCGTCAACCGCATCAGCCCGCGCACCGTGCAGCAGCGTCTGAAACGCCTCGCGCTGCGCCAGCTCGGCAGCAGCGAGCTGCATCCCCACATGCTGCGCCACAGCTTCGCCAGTCATCTGCTGGAATCCTCCAGCGACCTTCGCGCGGTGCAGGAACTTCTCGGCCATTCGGACATCTCAACCACGCAGATCTACACCCATCTGGATTTCCAGCATCTGGCCCGCGTGTACGACGCGGCGCACCCCCGCTCCCGGCGCCAGGACGACTGATGGCCGACATCAAGCTCATCACCTTCGATCTCGACAACACCCTGTGGAACGTGGAGACGGTGATCGGCAACGCCGAGGCGCGCATGCGCGCCTGGCTGCACGAGCGCGTTCCCGACTTCTCCGCGCGCTTCCCCGCCGAGGCCGTGGTGGAGCTGCGCAACGCCGTGCTCGCCGAGGCGCCCGAGCTGCGCCACGACCTCTCCCTGCTGCGCGAGGAGATCCTCTATCGCGCCATGCTGCACTGCGGCTACCGGGGCCGGGACGCGCGGCTCCTGGCGCGGGAGGCCTTCGGCATCTTTCTCGAGGCGCGTCACGAGGTGGAGTTCTTCGAAGGGGCGCTGGAGACGCTGGAGACCCTCTCCCGGGACTACCTGCTGGGCGCCATCACCAACGGCAACGCCGACATCCGCCGGCTGAAGCTCGACCGTTTCTTCCACTTCGGCTACTCGTCGGCATCGGTAGGGGTCGGCAAACCGGCGCCGGAAATCTTCCATGCCGCCCTGCGCCACGCCGCGGCCGAGCCTCACCAGGCGATCCACGTGGGCGACCACCTGGAAGACGACATCCAGGGGGCCAGCGCCGTGGGCATGCACACCATCTGGTTCAACGCCGCCGGAGAGCCGCTGCCGGAGGACGTGACAGCCCCGAGCCATACGGTGAACGCCATCGAGGACGTGCCGGCCACCGTAGCCAGACTCGAGGGCCGTCCAGGATAGCCCCACGGGTGACCGGGGGCAGCTTCCCCGGATATCCTCGTCCACCATGAAGACGACCCTCCTGGCCCTGGCGCTGGCCCTTTGCGCCGCGAGCGCGAGCCCCGCACCGACGGCTTCGTCCCTGACCCTGATCGGGCCCTACTTCGACGGGCTCGGCGACGTGGTGGAACACGGCATGGTGGTGGTGGAGGCGGGGCGCATCCGCTGCGCCGGCGCCACCGGGCGCTGCCGGCCCGACCGCGGCGGGCGGGTGATCACCGTCGACGACGGGCTGATCCTGCCCGGCTTGATCGATCTGCACGTCCACGCCCGGTCCCACTACCTGCGAGCCTTTCCGGCGGCCGGCGTCACCACGCTGCGCGACGCCAACAACACCCTGGAGACCATCGCTCGGCTCAGGGCCCAGACCGGGGCGCCGCGGATCGTGGCCGCCGGGCCCATGCTCGACGGCGAGGGATCGGTAGTGGCAGGCATGTCCGAAACCGCGGCGGCCCCCGGAGGGCAGCCGTGGGAGCGCATCATGCCGGTGCTGGTGACGGAGCCGGGCCAGGCGCGTACCGCGGTGGAAGCCCTGGCGGAACGCGGGGTCGGAGTGATCAAGCTCTACGAGCAGCTGCCGGCCGATGCGTTCCTGGCCGCCACGGCGACGGCCCGCCGGCTCGGTCTGCCGGTGATGGCGGATCTGGGGGTCGCCGGCACCCGGGGTCTCACCGCCGCCACGGTGGACGCGCTGGAGGCCGCCCGGGCCGGCGTGACCACCATCGAGCACCTGAGCGGCTTCGCCCTCGCCTACCGCAATCGGGGCGGGGACCCTCATGCGGAGATCCTCGACGACGCTCTGCTCGACCGCCTCGCCGACGAGTTCCGAGCCACCGGTGCTGCCGTGGTTCCGACCCTCACCAATACGGTGCACGCTCTCGCCAGCGAGCCGCCGGATTTCGCGGGAATTCCGGTCTCGGCGTTTGCCGAGCACACCCTGGGCGGCTGGTGGCAGCAACTGTTCGCAACTCATCAGCGGGAAGACCTGCGGCAGCGTTCGCGCGTGGACGGCCGATTCGCCCGCGCGCTGCTGCCGCGGCTCGCAGCCCGCGGCGTACCCATCGGCGCCGGCACGGACACACCCGCTGCGCCATTCACCGTTCCGGGCGGCGGGCTGCACCAGGAGCTCGAGTACCTGGTGGAGTTCGGCCTGTCGCCGCGGCAGGCGCTGGTCGCGGCCACCGGCGGAGCCGCCGCGCTCCTCGGCTGCCAGGACCTGGGAGTGATTCGTGACGGCGCCGTAGCGGATCTGGTGGTGGTGAAGGGGAACCCCCTAGCCGACATCACCCACACCCGCCGCCTCGTCTGGGTGGTGATGGGCGGAGAGCCCCATCAGGCAGCGGATCTGGCACGCGCCCTGCGCTGAATCGTCGCCCGCTGTTAGCGCCCGCTGCTAGCGCCCGCGGCTAGCGCTCGCGCGCGTGCGCTTCGATGAAGCCCTTCACCGCCTCCACGCTCGCGGGAATCTCGGTGCGCCGGGTCGGCAGCCCGCG
>JAWLCV010000040.1:0-38140 GCA_041686955.1 Pseudomonadales bacterium
CGCGCAACGGCCCCGTGGCGCCGGGAGCGGCCGATGCACCGGCGGCATCGTCTCCGTCCCGCGACTCGGCGGCCCCGGCGGATGCCTCGGCGGATGCCTCGGCGGATGCCTTGGCGGAAGCCTCGTCCAACGCCTCGGCGAACGCCTCCAGTCCCTGCCGGGCGGCATTGAGCGTTTCGAGCAGCTCTCCCTTGATCCAGTCGAGCGCGAAGTGTTCTCGGCTTGTGGCCATAAGATCTGTAGTCCTCGAGCCGGCGGCCCGGCCCCGGTCAGTTGGGCTCGGGGAGCTTAAAGCCTTCCACCGACTCCCGCATCTCGTTGGCCATCTTGGCCAGCTTGCCGATGGAGGAGGCCGTCTGCTCGGTGGCACTCACGGTCTGAGCGGTGATTTCCTGAATCACGTTCATGGTGTTGGAAACGTGACCGGCGGAGGCGGCCTGCTGGCGCGCCGCATTGGAGATGTTCTGGATCAGCTCTGCAAGCGACGTGGAGACGTTCTCGATCTCCTCGAGGGCCACGCCCGCATCCTGGGCCCGTTTCGCGCCGTTCACCACCTCGGAGGTGGTCTGCTCCATGGAGATCACCGCCTCGTTGGTGTCGGTCTGAATGGTCTTCACCAGGGCGGCGATCTGCTTGGTAGCGGCGGACGACCGTTCCGCCAGGCGCTGCACCTCGTCCGCCACCACGGCGAAGCCGCGGCCGGCGTCCCCTGCCATGGAGGCCTGGATGGCCGCGTTCAGCGACAGGATGTTGGTCTGGTCGGCGATGTCGTTGATGAGCGAGACGATGTCGCCGATCTCCTGGCTGGACTCACCGAGGCGCTTGATCCGCTTGGAGGTCTCCTGGATCTGGCTGCGGATGGTGTCCATCCCGGTGATGGTGTCCTGCACCACGTCGGCGCCCTTGTTGGCGATCTCCACCGCCCGGTCGGCCACTGCCGCGGACTCGGCGGCGTTGGACGACACCTGGTCGATGGAAACGGCCATCTCGTTGATCGCCTGCGAGGCGGCGCCGATCTCCCGGGCCTGATTCTCGGCGGCCGACGCCAGGTTGCTGGCCGTCGATTGGGTTTCCGACGCGGCTCGCGCCACCTGCACCGACAGGTGGTTGATGTTGGAAACCAGCCCCCGCATCTGGTCGATGGCGAAGTTGATCGAGTCGGCGATGGCGCCGGTGAAGTTCTCCGTCACGGACGCGTGAATCGACAGATCGCCCTCGGCCAGATCGGCGATCTCGTCGAGGAGCTGAAGGATCGCGGCCTGATTCCGCTCGTTCTGGGAGGCCTGCTCGGTGAGCTGCTTGCGGGTCTCGCGGATCATGACCATGGCGATGATCGCCACCAGCACCATGCCGCCCACCGCGAACAGCAGAGCGGTGTTGTTGGCGGCAGCGGAGGCATCCGTGAGCACCGACCACGCCATGCCGGCCATGGTGCCGGCCAGGAGAAACATCATGAGGATGAGCAATGGCGACAACTTTCCTGATTTCATGTCCCTGTAATCCGTCTAGTTGGTCTTTTGTGCAACGTCGAAAAACTTCTCGTCCCGCAAAATCGACTTGAGTTGCACAGTGTAGAAAACACGGCCTCCGTGCCGGAAAGCGCCACCGACGTAGGGGGCCAGGGCCCCGATGGCATCGTCGGATACCTCCTCGAAGCTGTCCTCCAGGAAATGCTGGATGCCCAGCGACTGCTCCACCAGGAGCCCCGCTACCAGATTGCCGTCCTCCACCACCAGCACCCGCCACTGCGCCATGGGCAGGGTGGGTGCCATACCGAGAAAGTCGTGCAGGTCGATCACCGGGATGAGCCGGCCGCGGATGTTGGCCACGCCGATCACCCAGGACTTCACCCCCGGAAGAACCGCCACCTTGGGCAGCTTCAGCACCTCGCTGATCTCGCCCATGGCGGCGACCAGCCGCAAGCCGCCCACCTGGAATCCCATGCCCTGCCACTCGGGCCGCGCATCCTGCTTGAGCGGCAGCGGTGCCGCGTGGCGGAAAGCCGCCGATTCGATGCCGCGCAGGTCCTCCATGGCCTGGGATCGCGTCACGCCGTCAGCCCCCGAGGACGTCGTTGACGGCTGCGATGAGTGTCCGGTCGTCCACGGGCTTGGTGAGGTAGCCGCAGGCGCCCTGCCGCTCGCCCCAGACCCGGTCTGCGTCCTGGTTCTTCGAAGAGACGATGATCACCGGGATGTGACGGGTGTCACTGCCCCGGGTGAGCTGACGGGTGGCCTGGAAGCCGTTGACCCCAGGCATGACCACGTCCATGAGGATGACGTCCGGCTGCTCGGTGCTGGCCAGGTTGATGCCGTCGGTACCGCTGGTAGCGGTGAGCACCTGGTGCCCGTGACGAGCCAGAATGTTGACGAAGTGATGGGTCTCCGCCGGAGAATCATCGACCACAAGAATCCGTGCCATGACGTGCGAGACCTCTCGAATCAGTGAACCAGCGTACGAATGGTGCCGAGCAGCTCTTCTTTGCTGAACGGCTTGGTGATGTAGCGGTCGGACCCGACGATGCGGCCCTTGGCCTTGTCGAACAGCCCGTCCTTGCTGGACAGCATGACCACCGGCGTCGCCTTGAACTCGCTGTTGTTCTTGATCAGCGCACAGGTCTGATAGCCGTCCAGCCGCGGCATCATGATGTCCACGAAGATGATCTCCGGCCGCGAATCGGCGATCTTCGCCAGCGCGTCGAAGCCGTCGGTGGCGGTGATCACGTCGCAACCTTCCTTGGTGAGCAGATTCTCAGCACTGCGACGAATCGTCTTGCTGTCGTCGATCACCAGGACCTTGACGCCTCGAAGATCCTCTTCCATGACAATTCCATGCTCCAGCGTTAGGGTCGTTGTTGCCTGCGCGAGCGCGGCAGCGGCAGCCCTTGTATCACGGTTCCCCGCGGGCGTTCCACGGGCCGCTGCGCGATAAGGGAATCAGGTCTCACTCCGGTTGCCGGAACCCACCCATCCCGGTAGTTTAGCCGGCGGACAATCACCGCGGACATCGCAGTTCATGGCCACATCCGGCAGCGACCGAACACCCAATGGGCCCGTCAGCGGGCGCGCGAGCGCCGGCGTGCGGATCGCCTTCGTGATGGATCCTCTGCCGAGCCTGTCTCTGAAGAAAGATAGCACCTTGGCCATGATCCGCGCGGCGGCGAGGCGCGGCTGGCAGGTCTACTACGTCGGCCAGGGGGATCTCCTGCTGCGCGACGGCGAAGCGTTCGGGCTCCTGCACCCCCTGCGGCTCCTGGGGCGTTTCGCGGAAACTTTGAATCCCGCCGACGTCGACGGCCCCTGGTACGAGCTGGGGGAGGGCGTGGAAACGCCGCTCGGCGAGTTGGACGTCATCATGATGCGCAAGGACCCGCCCTTCGACATGGAGTACATCTACACCACGTACTTCCTAGAACGGGCGGAAGCCGCCGGAACGCTGGTGGTGAACCGGCCCGCGAGCCTCAGGGACTGCAACGAGAAGTTCTTCGCCACCGCTTTCCCCCAGTGCTGCCCGCCGCTGGTGGTGAGCCGCCGGTCGGACGTGCTCCGCGGCTTCCAGGCCGCTCACCGCAACGTGGTGTTCAAGCGGCTGGACGGCATGGGCGGGGCGTCGGTGTTCCGCATCATGGAGAACGATCCCAACCTGGGCGTGGTGCTCGAGACCCTGACCCGGGGCGGCACGGAGCAGATCATGGGGCAGAAATATCTGCCCGAGATCGCCGACGGGGACAAGCGCATCCTTCTGATCGACGGAGAGCCGGTGCCGTACGCGCTGGCGCGCATCCCCATGGCGGGGGAGGCCCGGGGCAATCTGGCCGCCGGGGGCACGGGTGTGGGCCGCGAGCTCACCGAGCGCGACCGTTGGATCGCCGCCCAGGTGGGCCCGGAGCTCCGGCGCCGCAACCTGCTGTTCGTCGGCATCGACGTCATCGGCGATTATCTGACGGAGGTGAACGTCACCTGCCCGACGTGCATTCGCGAACTCGATGCACAGTTTTCCCTGGACATCGGCGCTATGCTCATGGATGCGGTGGAGGCCAAACTCGCGAAACGAACCTGAACCGTCGACCGCAACGCGAATCAAATGGACATGACCGCCAGCAGCATCACCCCCAGAGATCGCCTCGGGTTCACCCTGTTTCTGGCCACGTCACTGCACGCCGCGGTCATCCTGGGGGTCGGATTCGCCGCCGACGACGCGCCTCCGGCCCCCACCATCGAGGTGACGCTGGCCCAGCATCGGGACCTCGAAGCGCCCGAGCAGGCGGATTTCATCGCGCAGGCGAACCAGCAGGGCAGCGGCGCGGCGGAGGACGCCCGGGAAACCACCACGGAAAATCAGTCGGATTTCCAGACCGACGCCCTGCAGGCCATTGCCCCGGACCCGGTGCCCTACACGGAGCCCGAGCTGCGTCACGAGCGTGAGCTCGTCTCCACCGTCACCCGGGCGGAGGACCGCCTCCCCCAGGACGAGGTGACCCCCGTGGAGGAGACCGAGCCGGTCCCGCAGGTGACGTCCCTGTCCTACGACGAGCTGGCCAGGGAGATCGCCAGCCTCGAGGCGCGCATCTCCCAGGAACAGCAGGCCGAAGCCAAACGGCCGCGCGTCAAGCGCCTCACCAGCGTCTCCGCCAAATCCGCCGACGAGGCCGCCTATCTGAACGCCTGGCGGCAGAAGGTGGAGCGCATCGGCAACGCGAACTACCCCCAGGGCGGCGTCTACGGGGACCTTCGCCTGCTGGTGGTTCTGCGCTACGACGGAACCCTCGAGGACGTGCGGTTGCTCGAGTCGTCCGGCCACAAGGTGCTCGACGACGCGGCCCTGCGCATCGTCCGCCTGGCGGCTCCCTATCAGGACTTCCCCGTGGAGATGCGCAAGAAGTACGATCGCCTGGAGATCATCCGCACCTGGCAGTTCTCCAGATCGGGAGCGCGACTTGGCACCTGAACACAGCCTCAAGAACCAGTTTCTGCTCGCCATGCCGGGGCTCGCCGGCAGCTACTTCGGCGACACCCTGACGTATCTGTGCGAGCACACCGACGACGGCGCCATGGGTCTGGTGATCAATCGGCCGAGCGAGCTGACCCTGGTGGAGCTGCTGGCGCAGCTCGGCATCGCGCCGGGGGAGGTTTCCGCCGACGTGCCGGTGATGGACGGCGGGCCGGTGGCACGCGACCGGGGGTTCATCCTCCACAGCGACGACGAGCGGTTCGAAGCCTCCCTCGATCTGGGCAACGGCCTGATGCTCACGGCGGCCCGGGAGGTGCTCGAAGCCATCGCCCGCGGCAGCGGCCCCCGGGACTATCTGGTGGCCCTCGGCTACGCGGGCTGGGACGGCGGCCAGCTCGAGCAGGAGCTCAAGGACAATGCCTGGCTGACCTGTCCGGCGAGCCTCGACGTGGTGTTCCGGGAGCCCTTCGCCAGCCGGGTGAGCAAGGCGGCCGCGACGCTGGGCATCGATTTCCGCCTCATGTCCGGCCAGGCGGGGCACGCCTGATCACCACCTCCCGCAACGGCTACGTGCTGGCTTTCGACTTCGGGCTGCGCCACATCGGCGTGGCCGCCGGTCAGACTGTGACCGCCACTGCGAGCCCGCTCACCACCCTGGACGCTCGAGGCGGCCGGCCGCGCTGGCCCGAGATCGACGCTCTGGTGGGCGAGTGGCGGCCCATCCGCCTGCTGGTGGGATTGCCCCTGAACATGGACGAAAGCGAAAGCGAGATGTGCGAGCGGGCCCGGAAGTTCGCTGCCGCCCTGGCGCGGCGCACGGGACTTCGCACCGACCTGGTGGACGAACGCCTCACCACCCGGGCCGCCGCGGAGCAGGGCGGGGACCACGCCATGGCCGCCGCGCTCATCGCCGAAACCTGGCTCAACGCCCATCGAGTGTAGCCGGCGGCGCAATCAGCGCCGGCGCCGCATGAACGCCAGGGGCGCATCAACGCCGGTAGCGCATGCCCCCCGGAGCGTCGTCGTCCTCCAGCTTGAGGCCGGCCACCGCCGCCATGGGATCGGGATTGGCGTCCGACCCCAGCTTGATCATCAGCCGCAGATCGTTGGGCGAGTCCGCATGGGCGAGGGCCGACTCGTAGGTGATCTCCCCCTCGCTGTAGAGCTTGTAGAGGGCCTGGTCGAAGGTCTGCATGCCCTGCTCGGTGGACTTGGCCATGAGCTCCTTCAACAGGTGCACCTCCCCCTTGCGGATGTGATCCGCGACGAGGGGCGTGTTGATGAGCACCTCGATGGCGGCCCGGCGGCCCTGACCGTCCACCGTGGGAACGAGCTGCTGAGCCACCATGGCCTTCAGGTTCAGCGACAGATCCATCCACACCTGATCGTGACGGTCGCTGGGGAAGAAATGGATGATCCGGTCCAGGGCCTGGTTCGCGTTGTTGGCGTGCAGCGTGCAGAGGCACAGGTGGCCGGTCTCCGCGAACGCCACGGCGTGCTCCATGGTCTCCCGGGTTCGCACCTCGCCGATCATGATCACGTCCGGCGCCTGGCGCAGGGTGTTCTTCAGGGCCACCTCGAAGCTTTCCGTGTCCACGCCCACTTCGCGCTGGGTGATGATGCAGCCCTGGTGCTGATGGATGAACTCGATGGGGTCCTCGATGCTGATGATGTGGCCCGACGAGTGCGCGTTACGGTGCCCGATCATGGCCGCCAGCGACGTGGACTTGCCGGTGCCCGTGGCGCCGACGAAGATGATCAGCCCGCGTTTGGTCATGGCCAGGTCTTCGATGACGGACGGGAGCTGCAGGTCGGAGACCCGGGGAATGTTCACCTCGATGCGCCGGAGCACCATGCCCACCAGGTTGCGCTGGTAGAACGCGCTCACCCGGAACCGGCCGAGCCCAGCGGTATTGATGGCGAAGTTGCACTCCCGGTCCCTGAGGAACGCCTCCTGCTGGTCCTTGTTCATCACCCCGAGCACCATGTCCCGGGACTGCTCCGGAGACAGGTCGTTCTTCCCCGCGCCGTAGAGCTTGCCGTTGATCTTCAGCATCGGGGGCTTGCCGGCGGTGACGAACAGGTCCGACGCTCCCTTCTCCACCACCAGTTTGAGCAGCTTGTCGAATTCCATCGAGTTCTCCTCGGTGCAGCGCGGCCGCGCCGCGGGTCACGGCACGGTGCGGGCTCTTAGAATTTCTCCGGCATCTTGGCCTTTTCCCGGGCGGTATCCCGGGTGATGGTGCGCTTCGCCACCAGGTCCTGCAGGCACTGATCGAGCGTCTGCATGCCGTAGGAGGCGCCCGTCTGGATGGCGGAGTACATCTGCGCCACCTTGTCTTCGCGAATGAGATTGCGGATCGCCGGGGTGCCGATCATGATCTCGTGGGCGGCGACCCGGCCGCCGTTGACCCGCTTGAGCAGGGTCTGGGAGATCACCGCCTGCAGCGACTCCGAAAGCATGGAGCGCACCATGTCCTTCTCTTCGGCGGGGAACACGTCGATGACCCGGTCGATGGTCTTGGCCGCGGACGTGGTATGGAGGGTACCGAACACCAGGTGCCCGGTCTCGGCGGCCGTCAGCGCCAGACGAATCGTCTCCAGGTCGCGCATCTCGCCCACCAGGATGATGTCCGGGTCTTCCCTGAGCGCCGAGCGCAAGGCTTCGTTGAAGCCGTGGGTGTCCCGGTGCACCTCGCGCTGGTTCACCAGGCACTTCTTGCTGTCGTGGACGAACTCGATGGGGTCCTCGATGGTGAGGATGTGGTCGTAGCGGTTGTCGTTGATGAAGTCGATCATGGCCGCAAGCGTGGTGCTCTTGCCCGACCCGGTGGGCCCGGTCACCAGCACCAGCCCCCGGGGCGTCATGGAGACGTCCTTGAAAACCTGGCCCATCCCTAAGTCTTCCATGGTGAGCACCTTGGAAGGGATGGTCCGGAACACGGCGCCGGCACCGCGGTTCTGGTTGAAGGC
Source organism: Pseudomonadales bacterium (assembly GCA_041686955.1). GTDB lineage: Bacteria > Pseudomonadota > Gammaproteobacteria > Pseudomonadales > Azotimanducaceae > UBA7803. The sequence goes on from JAWLCV010000040.1 coordinate 7,924, forward strand.
GTTGACCCGAAAGCGCGCGACACCGGGAACCTCGAAGGAGAAGTCCGTTTCCAGGAACTCCTCGTAGTCCTTGCGCTGCTTGTCGTTCATGATCTCGTAGATCAGCGCGTGCACCTCCTGATGCTCCAGCGGCGGCAGGTTGATGCGCCGCACGTCGCCGTCGACACGGATCATGGGCGGCAGGCCCGCCGAGAGGTGGAGGTCGGAAGCGCCCTGCTTGGCGCTGAACGCGAGGAGTTCGGTAATGTCCATGAGCCGTCCCTGTCTGCTGCTCGCGGGATGTCCGTTACGTACCCGCACCTATAGTATTATCGGGTCTTGGGATTAACTATGCCGTCATCGCCCCCTCGCCGGGCAGGTGCGAAATCTGCGACGAGGTTGGCACCATGAGCTTGCAGTCCATCGCCCAGGGAATCTCGCGCCGGCTCGACGCCGTCCAGAGCCAGATCGCCGAAGCCGCGCGGGCATGCGGGCGCGATCCGGCCGACGTGCATCTGGTGGCCGTGTCCAAGACCCGAACCGCAGAGGAAATCCGTCACGCAGCGGCCGCCGGATGCCGTGATTTCGGCGAGAACTATCTGCAGGAAGCTGTGGACAAGATCCGCGCGCTGGACGATCTCGACGTCGTCTGGCATTTCATCGGCGCGATCCAGTCCAACAAGACCCGGCTCATCGCCGAGCACTTCCACTGGGTGCACACCGTCTCCCGCCTGCGCATCGCCGAGCGCCTGTCGGCCCAGTGCCCGTCCGACAAGATTCTCGACGTGACCCTGCAGGTCAACATCGACGAGGATCCCGCCAAGGCCGGGGTGGATCCCGAGGATGCGCCGTGCCTGCTGGCGCAGGTGGCGGATCTGCCGCGGCTGCGGGTGCGCGGCCTGATGACCATCCTGCGCCAGGACTCGGAGCCCCTCGCAGGCTACCGCCGGCTGGCGGCGCTGTTCGCCGAGCTGGCTCCCCGGGCGCCCGATCCCTGGGACACGCTGTCCATGGGCATGAGCGGCGACTTCCGCGAGGCCATCGCCGCCGGCGCGACCCACCTGCGCGTGGGCACCGCCGTGTTCGGGCCGCGCCTCTAGGCAAAGGAGATCCACGTGAACGACATGCGTCTCGCCTTCATCGGCGCCGGCAACATGGCTCGCAGCCTGATCAGCGGGCTGCTGGCGGCGGGCACGGCCCCCGAGCGGATTCGCGCCAGCGATCCGCACCAGCAGCAGCGCGAGCAGCTCGGCCGCCTCGGTGTCGTCACCTTCGACGACAACCGAACCGCCGTGCGCGACGCGGACGTGATCGTGCTGGCGGTGAAACCCCAGGTGCTCGGCGCGGTGCTGAAGCCGCTGGCGCCGCGCCCCGGGCAACTGGTCGTATCCATTGCCGCGGGGGTGCCCCTGACGGCCCTGGAAGCCTGGACGCCGCCCGCTACCGCCATCGTGCGCTGCATGCCCAACACCCCGGCTCTGCTGCGCGCCGGCATCACCGGCATGTTCGCCAACGAACACGTTTCGCCCGAGCAGCGGGCCATGGCGGATTCGGTGCTCGGGGCGGCCGGGGCGACCCTGTGGGTGGAGTCGGAGTCCCTGCTCGATGCCGTCACGGCGGTCTCCGGCAGCGGTCCCGCCTACTTCTTCTACCTCATGGAGGCGATGATCGCCGCCGGCGAGTCCCTGGGGCTCGACCGCGCCAGCGCCACCACCCTGACCCTGGAAACCGCCCTCGGCGCGGCACGCATGGCCCGGGAGAGCGGCGAGCCGCCAGGCCGTCTCAGGGCCAACGTCACGTCCCCGGGTGGGACCACGGAGCGCGCCCTGTCTATACTGGACGCCGCCGGAACGCGCGCCGCCGTCGAGCGCGCGGTGGCGGGGGCGGCCCAGCGGGCGAAGGAACTAGCGGAGGAATTCGGTCAATCATGAACGACGCGCTCAACTACCTGGTCAACTTCGTTCTCCAGATCGTTTCCTTCCTGTTCGTAGCGCGTTTTCTCCTCCAGGCCTGCCGGGTGGACTTCTACAACCCCATCTCCCAGGGTCTGGTCAAAGCCACCGACCCGGTACTGCGCCCGCTGCGCATGGTGCTGCCGGGCTACCGCAATCTCGACTTCGCATCGTTCATCGGCGCAGCCGCGGTGGAGGTCCTGCGCATCATGTCCCTGGCCGCGCTGAACGGCGGCTACGTGGGCGGCGTGTCCATCATCCTCGCCTCGGCCGTGCTGCAGGTGCTGATGCTGACCATCCACATATTCTGGTGGTCGATTCTCATCGTCATCATCGCCGGCTGGATCGCCCCAGGTAACTACCACCCCGCGCTGGCTTTGCTGCAACAGATCACGGAGCCGCTGCTGGCGCCGGCCCGGCGGCTGCTGCCGCCCTTGGGCGGGCTCGACTTTTCGCCCATCGTGGTGTTTCTGATACTCGGGTTGCTCGAGCGCATGCTGCCTCAGGTGTTCATGTCGTTTTTTTAGCGATCAGCCTTCAGCTTTCGGCAAGAGCGGTAACGCCAGAATCTCGCGCCGGCCCTCTTGCCGATCGCTGATCGCCGATCGCCGGTGGCCGAAAGCTGTTAGCTGACAGCCGTTTGCATTAGACTCGCCGTCCCTTTTCGTGGTCCCGGGGCGTGGGCACTGATGCCGGATACTCTGCCTGCCGACTCGGTGGGCCTGGTCGAACCTCACATCTTCGAAAGCGACGCGACCTTCGCGCTGCAGTGCGGCGACAGCCTGCCGGGATTCCAGCTCGTCTACGAAACCTACGGGCGCCTCAACGAGGCCCGCAGCAACGCGGTGCTCGTCTGTCACGCCCTTTCCGGCAGCCATCACGCGGCCGGATATCACAGCCTGGACGACCGCAAGCCCGGCTGGTGGGAAACCTGCGTCGGGCCCGGCAAGCCCATCGACACCGACCGCTTCTTCGTGGTGTGCCCGAACAATCTCGGCGGCTGCCACGGCAGCACCGGGCCCACCAGCGTCGACCCCCGCACGGGCCGGCGCTTCGGACCGGACTTCCCGACGGTCACGGTGCGCGACTGGGTGCGCAGCCAGGCCATGCTGGCCGATCACCTCGGCGTCGAGCAGTTCGCGGCGGTGGTGGGGGGCAGCCTGGGCGGCATGCAGGCCATGCAATGGGCCATCGACCACCCCGAGCGTCTTCGTGCCGCCGTGCTCATCGCCAGCGCCTCCCGGCTGTCGGCGCAGAACATCGCCTTCAACGAGATCGCCCGGCAGGCCATCATGTCCGACCCGCAGTTCCACGGCGGTCACTACCGGGAGCGCGGGGTGAATCCCGACCTGGGCCTGATGCTGGCGCGCATGGTGGGCCACGTGACGTACCTGTCCGACGGCGGCATGCGGCAGAAGTTCGGCCGCGAGCTGAAGTCCGGCGACCTGCGGCTCGGGCGCGAGGTGGAGTTCCAGGTGGAGAGCTACCTCCACTATCAGGGCCGGTCGTTCTCCCGCAGCTTCGATGCCAACACCTACGTGCTGATGACCCGCGCCCTGGACCTGTTCGATCCCGCCGCGGAGCACGGCGACGACCTGGTGGCCGCACTCGCCCACGCGCGCTGCCGGTTTCTGGTGGTGTCCTTCACCACCGACTGGCGCTTCTCGGTGGAGCGGTCCAAGGAACTGGTGGACGCCCTGGTGGAGGCACGCAAGAACGTGGCCAGCGCCATCATCGACACGGAGCACGGGCACGATGCCTTTCTGCTGCCGGTGCCCCGGTACCTGGACGTGCTTCGGGCTTACCTGGACCGGCTGGCGGACGAGGTGAGCACGCAAGGCAGCTCGGCGGTGCGGGAAGCACCGGAAAGCCTCGACGGGGTGAGCCATGCGCGCTGACCTGGCCATCATCGCCGAGTTGGTGAAGGCCGGCTCCCGGGTCCTGGACCTCGGCTGCGGCACCGGCGACCTGCTGGCCTACCTCCAGACCAACAAGTCCGTCAACGGGTACGGTCTGGAGATCGACGCCGCCAACATCACCACGTGCCTCGAGAAGGGCGTGAACGTCATCGAGCAGAACCTGGACGAGGGCCTGGCGAACTTTCCCGATGACAGCTTCGACATGGTGGTGATGACGGAAACCCTGCAGGCCGTGCGCCAGCCCCACGTCATGCTGGACGAGATGCTGCGGGTGGGAAGAGAATGCGTGGTGACGTTCCCCAACTTCGGCCACTGGCGCTGCCGCATGCAGCTCACCGTGCGCGGCCGCATGCCGGTGGCCCGGCACCTGCCGCACACCTGGTTCGACACCCCCAACATCCACTTGTGCACGTTCGACGACTTCGAGATGCTGTGTCAGAACAAAGGCTTCGAGATCATCGAACGATTCGTGGTGGACGCGAACCACGTCAACCGGCCGCTCATGAACCGCTTTCCCAACTTTTTCGGCACCTACGCCTTCTACCGACTCGGCCGGGCCGCGGCGGGGGGACGCACGTGAGCCGGCGCTGGAACCCGGCGTGGGTCATCCTGGCCCTGTGGCTGGGCGCCGCGTACGCGGCGGCGGAGCAGATGCAGCCCATGGGCGACTACCAGGCGCACTACAGCGTGGTACCCACGCTGTTTCTCACCCCCGAGATCGCGGCCCGCTACCAGGTGGTTCGTGCCCGCGACCGGGCGCTGCTCAACGTTTCGGTCCTCGATGCCGACGGCACCGCGGTGGCCGCCCAGGTATCCGGCGTGGTGAGGAACCTGCTGGGCCAGGAGCAGGCGCTCGCGCTGCGGCAGGTGGTGGAGGGCGAGGCGGTCTACCATCTTGCGGAAGTCGAGCACGGCGACCGCGAGGTGCTGCGGTTTCTCATCGATATTCTGACTCCGGACGGGGCCCGGCACCGGCTGGAGTTCACGCAGAAGATGTACTGGGAGGGCCGGTGAAGATCGTCCTGGCCAGCGGCAACCGCGGCAAGCTGGACGAGCTGCAGGCGCTCCTGGCCCCGCTCGGGGTGACCGTGGAGAGCCAGGCCGCCCTGGGCATCGTGGCACCGGCCGAGGAGCGGCTGACGTTCGTGGAGAACGCCCTCGACAAGGCCCGCCACGCCGCCCGGGAATCGGGGCTTCCGGCGCTGGCGGACGATTCCGGACTGGTGGTGCCCGCCCTCGGCGGCGCGCCGGGTATCCGTTCCGCCCGCTACGCGGGCGCGGAGGCCGATGCGGCGGCCAACAACGCCAAGCTCGTGGCCGCCCTGGGTGACCTGGAGCGGCCGCCGGCCCACTTCTTCTGCGCCCTGGTCTACCTGCGCCACCCGGAGGACCCGGCTCCGCTCATCGCCACCGCCCGCTGGCACGGGGTCATCGTCCGCGCCCCCAGAGGGGAGGCGGGATTCGGCTACGATCCCCATTTCTATCTGCCCGAGCTCAAATGCACCGCCGCCGAGCTGCCGGCGGCGGAAAAGAACCGGCGCAGCCACAGAGGCCAGGCCATGGCGGCGCTGCTCGACGAGTTGCGCCGGGAGATCTGATGAACGCTCTGGGGCTGTACGTGCACTTCCCCTGGTGCGTGCGGAAGTGCCCCTACTGCGACTTCAACTCTCATCCGCTGCGCGGCACCCTGGATGAGGCGCCGTATCTGGCCGCCCTGCGGCGGGACGCCGCCACTGCGCTCGCCGACGTGGGCCCGGGACAGGTCGTAACCGTGTTCTTCGGCGGCGGCACGCCCAGTCTTTTCTCCCCCGGGGCGTTCGATGTGCTGCTCGCGTACCTGGAGCCGTGGCTCGCCGCGGACGCCGAGATCACCATGGAGGCGAATCCCGGCGCCGTGGAGCACCACGACTTCGCCGGCTATCGCCGGGCCGGAATCAACCGGTTGTCCCTCGGCGCCCAATCCTTCGCCCCGGAGCGGCTCGCACGGCTGGGCCGGATTCATTGCCCGGACGACACCATCCGCGCGTTCCGGGCTGCCCGGGAGGCGGGGTTCGACAACGTGAACCTGGATCTGATGTACGCGCTGCCCGATCAGACTGCGGCCGAAGCCGTGGAAGACCTGCAGACCGCGCTGTCGCTGGAACCCGACCATCTGAGCTGGTATCAGCTCACCATCGAGCCGAAGACCGAGTTCGCGCGCCGTCCGCCGACCCTGGCCACGGATGCCGAGGTCGAGGTCATGGAGCGGGAAGGATTGGCGCTGCTCGTGGGGGCGGGCTTCCGGCGCTACGAGGTCTCGGCCTTCGCCCGGCCCGGGTTCGCCTGCCGCCACAACATGGGCTACTGGACCTTCGGCGACTACGTGGGCATCGGCGCCGGCGCCCACGGCAAGCGCAGCCGCCGGGACGGCGATGCGCTGGTCATCGAGCGCACCCGCAAGCCGTCTCAGCCGCGCATCTATCTGGCCAGCCCCGAGGGCGCGGAACGCGGCGCGGTGGCGGCGGACGAGCGGGCGTTCGAATTCATGATGAACGCCCTGCGCCTGGTGGAGGGCGTGGAGTGGGAAACCTTCGAGGCCCGCACCGGCTCCGAGCGGGCGGCGATCGAGCCCCTCTGGGGCGACCTGGCCCGCTGTGGGCTGGTCCGGCGAGATCGGGTGGCAACCACGGAGCGCGGCTACCGCTATCTGGACTCCGTGCTGCAGCGCTTCTTGCGGTAACGCAGATCCCAAACCCGGTGCCCGAGCTCGAGGCCCCGGGTCTCGAACCGGGTGGCGGGTCGGCCACCGCCGACGCCCCCGTCCACCGGCTCGCCTCGGGTGGTGATCCGGGGCGGCCCTTCAGCCGCGAAGGCCGGCTCGTCGTTCAGCACCGCGACCATCCACTCCGCGTACTCCTCCCAGTCGGTGGCGAGCCACAGCAAGCCGCCGGGGCGCATCCGCGACGCCACGAGCGCGACGAAGGGGCCCTGAACCAGGCGGCGCTTGTGGTGGCGCTTCTTGGGCCAGGGATCGGGGAAGAATATCCGCACTTCGTCCAGGATCTGCGGCGGCAGGCGAACCTCGAGCAGCTGCTCCGCCGGGCCCTCCACCAGCCGCACGTTGCGGAGCTGCTCGTCCTCCAGCCCCAGCAGGGTCGCGCCGATCCCCGGCTGGTAGACGTCGGCCCCCAGCAGGTTCCAGTCGGGACGCTCCGCGGCCCAGGCCACCAGGCTCTGCCCCATGCCGAAGCCGATCTCGAGCCCCAGCGGAGCGCCGCGGCCGAACAGCGCCGGAATGTCCAGCCTGTCGTCACCGGGGGGCACGCAGTAGCGCGGAGCCAGCTCACCGAGAGCCCGGGCCTGCGCCCGGGTCATGCGCCCGCGCCGGCGCACGTAGGTCTGGTAGGCTCCCGCCTCGCCGCTCACCCGGAGCACCACGGCCGCGCCATCAGCCCTGCACCGCGGCCCAGGCCAGGGCCAGCCATCCGGCGATGAAGGCGACGCCGCCCAGGGGCGTCACGGGACCCAGCAGGCGCGGCCCGCCCAGGGCAAGCAGATACAGGCTGCCCGAGAACAGGAGCACCCCGGCCACGAAGCACCAGCCGGCGAGGGTCAGCGCCCCGGAGGTCCCGGATCCGCCCATGCGCATCCACGACGCCACCCCGATCAGGGCCAGCGCGTGAATCAGGTGGTAGGAGACCGCCGTCTGCCAGGTGTCGAGACCCGCGGCGCCCAGACGCGCCTTCAAGCCGTGGGCGCCGAAGGCGCCCAGCATCACGCCCGCCGCCCCGTACACGGCGGCGATGAGGAGCAGAACGCGGGCCGCCGGCACGGCTTCAGGCAGCCACGGCGGCCTGAAGCTTCTTCAGCGCGTTCTTCTCGATCTGCCGAATCCGCTCGGCGGAAACGTCGTAACGGGCGGCCAGATCGTGCAGGGTCAGCTTCTCGTCCGCCAGCCAGCGGCTCTGGATGATGTCGCGGCTGCGCTCGTCCAGCGCCTCCAGGGCATCGCCCAAGCGTTCCGTGGTCGACGACTGCCAGTCTTCCTCCGCCACCAGATCTTCCGGGTTGCCGCCCTCGTACTCCAGGTAGTGCACCGGAGCCAGCGCCGTCGGACCGTCGTCGTCATCGTCCGCGTGGCCGTCGAACGACAGATCGCTGGCTGCCATGCGCCCCTCCATCCGGGACACTTCGTCCTCGGAGACGCCGAGCTCCTCGGCCACCGTGCGGGTCTCGTCCGGGGTCAGCCAGGCCAGCCGCTGCTTGCTGCTGCGCAGGTTGAAGAACAGCTTCCGCTGGGCCTTGGTGGTGGCCACCTTGACGATGCGCCAGTTGCGGAGGATGAACTCGTGCATCTCCGCCTTGATCCAATGGACGGCGAACGAGATCAAGCGGACACCGACCTCCGGATTGAACCGCTTCACCGCCTTCATGAGCCCCACGTTGCCTTCCTGAATCAGATCCGCCTGGGGCAGGCCGTATCCCTGATAGGAGCGGGCCAGATGAACCACGAATCGCAGGTGGGCCAGCACGAGCTGGCGCGCCGCATTAAGATCGTTCTCGTAGTAGAAGCGCTCCGCCAGCGCCTTTTCTTCCTCGGCCGATAGCACCGGGATCGCGCTCACCGTGCGCACGTATGCTTCGAGGTCGCGGCCGGGGGACAGGCTGGTCAGCGACAGCACGTTCGTGGTCATGTGATACCTCCGGTAACACTCTGGCATGGCAGTTTAGCACTCTATCGTGGGACTGCTAACCCCCCTGACGGTTCCATGGCCACCACCACGGCATCGCCGGCCACCCAGGTGCAAGCTACTGTTTCTAAAGGAATTCCAGATCCGACAAGCGTTGGCCTGCGGCGCTCAGGGCCCCGGCCACGCCGAGCACCCCCGCCACGGCGAACAGCCCGCCGACGAAACCCAGATCGAAGCCCGTGAGCGCCAGGTCGGCGCCGTAGCTGCCCAGGAACTCGGTCAGCGGCCGCTCGATCACCACCAGGCCCAGGCTGATGAGCATGGCGGCGACGACACCGCCGCCGAGGCCGTAGACGGCGCCGAAATACAAAAACGGCCGGCGAATCTGCGCGTCCGTGGCGCCCACCAGCTTCAGCACCCGCAGCTCGTCCAGGCGCGCCTCGATGGCCAGGCGCACCGAGGTGGCAGTGATGAGCACCGCGCCGAGACCGAACAACGCGGCGAGCATGAGCCCCAGCCGGGTCACCACCCGGGTGATGTCGGTCACCCGCTCGAGCCAGGTCTTCTCCACCACCACCTCCGCCACCGCGGGCGCGTCCTGCGCCAGGCGGGCCAGGGCTTCCAGGTCGGCGGAACCGGCGCCCGCCGCCAGGGTGGCGCGCAGGGAGGCGGGCAGCGGATTCTCCTCCAGCAGCGCCAGCGCGTCCTCCAGGCCCACGTAGCGCTGGAACTCGGCCAACGCTTCGGCTTGGGAGATCACGGTCACCCGGGCGACGCTCGGCTGTTCGTCCATGACGGCCGCCAGGTCCGTGACGGCCTGATCCGGCGCCTGCAGCTCGAAGTACACCGAAAGCCCGGGCCGGCCGTCCCAGGCGGCGGTCATGGCGGCAAGATTCACCTGCAGCAGGAACAGCCCCGCCGGCAGGGCCAGGGCGATGCCCACCAGCAGCCACACCAGCAGGCTGGTGCCGAGCCGCTCGCTGACGAAGTGAAACGTCTCCCGAGCGATGCGGAGGTGCTCGCGCCAGCGCGCCATCAGCCCCGGACGGTTGCGGGGCCAGGGGTCCTTGCGGGGGCGGCTACGGCCCATGAAGCTCTCCGTCCGCTTCCGCCACGGCCGCGACGTCGGCGGGCTCGCTCGGGCCGTGGTCGCTGACGATGCTGCCGTGCGCGAGCTCGATGATGCGCATGCCCATGGACTCGATGAGATCCCGGTCGTGGCTGGCGACGATGACCGTGGTGCCAACCTGATGGAACTGCCGGAACAGTTGCATGATGTCCCGTGAGAGCTCCGGGTCCAGGTTGCCGGTGGGTTCGTCGGCCAGCAGGATCTTCGGCCGGTTGACCACCGCCCGGGCGATGCCGACCCGCTGCTGCTCCCCGGTGGAGAGGTAGCGGGGGAACAGGGACTCCTTCGACAGCAGCCCCACCCGGGACAGGGCCGCCCGTACCCGGCGCGCCACGTCCCGCTCCCGGTGCCCGGCCACCCGCAACGGCAGGGCCACGTTGTCGAAGACGCTGCGCTGGGCGAGCAGATGGTGATCCTGAAACACCGCCCCCAGATGCTGGCGGTAGTACGCCAGCCGCCTGGGCGGTAGCTGGGCGACGTTGACCCCGTTCACCAGGATCTGGCCCCGGGTGGGCCGGTCGAGGCACAGAAGCAGCTTCAGGAAGGTGCTCTTGCCGGCGCCCGAATGGCCGGTGAGAAACGTCATGGAGCCGGGCTCGAAGCTGGCGGTGAGCTCCTTGAGCGCCTCCTGCCCGTTGTCGAAGCGCCGGGTGACGTGAAGAAACTCGACCTGGCCCATCCGCCGCGTCAGTCCCTGGCCAGCAACGCGTCGACGAAATCGTCGGCGGAGAAGGGCTTCAAATCGTCGATCCCCTCGCCGATGCCGATGAAGTACACGGGCTTGGCGGTCTGCCGGGCGATGGCGAAGATCACGCCGGCCTTGGCGGTGCCGTCGAGCTTGGTGATCACCAGCCCCGTGACCCCCACCGCCGCATCGAACTCCCGCACCTGGGACAGCGCGTTCTGACCCACCCCCGCGTCCAGCACCAGCAGGACCTCGTGGGGCGCGTCTTCGTCCAGGCGTTTCATCACCCGCCGGACCTTGCGGAGCTCCTCCATGAGATTCGTCTTGGCCTGGAGCCGGCCCGCCGTATCGGCGAGCAACACGTCCACCTTCCGGGCGCGGGCGGCCTCCATGGCGTCGTAGACCACCGAGGCGCTGTCGGCGCCCTGGCCCTGGGCGATCACCGGCACGTCGTTGCGCTGGCCCCAGGTCTGGAGCTGCTCCACCGCTGCGGCTCGGAACGTATCGCCCGCCGCCATCATCACCGAATGCCCCTGGCTCTTGAGCAGCCGCGCCAGCTTGCCGATGGTGGTGGTCTTGCCGACCCCGTTGACGCCGACGAACAGCACCACGAACGGCCGCCTTTCCGCCGCCACCGTGAACGGCCGGGCGAGCGGCGAGAGCTGGTCCTTCAGCAGCCGGGCGAGCGCCCCGTGCAGAGCCACAGTGTCGTTCAGCTCCCGCCGCTTCACCCGGCGGGCGAGGGACTCCATGATCTCCCGGGTGGTCTCCGTTCCCACGTCGGTGAGCAGGAGCGCCGTCTCCAGCTCCTCCATCACCGCGTCGTCGATCTCCTTCTCGCCGAGCAGCAGGTTGCCCACGCCCTCCGCGAGCTGACCGCGGGTCTTCTTCAAGCTGCTCTTCAGGCGCCGCCAGAACCCGCGTTTGCCTTCTTCGCTGTCCTGCTCCAAATCGCTCACCGCTTGCGCTTCACTCCCCGTGGTATCCGGTCGCAGCCTCGCGGCGGCTTGTGGGCCGCGCGGGGGTGCATCACCATTGCGCCCCATTCCACCGCCGCGACGGGAACCCGGAACGTTCATGGCCAGTAACGAGGTGCGCATTATCGGCGGTAAGTGGAGAGGGCGAAAGCTCGTGTTCCCGGATCAGCCGGGATTGCGGCCGACTCTCGGGCGTGCCCGGGAGACCCTCTTCAACTGGCTGCGCGGCGAAATCGAGGGCAGCGATTGCCTGGATCTCTACGCCGGCAGCGGCGCCCTGGGGTTCGAAGCGCTCTCCCGCGGCGCCGCCAGCGTCACCTTCGTCGACAGCAGCCGGCGCGCCGCCCGCAGCCTGCGGGAGAACGCGGCGCGGCTGGGGGCCGAGGGCGCCACGGTGATCTGCGCCCCCGCCGAGCGCATGCTGCGCCGCGCCGGGCGGACCTGGGACATCGTCTTCCTGGATCCGCCCTTCGAGCACGTGTCCCTCGCCCGGGCGCTCGAAGCCGTTCGCGACGCCGGTGTCCTGGCCGAGCACGCGCTCGTCTACGTGGAAGCCCCGGCCCGGGTGGAGCTTCCCACGGAGGGCTGGCGCCTCGTCAAGCACGCCCGGGCGGGGGATACCCAATTCGGGCTCCTTGCCTCCCCCTGACCGCGCCGCTACCATCCGGCGGTTGCCGGGGGAGCCGTACATGCGTGTCGTGGTATATCCGGGGTCGTTCAACCCCATCACCAAAGGTCACATGGATCTGGTCAAACGGGCGCTGCACCTGTTCGACCACGTGGTCGTGGCCATCGGCACGTCGGCACAGAAGGATCCCAAGGTGGACCTGAAGGACCGAATCGAGCTGTGCCGGGAGGTGCTGGCCGAGTTCGGCGACCGGGTCTCCGTGGAAGGCTTCAACACCCTGCTCGTGAACTACGTGCGCAGCAAGAACACGCACTTCATCCTGCGCGGCCTGCGCACGGTGACGGACTTCGACTACGAGTTTCAAATGGCGGAGATGAACCAGTCCCTGGATCCGGACATCGAGTACGTGTTCCTGCCCACGTCGAAGGACTGCTCCTTCATCTCCTCCACCCTGGTGCGGGAAATCGCCGCGCTGGGCGGCGACATCTCCCAGTTCGTGCACCCGGCAGTGGTGCGTGCCTACGCCGGGAAGGCTTGAGCCGGCGCTACTCGCGCGGCTGCTGCAGCCGGCCGGTGGAGCGGCATCCCAGACAGCGCACGAAGGTGGCCCGGGAGGGCCCCACCACCAGGGTTTCCGCAGCCTGATCCACATTGCCGCCGGCCGCGCTGAACGGCAGGCTGACCAGGAAGGTGGCCACCCCGACGGTGGTGATGACCAGGCCCATGGGCCGGGCGATGAGCAGATCGCCGGTCATGGCCATGGCGGTGGGCTCGTCTTCCTGCGCCGCCTGGGCCGGCAGCGCGGCGAGTCCCGTCAGGCAGCCCCACAAGAGCAGTGCGCCCAGTCGTTTCGTTGTCATGGTTCGATCTCTCATTGCCGATACGCGTCGATGGTCGGCGGCGGATACGCGCTCGCCTTCGAGTACTCTAGCACCGGCCGGCGGCAAATCCTTGGCCACGTTGGCAATTCGGGCAATAAACCGTGGCCCGCTGGCCCAGCCGGATGCCACGCAGCGGCGTCCCGCAGAGCCGGCACGGCTGGCCTTGACGACCGTACACGAACAGCGACTGGCGAAAATAGCCCGGCTGGCCGTCGGCACTGACGAAGTCCCGCAAGGTGGTGCCCCCCATGCCGATGGCGCCCTCGAGCACCTGCCGGACCGCGCGCGCCAGGGCATCGTAGGCCTCGCGGGTCACCCGATGCGCCCGGACCGTGGGGCGGATGCCCGCGAGAAAGAGGGCCTCGTTGGCGTAGATGTTGCCGACCCCCACCACCACCCGGGCATCCATGAGCAGGCTCTTCACCGTGACCCGACGGCCCCGGGCCGCGCCCTTCAGGTACGCCCCGGTGAATGCATCGGAGAGCGGCTCCACCCCGAGCCCCGCCAGCAGCCAGTGCTCCTGTGCCGCTCCCGGCTGCCAGTGCACGCTGCCGAAGCGGCGCGGATCGTTCAGGCGCAGCAGCACGCCGGAGTCGAACACCACGTCCACGTGGTCGTGCTTACCCGCGGGGCTGTCGACAGGCAGCACCCGAAGGTTGCCGGACATGCCCAGATGGACGATGAGGGATCCGCTGTCGAGGCGAATGAGCAGGTACTTCGCGCGGCGCTCCACGGCACGCACGGTCTGGCCCCGCAGGTCTTCGGGAAGGACCACGGGCCAGCGCAGGGCGGGGTTGCGTACCTGCCAGCCGACGATGCGCCGGCCCACCAGGTGCGGGGCGATGCCGCGCCGCGTGGTCTCGACTTCGGGTAGCTCCGGCACGCGGGCTCGGCTGGGCGGTTACGGGGGCCCGGGGAATCGGGCCCGCAGACTCACTTGATCTTGGCTTCCGTGTAGATCACGTGCTTACGGACCACCGGATCGTACTTCTTGAACTCCAGCTTGTCCGGCGTGTTCCGCTTGTTCTTGTCGGTGGTGTAGTAGTGGCCTGTGCCCGCGCTGGAGACCAGCTTGATTTTGTCGCGCATGGTGATCGTGCCCGTGTTTCGAATCTAGATCTTTTCGCCGCGGCTGCGGATGTCGGCGAGCACCTGCTCGATGCCCTTCTTGTCGATGATGCGCATGCCCTTGGACGAGACGCGCAGGCGCACGAAGCGCTTTTCGCCCTCCACCCAGAACCGGTGATAGTGGAGGTTGGGCGAAAAGCGCCGCCGGGTCTTGTTCTGGGCGTGGCTGACGTTGTTCCCGGTCAGCGGGCGCTTGCCGGTCACCTGACAGACTTGAGACATGGCTCGGGGTCCGGAAAAAAATGAGGCGCGTTTATAGCAGAGCGCCCCCGCGCCGGCAAGCGGATGGCGATTTTCACAACAACCCCCGCTCCGCCAGCGACACCGTGACCCCATGGCCCACCACCACGTGATCGATGACCCGGACGTCGATCTGCATGAGCAGCATGCGCAGCTCTTCGGTCAGGCGCAGGTCGCTCGGGCTCGGCTCCGGATTGCCGGAGGGATGGTTGTGGGCCAGCACCACCGCGGCGGCATTGTGGGCCAGGGCCTGCTTGAGCACCTCCCGGGGATGGACACTGGCCCGGTCCACGGAGCCGAGGAACAGCGCCTCGAACCCGATGAGCCGGTGCCGGGCGTCGAGGAACAGGCAGGCGAAGACCTCCCGCTCGTACCCGGAGAGCTTGTGCTGGAGGTAATGGCGCACGGCGCGGGTATCGGTGAGCAGCGGCCGGTCGGCGATCTCCGCCTCGGCCTGCCGCTCACCGAGGGCCAGCACCGCCTTCAGCACGGCGATGCGCGCGGGCCCGAGCCCGCGCACGCCGGCCAGCCGGCGTGGTGATGCGCGCAGCAGGGGCCGCAACCCGCCGAAGGTGGCCAGGAGTTGCCGGGCGAACGACAGGACGTCGCGCTGCCCGTCGCCGGTGCCGAGGCACACGGCCAACAGCTCCGCGTCGCTTAGCGCGTCGGCGCCGGCCTTGAGCAGACGCTCCCGGGGGCGCTCGCTTCTCGGCCAGTCGGGCACGCCGGTCACGGTATCTGTTCCGTTCATGGTCCCCCGCGTTCGCACATAGTGGGCGAAGGGCCATGGTGGTATGGTTGCGCCGCACTCGAAGGGACACCGACATGACCCGAGGCAGCCACCCGCCCGACCCGCTACAGTCACCGGCCGGGCCGCTTGCCCACCGCCGAATCATAGTGGGGGTGAGCGGCGGCATCGCAGCCTACAAAGCGCCCGTGCTTGTGCGAAGACTGCGGGAGCAGGGTGCAGACGTGCAGGTCGTGACCACCCGGGGCGCGGAGCATTTCGTCACCCACACCTCGCTGCAGGCGGTCTCCGGCCGGCCGGTGCGCAGCGACCTGTGGGACGAACGGGCCGAAGCGGCCATGGGCCACATCGAGCTCGCCCGCTGGGCGGAGCTGCTGCTGGTGGCTCCCGCCACGGCGGATCTGCTGAGCCGTCTGGCGGCGGGCCGGGCGGACGATCTGCTGTGCACCCTGAGGCTCGCGACCCGGGCCCCGGTGCTGCTGGCCCCGGCCATGAACGTGGCCATGTGGGAACACCCCGCCACCCGGCGCAATCTCGAACGGCTCCAGGCGGACGGCTGCCTCATCGCCGGTCCGGATCAGGGTCCCATGGCCTGTGGCGAGTACGGGCCGGGCCGCATGGTCGAGCCGGAAGCGCTGGCGGAGACCGTGCTGGACCACTTCCGCGCCGGTGAATGGCTTCGCGGGCGCCGGGTGCTGGTCACCGCAGGACCCACCCAGGAGGCCATCGACCCGGTGCGCTACATCAGCAACCGCAGCTCCGGCAAGCAGGGTTACGCGCTGGCGGCTGCGGCGCAGCGCAGCGGCGCCGAGGTGACGCTGATCAGCGGCCCGGTGTCCCTGCCACCGCCGCCCGGGGTCACCACCGTGGCAGTGACCACCGCACGGGAGATGCACGACGCGGTGATGGCTCGGGTGGGGGAATCCGACATCTTCATCGGTGTGGCGGCGGTGGCGGACTTCCGTCCCGCGAGCCCCGCGGAGCAGAAGATAAAGAAGGAGCCCGGCGCGGCGACCTCGGGCCGGACCCTCGAGCTGGTGGAGAACCCGGACATCATCGCGGCGGTGGCGGCCCATCCCCGGCGCCCGTTCGTGGTGGGATTCGCGGCGGAGACCCACGACGCTCTCGCCCACGCCCGGGAAAAGCGCCAGCGCAAGAACCTGGACCTCATCGTGGTCAACGACGTGTCTCAGCCGGGGATCGGGTTCGACAGTGACGACAACCGGGTGGCGCTGATCTGGGACGGCGGCGAGCGCGAGCTCGCCCAGGCGGGCAAGGACGTTCTGGCGCGAGAGATCATCGCCACCATCGCCGAGCGGCTCCCATCGGGGTTAGCACCTGCTAACCCCCAAGGGGCTAAAGGCATCACGTTTTCGTGACACAGGTGCGGCCGGCGACGCTGGATGCCCGGACGTCCGGCCACTACCATTCACCCACCGATCGAAGGACGTAGAGCATTGGACGCCGCGAGCCAGGACCACGCCCCCGTGACCGCCCCCCCACGCGACCGGCGCAGCGGCCGAAACATCTGGAACGCCGCGCTGCCGGCCATCGGTCTGGGGGTGGGCGGCCTCGTGGTCGCCGCCGCGGTGCTCTGGCACCAGGTGGTGGAACGGGCAAACGCCAGCCACCAGGCCGCCATGACGGCCTCCGCCGCAGACGGCTATGCGGGGTGGTTCAACGCCCGCATCAGCTCGCTGCGCGCGCAGATGCGGGCGGTGGCGGAGGCGGAAGAGACGGTGGCCACCCTCGCCAGCTACGACCAGGCGCGGCTGCAGTCCGCGGGCGCGGAGTTGACGGCTCTGCTGGCGTTCGCCGATCGCGTGGAGATCGTGCCCAAGGGAGCGGCCGCGGTGGATCTGAACGCCGAGGTGCCCATATCCTGGGCTGCCCGGGAAGTCATTCAGAGGGCGGAGAACGAGCCCTTCGTGGGACCCGAGGGCGTGGTCCTGGACAGCCGGCGCAGCCGATTCTATGCCGCACAACCCATTCTTCAGGCGGGGGCCGTGGCCGGCGTGCTCTTCGCCGCCTGGTCCACGGACTATTTCCTGGAGCCGCTGAAGGCGTTCCACCGCGGTGCCGGCCGGGTGAGCCTGCAGCAGGCCTTCGACGGGGCCGAGCCCGTCACCCTGCTGCAATGGGGAGATGCCCCCGCCGATGCCAGCCCCATCTCCCGCGAGCTGGTGGTACCGTACTGGCGCGTTTCGTTCGAGCCCGGCGACGCCGTGGCGCAGCCGGTGGCCAGCGCAGCCGATGTGGCCACCGCGCTGGCGGTGGCACTGGGATTGCTGCTGGCCGGGGTGCTGTTCGCCTTCTCGAGCCTTTCCCGGGCCCTGAAGGCCGATGCGGACAGGCTGCTCGCGCAGCTCCGGCAGGCCCTGCACGGCGGCCGGCCGCAGCCCCAGCGCTACACCCTGGCGCTGTTCGGTGATCTTGGGCGGGATACCGCCCGCATGGCCCGTGCCCCGGACGAGGCCGCGGCGGGGGCCCGGCCGGCGCGGCGCGAGGCTCCGCAGCCGACGGCATCGGCAGCCGCCCCCCGCCAGGACGAAGACGATCTGCAGGACGAGGTAACGAACATGTCGGATCAGCGAGAAGGCGCGGACCAGCCGAAGTCATCCCGGCCGGCGCCCGCCGAGCCCGATGACTTTCTGGAGGTGCGCGCCAGCGGCGCGTCCCGGGACAACTTCGGCATCGAGGTCAGCGAGGACAGTTCGCCCCTGGCCATGGGGCTCGCGCTCGAGCCGGAGATCTTCCGGTCTTACGACATTCGCGGGATCACCACCAGCAACCTCACGGAGGACGTGGTGTACTGGATCGGCCGGGCCTTCGCCGCCGAAGCCGCGGACCACGGCCAGAGCCGCGTCGCCGTGGGCCGGGACGGACGGCACTCCAGCGCACCGCTGCGGGACGCTCTGACCCGCGGGCTGGCGGACGGCGGCATGCACGTGCTGGACATCGGCCAGGTGCCCACCCCGGTGCTCTACTTCGCCACCCACGCGCTGGACACGGGTACCGGCATCATGATCACCGGCTCCCACAACCCGCCGGAATACAACGGCCTGAAGATGGTGCTGGCGGGGGTCACCCTGGCCGAGGAGCGGATTCAGGCGCTGCGGGCGCGCATCGAGGAGAACCGGCTCAGCGAGGGCGATGGCAGCATCGAAGAGGTAGACGTCGCCCAACGATACGTGGAGCGCATCGTCGACGACGTGGTGGTGGCGCAGCCGCTGAAGGTGGTCGTGGACTGCGGCAACGGCGTGGCCGGCCGCCTGGTGCCGGAGTTGATCCGCCAGCTCGGCTGCGACGTGGTGCCTCTGTACTGCGACGTGGACGGCGACTTCCCCAACCACCACCCGGATCCGGCGGAGCCGGCCAACCTGGAGGATCTGATCACCGTGGTGGCGGCGGAGCAGGCGGACCTGGGGCTCGCGTTCGACGGCGACGGCGACCGGCTCGGTGTGGTCACCCGCAACGGCGAGATCGTCTGGCCGGACAAGCTGCTCATGCTGTACGCCCAGGACATCGTCGGCCGCAACCCCGGCGCCGACATCATCTACGACGTGAAGTGCAGTCGGCACCTCAACAGCCTCATCAGCGACCTGGGCGGGCGGCCCATCATGTGGAAGACCGGACACTCCCACATCAAGGCCAAGCTCAAGGAGACGGGCGCCCTGCTGGCCGGCGAGTTCAGTGGCCACATCTGCTTCGGCGAGCGCTGGTACGGCTTCGACGATGCCCTCTACTCCGCAGCCCGGCTGCTGGAGATCCTGGGCGGCGCGGCCGAGACCCTCGACGAGATGGTCGCCCAGCTCCCGGTCACCTACAGCACGCCGGAGATCAAGATTCAGACCACCGAGCAGGCCAAGTTCGAGATCATCCAGCGCCTGTCCATCGACGGTGATTTCGGCACCGGCACCATCACCACCATCGACGGCCTGCGGGTGGACTACCCGGACGGGTGGGGGCTCGTTCGCCCCTCGAACACCAGCCCCGTGCTGTCCCTGCGCTTCGAAGCGGACTCCCAGGAGGCCCTCGACCGCATCAAGGCGCTGTTCCAGGAGCAGCTCTCGGCCATCGATCCGGCGCTGCGGTTCAACTAGCCCATGCAGATCTCCGACGACCAGGCGCGCAACATCGCCAGCGTGCTCACCGAAGCACTGCCTTACATCCGCCGCTATCACGGCTCCACGGTGGTCATCAAATACGGCGGCAACGCCATGGTGGAGGAGCGCCTGCAGAACACCTTCGCCCGCGACATCGTTCTGCTGAAGCTGGTGGGCATGAATCCGGTGGTGGTGCACGGCGGCGGGCCGCAGATCGGCGATTTGCTCGCCCGCCTGAACATCCCCAGCCGATTCGTGGAGGGCATGCGGGTGACGGATGCCCAGACCATGGACGTGGTGGAGATGGTGCTGGGAGGGCTCGTGAATCAGGAGATCGTTTCGCTGATCAACCAGCACGGCGGCCGGGCCGTGGGGATCACGGGTAAGGACGGCAACCTCATCCGGGCGCGCAAGCTGACTCTCAGGCGGTCGGATCCGGCGCTGACGGCCCCGGAGATCATCGACATCGGACACGTGGGCGAGGTGGCCCAGGTGAACGTGGGCATCATCGCCTCGCTCACCGGCAACGACTTCATCCCGGTGATCGCCCCAATCGGCGTGGGCGAGTCGGGCGAGTCCTACAACATCAACGCCGACCTGGTGGCCGGGCGCCTGGCCGAAGCGCTGCACGCGGAAAAGCTGATCCTGCTGACCAACCGCCCCGGCATTCTCGATGCCCAGGGGACGCCGATTCCGAGCCTGTGCGCGGCCGAGGTGGAGTCGCTCATCGCCGACGGCACCATCAACGAGGGCATGCTGCCCAAGACCCAGTGCGCCCTGGACGCCCTCGGGGGCGGGGTGGGAAGCGTGCAGATCATCGACGGCACCATCGCGCACTCGCTGCTCATCGAGATCTTCACCGACGCCGGCATCGGCACCAAGATCACGCTGGAACCGGAGCCCGCAACGGATGGCCCCTAGGAGCAACCGCCGGCAGGAAATCCTCCAGGCCTTCGCGCTCATGCTGGAAACCCACCCGGGCAGCCGCATCACCACCGCGGCCCTTGCCGGGCAGGTGGGCGTGTCCGAGGCGGCCCTCTACCGACATTTTCCCAGCAAGGCCAAGATGCTGGAGGGCCTCATCGAGTTCATCGAGGAGAGCCTGTTCTCCCGCATCAAACGCATCCTCTCGGAAGAGCCCACCGCAGAGCGCCGCTGCCGCATGATCCTGTGGCTCATGCTGTCCTTCGCGGAGCGCAACCCCGGGATGGCGCGGCTGCTGGTGGGCGATGCCCTGCTGGGGGAGACGGATCGGCTGCGCAGCCGCATCCGTCAGCTCTTCGACCGTCTGGAGACCCAGCTGCGGATGATCCTGCGGGAGTGGGCCCTGACCCGGGTACCGGCGCCGGAGCTCGGCAGCACCGCGGCGGCGAACCTGCTGCTGTCCGCCACCGAGGGACGCATCAACCAGTTCGTGCGCAGCGAGTTCCGGGCGCTCCCCACGGCGGGGTGGGAGGAGCAATGGACCGCGCTGGAACGGGCGGTGTTCGGCGCGTAGCAGCCCGGCGCTCAGATCTCGCAGTCGCCGTCCCTGAATCGCTGAAGTTCCCGGGCGTAGCGGCTCCGGGCCTCGCCCTGCTCCGCGCGGCGCTGCTCCACCTCCTGCATCAGGGTGCGGATCTGGGACTGACTGCGCTGGAGCTTGTCGATAAGGCTCTGGGACACCGGGCGGCCGGCCCGCTCCGCATCCGCCGCGCGGGCGCTCAACCGTTCCTGCTCCTGGCGGGCCAGGGCCAGGTTGCCCTGGATCTGGGCGATGCGGCGGTCGAGCGAATCCAGCGCCTCCCGCTCCGCGTAGGCGATGTCCTGCTCGGAACCGTAGAGTGCATGCAGACGGGCGAGCTCCGCGCGGCACGCGTCCAGCGCCTGCTCCCTGCGGAGCTGCTCGGCCAGCTCTTCCGGCGGCAGCTGAGGCGCCACCGACTCCACCACCTGGCCCGTGCTCACGTCCACCTTCTCGTAGCCGAGGCGGGCCTGGCCGGGAGGCAGCGTGTAGGAGTACACCACGTCGCCCCGGTGATCGGTGAACTTGAACATGACGCTGTCGGCGGCCGATGCCGCCAGCAGCCACGTCGACAAGAAGGCAGCGGCGGCGAGGCGGAGGTGGGTGAGTGTCTTCATGTACCGTCCATCGCTTGGGCGCCGTGCTCAGCGGACACAGTAGGCTTCGCGGTACTGCCGGATCCGCTCGCGGAGCGCGGCCTGATCTTTGTTCTCCCCCGCTCGGGCGTCAAGGTACCCGATCACATCTTCGAGGGTCAGCAGGCTCAGCACCGGAACGCCCAGCTCGGCCGCCAGGGCGGCCACGGCGGTGGTGCCGTCGGCGTTCCGCTCCTGTCGATCCATGGCGATGACCACCCCCACCAAGGTGCCTCCAGCCTGGCGGATGAGCCCCACCGCTTCGCGGACCGCCGTACCGGCAGTGAGCACGTCGTCCACCAGGAGCACGCGCCCGGAAACGTCGCCGCCGACGAAGGCGCCGCCCTCGCCGTGGTCCTTCACCTCCTTGCGGTTGAAAGCCCAAGCCACGTCCCGGCCGCCCCGCGCCAGCGCTTCCGCCGTCGCCACCGCCACCGGAATGCCCTTGTATGCCGGACCGAATACCACGTCGAACTCGAGCCCCGAGGCGCGAATGCGCGCCGCGTAGCCTTCCGCGAGCTGCTGAATTTCGGCGCCCCCGTGCAGCGCGCCGAGGTTGAAGAAATACGGACTTCGCCGCCCGGACTTCAGCACGAAGTCGCCGAACCGCAGTACCCCGGCATCCACCAGGAGCGCAACCAGGGCCGCGGTATCCACCGGCGCGGCGCTCACGACTGCTCCAGGGCGGCCCGCTGGGCGCAGATGAGCTCGTCGGTCCCGTGCCGCGCCAGGGCGAGCATGCCGGCGAGGTCAGCGTCGTCGAAGGGTGCGGCCTCGGCCGTGCCCTGGATCTCGATGAACCCGCCGGACTCCACGCGCACCACGTTCATGTCCGTCTCGGCCGAGGAGTCTTCCGCGTAGTCCAGATCCAGCACCGGCTCACCTTTCCAGATACCCACGGATACGGATGCCACGAGCTCCCTGAACGCCTCCTGAACGCCGACCCGTCGCAACGCATCGGCCAGGGCCACGCAGCCGCCGGTGATGGACGCCGTGCGGGTGCCGCCGTCGGCCTGGATGACGTCGCAGTCGATGCGGACGGTGCGCTCGCCCAGGGCCTTCATGTCCACGGCCGCCCGCAGGGAGCGGCCGATGAGCCGCTGGATCTCCACCGTGCGGCCGCCCTGCTTGCCCCGAGCCGCTTCCCGATCGCTGCGCGTGTGGGTGGCCCCCGGCAGCATGCCGTACTCGGCGGTGATCCAGCCTACGCCCCGGCCGCGCAGGAACGGGGGCACGGAGTCGTCCACGCTGGCGGTGCAGATGACCTTGGTGTCGCCGAACTCCACCAGCACCGAACCCGCCGCATGCTTGGTGAAGCCCCGGGTGAAGTGAACCTGCCGCATTTCCTCCGGCGCGCGTCCGCTGGGACGTTGCACTGCCATGGGCTGCTCTCTCTTGAGGGGAGGGGCCATTATAGGGGATCGAGGGCCGCGGGGACGTGAGCCCGCGGAAGGGGGTAGAATTTCGCCGCCACACACCGGAACGCGTCGCACCCATGGTTCACAGCATGACCGCCTTCGCCCGCGCCCAGCAGGAAGTGGACGGCCTGGTGCTCGCGTGGGAGCTGAAGAGCGTCAATCACCGCTTTCTCGAGCCGCACATCCGCCTGCCCGAGTCGCTTCGGGGCCTCGAGCACGGGCTGCGCGAGCTGCTGAGGACGCATCTCAAGCGCGGTAAGGTGGACTGCACCCTGAAGGTGGACGCCAGCGGCGAGGCCGGCGCCCTGGAGCTCAACCGGCCCCTGCTGCTGCAGGTGCTCGCCATCCTCGAGCAGATGCGCCGGGATGCCCCCGAGATGGCGCCGCCCAACGCGCTGGACCTGCTGCGCTGGCCGGGGATGCTCTGCAATCAGGGGCAACTGGATCCGGAAACGCTGACGGAGCCGGTCCGGGACCTGTTCGAGGAAGCTCTGGCCCAGCTCATCGCGCACCGCCAGCGCGAAGGCCGGCAGCTCCGCGACACCATCGTCGCCCGCCTGGACGACATGGAGCGGCTGGTGGAGGAGGTGAAGGGCATCGCCGCGGCGGTGCCGCAGCAGGTTCGAGAACGGCTCCAGGCGCGGCTCGAGGAGCTCAGCGCCTCCGTAGCACCTGAACGCCTCGAACAGGAAGTGGCGCTGCTGGCGCAGCGGGCGGACGTGGCGGAAGAGCTGGACCGGCTCGACATTCACGTGGAGGAGGTCCGCACCTGCCTGCGCGGCCCCGGGCCCCACGGCCGTCGGCTGGATTTCCTCACCCAGGAGCTCAATCGCGAGGCCAATACCCTGGGCGCCAAGTCGGTGCTCGCGCAGACGTCGCAGCGCGCGGTGGAGCTCAAGGTGCTGATCGAGCAGATTCGCGAGCAGGTGCAGAACCTGGAATGAGCACCGCCGAGGACACCGACCGCGGCATGCTGCTCATCGTCTCGGCCCCCTCAGGGGCCGGCAAGACGAGCCTCGTCGCCGCACTGCTCGAGCGCGATCCCCGCCTCGTGGTTTCCGTATCCCACACCACCCGGCCGCGCCGGCCGCGGGAGCAGGACGGCGTGAACTACCATTTCGTCACCCCGGAGCGATTCCGGGCCATGGCGGATGCCGGGGACTTCCTCGAGCACGCCGAGGTGTTCGGCAATCACTACGGCACCTCGGCCACCGCCGTGGACGCCGAACGCGACCGCGGCCGGGACGTGATCCTGGAAATCGATTTCCAGGGCGCGGCCCAGGTGCGGCAGCGCTACCCGGAGGCGGTGAGCATCTTCATCCTGCCCCCCTCCACGGAAGCCCTCGAGCGGCGCCTGGACGGCCGTGGCGAAGACGACGCCGAGGTCATCCGCCAGCGCCTGGACAAAGCCCGCTGGGAGATGTCCCACTATCGCGACTACGACTACCTGCTGGTGAACGACGACTTCGGGCTGGCCCTGGACGAGCTGGGATGCATCGTCCGGGCGGAGCGGCTGCGGCTGCACCGACAACAGACGCGGCTGGCGCCCCTGCTCCGGAGTCTGCTGCAGGATCAGTGAGCCGGCCGCTTCCCATGGCCGGGCGGCGCCTTGCAACCGCATCGCCATGCCGCTAGACTCGCGCGCTCCCCAGAACCACCCACAGGAAACCTTCGATGGCACGCATCACCGTGGAGGACTGCCTCGACCACGTGGACAACCGATTCCAGCTCGTGATGCTGGCGACCCGCCGGGCGCGCCAGATGCGCCGGTTCGGGGTGGAGCCCCTGGTACCCGAGGAAAACGACAAGCCCACGGTCATCGCTCTGCGGGAAATCGCCGCCGGGCTGATCAACGAGGAAATGCTTGACGAGCAGGATGCCTCCACCGAGGATGAACGGTTGGAAGTAACTTTCGGCATAGGAGATGACGAAGCCCGCGACGTCTAAGCACACCGCCCGGCCGGGGAAATCCGGCCGCGGGCCGGTCGCGGGCCGAACGCCGCCTTCCGCCAAGAGCGCCGCTTCCCAGCAGGGGCCGGCGCGCCCGAAACGCCGCAAATCGAACGGTCGGTCGGGCCAGGACGAATCCTACTTCGTCGCCCGTCTGGCCGAGCAGGCCAAGCACCCCTCCGTCGCCAATCCGGTCTCCATCGACGACCTCGGCGCCAAGCTGGCCGGTTACCTCGAGCCCGCCCAGATCGCCCTGGTGCGGGACGCCTACGACTACGCCGCCACGGCCCATGAAGGCCAGTGGCGGCGCACGGGCCACCCCTACATCAGCCACCCCCTGGCGGTGGCCAACATTCTCGCCGACATGCGCATGGATCACGAGACGCTGATCGCGGCGCTGCTTCACGACGTCATCGAGGACACCGACGTGGCCAAGGCCCACGTGGTGGAGCGCTACGGCGAATCGGTGGCGCAGATCGTCGACGGCGTGTCGAAGCTGTCCACCATCTTCCGTACCCGGGCCGAGGCCCAGGCCGAGAACTTCCAGAAGATGGCCATGGCCATGGCCAAGGACATCCGGGTGATCGTGGTGAAGCTGGCGGACCGGCTGCACAACATGCGCACCATCGGCGTCATGTCCAACGAGCAGCGCAAGCGCATCGCCCGGGAGACGCTGGACTTCTACGCACCCATCGCCAACCGGCTGGGCATTCATCACATCAAGGTGGAGTTCGAGGAGCTGGGCTTCCGGGCCCTGTATCCGCTGCGCGCCGACCGCATCGAGCGCGCGGTGAAGGCCGCCCGGGGCAACCGCAAGGAACTGATGGAGGAGCTCAGGAAGTCCATCGACGGCGCCCTGGCACAGGAGGGCATCAAGGTCCAGGTGCACGGCCGCGAGAAGCACCTGTACTCCATCTACCGGAAGATGAAGACCCAGCACAAGTCGTTCGCCGAGATCATGGACGTGTTCGGCTTCCGCGTGGTGGTGGAGCAGGTGGACGACTGCTACCGGGCCCTGGGGGTGGTGCACAACCTGTACAAGCCCGTGGCGGGCCGCTTCAAGGACTACATCGCCATTCCCAAGGTCAACGGCTACCAGTCGCTGCACACCACCCTGTTCGGCATGCACGGGGTTCCCATCGAGGTGCAGATCCGCACTGCGCACATGGAGGCGGTAGCGGAGAACGGCATCGCCGGCCACTGGCTGTACAAGTCGGCCGAGAGCGACTTCCAGAGCAGCCAGCAGCGCGCCCGCCAGTGGGTGCGCGATCTCCTCGACCTCCAGCAGAAGGCGGGCAACCCGCTGGAGTTCATCGAGAGCCTGAAGATCGACCTGTTCCCCGACGAGGTCTACGTGTTCACCCCCAAGGGCCACATCATGGAGCTGCCCCGGGGCGCCTGCGCCGTGGATTTCGCCTACGCGGTGCACACGGACATCGGCAACCGCTGCGTGGCCTGCCGCATCGACCGGAATCTCGCGCCCCTGTCCCAGCAGCTCCAGAGCGGGCAGAGCGTGGAGATCATCACCGCACCGGAAGCGCGACCCAACCCGGACTGGCTCACCTTCGTGGTTTCGAGCAAAGCGCGCACGGGCATCCGGCAAGCGCTCAAGGTGCAGCAGGCGGCCGATTCCATCGCCTTCGGCCGGCGCCTTCTGAACCGCTCGCTCGCCAGCGCGGACAAGAGCATCAACGACCTGGACTTCCGGCGTCTGCGCCGGGTCTTCAAGGAGTTCGGGGTCCGCAAGCTCGACGAGCTCCTGGCTGCCATCGGCAACGGCGAGCTCATGGCGTACGTGGTGGCCCAGCAACTGCTGGCGGCCGGTGACCCCAACACGCCGGGCATCACCGTGGAAAGCGGCGGTCCCGTGGCCATCCGTGGCGGCGAAGGGCTGGTCATCAACTACGGCCGCTGCTGCGGCCCCATTCCCGGCGACCCCATCGTCGGCCACATCACCCCGGGACGGGGTTTCGTGGTGCACGTGGAGACCTGCCCCAACATGGTCGAGATCCGCCGCAAACGCGGCGGGCGGGACATCATCCCCGCACACTGGGCGGCCGCCACCAAGGCGGAGTTCCTCACCTTCCTGCGGGTGGACGTGCACCGCAAGAAGGGCATCATCGCCACCATCGCCGCCGCCGTCTCCGAAGCGGATGCCGGGGTGGAAGCCATCAACGTGGAGGAGCGCAACGCCGAAGTGACCAGCATCAGCCTCGACGTCTCGGTACGCAACCGCAACCACCTGGCGCGGGTGATGCGCCGCTTGCGGGCCACGGGCGATATCATCAGCATCAGCCGGATCAACTCTTAACCCTGGAGGATCGGGTCCACCATGACCGAGCGCCGTTTTCAGCCAATCCACGACCCGCGCGCCCCTGCCGCCATCGGCCCCTATTCCCAGGCCGTGCGGGTGGGGGACCTGGTGTTCCTCTCGGGCCAGATCGCCCTGGACCCGGAGACCATGGAGCTCGTCCCGGGGGACGTGGAGGCCCAGGCCCGTCAGGTGTTCGACAACCTCGCCGCGGTGGCCGAGGCCGCCGGCGGCACCCTGGCCGACCTGGTGAAACTCACCGTGTATCTCACCGATCTGGAGAACTTCCAGACCGTCAACCGGGTCATGGCAGAACGCTTCACCGAGCCCTATCCCGCCCGCGCGGCGCTGGGGGTCGCGGCCCTGCCGCGCGGCGCCGCCGTGGAGGTGGAAGCCGTGATGGCTGCCTCGGCGCGGTGACCTCGGCGGCCGACGCCGCGGGCGTGGCCGATCGCGAGAACGCCCTCAGGGATCGCGGGGTGGAGTCCCTGAAAGGCGTCGGGCCGGGTCTGCGCGACAAGCTCGCACGCCTCGGCATATTCCGGCTCGGCGATCTGCTCACCCATCTACCGCTACGCTACCAGGATCGCAGCCGCATCGTGCCGTTGAATCAGGTGCGGGCGGACCAGTCGTGCCTGGTGCAGGGGGAGGTGGTGGACTCCCGCGTGAGCTTCGGACGCCGGCGAACCTGGCTGGTGACCGTCACCGACGGCAGCGGGTTCATCGGCCTGCGCTTCTTCCATTTCTCCGCCCGGCAGCAGGCGGGCGTCCGGCCCGGTGCGCGGATTCGCGCCTTCGGCGACGTGCGGCTCGGGCCCAAGGGCCTGGAGATGGCGCATCCCGAGTATCGCGTCTTCGAGGGACCGCCGCCGCCCCTGGAAGGCGGCCTCACCCCGGTCTACCCCACGACCCGCGGCCTCGGCCAGAACCGGTTGCGCGCGCTCACCGCCCAGCTTCAGGGCCTGCCCTGGCCTCTGGATCCCGGCTCGCCGTATCCCCTGTTCCTCTACCTTCACCAGCCGCCGGCAGACGCCACCGCCGACGACATCGCCGCGGTTCAGGCGCGGCTCGCCGTGGACGAGCTCACGGCCTATTACTTGATCATGCGTCACCGGCAGCGCGACCGAGCCCGCCAGACTACGCGACCACTGCCCCGGGCACACCAGCTCGGACGCCGGCTGCTGGAACGGCTGGGCTTCGAGCTCACGGGCGCTCAACGGCGCGTGGTGCGGGAGGTGCTGGAGGACCTGACGGGCGCGGTCCCGATGCTGCGCCTGGTGCAGGGGGACGTGGGCTCGGGCAAGACCGTGGTCGCCGCGTTCGCCGCCATCCGCGCCGCCGAGCACGGCGCCCAGACGGCACTCATGGCCCCCACGGAGATCCTGGCGGAGCAGCACTACCTCAACTTCTCCGCCTGGCTCGAGCCGCTCGGCATATCGGTGGTGTTGCTCACCGGGAGCCAGACCGCCGCGGAGCGGCGTCAGGTGGAAGAGCGGATCGCAAGCGGCGAGGCTCGGGTGGCCGTGGGTACCCACGCCCTGTTTCAGGGGGGCGTGGAGTTCGCCGATCTGGCGTTGACCATCATCGACGAGCAGCACCGCTTCGGCGTACATCAGCGAATGGCCCTGCGCAACAAGGGAGCGATGCCCCACCAGCTCGTGATGACCGCCACCCCCATCCCCCGCACCCTCACCATGGCCCTGTACGCGGACATGGCGGTATCCGTGATCGACGAGCTGCCCCGGGGCCGAGCGCCCATCGACACCCGGGTGGTGGCCGACTCGCGCCGCTCCCAGGTCGTGGAAAGCGTGCGCCAGGTGCTGGCCGAAGGCGGCCAGGCCTACTGGGTCTGCCCGCTCATCGAAGCCTCCGATCACCTGGACCTGGCCGCCGCCGAGACCACGGCGGCGGAGCTCACCCGCGCCCTGCCGTCCTACACCGTGGGCCTGCTCCACGGCCGGCTCGGCAGCACAGAGAAAGGCCGGGTGATGGCGGCGTTCGCGGCGGGAGACATCCAACTGCTGGTGGCCACCACGGTGATCGAGGTGGGGGTGGACGTGCCGAACGCCACCCTCATGGTCATCGAGAATCCCGAGCGGATGGGGCTCGCCCAGCTCCACCAGCTCCGCGGCAGGGTGGGCCGCGGTAGTAAGCGCTCACACTGCATTCTGCTCTACAAGACGCCGCTGGCAGAGAACGCCCGCGCGCGGCTCGCGGTGATACGCCGGAGCCAGGACGGCTTTCACATCGCCGAGCAGGACCTCGAGCTGCGCGGCCCCGGTGAGCTGCTGGGCACCCGCCAGACCGGGGAACAGAGCTTCCGCATCGCCGACCTTTCGCGTCACGCCCACCTGATCAGCGAAGCGGTCGCCCGCGGCGACCGTCTGCTGGCCGAGGACCCGGAGCAAGCCCAGGCCCTGCTGCGGGCCTGGGCGCCGGCGGACACCGGTCACATTTCCGTTTAGCCGGCCGCCGCCGCGGCCATGGACCGCGATGGCGGCACTTATACTGAACCCAGACCCCAATCATCGAGTCACCATGGCAGTATTCGATCCGGCATCCCCCTCGACGCCCGCACCGGAGGAGCAGCACCACTCCCTGCGGCCGTTCCCCAACCCGCCCGTGGAAAGCCGTGTGCGAGCGGTCATCATGGGGGACCGGCAGGGCGAGGTGCAGGTCATCGCGCCGCACCGGGCGCTGGTGGACGTGAACGCGCTGCAGGCGGCCACGGGCCGGGAGCTGCGGGCGCGGGACTACCGGGTGGAGGAGCCGACCTCGGCAATACCCGGCTGGTACGGCGTGCCGGTGGTGGTGGACGAGAGCCTGATCCGCCGGGGTGAGTTGGCGCTCGCTACCACGGAGCCCGGCAGTTTCGTGAGAGCGCGCAGCACGGACCTGACGGCCGAGGGGGAGATCGCCACCGCCCGCTTCTGCGTCCCGGTGAGCGCGGACCCCACCGCCCCGGACCGCTCCGGCGATCTGGACGCCATCGGCAGCTCGCTTTCGCGCTTCACCGCCCAGCGCATGCAGGAGCGCATCGACCAGACCCTGCACATTCCGCCGTTGCCGGAGACCGCCCGGCGAATCGTGGCGCTGCAGGCGGACCCGAATTTCGACCTGGCCGATCTGGTGGAGATCGTCGAGACGGATCCGAGCATCGCCGCCCGCATCATGGGCTGGGCCAACTCCGGCTTCTACAATCCCGACCCGCCGGCGGCCACCATCAACGATGCCATCATGCGGATTCTCGGCTTCGATACGGTGATGAGCATGGCGCTCGGCATGGCGCTGGGTCAGACCCTCAGGCTGCCCGAGGTCCAGGTCCGGGGGCTGCCGACCTTCTGGCTGGAGGCGGTC